>JOBE01000042.1 GCA_000717735.1 Streptomyces griseoluteus | reverse complement strand
ACGGCACCTGGCATCTCGCCCCCACCGGCACATGACCACGAGGGGCTGCCCGGCCTCCGGCCGGACAGCCCCTCAACAAGATCTTCATCAGTCTTCTAGTCGTCGTCCTCGGCCAGGTGCTCCGTGATCCGCTCCAATGTCGCCTCGGAGAGGTCCGGAGCCCGCTGCAGCCAGTGATCAAGCCACTCCACGTCCGTCATCACGCCTGGTCAGCCACCTTCCGCTACTACGGACTTTCATCAGACTCCGCACACGCGGCCTTCGGCGGCTACAAGCAGTCGGGCATCGGCCGCGAGACCCACCGCATGATGCTGGACCACTACCAGCACACGAAGAACATCTTGCAGAGTTACAGCCCCAAGAAGCTCGGGTTCTTCTGAGCAGCGACCTCGGCGCGAGGCCGCTCCGTGAGGTGCCCAGCGGCTGCTTGACCGTAGGACGCACCGCGAGATTCAAGACCGGCCCGCCGACAGCGGGCCGACCGACGCGGTCTCCCGTGTCTTCACCGGTCCCCTCCTGGCCGCACAGCGGAATCCTCGCAGGTAGGACCCGGTGGAGAAGCCGTCAGGAAAGGCTGGTGAAGGCCATGCGGGCTGGGCAGCGCACGATGGCCGGCCGTTTCCTGGCAGCACGTCCGCCAGGAGACAGGAGAAACTCATGGCCAAGCAGGGCAAGGCGAGGTCCGCCTCGCTGAACGAGGTCAAGGCGAGCCTTGAACGGGCCTCCGCCGACGTCGACCGTGTGCTGGGGCTGCAGGGGATGCAGCCCGAAGGGGGTGCTGCCACACCCGCCGTCGCCGGTTTCCACAGCACCCAGTCGATCGGCTGCAGCACGTACAGCGTGGCATGCGGCGGTGGCGGCGGCGGAACGGTGCAGATGTGACCGCGGAAGGATCACGAGCCCGCCGGGGCCCCTCGCGGGGCCCCGGCGGATGAGCGCCGTGGACCGCCAGGCGGCCCTGGCTGCCCACCACCTCTTCGGCCTCGCCGATCCCCGGCATTACGAGCCGCTGTCCCGCAGGGCCATCACTCCTGAGTACCGCGACGCGCTGCGCCGGCTGCTGCCGGACGCCTGGGTTCTGGAGCGCGGGGACGTCTGGCTGCACGCGCGGAGGGCATCGGGATCCACGGGGCGGTCGGCTCCGCCGCCCACCCAGGGCTTCAAGATCCATGCCTCCTCCGCCCCCGGGCACGCCGTCCGCCTGTTCGAGCTCGTGGCCTGTGTGCGTGTCGTACCGCGTCGAATTCAAGGCCGCCGCCGACCCGGTGATGCTGGCCGTACTCAACTCGAAGACACAGCAACGTGGCTTCTCCGGCAAGTTCATGACGCTGTACCCACCCGACGAGCACGTCTTCGCCGAGCTGATCGAGACCCTGTACCAGTGCACGGCCGACGAAGCCGTCGAGGGGCCGTACATCCTCTCCGACCGGCGCTATCGGGACAGCAGGGTGCTGTTCTATCGTTACGGGCGCTTCCGGCCGCCACGGCGACTCAACATCGACGGCACGCAGAGCACGTTTCTGGTGGCGCCTGACGGCTCGTACGTGGCCGACGAACGGCTGCCCCCCTTCCGGCTGCCGCCCTGGGTCCGCGACCCCTTCGCCGAGGAGCCGGCGGAGCGACCGGCGTCCGAGGGCGCGGCGCGGTCCGGCACGGAGTCCGACGGCACACTCCTCCACGATCGCTATCTCGTCGAGGGCGCCCTCGCCTTCTCCAACGTTGGCGGCGTCTATCACGGCACCGACCGGCTCACCGGGGATCCGGTCGTCGTGAAGGAGGCCCGGCGGCTCACCAACTGCTGGACGAACGGAGACCGCACGGTCGACGCAGTCGACATGCTGCGCCACGAGTACGAGGTACTGCGCCGACTGGAGGGCTTGGACTCCGTCCCCCGGGCGGTGGACCTGTTCCGGGAGTGGGAGCACACGTTCCTGGTGGAGGAACGGCTGGAGGGTTTCGCGTTTCACGACTTCTGGGCGCGCGACGAGGTCATCCTCGCCCCGTACATCCGACGGGAGGGAAGGGTGGACCGGTTCGTGCCCCTGTTCCGGAAGGTCGCCGGCCGCCTGGTCCCCATGATCGAAGAGGTGCACGCCCGCGGTGTGGTCCTCGGGGACCTCTCGCCGAACAACGTCCTGATCGACGCCGACACGCTTCGGATGCGGTTCATCGACTTCGAGAGCGCTGTCCACGAGGACGACGAGGCGGCGATGCTGTCCTACGGGACCCGCTGGGGCACGCCCGGCTTCCTTCACCCGGACCGCTCCTCGCGCAGCCGGCTCCTCCCCTGCGACGACTGGTACGCCGCGGCCATGCTGCTCTACAGAACCGTCGTGCCTGCCACCGCGTTCTTCGGCCTCAACTCCGCGGCGAAGGACCTCTTCCTCGACGAACTCGTCGCCCTCGGCGTCCCCACGCAGGTGAGGTCCGTCGTGTCGTGCCTGGCCGCCGCCCGGGTCGACGAGGCGAAGAGAGTCCTGGCCGACTGGAAGGACGGATGACGCCATGACGCCCCTGGTGACCGAAAGGCGCAGGTCCGGGGACGGTGTCCCGGCCTGTCCTGACGTGGAGGTCCGGCGCACCGTCGACGGGATCGCCGGCCTGCTGCTCCGTACCTTCGACGAGCGGCGCACCGACCGCCTCTGGCCCGCCGACTACACGGTCTACGCGACCAACCCCCTGAGCGTGGCCTACGGCGCCTGTGGGCCTGCGCTACTGCTCGGTTCGAGGATGCGCGGCCGGGCGGCGCCGGCGGCCGGGCTGCCGACCGAGGTGGCCGCCTGGATGCTGGGGCGACCACTGGACAACGACACCTATCCGCCAGGGTTGTACATCGGCTTGGCCGGCATCGCATGGGCCTTCCACGACCTGGGCTGGGAGGAGCGGGGCGAGTCCGTGATGACCCTGCTGCGCTCCTCTTACCTGCTGTACGACGATCCCAGTGTGTTCCTCGGCGTCGCCGGATGGGGACTCGCCTCGCTGCGCTTCCACGCGCGGACCGGGCGGCAGTTCCATCTCGACCGTGCCGTGCAGGCGGGCGAGCACCTCCTCAGAACGGCCGAGCACGAGGGCGACACCTGCTCGTGACGGTCCTCTCTCGACGGTCTCGTCCATTACGGGTACGGCTACGGGGCGAGCGGCATCGCCCTCTTCCTCCTCCACTTGCACCTGGCGACCGGCGAAGAGCGCTTCCGTTCGTACGCCGTACGGGGTCTGGAGTTCGACCTGGGCCGTGCGAGCGAGAGCGGCCTCGGCCTGCAGTGGCAGCGGGTCGAGGGTGACCCCGTGGTGTACCCGTACTGGATCCATGGAGGCGCGGGGGTCGGCAGTGCGCTGGTCCGGTTCCACCAGCTGCTCGGCGACGAGCGGTACGGCGAACTCGCCCGGCGGGTGGCCGACGACACCTTCGTCACGTACTCCTACGCGCCCGGTCTGTTCGAAGGTCTGGCGGGGATCGGCGAGTTCATGCTGGACATGTACCGCTGCACCGGTGATGAGGAGTACCGGGACAGGGCCAATGCCGTCGCCAGGACCATCCTGTGGTTCCGGGTCGAGGAGGAGGGCGGGATCGCGTTCCCTGGCCGTTGGCTGAACCGAATCGCCCACGACTACGCGACCGGCTCGGCGGGCATCGGCATGTTCCTGTCCCGGCTGGTCGCCCCCGGCGAACGTGCTTTCGTTGATCTGTGAGGGCTCGGCGAGTGCCCGGAGGCCCCGCCGAATCCCCGCGACCGTGGCACGGCTCGGCAGCCTCGGTGAGCAGCAGGGGAAACTCCTCCCTGGCCCGACCGCTGTCGGGCCCAAGGGGGGAAGTCGTGCCGGACCCGAAGGCCGGGGGCCCCATTGCGGAGCCAAGAAGAAGGTATCGGGGGCGGCAGCGGCCGGGGCCCCGCGCCCGGAGTGGCCGTGGCCTGTGACGTGGGGTCAGTCCTCGGCCTGGCTCCTGCCCCGCACGGCCCCCCGGTCCCCCGCCGAGGCCACGTGTCCGGCAGCTGCCACTACGGCCTCGATGAGCGGTTCCGTGCGGCTTTCCCTCAGCCAGGCGAGGCCCGCCGTTGACGGGGGCAGGTCCGTGACCTCGACGTAGCGGATGCCGGGGCGCGGGAAGAGGTCGCGCGCGGCGGCCGGCAGGAAGCACATGCCCTTGCCCTGGGCCACGAGGTGCAGAAGGCCCTCCAGGTCCGAGGCGACGGGTCCGTAGCGGACCGGGGTGCCGTCGGGTCGCGGGTCGGCGGCCCAGAAGTCCCACCAGAGCCGTGGCACCTGCGGCGGGACGTCGATCACCGGGTGGCGCGCCAGCTCGGCGAGGGTGATCCGGTCGCGATCCACGAGCGGGTCGCTCGCGGAGAGACAGGCCAACCGCGGTTCCGTGGCCAGGTGTTGCACCTCGACGCCGGGCGGGACCGGTGGACGGAGGAAGGCAACATCGATGTCATGGCGGAACAGGGCGTCGAAGTGGTCGGCGAAGTGGAGGCTGCGCACGTCGACCTGGACCAACGGGTGCCGTTCGTGGAGCAGACGGAGCACGGCGTGCGTATAGGGCATCGCCGCTTCCGCGCCGATGGTGCCGACGACGAGCCGTCCGGAGAGCCTGCGCGCCTGGGTCGAAGCGCTGCGGCTCAGCCGGTCCATGGCCGCCATCACGCCGCGCGCGTCCGCCAACAGCACCCGGCCCTGCGGGGTGAGCGTCACGGCCCGGCTCGAACGGTCGAACAGCCGCACCCCGAGGCGTCTTTCCAGGTCTCTGATCTGCTGGCTCAGCGCCGACTGCGTGATGAACAGCCGGGTGGCGGCGCGCGAGAAGTGGAGTTCCTCCGCGAGGACGACGAACAGCCGGAGTTGATGGGCGCTCGGCGTCCGCGGGTCGGGACCCGTCGGCGCGGCGCTTCCAGCGGCCGTTTCGCCAGTAACCATCATGAATCCCTTATCGATCGTCTTTCATGTCGCATGGCCACAACCGATGACATGAACAGAGTGCGAGTGGAAGGCTCGGCTCTCAAGCGACGCCCCGTGACAACTCCTTGGTTCCGCAGGGCCGTCCGACCATTGCTTTCACGACAACGGGGGCCGAAACATGTCTGTGAGACGAGCGGTGGCGATGCTCGCCGCCCTCCTGGCCGTGCTGTTCGGCGCCGGCGCCGTTCAGGCGTCGTCGCCGCAGGCCGGCACGACCACCCGCGCGGTGCGGAGCGCGCCGCCTACGGCCGAGGCCGCGCCCCTCGCGGCCCAGGCGTCGTGCACCGCCCGCAACGTCAGCCACTACGACGCGTACACGGGGCGCACCTGGGCGCGTGACTGGGTGTGCGGCAATCGTGCCGGCGCCCCGCTGTACGGCTGCGGCAGCTTCATCGCCGCGTGCCCGGTGATCGGCTGGATCGACACGTCGACGAGCTGGTTCGTGTGCTGGGCCAGCGGCGCCGCGCACAGCGGCGGCAACAACATCTGGTACTACACCATGGGTGACCGCATCGCTCCCGGTCGCGACGGCAATCACGGGTGGGGCTTCATCCCCGCCGTCGACGTGTGGACGTCGACCGATCCCTGGCCCGGCATGACGGAGTGCAACATCCCGTAGACCGCCGGGAGTCGTACGCCCGGCCCGCTCCGGTGGAGCCCTTCGCGTCCCGCCAGAGGCCCCGCGCCGCGGTCTCGCCGCCCTCGTCCGCCGCCCCTTTCGAGACCGGGCAGCCCGCTCTCACACCAAGCGAGGACCCCTCACGCCATGCTCCGCATCGCCGGACACTCCCACACCACCGCTCGCCGTGCGCCTCGGCGTCTGCTCGCCGCGACCGCGGCCTTCCTCTCCCTCTCCTTCACCGGCGCGGCGCTCCCGCACTCCGTCGCGGCCGCGACGGAACCGACGGGTGACTCCGTGTCGGTCACGCCCGCGAGCCCCCAGGTGCCCGCGGGGGTCACGGCGGGCGTGGCCGTGTTCGACCGGCAGACCGGGACGTTCACCGAACAGCTCGACCCGGCCGCCACGTTCCGGTCCGCGTCGGTCGTCAAGCTCCTGATCGCCCTCGACTTCCTGTGGAACCGCAGCCCCGACACCGTCCCGGCCGCCGACCGCACGCGGCTGGACGTCATGCTCCGTAGCAGTCAGGACGCCGCCGCCAACCACTACTGGTCGGCCTACGGCGGGCCGGCGATCGTCGAGCGCATGGTCACGCGGCTCGGGCTCGCCGACACCGCTCCCCCACCGGCGGCCTACGAGGGGTACTGGGGCTACACGGCCATGTCGGCCCGCGACACCGTGAAGACCTACCGACACATCCTGGAGTCCGCTCCCGCGCCGGTTCGTGACTTCATCATGGAGCGTCTGCGCCAGTCGACCCGGTGCGCGTCGGACACCTTCGACCAGCATTTCGGCATCGCCGCCGCGTTCGACCGCCCGTGGGCCGTGAAGCAGGGCTGGTCGGGGAGGTACGCGAAGGGGAACTGCGGTTCCGTAGGCACCACTGCGGCTCGTGGCATCGACGCCTCGCCCCCCCTCGTCCGCCGGCGCGGGTGACGCGAGCGTCGACCTGAGCCGACCGGCGCTGCACACGACCGGCACCGTCGGTGCCGGTGACCGTTCGATCGTGGCCGTCCTCACGCTGCACCCGGACGGCACGTCGTACGGAAGGGCGTACACCGACGTCGGCCGGCTGACCCGTTCCCTGAACGTTCCCGGCGGAACGGCACCGAAGGGAAAGTGGTACGGGACGTGGGGTCAGGACGTCGCCGTCCGGACGGAACCGGTAGTCGGGGACAACCTGCTGACCCGGCTCCCGGCCGGCGTGGAGGTGCTGGTGGGCTGCCAGAAGAAGGGGCAGCTCGTCTCCGTCCCGCCGTACACCAACGACTGGTGGGCGTATTTGCCGCAGTACGGGGGCTACGTCACCAACATCTACATCAGCCATCCGGACAACCAGTTGCCGGACGTACCGCTGTGCACGAGTCAGAAGTGAACCCGGGGATTCCCGGAGAAGGAGTGACGATGTCGCGTACCTGGCGTTCCACCCTCGGTGTGGTCGGTGCCTTCCTGTGGGTGCTGGTGTCCGCCTTCGCGGCGGGCCCGGCCCAGGCGGCGGCCTCGGACGGGCCTCGCGAGGGCGGCGGCCACATCATGGTGATGCCGCAGGCGCCCCGGGGCGAGGGGCCGTCCTCGCGTGCCGTGGCGGCCGTATCGCCGACGGTCTCGCCCTGGGCGGACTACGTGCACACGACGTCGGGCAGCCCCGTCACGTGCGCGTCGGGGAATCTCTGCACCGGGGTCTGGGACCCGGTGGTGGGCAAGTACAAGGTCTTCTTCCTCTACCGTTGCCACCAGTACTCCCTGTCCCACTGGAACGGCGTGGGCCAGGTGGTGAACAACCAGGTCGGCGCCGCCGCGTTCTTCTACGGCCAGAACGGCCAGGTGCTGGACGTCGTCCTGCCGGAGCCCACGCCCTTCACGTACGACTGGACGCCCGTGTGGTCCATCCGGAACTGCTGAGCGGCGTGCGCCGACACCCTCCGGGAACCGGACGGCTCCGCCCGGTGGTCGTGGTCGCCTTCGGCGGCCTAGGCCACCGGGCGGCCTGCGTGACCACCCGGGGCGGATCGAGCGCCAAGGACGTGCTGGACATGGATCACTCCCAGAACTTCCCATGCCGGCTTCTCCACCAAGGGACTGCCCGGACCAGGAAACGGACCAATTCCGGACCAGCCCCCACCAGAGAGCCACGCCTGTTACCTTTTCCCCAGGTCAGCAGAGGTGCAGCTGCTGTATCACCAGCCAGACGAAGAACATCTTTTGTAGCTATTCCCCGAAAGCACTGGGTTCTTCTAGCACGCCAAGTCTGTCCACCTGTCTGGAAATCGCTCACCGTATCGCAGCGCCGAATCAGGCACAGTCCGAATCCAATCCAGCACCTTAAGCCGTCGATTCGATCGCTCAGCGTTCGTCTCCGGACCAGTCACGGACCAGACTCCCGCCCGAGCGGCGGATCACCGTGCCGGTCGGGCGGTCGATGAAGGACAGCCGGTTGAACCGGTGACGGCTCAGGATCCGGTGGACGGTCAAGGCGGGGAGGCCCAGGATCGGGCCGATCCGGGCCGGGCCGGGCACGAGGCAGGTTGCTGCACGAGCTCAGTCGTCGCCGGCATCGGCACCCTGCCCGGCCTCGTCGCACCCTCCCTGACCGGCCATCTCATCGACGCGGCCGACTCTCCCGCCCACGGCTACACCACAGCGTTCCTCATCGCCGCCACGGTGATGCTCGTCGCCGGCCTGGTGACCCTGACCGCCATCCGGCCGGAGCGCGATGCCCGCCGTCTGGGTCTGGGTCACAAGCTGTCGAACGAAACGCGCTGAGCGTCAGCGAGGCCCCCTGCGTGGCTGCGGGCCGCCATGTACCCATATCTCCGCGGCCACGTGCACGACGGAACGGCCCGCGAGTACACATTCGACCGGGATCCCCCTGCCGTGGACGGTCGGCCGGACATGACGGTGGGGCACGAAGACCGGTCCGCCGGCTAATCGGCGACGTCGACGCCGTAGCCACGGGCAAGGCGGGCCAGGCCGTGGTCGTAGCCTTGCCCCACGGCCCGTAGCCGCCAGCCCTCCCCTCGGCGGTAGAGCTCGGCGAGGATCATCGTGCGCTCGGTGGTAGCGGCGTCGAGCGTGGCCCGAGCGGCCGGGGCCGCGCCGATCCCGCAGGTGACAGTGATCTCGATGGCCCCGACGTCGGAGAAGGTCGCGGCACCGTCGATCGCGGCGGCGATGACGACCCGGTGGATCTCCAAGGGCAGACGTTCCAGATCGACAGTGACAGCCTGATCCGTCGGACCGTGCGTGCCGAGGTGTACGGTCCCGTCGGGGTGCTCGGGGGCGCCGTAGAAGACAAAGTCCTCATCGCCTGGCACCTGTTCCTGCGCGTCGACCGCGAAGGCGACGACGTCCACGTCACATGTGGTCTGCTGACGCCATGTGGCTGCCACCGTCCATGCCGCACCGATGTCGCTCAGGTCGATGACAGCCCCTCGGACCAGTACCGATGCCGCGTCTGGCTGATGTCCGGCCGCCACCTGGGCGGTCACGGAAGTGGGCGTGGTCGCAGCTGCAAGGAGCCAGCCGGCACCGTGGACGCGGAGGCCGAGCGCGGCGATGCGGGCCATCCGCCGGTCCGCTTCGCCGCCGGGTAGTACGACGACGTCGGACACGCTGGCGGAGAGGTTGACCGCCGCGGAAGCTCCAAGGGCGACAGCACGCGCACGTGCCTCGGCGGCCTCGTCGTGGGTGCCGCCGAGGACCAAGACCCTGCGCCCGGTGAGCGACTGATCCGCAACAGCAGTGGATGAGGCCGGTGCAGCGGTCCGCTGTGCAGGAAGGCTCGGCATCGGCGCAGGAGGAGCGGTGGACGCGCTCGCAGGCGTCTCCACCGTACGACCCTGCCGGGCTGCACCCTTGGTCTGGCCTGGACGCACGTTCTCCAGCAGCCGCAGATAGGTCGGCTCGTCCACGAGCGGAACGCCCTCGTCGGCGGCGCGCTTGAGCTTGGCCGATCCGGCCTCGGGGTCGTTGGTGACGACGACGCTGGTCCGGCTGCTGACCGAGGTCATCATGTTCAGCCCGGCCGCCACCGAGCGGGCGATCAGCTCCTCGCGGGAGACCCGCGTCTCCCCGGTGATCGCGACCTTCATCCCCTGCATCAGCGACTCCCCCGGCGTCAGTCGGCCGGGATTTCGATACGCGCAGGGCGTCTTGGGGACGTACGGCTTGTAGTCCTGGCGGGGAGGGCAGTCCAGAAGCGGCAGGGACAGGCCCAGTCGCTCGGCCGCGCTCAACGAACCGCGCAGAATGCCGGAGAGCACCCGTACGTCGTCCTGTGCGTCGTGGGCCTTCAGCTGTTGCACCCCGTAGTGCTCGGCGAGAGTGCCCAGCTTGAGATCGGGTGTCGCGGGTCCCACCAGGCGGTTGAGGGCCAGCGTGCACAACCGCCTGCTGACCGGTACCCAGGAGCGGACGCGGGCGAACTCATGCGCCAGGAAGTCGTAGTCGAACTGCGCGTTGTGGGCGACCAGGACACGTTTGCTGAGCAGTGCTCCTACCTGCGGCGCGATCTCCTCGAAGGTCGGGGCGCCCGCGAGACGAGCGGGAGTGAGACCATGAATGTGCACCGGACCCGGGTCGCAGCCGGGGTTGAGGAGGGTGAAGAACTCCCCTGTCTGCCGGCCGTGCGGGTCGAACGTGAGGATGGCCAGGGACAGTACCCGGTCCCGACCAGGCCGCAGCCCCGAGGTCTCCACGTCGACCAGCGCCCAGTCGTGGAAGTAGTCGGGCAGATTGGGCCACTTGAGTCCGGACGACATCAGGGCCATACGAGGCTCCCTCCCCCAGGCGCGGCGGGCAGCGCACCCTCCCCACAGAGATGATCAACCAGTGGGATTTTCGCACGCGCCGAGCGTCGTTCCCAGCGGTTCCGTGCAGGAGTGCCAACCCGGAGGCGGGCAAACCGTTGCTCCGCGCACGAGGGCGGCCGACCGCCATCCCCCGCAGCTCCCGGACTCGCGTCGGCCTTCAGCCGTGTTCATCCGCCAGTTCATTGGGGCGTCAGCCCGGCGGTTGGTCCGTCTCGGCGCGGGTCAGCGCGCCGCCGCCAGATCACCTGATGATTCGTCAGCAAAGTCGGCAAAAGGTCGGCATTCAGCTGACCAGACCTGCTCGCACACGGGCACACGCTGGAAACACCCCCGCCGACTGCGCGACTGCGGGAGGGCTGCGATACACCCCTCCCGCAGTCGCCACGACAGCCACAGGCGGGGGTCGCGCTTCCCCCGACCCCACATCGGCTCGACAGAGAAAAGACCAGGTCAACGCACCCGACTCCGCGCCTTCAGTTGGGTTGTCGGGACCTCCAGGACTGAGAGCGGGTCGCCGTCATAGCCCTTCACCTCGCCGAAGCGGTCGGACGTCATCCAGTCCTCCCTCACCTTATGGATCTCCTCGTCCGTACGGCCCACGAAGTTCCACCACATACCGCGACCACCAGGCATCAGTGCGGGTCAGGGATGCTACGAACCATCGACGGTCAGCAAACCGTCAGCAAGGCCGACTACTCCCAGAGCTGCTGTGGATCTCCCCCGCACTGCCCGGCCGCACCCACGACCTGATCGCCGCCCGCACCCACCGCATCATCCGGATCTGTGAACGCCAGGGAGTTCCGATCCTCGCCGACCGCGCCTACATCGAGGCCGGCCCCTGGGTGACCACACCGATCAGACGGCTTCCCCGCCAGGACCTGTCCACGATCCAGCAGACGATCAACGGGCCCTGTCAGCGGCAAGAGCGCCGGTCGAACGAAGCATCGCGGGACTGAAGTCCTGGCAGATCTTCCGCAGAGCCCGTAACTGCGGGCACGGGGTCGAGGTCCGGGGCTTCGTCGCGCCGCGAGTGGGGAGCGGGGCCGGCCGTCACGACGGCCGGAACCTGGTATGGACCTGACAAGCGAGGCCGGATAGCGTGGTGACGGCGTCTCACTGAGAGCGCTCTCAAAGCCCCCCGCATCAGGAGGTACCGTGAAACGCACCGCCCCCCTGCGCGCCGCCATCGCTGCCCTGCTTCTGACGGTCGGTCTGGGCGCCGCCGAGGCCGGCGCGGCGGGCGCGGCCCCGCTGCCGGAGCCCTCGGCTGCGCCGTACACCTCGGCCGGACTGCTCGACGCCATGAGCCGGGACCTCGGGCTCACCGCCGCCGAAGCCGAGGAACGGCTGAGCGCCGAGAAGGCCGCCGTCGCGGTGGAGAAGGCCGCTCGTCGGAGCGCCGGCGCCGCGTACGGCGGTTCGTGGTTCGACCCGGCGAGCGGTCGACTGGTCGTCGCCGTGACCGACCGCGCCCAGGAGGGGGAGGTCCGCGCGCTGGGCGCCGACACACGGCTCGTCCGGCACAGCGCGGCCACGCTGGACCGCGCCAAGGCCCGCCTGGACGCACTGCGCGCACCCGCCGGAGTGGCCGGCTGGCACGTGGACCCGAGGACCAACAGCGTCGTGGTCGACGTCGTGCGCTCCGAGCGGCAGACCCCCGCCGTGCGGTCCTTCGTGGAACGGGCCCGGGCCGGCGGCCCCGTCACCGTCGTGGAGACGGCGCAGGCCCCCCGTACGTACGCGGCCGGCACGGTCGGCGGCGACCCGTACTACACGGGCAACGTCCGCTGCTCGATCGGCTTCTCCGTGTACGGCGGCTTCGTGACGGCCGGGCACTGCGGTCGGGCCGGCGCGGCGGTGCGTGGCTGGGACGGCTCCGCGATGGGCACATTCCAGGGCTCGTCGTTCCCGGGCGACGACTACGCGTACGTCTCGATCCACAGCGGCTGGTGGACCGTGCCCGTGGTGCTCGGCTGGGGCACCATCCCCGACCAGCTCGTCCGCGGCTCGGCCGAGGCCCCGGTGGGCTCCTCGATCTGCCGCTCCGGCTCCACCACGCACTGGCGCTGCGGCACGGTCCTGGCCAAGAACGAGACGGTCAACTACAGCCAGGGCGCCGTGTACCAGATGACCAAGACCAGCGTCTGCGCGGAGGGCGGCGACTCCGGCGGCTCGTTCCTCAGCGGTGACCAGGCCCAGGGCGTCACCTCGGGTGGCTGGGGCAACTGCTCCTCCGGCGGCGAGACGTGGTTCCAGCCGATCAACGAAATCCTCGGCCGGTACGGCCTGCGGCTGCACACCGCCTGAGCCTGCGACCCCGAACGGGGCCTTCCGGGCGCAAGCGCTCGGAAGGCCCCGCGGTGCGGCTCCCCAACGCCTCGGGCGCCGCCGTCGACGCCGTCATCAGCTTTGCGCACGACCAGTTCGTCGGCTCCGGCGCGCAGCTGCGGGGGGGATGTCGACCTCGAAGCGGTCGTAGCCGCCGCGGTGGCCGGTGACACGGGTGCCGTTGCCCCAGACGGTGAATTCGTGGTCGCCGGCGCCGAGGTGCAGCTTCGACCCGGCGGCCGGATCGGTTCTGCGGCACGGTGAAGGTGCGGCGATGGAACAGCAGGTCCCGGTTGTCGGCGCACATGATCCCGGGCAGCGCGGACTCCACCGGGTGCGGGGGACGAGGATGCGCTCGGGCAGGCTCTGGCCGAGCGAGGGCGCGGCGTTGCGGTCGACGTTGCCGCCCGTTCTTCATCATCCTCAACCTCGCGGTCGGCGGCGACCGGCCCGGCGGCCCGGACGGCTCCACGGCCTTCCCGCAGACGATGACCGTCGACTACGTCCGTGCATCCTCGTCCGGCGGCGCCCCCGCTGCACGCCCGGTCCGAGGCACCGGCGGCATGTGCGTCGATGTCGCCGCCGCCTCCAGTGCCGACGGCACCCCCATCCAGCTGCACACCTGCACGGGCAACGCGGCGCAGCAGTGGACCATCGGCGGCGACGGCACCCTCCGCGCCCTCGGCAAGTGCCTGGACGTGGCCGGCGGTTCCACCGCGGACGGCGCGGTCGTCCAGCTCTACACCTGCAACGGCACCAACGCCAGAAGTGGGCGTACACCGCGGCCCACGACTTCATCAGCATCGGCGCGAACAAGTGCCTGGACGCCAAGGGCAACTCCTCGGCCGACGGAACCCGGCTCCAGACCTGGACCTGCACCGGCGCCGCCAACCAGAAGTGGACGGTCGGCTGACCACCCCACGCCACCGCACGCCCCCTCCCCCCGAACCTCTCCCCCCTCGCCTCCTCTCCCCTCCCTCCCGAATACCCGCATCCGATCGCTACCCACCCGACCCCACGAAGAACGGACCCCCGCCGTGACGGCACGCCACCAGCGAACGATGTCCCGCAGAAAGCTCCTCGCCGCCACCGCGGGCCTGGCCGTGGCGGTCCCCGCCGTGGCCACCTGGCTCGAGGCCGGCGCCAACGCGGCCACCACGCCCACGCTCCCCCTCGACCTGGTCAACACCACCGGCAACAACACGGTGTACGCCTACGTCCTCGGCCGCGACCCGGCTGCCGGCGGCAACTGGGCCTTCATCCAGGCCAACGGCTCCACTCTCCACCACCCGCCGGCCCCGGCCAATGACCAGACCCCGCTCGGGGCCGACTGCGCCATCGCGCTCAACGCGTCCGGCGCCGGTGCCCGCCGGGTGACGCTCCCGAGGCTGTACAGCGGCCGCATCTACTTCTCCGTCGGCGCGAAGCTCACCTTCCTGATGAACCGCGGCGGCGGACTCGCCCTGCCATCGGTGAGCAACCCCACCGACCCCAACGCGAACGTCCACCACGACTTCTGCGAGTTCACCTTCAACGTCGATCAGTTGTACGCGAACATCACGTTCGTCGACATGGTCTCGCTGCCGATCGCCTTCCAGCTGGAGACCGGCCAGGGCACCCAGACGGTACGCGGTCTGCCTTCCGACGGGCTGTCCCGGGTCGCCGCGGCCCTGCGCGCCCAGTCCGCCGCCGACGGCAGCGACTGGAGCCGGCTCATCGTCGCCAAGGGCGGGGGCGACCTTCGCGTGCTCAGCCCCAATCTGGCGATCCGCGGCAACAGCGCCTTGTTCCGCGGCTACTTCGACAGTTACGTCGACGAGGTGTGGAACAAGTACCGCGCCACCGACCTTCGCATCGACACCCAGTTCACCTGGGGAACCCTCACCGGCCGGGTCGACGGCGACACCCTCACGTTCCCCGGGGCCGGCAGCTTCGCCAAGCCGTCGACCCTGTCGATCTTCTCCTGCAGCGACGCCCCTTCACCACGGGCAACGACCTGATGGGCAACCTCAGCGCTCGGCTCGCCGCCGCGTTCAACCGCACCACCCTGCTGGACAACCCCCACCAGCCGACCGCCGAGAACCCGGCCGCCTTCTACACCCGGCCGCGCACCAACCACTACGCCCGCATCCTGCACGACACGACCCCCGACCATCTCGGGTACGCCTTCCCATACGACGACGTGCACCCGGCCGGCGTCGACTTCGAGGGCAAGGTGCAGTCCGGCAGCCCCGGCCGCTGGACCATCACCGTCGGCGGAACGTCCGGCGGTGGTGGTACGCCGACGCCGACCGCCACTGCCACAGGCGGCGGGGCCAGTGCCTTCGCCACGATCCAGGCCGAAGCGTTCAACGCCCAGTCGGGAGCCCAGGTCGAAGCGTGCTCGGACAGCGGCGGCGGCTCCGCCGTCGGGCACCTGTCCAACGGTGACTGGCTCAAGTTCTCGTCCGTCGCCTTCGGCGCCACCGGCGCCACCCGCTTCACCGCCCGCGTCGCGTCCGGGGCCGCGGCCGGCGTCAGCGGCCTGGTCCAGGTCCGCCTCGGCAGCCCCACGGCAACCCCAGTCGGCAGCTTCGCCGTCGCCAACACCGGCGGCTGGCAGGCCTGGCGCACCGTCCCCGCCGATATCGGCCGCACCACCGGCACCCACGACGTCTACCTGACCTTCGACAGCGGCCAGCCCGCCGACTTCGTCAACGTCAACTGGTTCACCTTCGCCTGAGGGGTGTCCGGGCCGGGGCTCGCGGACACGCGGGGCCCGGCCGCGTGCCGACCCGGACGACAGCACGGTCCCCCCGCGGTCAGGGTCCTGGGAGGCATCCCCGCGCGAGCGCCGAGCAACCACCCGGCACAGCCACCCCGACCACGCGACGGATGAGGGCGGACTGCCGTATGGCTCATCGCCGTCACCCCCGGGGCGGCTTCCGTGAGCGTGCGCCGGCCAGCGTCGAGCGGTCCCAGCGGCGTCCGCCGTAGGTCGGCGAAGCCGAAGCGGCGATAGAGAGGTACGTTCGCGGGGTCGGCCGTTGTCAGGAAGAAGCCCGCCCGGGCTGGAGTGGCCGCCAGCGGTGCAGGCGCTCGGCTCGACGTGGCGGCCTTCGGCTTTCCGGACCAGGCGCCGCAGGAGACCGTTGAGCTGGTCGAGGACCGCGTCTCTACTGCCAGTCGGCGAAGTAGCCGTGAATCGTCTCCCATGGGGCGAAGTCGTGTGGCAGATACCGCCAGGGGACGCCGGTCCGGTCGACGTAGAGGGTGGCGTCCATGATCCGGCGCAGATCGTGCTCGGGCGGTCCGCCCGGTATCCGGGCCCTTCCCTCTCCGCTCGGCCCGCCATGCTGTGAGAGTTGGTTCCAGCAGTTCCCCACGGGCGTCGGACCGGTCACTCGGGTACAGCCGCTGCTTACGAGGAATGTTGCTGCAGTACCGATAGCCGCCGTCCCGCCACAGAGCGCAAATCACGCAGGCCACGCCGAAGGACGCGGCGACGGTGGAGAAGACGGCCCGGGAGCGGGCAGCGGAGGTTCACGCCCGGACGCCGGCGAACAAACTGTGCACCGTCACCTTCCAGCGCGCGCCCGGCGCCACCCTGACCGGGGACGACGATCGACTTCACGATGCCGGGCCCCGTCCAGGTCAGCGATCCGCGAGCCCACGAACGCAATGCTGCGGGACGGCGTGCGCCAACACGAATGCGCCCCGTAACGCGCGGCCGCACGCCTTCTCCGCGCGGTCTCACAACAAGGTGGCACAACGGCCCCGCGCGCTCGCCACATCAAGTGAATCCAGCGGCATGTGCGTTGATACGACTATGACGTCGGGGCACGTTCCCTCCCATCGGTTCTCACCCGTTGAGAGGGATGGGCATGACGACCCAAGTCACCGAGTCCGAGCTGGAAGCCCTGCTCCATGGCGCGCTCCGCGCCAAGGGGGCGGGCGAGCGCTGGGCCACCGAGTCGAACGAGAGCTGGTGCCGGGTGGCGCCACGCTCCGGGACCGGGCCGGCCCAGGGCTGGAAGCTGCACGTGTCGGCGACGGCCGCCTCCGCCCCGGCGGTGCTCGAGAAGGCCCTGGACGTCCTGCTCAAGGACGGCTCGGCGTTCAAATTCGCCCGCTCGCTGGAGCAGGTGAGCGCCCTCAACACCCGTGCCACGCCCCGCGGAAGCTCGGGCAAGTTCATCACGGTCTACCCGGCCTCCGACGCCGACGCGGCCCGCCTCGCGCAGAACCTCCACACGGCGACCGAGGGGCTGGCAGGACCCCGCATCCTGTCCGACCAGCCGTACGCCCCCAACAGCCTGGTGCACTACCGCTTCGGCGCCTTCGTCGGGCGGCGGCGCCTCTCGGACGAGGGGCTGATGGTCTGGTACATCGAGGACCCCGACGGCAACCCCGTGGAGGACAAGCGGACCGGTCAGTACGCACCGCCGGCGTGGGCGGTCAGCCCCTTCCCCGACTCCGTGCCCGTCGCACCGCCCAAGACGGAGACGTCGCGGCGCCCGGTCCTGCTCGGCGGCCGGTTCTCGGTGCGGGAGGCGATCCGGCACACCAACAAGGGCGGCGTCTACCGAGGCACCGACGTCGAGACCCGCGCCCCGGTCGTCATCAAGGAGACCCGGCCCCATGTGGAGGCCGACGCCTCCGGCAACGACGTCCGCGACTGGCTGCGCACCGAGGCCCGAACCCTGGAGAAGCTCAAAGGCACGGGGCTGGCACCGGAGCCGCTCGCGATGTTCGAGCACGGCGGACACCTGTTCCTGGCCCAGGAGGAGGTGCCGGGGATCCCCCTGCGCAACTGGGTCGCCGAGCACTTCCGCGACGCCGGCGCCGCACGCTACCGCACCGACGCGCTGGCCCAGGCCGGACGCCTGGTGGACCTCGTCGAGGCCGCCCACGCCCGAGGCTGCGTGCTGCGCGACTTCACCCCGGCCAACGTGATGGTCCGCCCCGACGGCGCACTGCGCCTCATCGACCTGGAGCTCGCCGTCCTCGCCGACGACGTCGCCCTCCCGACCCGCGTCGGCACGCCCGGTTTCAGCCCCCCCGAGCGCCTGGTGGACGCGCCCGTCTCCCCGGCCGGCGACTACTACAGCCTCGGCGCGACGCTCTGCTTCGTCCTGACCGGCAAGGTGCCGGCTCTGCTGGAGGAGAAGCCCGCCTCGCGGCCCGCGGAAGACCGGCTCGGCGAGTGGCTCGACGCCTGTGCCGCTCCCCTGGACCTGCCGGACGGCCTGCGCGCGATGATCCTCGGGCTGATGAGGGACGACCCCGCCAGGCGCTGGGACCCGGGGCGGGCTCGGGACGCGCTCCGGGAGAGCGGTACGGGGAGTGGCGCCGAGAGGGGACGTGGCGAAGCTGCTCTCACGGCCGCGGCTCGCACCGGCGCCGCCCGCACCGGCACGACAGGCACCGACACCGGAGGCGGCACGGCCATCGACGCGATCGACGTCGCCGTGGCCGGGATCGTGGAGCATCTCGTCGACTCCATGACACCGGACGACGACCTGCGGCTGTGGCCCGTGTCCGTCAAGGCCGGGGAAACCGACGCCTGCATCGTGCAGCAGGGCGCGGCCGGTGTGCTGTCCGTCCTGACCCGCTACTTCGAGCTCACCGACGACCCCCGCCTCCCGGAGCTGATCGCCACCGCGGGCCGCTGGATCGCGGACCGCACCGACACCCGCTCCACACGGCCCGGCCTGCACTTCGGCGGCCGCGGCACGGCCTGGGCGCTGTACGACGCCGGACGCGCGGTCGACGACCGGGCGCTCATCGACCACGCCCTGGCCCTCGCCCTCGCACCGCAGGAGTCGACGCCCAGTCACGACATCACCCACGGCTCGGCGGGCAGCGGCCTGGCCGCCGTCCACCTGTGGCACCGCACCGGCGATCCACACTTCGCCGAGCTGGTCGCCGACGTCGCCGACCGGCTGGCCGCCGCGGCCCGGCGCGAGCCGTCCGGGGTGAGCTGGCCGGTGCCCGCCGAGGCCGTGGTCGAGGAGGCCGGCAAGCGCTACCTGGGCTTCGCCCACGGCACCGCCGGCATCGGCTGCTTCCTCCTGGAAGCCGCCTCCGTCACCAAGAACCCGGAGCACCGGGAACTGGCCCTGGCGGCCGGCGAGCTTCTCGTGACGCACGCCGTCACCGTCGGCGACGCCGCCCAGTGGCCGGCCCAGGCCACGGACGTGCCGACGGCACCGTACTGGTGCCACGGCTCCGCCGGCATCGGCTCGTTCCTCGTCCGGCTGTGGCGGGCGACCGGCGACGCACGGTTCCGTGACCTTGCCGTCGGCGGCACCCGAGCCGTGGTCGAGCGCGCCTCCCGCGCCGCCGTCACTCAATGCCACGGACTGGCGGGCAACGGCGACTTCCTCCTCGACATGGCCGAGGCCACCGGCGACCCCGCCCACCGGGCGCGGGCCGAGGAGCTGGCCCGGCTCATCGTCTGCGAACGGTCCCACCGCGGCAGGCACGTCGTCTTCCCCAACGAGTACGGGGACGTCTCGACGAGTTGGAGCGACGGATCGGCGGGAATCCTGGCGTTCCTCCTGAGGGTCCGCCACACAGAGCCCCGGCACTGGATGGTCCAGCAGCCGGTCTGAGCGGCAGGAGTCTCTGCCGTCACGTGTCACACAAGAGAAGGAGAATGTCATGGAGACCCAGGACCTCGAGCTGCTGGCCCACCTGCACGCCCTTCCGGAGACCGACCCGGTCGGCGTCAACGGCGACTCGTTCAACGGAACGTGCGCGTGCGTCGGCCTGCTGACGCTCCTCAACACCATCTGTATCGGTATCAGCTGCGCCTAACACCGAAGCACGCCCCGGCCGGTGGTTGCCCCGAGGCAGCCGCCGGCCGGAGCGGGCTCCGGCTCCGTGCGGACGACGCGGAAGAGCACGAGGAAGAGGACGAGGACAAGACCCCATGCAGCCATCCGCAGGTGACGACGCACTCGCTGCAGCCGCCCTCCCGACCGCCGAGGTCACCGCCCCGCGAGCGGGGGAACCCCCTCACGACCCCGGATACGCGATCAGCACGCGCGGTCTGGTGAAGAGCTACCCGGGCCCGGACGGCACCACCGTCAAGGCGGTCCGCGGCCTCGACCTCGACGTGCGCAGGGGCGAGACCTTCGCCTTCCTCGGCCCCAACGGCGCAGGCAAGTCCACCACCATCGCCCTCCTGTGCGCCCTAGCCCGCCCCACCTCCGGTCACGCCACCGTGGCCGGCTTCGACGTGGTCACCCAGCCGCACGACGTGCGGCGCCAGGTCGGCATCCTGTTCCAGCACAGCGCCCTCGACCCGGACCTGACCGTCGAGCAGAACCTACGCATCCACGCCCGCCTGTACGGGCTGCCCCGGCGCGACGTGCGCAGGCGGACCGCCGAGGTGCTCGAACCCGCCGGACTGACCGACCGTCGACGGTTCCCCGTGCGCGCCCTGTCGGGCGGCATGCGGCGACGCCTGGAGATCGCCCGCCAGTTGCTGCACTCCCCGAGCGTGCTGTTCCTGGACGAGCCGACGACCGGGCTCGACCCGCACGCGCGCGCCGAGATCTGGGAGCACCTGCGGGCCCTGCGCGACCGGCTCGGCAGCACCCTCTTCGTCACCACCCACTACCTGGAGGAGGCCGAGAACTGCGACCGGATCGCCATCATCGACGGGGGCCGGCTGGTCGCGCAGGGCACGCCGCACGGGCTCAAAGCGGAGGTTGGCGACGACCGGGTGGCGCTGCGCACCAGCGACGACGGACGGGCGGGGGAGGTCGTCGCCCAGGCGGCGCCGCCGGACCGCCCCGTCACCGTGGACGCCGACGGCACGTGGCTGCGGGTGCCCGACGGCAGCGCGTGGATCCCGCGCCTGTGCGCCGCGCTGGAGGCACACGGCATCGCCGTGCACGCCGCCTCCGCCACCCCACCGACGCTCGACGACGTCTTCTTCCACCACACCGGCCGCAGCATCACGACCACCCCCGCCACGACCGGAGGCGGCCGATGACCGCCCTCACCCTCCAGGCGCCCCAGGCCGCCGAACGCGGGCGGGCACCCCGGCTGCGACACGAACTGCGGGCGATCCACGCCCTGGTCCACCGCGATCTGCTGCGCCTGGCCTGCCAGCGCTCCCACACCGCGCTGGTCCTGCTGCAACCGGCGGTCTACCTCTTCGCCCTCGGCGGGGGGCTCGCCACCCTCATCCCCGCCGCCTCACTGGGCACCGGCTACCAGACGTACCTCTTCCCCGGCATGCTCATGATGACGGTGCAGACCCCGGCCATCATGGTGGGCATCCGGCTGATCACCGACCGGCAGAGCGGCTACCTGCGCGAGGTCCTGATGGCCCCCGTCAGCCGATCCACCCTGCTCCTGGGCAGCTGCGCCGGCGGCACCCTCGTCGCCGCAGTGCAGGGCGCCGTCCTGCTCGGCCTGGCCGGCGCGGTCGGCTTGCCGTACGACCCGGTGCTCCTGCTGCTGCTCCTCGGCGGCATGCTCCTGGCCTCGTTCACCCTCACCAGCATGACCCTGGCGCTGTCGGTGACGCTGCGCAGCCCCGAGCTGTTCCACACACTTCTCAGTCTGCTGATGATGCCCCTGCTGTTCCTCTCCGGCGCCTTCTTCCCGCTGGAGTCCATGCCGGGCTGGGCGCGTGGCCTGGCGACCGTCAATCCGCTCGCGTACGGGGTGGACCTGCTGCGGCGCTGCATCGCCCTGCGGGTCCCGGACCAGGCTGCCGTCGGCGGCATCCAATGGGCGGGTCGGCAGCCCCCGCTGCTCCTGGAGGCCGGGCTGCTCCTCGCCGTCGGAGGCCTGACCCTGCTGTGGGCCGCCCGCCGCTTCAGCCGTCCGGAGTGAAGAGCCATCCCTCCCGGTGGCACGCCGATAGCCGGAGGCGTGGCCGGGCAAGCCTCCTTGGGGCATCGACCCTGAGGAGAGCACCCCAGCTCAGCGCACCTTCCCCCGGGCCTTCAGCTGGGTCGGCGGGACCTCCGGGGCGTCCAGTCGGTCGCCGTCGTAGCCCTTCACCTCGCCGAAGCGGTCGCTGGTCATCCACTCCTCGCGGGCCTTGCGGATCTCCTCGTCCGTGCGGCCCGCGAAGTTCCACCACAACTCAGGTGCCTGCATCACCGACGCGCTCTCCGACCGATGCGGCGCGGCTCGCGGGCTGTCGGTCGCAGGGGCGGTGGGAGATCACCGTGGCTGCCCCAGGGACCCTGATCCGGACCATTCCCGGACCACAATGCCGATCGGCCGCCCTTACATCAGCCGTTTTGGCTGGTCAGACCGCCTGCTCTCCCTGTACCACCAGCAGACGAAGAACCTGCTGGTCAGCTACTCCCCGAAGAAGTTCGGCTTCTTCTAGGCACAAAAAGAGGCGCCTGACCTGGGCTTTTGCCCGTCAGGCGCCTCTCGCTCACCCCGCAGGGGTCTCACCTCGGCTCACGCGGTCCCACTCCTCCATGGACTGCTCGATGAGGCGGTTGGCCTGCTCCCGGACGCCGTCCAGGAACTTGGCGTAGTGGCGGAAGAGGACCTCGATGCTCTGACCCGCGCGGCGAGCGCATTCGGCAGGGTCCACACCGGAGTACAACCAGAACGAGATGCCGGCGTGCCTGAGATCGTAGGGCCGCTTGGCCAGCCCGGAGCTGAGCTCCATGCGCGTGAGCACGTACTTCCGCGCCCGCGCCCACGTCGTGCCATAGGCCGATGGGTCCACGTAGTTGCCGGCCTGGTTCCGGAACAGCCGACCGTCCGGCGCCACACCGAAGCGTTCGATGTGTGCGCGGAGGAGATGTACGAACTGCGGCGGGATGGGCACAGGCCGAGTCGCGGTAGCTGCGCGACGCTTGAGCGAGTGCACCTCATGTACCGTGCCGTCATCTGTCCACTCCTTGCCGGCGGTGACGACACCGCCCGACAGGTTGAGCAAGCCCCACCCGGTCTCGGGCAGATGGCACTGCTCAAGCCGGAGGTGAATGACCTCCGCCGGCCGCATCGCCGCGTAGTACAGGCAACCGAAGAACGCCTCCAGATGAGGGCCCCGCCCGCGCTGCTGCGCAACTGCCGCGAGGAGCCGCGCAACCTGTGCCGGATTGGGAACGGCAGCCGGGTCAACCTCCTCGTTGACCGCCGGAGCGTTCCACCGGAGGCCGTTGAGGGGATTCTCCGCGAAGTGCCCTTTCTCCACTGCCGTGTTGATCACTTCATTGAAGGCAGCCCTCTTGCGCCGTGCCGCCGCGCTCGCCCGCGCCGCCCGCGCCGCCCGGGGCGAGACGGTTCGGGCACGCCTCGCACGGGCCGAACAGGCCCCCAAGGGGGCCGTCCGGCCCTCCTCGCCCCCACAGAAGGCGGCCAGACTGGGAGTGGACGCTGATGCGGAGGCCCGATGAGCACTCCTGCTGACCCACCGCTCACGGCAGCTCTCTCCACCGACAGACGTCACCGGCTGTTGAAGTGCGCCGGCCCGGCGGCTCCCCTGAAGAGACCCGGCCGTTCGAGGAAGGTGGATACGTCTTCGGCCTCCCCCGGACGATTTCGGGGACAGAGGCGCGCCCACCGTCTCTGCTCCGCCCGTGTGCGGCTGCTGGATCTCTACGCCCCGCACGGGAGCCGCCTGTAGATCTTCACTCCTCTGGGAGAACGAAATGACCGCCTGGCGCTACACCGTGGACCACTGGAAGGTGAGCGCCTTGCCCGTCCTGGAGGGTGAGGGCCGGGTGATCGGGGTCGTCTCCGAGGCGGATCTGCTGCCGAAGGAGGAGTTCCGCACCGACGAGCCCCTCCCGGACGAGTTCGCCGCGGCGTCCAAGGCCGGAGCCGTACGGGCCGGGGAACTCGTGTCCAGCCCGGCCGTGACCGTCCATCCCGACGCGACGCTCGCCGAAGCGGCGCGGGTCATGGCGACGCGGAGGGTCAAGCGCCTGCCCGTGGTCAACGGCGTCGGCATGTTGGAGGGTGTGGTCAGCCGGAGCGATCTGCTGAAGGTGTTCCTCCGTACGGACGCCGGGATCGAGGAGGACATCCGCCACTCCGTGCTCGGCGAGCCGGCCTCCCCCGCTGGGCTCGATGTCATGGTCGCGGACGGTGTGGCCACGATCCGGGGGTCGCTCTCCGACAGGTCGCTGGTGCCGCTGGTCGCCCGCGCCGTGCGGGCCGCGGAGGGCGTCGTCGACGTCCGGATGGATCTCGGTGCCCCTTGAGACGCTCCATGACGGACAATCCTTGTGAGGGGGCGGGTACCCACCCGACCGATCACAGGGGTCGCCATGAACGATCTGCCGACAGCTGCCGTACCCACGCGGGTGTTCCTCGTCGATGATCATGAGGTCGTCCGCCGGGGCCTTCATGACCTGATCGACGACGAGCCCGACATGGAGGTGGTCGGCGAGGCGTCGACGGCCGAGCAGGCGCTGGCCAGGGGGCCCGCGCTCCGGCCGGACGTAGCGGTGCTTGACGTACGGCTGCCCGACGGCGACGGCATCTCCGTGTGCCGGGAGCTGCGCTCCCGGATGCCCGAGCTGGCCTGCCTGATGCTGACGTCGTTCGACGACGAGGACGCGCTCCTCGACGCGATCATGGCCGGCGCCTCCGGGTACGTGCTCAAGCAGATCAAGGGGTCCGACCTCGTGTCGGCGGTGCGGACCGTGGCCACCGGGCAGTCGATGCTGGACCCGGCCACCACCGCCCGGCTGATGCACTCGCTGCGGGACCCGGAGACGGCGAAGCCACCGGAGGACGAGCGGCTCTCGGCGCTGTCCGAGCGGGAGCGGTCCGTGCTCGACCTGATCGGCGAGGGCCTCACCAACCGGCAGATCGCGAAGCAGCTCTACCTGTCCGAGAAAACGGTCAAGAACCACATCTCACGACTGCTGGGCAAGCTGGGCGTGGAACGGCGTGTGCAGGCGGCCGTGATCGCCGCACAGGTCCACGAACACGACGCCGAGCAGGGGTAGCGCCTCACTTCCGGTCAGCGGCCAGGGGGACACGCCACTCGAGCACGGTGCCACTGCGGGGTTCCGCCCGTGCGAAGACGGACAGGGAACCGCCTAGGCGCTCCGCCCGTTCAGACAGGTTCCGCAGACCGCTGTGAGGTCGACCCTCTGGGAGGCCTACACCGTTGTCACTCACTGCCACGGCCAGTACGCCTTCGTCCGCGAGAACCGTCACCTCCGCCCCGCGGGCCCGAGCATGCCGGGCCACATTGGTGAGCGCTTCACCGATCACCGCGACGACCTCATCGGCCACCTCGGAAGGCACGTCCGTGTCGAGCAAGCCCTCCATGCGCAGGGCGGGGGTAAACCCCAGCATCGACGTGGCCGAGTCGACTGCTTTGAAAACGCGGCTCCTCAGCTTCGGTGCCGTCCCGAAGGTCTCGTGGTCCCGGAGGCCGAAAATGGTCGACCGGATGATCTTGATGGTGGCGTCCAGGTCGTCGATGGCCCGGGCCAGCCGGTCTACCGCTTCCGGGTGCTCGACGAAGCGCCGGGCGCTCTGAAGCGTCATCCCCGTGGCGAACAGGCGCTGAATCGCCAGATCGTGCAGGTCGCGGGCAATCCGGTCGCGGTCCTCCAGAAGAACCACCTGCTCGGCGTCACGGCGTCGGTCGGCCAGTTCGAGCGCCAGTGCCGCCTGCCCCGCGAATGCGGGGAGAGCGGCGATCTCGGCGCCCACGAAAGGGGACCGACCACTACGCCGAGCGAGGATCAGTACGCCGCTCAGCCGCTCCTTCGTACCGACCGTCACCGCCACAGCCGGGCCAAACCCCCTCCAACGCTCCGGCTGCACCGTCACCCGCTCGTCGCTCTCCACGTCCGCCAGCATGATCAGGCCGTCCTCCTCCAGGGCGGCGGCGGCCAGAGTTCCCTCACTGCTCGGCAGGACGACGCCCCGGTGCGCGTCAGCCCCCGCACCGCGCGCCAGTGACCCCCGTAGCTCGCCCTCCGTGCCCACCAGGTAGAAGACCCCCATGTCGGCGTCCGCGATGTCCACGGCCTGCTCCAGCATCCGGTCGAGCACCAGGGTTTCCGCCGAGCCCGACAGCAGGGCGCTGGTGAGGTCGGCACTCGCGGCCAGCCAGCGCTGGCGCAGCCGGCCCTCCTCGTAGAGGCGGGCGTTCTCGATGGCGATGCCCGCCGCGACGGCCAGGGTCGTGACGACGGCCTCGTCCTCGGCGTCGAAGTCCGCCCCGCCCCGCTTCTCGGTGAGGTAGAGGTTTCCGAACACCTCGTCGCGGACGCGGATCGGGACGCCGAGGAACGTGTGCATCGGCGGGTGGTGCGGCGGGAAGCCGTACGAGGCGGAGTGCTCGGACAGCTCGGACAGGCGCAGCGGCTGGGGGTTGCGGATCAGTTCACCGAGGATGCCGTGGCCGGAGGGCAGATGCCCGATCCGCTCCCGAACGTCGTCGTCGATGCCGACGGGGACGAACTCGGCGAGCTTCTGGTCCTCGCCGATGACGCCCAAGGCCCCGTATTCGGCGTCCACGAGGGTGACGGCGGCCTCCACGATGCCCCGCAGGACCTGGGGCAGGTCCAGTTCCCGGCCCACGGACATGACGGCCTCGAGGAGCCCGTTCAACCGGTCCCTCGTGCCCCGCACCTCGTCGATACGTGCCTGAAGTTCGTCGAGCAGTTCGTCCAGTCTCAGCCGTGGCGTCCGCGTGTCCGAGGGTTCGGTGTCCTCCTGGGCCATCAAGACCTCCGGTCGCGTCAGGCGCATGGGCGGCACCCGTGGCACCTGATCTTCACGGTAGTCCCTGTGCTCCGACGGTTCCTGTCGGGCTCGTTCCCCGGAAGGCGGTCCGGACGAGTCGTGCGGCGAGGAATCCTGCGGGCGCACAGGCGACGGCCATGCCGATGCCCACCCAGCCGAGCGGTTCCGTCTCCAGGACCCCGCTCAGGAAGGGTACGTACAGCGCTGCCGCGGCCAGGAGGGCGGAGGCGAGGACGGCCAGGGGGAGGAATGGGTTCTTCCGGGTCAGCAGCCGGGCACGGAGCCCCAGGACGGCGCCGAGCTGGGCGGCGAGGAGAGCGAGGAAGAGGACGCTCTGCCAGGCCAGGTCCAGCGCCTGGGCGGCGAGTCCCGCGCCGAGAGAGGCTGCCGTGACGACGGCGGCGAGGACGAGCAGGCGCTGCCAGGCGCCGCCGCCGAGGATGTGCTGGCCCGGCGGGCGTGGCGGTCGTCGCATCGCTCCCGGGGAGGCCGGTTCGGCGCCCATGGCGACGCCGGTGAGGCCGTGCGTGAGGAGGTTGATCCAGAGGATCTGCCCCGCACGCAGCGGCAGAGGCAGCCCGAGCAGCGGGCCGATCAGCATGACGAGGATCTCGGCCGCGCCGCCGGCCATCCCGTAGACGAGGAAGCGTCGGATGTTGTCGTATACACGCCGTCCCTCGTCGACGGCCGCCACGACCGTCGAGAGCTCGTCGTCGGTGAGGACGAGGTCGGCGGCCTGGCGCGCGACCTCCGTGCCGCGCGCGCCCATGGCGACGCCGATGTCGGCACGGTGCAGGGCGGGGCCGTCGTTGACGCCGTCGCCGGTCATGGCGGTGACCGCTCCCCGGGCACGCCACGCTTCGACGATGTCCAGCTTCTGCTGGGGATCGGTCCGGGCGAAGACCCGGACCGAGGTGAGGTCAGGGACCCGTCCAGCGGCCACGTCCGCTCCCGTGACGACGTCGCCGTCCGTCTCATCCCCTTCGCCCACGAGAGCAACGTGGGACGCCACAGCCCTCGCCGTCGCAGGGTGGTCACCGGTGATCAGGATCGGGGTGATGCCGGCCGCCCGGCAGGAGGCGAGGGTCGCGGCGGCACGCGGCTTCGGCGGGTCGCTCAGCGCAACGAGGCCAAGGAGCGCGAGGCCCGACTCCGCCGCGGCGACCGGACTCGGCAGGTCGTCCCGTACGCCCGATGCCACGGCGAGCACGCGGTATCCCCGCGCGGCCAGGTGCGCTGCCTCCTCGCGGGCCCGCGCGAGCACGTCCGGAGAAGCGTGCAGGACGGCCGGGTCGAGTACGGCTTCGGGGGCGCCCTTCAGGCAGACGAGCAATCCGTCTCCGTCATTCTTGTGGAGTGTGGTCATGCGTCTGCGGAGGCTGTCGAAGGGCGCTTCTCCGACCCGGGGGCGGGTCACCGACAGCTCCGCCGGCTCCGGGCAGCCCGTCTTGGCCGCGGCCGTGAGCAGAGCCGCTTCCATGGGGTCGCCCAGCGCCGCCCAGCGCCCGTCGGACGCCTCGGCGTCCGACGGGCGCAGCGTGGCGTCGTTGCAGAGGGCGGTCACCGTCAGCAGCTCGCGCAGCGGCTCGAGCTCGTGCGCCTCCGCCGGCCTCCCGGCGACAAGGGCGTCACCCTCGGGCTCGTACCCCACACCCGTGAGCTCGGCGCTCACCCGCGGTGTCCAGACGTGCTGAACGACCATGCGGCCCTCGGTCAGGGTGCCGGTCTTGTCGGTGGCGAGGACGGACACCGAGCCGAGCGTCTCCACCGCCGGCAGCCGCCGCACCAGGGCGTGCCGGGCGACCATGCGCCGAGCCCCGAGAGCGAGGGCCAGGGTGACCACGGCGGGAAGGGACTCGGGGACCGCCGCCACGGCCAGGCTGATGGCGGTGACGGCCATCGTGCCGAGCGGGATCCCCCGCACCAGGCCGAGGGCGAAGACCAGGACGCACAGCGCGAGCGTCACGGCCGCAAGGACGCGTCCGAGGGCAGCGAGTCGGCGCTGCAGCGGGGTCGGCTCGCGACGTTCGTCGAGAAGAGCCGCGATGCGGCCGAGCGCGCTGGACGCCCCCGTCGCCGTGACTACGGCCACACCCCGGCCCCGGACGACGACCGTGCCCCCGCTCAGCGTCGCACCGGCGTCCTTGTCGACCGGCACGGACTCCCCCGTGAGCATGGACTCGTCCACCAGTAAGGCGGACGCCTCGGCGAGCTCGGCGTCGGCGGCGACGATGTCTCCCTCACCGACCACAAGGACGTCACCCGGGACGATCGACGCCGCCGGGAGGTCGCAGACGGCGCCGCCGCGCCGCACGCGCGCGTGCGGCGCGGTGAGGGCCGAGAGGGCGGCGACGGCGTTGTCCGCCCGGATCTCCTGCGCCACGCCGACGGTCGTGTTCACGAGGACGACCAGTCCGATGACGATCGCGTCGGGATGGTCGCCGATCGCGAGGGTCAGTACGACGGCCCCCAGGAGCACCATGATCAGCGGGTCGGTCAGCTGGGCCAGGACACGCTTGTGGAGCCGTACGGGCTTTCTCGCGGTCACCTCGTTGGGGCCTGCGTCGGCGAGCCGCCGGGCGGCCTCCTCCTGGGTGAGTCCCGTCGTCTCCCGCACCGGTGCAGGTGCCCGGTCCGCTGCCGACGCCGTCATGGCTCGCTCACCCGGCAGGGACGGTGATCACCGGGCAGTGGGCCCGGTGCAGCAGCCCGTGGACGACGGATCCGACGCGCATCGGTGTATCCGCCCCGGCCTCGACGGCCGACGACGACGGCAAGGGCGTGCTCGGCTGCGTCCGCGAGGATCTCTACGGGGGAGCCGATGGGAACCTCGTGGGTGAGCCGGACGTCGGGATACTTCTCCGCCCAGCCCGCGGTGGATTCCGAGAGCAGGCGGCGCTCGGCGTGGAACAGCGTGTCAGCACCGTGCAGGGAGAAGACAGGTGGCTGCCAGACGGCGACGGCACGCAGTGCGCAGCGCCGGAGGTCCGCTTCCTCGAAAGCCCAGGCCAGGGCTGCTCGTGAGGACTCGCTGCCGTCGACACCGGCAACGAGGTAGGGCGTCTCCTGCGTGACGTGTTCCGCGTCGCCCACGACGGCCACCGGGCAGTGCGCCTTCGCGGTGACCGGAACGACGAGGGAACCGGAGCTAAGGAACTCCTCGGTACGACTCAGATGCCGGGAGCCCAGCACGATCATGTCGGCCTCGTGTGACAGGCCGGCCAGGACTCCTGCCGGGAACCCGTCGAGAAGGGCGGAGGTGGACTGGACGCCCGGGTGCCGGGCGTGCGCCCAGGCGAGCGCGGTACCCAGAGCTTCCGTGCCGGCCTGCTGCTGCGCCAGGTGACGAGGAGTGTCGTCGACGTGCTGGGTGTCGTGCTGCGGTGGTAGCGCGACCACCAGGCGCAGTCCCGCTCCTCGCAGGTGAGCCTCGTCCGCAGCCCAGGCCATGGGCGTGGTGGCGCCGGCCGCGACCTCAAGACCGACCGATCCGAGCAACAGCGAGGAGAACCCGCCGAGGCCCCGGTGTCCGACGACGATCGTGCCGGTCAGGGCGGCGGCTCGTCGCAGGCTGCCGGGCGCTGGGCCATCCGTGAGTTCCGTGACGACCGCCAGCTCGGGATGGCGCTCCGTGATCGCCTCGGCGGTCCGGTCGAGCAGCTCCCGCCCCGCTTGCCGGCTCCCGACGACCTCCGCCTCGGACAGAAACGGGACCGGTGCGTCCGTGTCCGCCGCATGAACGAGGCAGAGAGTACTGCCCCGCAGGGCCGCCTCCGCTGCCGCCCACATCACCGCCGTGCGTGCGGACGGTGATCCGTCGACGCCGACGACGACCCTGCCCAGACCAGGACCGGTTGTGGCTGCGCTCATGGCTCCTCCTCGCAGGGTCCGAGGGACCTCCTTCCACCCTGGCAGCTGGTCCCGATGACCGCAGGGCCGCTGGGGGCAATGAACGGGACCAAAGGTCCCGCCCCCGGTCGGGCAGGGCGCGGACGCGGCGGTGACGAGCCCGTTCGGTCCTGAGGGTGGACCATTCGGCCCTCGCCGACCCCGAGCGCTTGTCGGAGGGTGGTGATGCGGGACAGCACCGTCCGAACCCTCGAACAGGAGGCGCGGCGATGAAGCACATGAAGGTCGGCGGTCTGATGACCGACGACGTGGTCTCCGCCGTCCCCGCGACCCCGTTCAAGGAGGTGGCGAAGATGTTCGCCGAGCACGACATCAGCGGGGTCCCCGTCCTGGACGAGGACGACCATGTCGTCGGAGTCGTCTCCGAGAGCGACCTCCTGGCCCGCCACGAGCTGACTGCGCGGGACCTGATGACCACGCCGGCGGTCACGGTTCACGCCGAGGAGACGGTGGCGGACGCGGCACGGCTGATGGTGCGCCGCGGAGTCGAGCGTCTTCCCGTGGTCGACGAGGAGGAACGACTGGTAGGCATCGTGACCCGCCGCGATCTGCTCTGTGTCTACCTGCGCCCGGACTCGGAGATACGGCGCCGCATCCGTGAGGACGTCCTCGCGGATGCCATGGGCCTGCCCGGGGATGCGGTGGACGTGCACGCCCTCGACGGCGTGGTGACGCTGGGGGGCCGCGTCCGGTGGCGGAGTCAGGCCCTGATGCTCGTCGGACTCGCCGAGCGCGTGGACGGCGTCGTCGCCGTCGTGGACCGGCTGTCCTTCCACGAAGACGACACACATCTCACATCCGCCACCCGGACTCCGCACGACATCTCTTGGTGACCCACCTCAGACAGGACGAACCGTGTCTACCACCGCGCTGACCCGACCACTCGTGACGTCGCTGATCGAAGACGCCGTCACGGCTCCCTCGATGCACAACGCACAGCCCTGGAAGTTCGTCTGCACGACGGGCACCGGGGTCGTCGAACTGCACGGCGACCCGCTGCGCGGCATGCCGCGCGGTGACCCCGACCACCGGTCCCTCCACCTCGGCTGCGGCGCCGCCCTGTTCGGTCTGCGGGTCGCCGCCGCGCACCGGGCCCTGCATCCCGTGGTCCGGCTGCTGCCCTCCCCGAACGATCCCTGGCACCTCGCCGACGTACGGTTCGACGGTCCCGACGACGCCGACAGCGAACTGGGCATACTCCATGCCGCCCTGTCGCGTCGGCACACCAGCCGCTTCCCCTTCACCGAAGAACGGATCCCCTCCGAAGTGATCGACGGACTCCGTGCCGCGGCCCTCGTCGAGGGCTGCCGACTCGTCGTACCGGGAGCGTGGCACACCGACACCGTCATGGGTCTCGTCCACGCCTCTGAGCTGTTCGAGGCGGCGGACGAGGCCGTACGCGCGGAGATCGCCGCCTGGACACGCACCGGTGCGGGTGGGGAAGGCCCCGGCACCGAGGGCATCCCCTCGTACGCCTTCGGCCCGAGGCAGTACGACGTGACCTCCCCCGTCAGGGACTTCGGCGCCCCCCGACAGGTTCCCGCCCGCACCTCGGCACGCTTCGAGAAGAATCCTCAGATCGCACTGCTCGGCACAGTCGAGGACACCCGGGAGGAATGGTTGAAGGCCGGCCAGGCCCTGCAGCGGGTCCTCCTGCAGGCCACCCTCGACGGCCTTGCCACCTCCCTGATGTCCCAACCGCTGGAATGGCCCGAACTCCGTTCCGAAGCAAGCGATCCCGGCTCGGGGGTCAGCTTCGTTCACATGGTGATCCGCCTGGGCTACGGCCCCCAGGGTCGGGCCACACCGCGCCGTCCCGTCTCCGAGGTGCTCGCCTTCGACTGAACCGCTTCTCACCGACGGAGCCACTTCTTACAGACGGAACCAACGCTCCTGTCCGGGTGCGACAGTGACCCGCCGGTCGCCGGGGAGGACGACGGCGAGCGGGCCCTCGGGCGAGGCGGGGACCCGGATGGCCAGCCGACCGGGAAGCATCCGCAGGCGCACCCCTCGATGGCGGCCGACGCACAGGGTGAAGGCGAACCGGGGGATCTCCGCCAGCGGCACCGGAGCCACCCGAAGCCCTTCCGGTCCCGTTGCCAGGCCGGTGATCCCGCGTTCGACGAGGTCGATCGTGCCGGCCATCGCGCCGAGATGGATGCCCTCGCCGGTCGTGCCGCCCTGGACATCGGCCACGTCGGCGAGCAGCGCCTCCTCGCAGTAGCGCCAGGCTTCAGCGCCTTTCTGCCGGGCCAGCACCCAGCCGTGGACGAGACTGCTGAGCGTCGAGCCGTGGCTGGTGCGGCGCAGGTAGTACGAGACGGTCGCACGCCACGTCTCGTCGTCCAGCCCGTAGCCCAGCCGACCGAACAGGCTGTACAACTCGTCGAGCCGGAAGAGGTAGCCCAGCATGAGGGTGTCGGCCTGCTTCGACGCCTGGTAGCGGTTGACCGTGTCGCCCTCGGCCTCCAGGATCCGGTCGAGTCTGCGGATGTCGCCGTACCGGGCCCGGTACGCCTCCCAGTCGAGCTCCGCCAGGTCTCCGTATCCCTCGAACTGGCTCACCACGCCCTGGTGGAACGGCACGTACAGGCGGCGGGAGACGTCCTCCCAGCGAGCGATCTCGCCGGCGTCCAGCGACAGTTGCTCCGACAGTTCCGAGCGTCGGGCCGCCGGCAGTTCGCCGAGCAGGTCGAGGCCCCGGGCGAGCACCCAGGCGGCGGTCGCGTTGGTGTAGGCGTTGTCGTCGATGCCCGGGCTCGTGGCAGCGGGATAGGCGTCGTGGTACTCGTCCGGTCCCATGACCCCGCGGACGCGGTAGCGGCCGAGCGCCGGGTCGAAGGTGGCGGCCCCGGACCAGTAGCGGGCGACCTCAAGGAGGATCTCCGCTCCGGCGGCGTGGAGGAATCCGCGGTCGCCGGTGGACTGCGCATACCGCCAGACGTTGTACACGACGGCCGAGCCCACATGGCGCTGGAGCCTGGAGTGGTCGGGCAGCCAGCGCCCGGAGCGGGGGTTGAGGTGCAGGGCCTGTGTCTCCTCGCGGCCCGAACTCGCGCTCTGCCATGGATACATGGCCCCTTGCTGATCGACGAGGCGGGCGGCCTTGCGGGCGGCCGGCAGTCGACGGTGCCGGTACATGAGCAACGCGCGGGCCACTTCGGGGAAGTGGAGGTCGAGGTAGGGCAGGACGAAGAGCTCGTCCCAGAAGACGTGCCCCCGGTACGCCTCACCGTGCAGCCCGCGAGCGGGCACGCCCACGTCGAGGTCCGCCGTGTGCGGGGAGAGCGTCTGCAGCAGGTGGAACACGTGCAGCCGCAGGATGCGGCCCGCCTCCCCGGGCACGTGCAACTCACCCTGCTCCCAGACTCGCTGCCAGGCCGCCTTGTGGGTGGAGAGCAGCTGCGGGAAGGAAGGAGCACGGGCGATCACGTCGGTGGCTGCCGAGAGCGGGTCGACTGCGGGCCAGTCCATCGAGGTGTGCAGTGCCAGAGTCTTCACGACCATCGCCGAGCGGCGGGGAACGACCGGCAGGTGGTACGTCTGCACGGTGCCGGTACTGGTGGCCTCCTCCCGCGCGGGCCGCGTGGGGCGGGTGACTGTGCGCACCGCCATGGCGATGCTGATGCCCGGGTCGACGGTACGGCAGGAGATCCAGGAGACACCGTCGGGCGCGAATCCGGTCCGGTGGTCCGTGAGATGACGCCCGTCAAGGTGCCGGTAGCGTTCCACTCCGGCGTTGGCGACGGTGCCGTCGAGGACGGACTGCACCTCGACGGAGCCGCTCCAACCGTAGGCGCGGAACAGGGTGCACTGGGCAGCAAGACCGGAGTCTCCCATGTGCACGACGCGGATGTGGCTGACGCGCAGGCCCCGCCCGTGGGTGTCCTCGAAGAACAAGCGCCGGGTGAGCACGCCCGCACGCAGGTCCAGACGGACGTCGTAGTGGCGCAGCTCCCCGGCGTCGGGCGTCAGCCAGTCGCCGGCCGGCCCGTCGTCCGGCAGGCGGCGGTAGCGCAGAAGTGTCCAGTTCGGAAGGTTGACGAGGTCCTCGTTGTCGACCCGTTCGCCGGCGACGACCGAGGTGAGCCGGTCGTAGCAGCCGGCCAGATAGGTACCCGGATAGTGCGCGCCTCCGGCGGGGCACTCGGGAGCGGAGCCGCGGGTGGCGAACCGGCCGTTGCCGAGGGTGCAGAGCGCTTCGACCAGCGGCTCGCGCTCCGGGTCGTACCGGTCGTAACTCCACGTCCAGCCGGTGGTCATCCGCGCTCACCCCACACGCTCCGGACCAGCGTCGTGAGATCGGGAACCACCAGGTCGGCACCCTGCTCTCGCAGGAGGGCGGCGGTGCGTCGCAGCGTCGTGCGGTCGACGCCGACGACGAGACCGAAACCGCCGCGACGCGCTGCCTCGACTCCGGCGAGAGCGTCCTCGGCGACCGCGGTCTCCCGCGGGTGCGTGCCGAGGAGGGCCGCCGCCCGCAGGAAGAGCGCGGGATCCGGCTTGCCGGCGAGGCCGAGCCGGGCGGCGTCCTCGCCGTCCACGATCTCGGTGAGGAGACCGGCGAGCCCAGCGGCACGGATCAGTGCCCGGGCGTGCCGGGAGGCAGACACGGCGGCGCACGGGACTCCCGCCGTGCGCAGGGCCGCGAGAGCCGGCCGGGCGTCGGCGAAGGCCGTGACGCCTTCCGTACGCAGCAGATCGACGAACTCCTGTTCCTTGTGTGCCGCGACGGCCCAGACCGTGCCGCGTCCGGGCGCGTCGTGCGGATCTCCCGGTGGGAGGTGAATGCCGCGGGCGGTGAGGAAGGCGGCGGCTCCGTCGTACCGGGTCCTGCCGTCGACGAGCCGGCGGTACTCGGCGTCCGCGTCGAAGGGCGGCTGTATCCCGCTGTCGGGCGCCAGTTGGCCGAGGCAGGCGTCGAACGCGATCTTCCACGCCGCCGCGTGCACGACGGCGGAGTCGAGCAGTACGCCGTCGGTGTCGAGGACGACACCGTCCGGCGGCCGAGAGAGCGAGCCTCGGCCCTTCATCAAGCTACCGGCGCGTCGGGGAGGCTGACGACCGTGTGCGGCGGGCCGCCCAGCGCGACCTTCAAGGCGCCGGTCTCGGCCGCCCGGCCGAAGACCTCGTACGCCTCCTCCATCTGCCCCAGCTCGAACCGGTGGGTGACCAGTTCCGCCGCCGGCAATCGCCCGGCGGCCATCATGCGCAGCAGCATGGGTGTGGACGAGGTGTCCACCAGCCCGGTGGTGATCGTGACGTCCTTGATCCACAGGTCTTCGAGATGGAGGACCGCCGGCTTGCCGTGGACTCCGATGTTGGCGACTCTGCCGCCTGGTCGGACCATCCGGGTGCACATCTCGAACGCCTCCGGGACGCCGACGGCCTCCATGACGACGTCGGCGCCGAGGCCGTCGGTCAGATCCGCGACGAGCTGTTCGGGGCCTTCCTCGGCATTCACGGTGGCGTCCGCGCCGAGGGCACGGGCGGCGGCCAGCCGCGACTCGGCCAGGTCGACGGCGACGATCCGGCCCGGACTGTAGAAGCCGGCGGTGGCGATGGCGGCGAGACCGATGGGGCCCGCGCCGACGACGACCACCGTGTCGGCGGGGCGCACGGCACCGTTCAGGACCCCGACCTCGTAGGACGTGGGGAAGATGTCGGCGAGCAGGACCGCGTCGGAGCCGTCGATGGTGTCCGGCAGCGCGTGGACGGACAGGTCGGCGAAGGGCACACGGACGTACTCGGCCTGCGTGCCGTCGACGGTGTGGCCCAGGATCCAGCCACCTCCGCCACGGCACTGCCCATAACGGTTCTCGCGGCAGAAGCGGCACCTGCCGCATGCGGAGATGCAGGAGACCAGGACGCGGTCTCCCGGCCGCACCGTGCGGACGTCGCCTCCGGTCTCGACCACGGTGCCCACCGCCTCGTGTCCGAGGACCCGGCCGGGCGTCACCTCCGGCACGTCCCCCTTGAGGATGTGCAGGTCCGTGCCGCATATGGTGACGACGTCGACCCTGACGATCGCATCGGCGGGGTCCTCGATGCCCGGGTCGGGTACGTCCTGCCAGGCGATCCGCCCCGGTCCCTGGAAGACGAGTGCCTTCATGGCGCCCACCTGCTTCCTGTCGCGCGTCGCTGCGGCCCTCGTCCACCAGGCTCCCCGGAGCCCCCGGACGGCACATGAGCCGGTCGGCCCCCGAAAGGGGCCGCTCGGACCCTCCGGTCCCGGCCGGTCCGGATGCGAAGGTGGAGACCGGTCCACTCCGAAGGAGGGCTGACCGTGTCCGAGGCAGCCCCGAACACCGCTCCCACCGCTCCGCGACCCGCACTGCTCAGTTTCCTGGGCGGCGTGGGAACGGTCACCGGAAGCAAGTTCCCGGTCGAGAGCGACCATGCGCGGATCCTCCTCGACTGCGGTCTCTTCCAGGGTTTCGCGACCTTGCGGCGCCGCAACTGGGAACGGTTCGCCCGCGACGCCGCGGACGTCGACGCCGTGGTCGTCACACATGCCCATCTGGACCACTGCGGCTACCTGCCCCGCCTGGTCCGGCAGGGCTTCCGCGGACCGATCCTCACCAGCGCCAACACGGCCCGGCTCGCCGGAATCGTGCTGCGTGACAGCGCCCGGCTCCAGATGGAGGCCGTCCGGCACGCCGATGAGCACGGCTGGTCCAAGCACCGCCCGGCCAAGCCGCTGTACGACGACTCCGATGTGGAGAAGACGCTGGCGTTCTTCGACCCGGTCCCGGTCGGCGAGGACGTGGAGATCATGTCCGGCACCCGGCTGACGCTCCACCACGGCGGGCACATCCTGGGATCCGCGTGGGCCCGCCTGACGCTGGAGGATGGCCACACCCTGGCCGTGTCCGGGGACCTGGGGCGGCCCGGACACCCACTGCTGCTGCCGCCCGAACCGTTCTCCGGCGCCGACGTGCTGCTGATGGAGTCCACGTACGGCGACCGCCGCCACGACCAGGAGTCCGCCCGGTCGGAGTTCGCCGCCGTGATCGCGCGGACCGCCGTCCGGAGCGGCACCGTCGTCATCCCCGCCTTCGCGATCGACCGCACCGAGGTTGTCCTGCACGAACCAACGCTGCTGCGCGAGACGGGCGTCCTACCGCGATCAGTCCCCGTGTACGTGGACAGCCCCATGGCCCTGGCCGCCCTCGACGTCTACCAGGACGCGGTACGCGAGCGCTCCCCCGAGCTGCGGCCGGAAATCCTCGCCGAGGGAGCAGCCGCACTGAGCCCCGCGCCGTTCCTCGCCGCGCGTACAGTCCAGGAGTCCATCGAGATCAACGAGGTCAGGGGGCCCGCCGTCATCGTCTCCTCGGCCGGCATGGCCACCGGCGGCCGCGTCCTGCACCACCTGCGCCGGCTGCTCCCGGACCCGCGCAACGCGGTCGTCGTGGTCGGCTTCGCCGCAGCCGGTACCCGGGCGCGGGACCTCGTGGACGGTGCCCGGGCACTCAAGATTTTCGGCGAGTACGTGCCCGTACGGGCCGAGATCGCCGACGTTCCCCACTTCTCGGCACACGCCGACGCCGGACAGATCATCGACTGGCTGCGCGGCGCCCCTCCCCCGCACACCACCTGCCTCGTCCACGGCGAACCGGCCGCTTCCGAGGCGCTGCGCGACCGCATCGACCGCGAACTGGGCTGGACGGCCGTCGTGCCCCGCTCCGGGGAGGCCGTCCTGGTCCGCTGACGGGGGCCCTTCGGCCCCCCGGTGTGCCCTGCGTGGCCCTCCCCGTGGCCGGCCGCCGGGCGGGAGCCTGTGGAGGTAGGGCTGGAGGACACCATGAGCACTGCGCGGACGCTGCTGAACGAACACACTCCCGAGGCACGCGACCAGCTCCTGGAGCACGCGCACCCGGTCAGCTTCCCCGCGGGCACACGCGACGACCTCATGCCGCGCGTCGGCGCGGAACCCCTGGCCTACGCCCGGTGAGGAGAGAGCCATGACGTCCCATCCGTTCACCGTCGCCGACGTGATGACCAAAAAGGTCGTCGCCGTTCTGCCCGGCGCGGAGTTCAAGGAGATCGTCGCCGCCATGGAGCGGTGGAAGGTGACCGCCGTGCCCGTGGTGGAGGGCGAGGGCCGCGTCGTCGGAGTGGTCTCCGAGGCGGATCTGCTCCTCAAGGAGGAGTTCCACGACCACCGCCTCGGCCTCGTCGAACAGATGCGGCGGCTCGACGCCACTGCCAAGGCCGGGTCCCGACGGGCCGAGGACCTGATGACCTCACCCGCCGTCACCGTTACCCCAGAGGCATCTCTGCCTCAGGCCGCCCGCCTCATGGCCGCCCATCGCGTCAAGCGGCTGCCGGTCGTCGACGCGAGCGGGACGATCCAGGGGATCGTGAGCCGGTCCGACCTGCTCAAGGTCTTCCTCCGCTCCGACGACGAACTCGCCGCCGAGGTGCGCCGAGACGTCATCGAGCACCTGTTCCCGCTTTCCCACCACCAGGTCGACGTCCGTGTCGACGCCGGTGTCGTCACCGTGTCCGGCGAGGTCCGCGACAGCGCGCTCATCCCACTCGCGGCACGCCTGGCGCGGACCGTCGAAGGCGTGGTGGATGTACGGTGCGAGCTCACCGCCCAGGCCGGGACGTAGCCATGTCCGAGGTGACTGCCACCGACCTGTACGAGGTCACTATGGCGCTCTCGTACCTGCGGGAGGGCATGCAGGCACCGGCGACGTTCAGCCTCTTCGTCCGTGACCTTCCGCCGGGGCGCGGGTTCCTCGCCGCCGCAGGACTGGAACCCGCCCTCGGCTACCTCTCCCGCTTCCGGGTGGGCGCTTCCGACGTCAAGGGGCTCGCCGAGGCGCTGCGGCGGCCGGTCGAGGACCTCGAACCGCTGCAGGGGCTGTCGTTCGACGGGCAGGTCCGCGCCGTGCCCGAAGGACGGCTCGTCCTCGCCGGTGAGCCGCTCCTGGAGGTCACCGCGCCGCTGCCACAGGCACAGCTCGTGGAGACCTACTTGCTGTCCCTCCTCTGCCATCAGACGGCCGTCGCGCCCAAGGCGGCCCGGTGTGTGCTCGCCGCCGCCGGGCGGCCCCTGGTGGACTTCTCGCTGCGCCGGACCCACGGAGCCGAGGCGGGCATGCAGGCGGCGCGCCTGTGCGGCCTGGTCGGCTTCGCCGGTACCAGCAACGTCGCCGCCGCGCGCCGGTACGGCATCCCGGCCGCCGGCACGATGGCCCACTCGTACGTCGAGCCCTTCGCCTCCGAGGAGCAGGCGTTCCGTGCCTTCGCACGCACCCATCCCGGCCCGGTGACCTTCCTGGTCGACACCTTCGACACCGACCGTGGTGTCGCGACGGCGGCGCGCGTGCTCAAGGACCTCGGGCTGGGCCCGGGGTGCGGGATCCGCCTCGACAGCGGAGACCTGGGCGCGCCGGCCCGCCGGGCCCGTACCGCACTCGACGAGGCGGGGCTGAGGGACGTGGAGATCATCGCAAGCGGCGGTCTGGACGAATACGGCGTCGACCGGCTCGTACGGAAGGGGGCGCCGATCGACGTGTCCGCCGTGGGGACCAGGGTTGGCACGGCCGCCGACGCCCCGTACCTGGACGCGGCGTACAAGCTGGTCGAGTACGACGGACGGCCCGTTATGAAGCTCTCGTCCGCGAAGGAGACGGCTCCCAGCCCGAAGCAGGTCTTCCGCGGCCCCGGCCTGCGGGACGTCATCGGCCTGGCGAAGGAGGAGTCTCCTGAGGGCACGGAGCCTTTGCTGCGGACCGTGATGCGCGGCGGGCTGCGTACGGAGCCGCCCGACACCCTGGCCGCACCCCGAGCCCGCTTCGAGGCCGACATCGCGGCGCTGCCGGAAGAGGCCAGGAGTATCGGGCACCCAGTGCCACCGCTGCCTACGGTGTCAACGCGACTGGCGGCCTTGACGGCAGTCGTACGACACCGGATCGAGGCGCAGATGTTGGAAGGTGACGGGCAATGAGGCACCGCAGCGTCGCGGATCTGATGACACCCACGGCGGTCAGCGTCGTCCCGGGCACGGCGTTCAAGGAGATCGCCCGGCTCCTGGACGAGTTCGACATCACCGCGGTGTGCGTGGTGGACGAGTCGAAGCGGCCTCTGGGCGTTGTCTCGGAGGCGGACCTGGTACGCCGCCGTGCCGCCGGGGCCGGGCTCGACACCGCGGGCGCGCTCATGTCGAGTCCCGCCGTCGTCGCCCGACCTGAGTGGAGCGTGGTGCGGGCCGCCCGTGTGATGGACCGGTCCGGGGTCAAGCGCCTGCCCGTGGTCGACGACGAAGGGCAGCTCGTGGGCGTCCTCAGCCGCAGCGACCTCGTCCAGCTGTTTCTGCGCAGGGACCGGGCGATCCAGGAGGAGATCGTCGAAGACGTCGTCACCCACACCCTGGGGCTGAGCCCGTCCGCCCTGTCGGTTGAGGTAGTGGACGGCCGGGTCACCCTCAGTGGCATGGTGCGTCGCCGCAGCCTCGTGCCGGTGCTCCTCAGGCTCTGCAACAGCGTCGACGGTGTCGTGGGGGTCGTCGACCGGCTCACGTACGAAGACGACGATCTGCCGAGGAAGTGACGATCATGGACATACAACGCGCCCCTCACCCTCCGGTGACGGTGAAGGCCGAACTCGACAGCCGGCTGTCCCGCTGGCTGTGGCTGGTGAAATGGATCCTGGTGATCCCCCACTGGATCGTGCTGTTCTTCCTCTGGATCGCCTTCCTCGTCGTCACAGTGATCGCGTTCTTCGCCATCCTGTTCACCGAGCGCTTCCCACGGGGCCTGTTCGACTTCAACCTCGGCGTGCTCCGCTGGTCCTGGCGCGTGTCCTACTACTCGTACGGCGCCCTCGGTACCGACCGCTACCCGCCCTTCAGCCTGGGCCCGGAGCCCGACTACCCCGCCCGGCTCGACATCGCCTACCCGGAGCGCCTCTCGCGCTCGCTGGTCCTGGTCAAGTGGTGGCTGCTCGCCATACCCCACTACCTCGTGATCGCCTTCTTCACCAGCGGCATGCATGCAGGATGGTGGAGCGGCGGCCTGATCACCCTGCTCACGATCATCGCGGCCTTCGCCCTCGCCTTCACCGAGCGCTATCCGCGCGACCTGTTCGTCCTGATCGTCGGACTGAACCGCTGGGTCCTTCGCGTCGCCGCGTACGCGAGCCTCATGACGGACGCCTACCCGCCCTTCCGCCTCGACCAGGGCGGCACGGAGACCGCCGGGACCGAGCGCGCCGCGGACGGCAGCTGACGGCGCCGCCTGGCGCGCCTCAGCTCGTCCGTGCCCCACACCAGGACCGGGAAGGTCGCGATGAGCAGGACGACGTCCAGAGGGAGGGCGGCCGTGCCGAAGAGGTGCTGGAGCGGGGGCGCGTAGACGAGGGCGGCGGTGAACGCGAGCTCGAAGGCGATGCCGGCGAGCAGCAGCGGATTCGAGAACACCCCGATGTCGCGGAGCGCCGCGTGGTCGGTGCGGGCCGCGAAGGCTGAGAGGTGACGGCTCGGTCCGCAGCGCCGCCCGGGGGCCGGGCGGGCGTCCCCTCGTCGTCCACCCAGATCGTCACGGCGCGCCCCTGGGACGTCGCGGGCGGGACGTGGATGTTCCCGGACCGAGGGACATGCACGGGCTGTTCCCACACCGCCGGTGCGACGGCCTGTGGCTTCGCGCCGTACCGAGTCGCGACGGGTAGTTCTTTGGCCGGTCCTGTAGTGGTCGCCCGGACCTGGTGACGGTGGGCGGCGAGCTCACGATCGGCCCTGGCTCCGGCGTTCCACAGCATGCCGGCGGCCACGGCGCCGCAGACCAGGGCCACGATCAGGACGAAGGCCAGGGGGCACGCCCGAAAGGTCCTCTCGGCAGCGGGGCGCTCCCGCTGCCCGACGGCTCGTGGTGCAACATCCCGCCCCTCCCGGGGGTGGCCGGCCAATGGATCCGCGGCACCGCTCAGGGGGTGGCGTCGAGTTCCGTTCCGATGTGGTGGGCCCATACCCGGATCCGTTCCGGATTGCGGAAGTCGCCGCCCTTGCCCCGGCTCACCATGTGCCGGGCGACAGGGTCCGACGTCTCGGCCGTGACAGAGCCGCCGAAGGTGATGTGCTCACGAGCACCGAGCTTCTTCATCCGCCGGGCCACTCCCCGTACGGGCGGGATGTCGTGCTCGTCCGCGGAACGGTCGACTGGACCACTGCTGAAGAACCACAGCGGCCGGTGCCTGAGCTGATCGGCGTTGCGCCGGGCGCACCGTCGTGCCTTGCCGGTCCAGTGCCCGGCGTAGAGGGCTCCGCCGAGAACGACGCCGTCGTAGCCGCTCACGTCGGTGACAGTGTCGGCGGGAAGGACGACCGCGTCGAAGCCGTCGTCCCGCAGCGTCTTGCCGATCTCTTCGGCTATCCCGGCGGTCGCGCCGGCCTTGCTGCCGTAGGCGACCAGGACGCGCTTGGCGCTCATGGCGCCGCTCCCCCGTCCGGCATGTCGCTGCGCTTCACCGGAATGGTCCGGACGGACGTGGTCTCCTCCTCGGGCATCGGGACGCGGATGGTGAGGATGCCGTCCGCGTACGACGCCTCGACGTCGTCGGCCGGGATCGTTCCCGGGAGGCGCACCGTCCTGCGGAACGATCCGTAGCGGAACTCCGAGTGCTCCTTGTCCTCCTTGCCCTCGCTGTGCTCCGCGCTCACGGTGATGAGGTTGTCGTCGACGGTGATGCTGATGTCGTTGTCCGGGTCCATGCCCGGGAGTTCGGCCCGCAGTGTGTACACGCCGTCACCGCTGGTCACCTCCACCGGGATGGAGTGGGCAGCCGTCGCGGGTCGCCACCCGGGCAGCCCCGGAAACTCGCGGTTGAACCAGTCGTTGAAGTCGGGGAAGAGGCTGTGCCTGCGTTCCACCTTGCCTCCGGCCATTGTTCTGCTCCTCGTTTCGGGGCCCAGGACGGTCGTCGTGGACCCGAGTCGGTGTGGACAGGCGGCTGATCGGGCTGCGGGGCCCGGTCCGACTCCGTCACCCGATCGTCCGCCCGCGAGGTCGTGTGGCGCAGCGTCCGAGGGGGCTGTCCCACGGGGCCGAACGGGCCGCACCAGGAAGGACCGACCTGCCCAAGGCGCCACGGCTCCGGTGCTGTCAGCGGCAGATCTCCTCGACGAATCGGCCCACCCGTTCCTCCGGCAGGTGCCGCGCCAGGTCCGCCTCACTGATCATGCCGACCAGGCGATGGTCGTCGATCACGGGCACGCGGCGAATGTGGTGGTCCTGCATCGTGCGGAGCACCTCTTCGCTGTCGGCGCCCGCGTCCACGGTGACCGGCTTGCCCTGGGCGAGGTGCCCGGCCGTCATCCGTTGGGGGTCCTTGCCCTTGGCAAGGCACTTCACCACGATGTCCCGGTCGGTGATGATGCCGTGCAGCCGGTCGTCCGGTCCGCAGATGGGCAGTGCGCCGACATCCAGTTCGCTCATGCGGCGTGCGGCGTCCATCAGGCTCTCGTTCTCCTGCACGCAGCTCGCACCGGTGTGCATGATTTCCCTTGCGGTCGTCATGGCCGCGTCCTCCTTTCAGGCCCCCCTGCTCGCGATCCGGCCGATTCGCCGTTGGTCAGAGGAAGAGCGTCGACACCCTGATGGTGTGTACCGGACGCTTGGGGCGCCCGTTCGCCCCCTTGGCGGGCGGCTGGTGGTTCATGGGGCGACCACGCCGCGTGTCCGTGGCCTTCTGTGGACCGGGCTGGGGCGACGGTCCGGCGTCCCGGGCGACTCTGTTCCGTGTCTTCCTGGGCATGGTCACTCCTCCCTTCGTCAAGCATCGGTCTCGAGCGTCGCCTCCGCTCGGGCGACGTGACGCTTGACGGCTGCGAAGCTGTCCGGCGCCACGGAGATGGAGTCGAGGCCCGCGGCGACCAGGATCGCGGTGAACGCCGGATCGTCGCTGGGCCGCTGCCCGCACAGTCCGGCAGGCCGGCCGCGTGGGCGCGGGCTGCGAGGGTCTGGATACTGCGGACGACGGGCGGGTCGCGCTCGTCGAAGACGTGGGCCAGGGCCTCGGAGTCGCGGTCGACGCCGAGGGTGAGTTGCGTGAGGGGTCGTTGCTGCCGATCGAGAACCCTCGAAGCGTTCCGCGAAGTCCTGGGCAAGGATGATGTTGGCCGGTATCTCCGCCATGACGTAGACGCGCAAGCCGTTCTGACCCCGTACGAGTCCCTCCTCCGCCATGACCGCGAGCACCTGGTCCGCCTCTCCGAGGGTCCGCCAGAAGGGGATCATGACGACCACGTTCGTCAGTCCCATCTCCTCACGGACCCGGCGCAGCGCACGGCATTCGAGGGCGAATCCCTCACGGTAGCCGTCGCTGTAATAGCGGCTCGCACCGCGCCAGCCGATCATGGGGTTGGCCTCGTCGGGTTCGAAGGGCCGGCCGCCGAGCAGCTTGGCGTACTCGTTGGACTTGAAGTCGCTGGTACGTACGACGACGGGTGCTGGCCAGCGGGAGGCGGCGATCCGAGCGATGCCATGGGCCAGGCGCTCGACGAAGTACTGTCCTCGGTCGAGGTACCCCTCGGTGATCCGGTCGATCACATGACGGTCATGTGGATCGATCCGCTCCGGGTGCAGCAGGGCCATCGGATGGACCTTCACCTGGTGGGCGGCGATGAATTCAAGACGCGCGAGGCCCACTCCATCGGCAGGGAGCCGCCAGGCGTTCTTGCCTCCCACCCGGCCGACGTCCGTCCGGCCCGGCTCCTTGAACGGTACGACGCGCCGCATCGGTCCCATGACATCCTCCGTGATCTCGGGCGGCCTCAGAACGGGAGCGGTCGGCCGGACGGGGTGCGCAGATCGAGGGGGCTCGGCCTGCGGGGCTGTCGGGGCCGGGGCCTGAGCCGGATGTGCTGCATGGTTCTCACCTCTCCGGGGAACCGACGGACGGACCTGGGTCGTCCTCTCGACCCACCGTCCCGCCTGGAGGTCGTCGCGCCCCAGTGCCGAGCGGGTCACCGCGCCGGGGCCGGTCGGTCGTACGGGAACGGAACCGGTCGGCCCATGCCGGGTCGCCGGTCCGCCCTCCGCGCTGTGGGAGCGGGACAGTGATCACCGGACACATGGCGCGGTGCAGCAAGCCGTGGACCGTCGACCCCAGCCGCATGCCGGAGTAGCCGCCACGGCCTCTTCGGCCGACGATCAGGGCCAGGGACTCCTGGGATGCCAGGGCGAGTTGCTCGACCGGGTGTCCCCGAAGGACCTCTTGGGAGATGGCGACGTCCGGATACGTCTCCGCCCACCCCGCAACCGACTCGGCCAGCAGCCGACGGCGCTCGGCCAGACCCTCGTCCCGATCGTCGTGGGCGAGGACGGAATGGGGCCAGACCCAGACGGCGCGCAGTCGTGCCTCGCGCAGGCTCGCCTCCTCGACGGCGAAGGCGATCGCGGCCTGTGAGGACTCGCTTCCGTCCACACCGACGACGAGGGTCGGTGGGTGCACGGCGGTGTGCTCGGGTACGCGGACCACGACGACGGGGCAGGCGGCACGCGCGGTGAGCGGGACGACCACGGAGCTCTCGCTGAACATCTCGGCCGCCCCGCCGAGACGGCGCGAGCCGACGACGACGAGTGCGGCGTGCGACGCCATGTCGCGGAGCACGGTCGCCGGCACACCGTTCACGCGTTCCGTCGCGATCCGCAGACCGCCGTGGAGTTCCCGTACGAGGTCCTCCGCGTCGGCGATCGCCGCCTCCGCGCGGAGGCGCAGGGCGCTCTGGTGGGCGAGCGCGTCGTACCGGAACCCGTCGTGGGCGGGCGGCACGGCGACGACCAGGCGGAGCGCCAGTCCTCTTCGTACGGCCTCGTCGGCGCCCCAGACGAGAGCGGGGACGGACTGCTCCCGGGGGTCGACTCCGAGCAGGATGTCGTTCACGTCTCCTCGATCCGGGTGGCGAAGGCGGGAGGGACGATCTCCACCGGGCAGTGGGCGTGGTGGAGCAGGACATGGGCGACGCGCCCCAGGGACGGGCCTGCGCCCAGAACACGGTGTTCTCTGCCCATCACGAGCAGATCGGTGTGGGCACTCGCCTCCACCAGGATGCCGGGCGTGCTCGTGCCTGTCTCGACGTGATGGCTGACGATGAGCCGGGGATAGAAGTCACGCACGCGGTCGGCGAGCGCCTTGATCTCGTGCACGCGCTGCTGCGCGATCTCGTCGAGGTCGTCCAGCATGGTCGCGACGCTGCCGACGTGGGTGAGCACGTTCCATACGCTCACCAGTCGCAACACCGCCTTGCGGGCGTCCGCCTCGGCAGCCGCGACGAGCAGCCAGCCGACATCCGAGGCGCCGTGCACGGCTGCCGTCACCGAGCCCGACTCGGGGCGGTCGCTTTCACCACGGACAACGATCACGGGCGCTTCGGCGCGGGCTGCCACCCCCAGCCCGACGGAGCCGAGCATGAGGGTCGAGAAGCCGCCGAGCCCACGGTTGCCCACCACGATCGTGCCGCGGTGGCCGGCGGCCGCCCGGAGACCGGCGACCGGCTCCCGGCGGCTCAGTTCCCTCGTGACGGCAAGGTCCGGAAAGCGCTCTTGGACAGTGCTCGCGGTCTCGATCAGCAGGTCGCGGCCCGCTTCGCGTACCGCCTGGATCGTCTCGGCATTGGCGAAGAGGGCTCGGCGGTCGGTGTCGGCAGCGTGGACGAGCTGCAGGGGCCGGCCCCGTCGGTCCGCTTCGGCGGCGGCCCAGAGCACGGCGGTGCGCCCGGAGGGGGACCCGTCGACTCCCACGACGACGTTGCCGAGCTCCGGTCGAGCGGGGATCTCGCTGGTCACGGTTCCTCCTCCGGTGTACGACCGGGGCTCGGGAGCACGTCCCGAGGGGCGACACCTCCCACGCTGACACCGTGGCGAGCCTTCTCGGGATGGGCCGTTCGGCCCCCATCGAGACCCGCCCGGCCCTGCTGCCGGGGACACGGGGCCACCAGCCTGAAGTTCGGGATGTCCTCTCCGATCCGGACCAGGACGGAACGGACAGGACACGACTGAGGAGGCACGTCATGACGGCCCAGGTCACCGTCGGTCTGGACGGCTCGAAGGAAAGCCTCGCCGCCGTAGGTTGGGCGGCGACGGCAGCGGTGTTGCGCGAAGTCCCCCTCCGGCTGGTGCACATCGAGGACTGGCCGAACACCCCTGAGGTGCCCCTGTCGTACGACCGCTCCTTGGCCGAGCAGGCCGAGAGTCTCTTGCGGGACGAGGCGGACCGCGTGCGGAAGGACCATCCCGGCCTCGAGGTACTCACAGAGCGTGCGCGCGGCCGGGCGGCCGAGGAACTGACGGCCGCCGCGAACGAGGCGGATCTGACGGTCCTGGGCTCGCGTGGGCTCGGTGGTGTGCGCGGCTTCATCGTCGGCTCGGTCTCCCTCGCCGTCGTCGGCGCGGCGCGACAGCCGGTCGTCCTCGTGCGCGCGGAGGACGACCACGTGGCTCCCGAAGGCGGGATCGTGGTGGGTGTCGACATCTACCACCCGTGCGAAGCCCTGCTCGCGTTCTCGTTCGCGGAGGCGGCCCGCAGGGGCACGCCCCTGCGGTTCCTGCACAGCTGGACGCTGCCCGCCTCGTACGGCTACGCGGCCGGCATAGACCCGGGGATCGGCGAGGAGCTGGGCGGCCGCCTCCTCGGGGGGCTGGACGACTTGCTGGAACCTTGGCGGAAGCGGTACGCGGGCGTGAACGTGGCGGCCGAGGCGGTGGTGGGCCCGCCCGCGTACCAGCTGTTCGAGGCGTCACAGACCGCGCAACTGGTTGTCGTGGGACGCCGGAGCCGGAAGGTCCCCCTCGGCGCGCATCTCGGTCATGTCGCCCATGCGGTCATCCACCACAGCCCCGCGCCGGTCGCCGTCGTCCCCTTGATGTGAGTGGACGGTGGCGGCTCCGCCTTCGCCGGCGCACAGACGGACTCCATCTCTTCCCCGTGTTCTACGGATGTCGGCGGCTGATGGAAGGCGTGTAGCGGTCGGGAGCGGCATCGTAGGCAGTGGCGCAGTGGGTGGAGCAGAAGTGCAGTGGGCCCGCGGGGCTGTCTCGGTGTTCGGGTGCGGTCGTGGGGTCGACTTCCATGCCGCACACGGGGTCGACGGCCGTCTCGCTTCTGTCCGGGCCGGCCTTTCGCGGGGTGGTGTCGGTGGCGGTCTCGACTTCGGGCTGCGCCGATGTGCCGCCCGCTTCGGGCAGTGCCGCGGGGTGCCAACGGCGCAGGCGGGAGGCGTTGGTGACGACGGACAGGGAGGACAGGGCCATGGCGGCTGCGGCGACGATCGGGCTGAGGCGGATGCCCCACAGGGGGTAGAGGGCGCCGGCAGCGAGAGGGATGCCGACGGCGTTGTAGACGAGGGCGAAGAACAGGTTCTGCTTGATGTTGCGCATGGTCGCCTTTGAGAGGCGGATGGCGGTGACGACTCCGGCGAGGGAGCCGGAGATGAGGGTGATGTCGGCGGATTCGATGGCGACGTCGGTACCCGTGCCGATGGCGAGACCGACGTCGGATTGAGCGAGGGCGGGGGCGTCGTTGATGCCGTCGCCGACCATGGCGACGGTCCGGCCCTCGGCCTGGAGGCGGCGGATCTCGTCGGTCTTGTGCTCGGGCAACACCTCGGCCAGGACCCTGGGGATGCCGACGTGAGCGGCGATGCCGGCGGCGGTGCGGGCATTGTCGCCGGTGAGCATGACGACCTCGGTGTCCAGGCGTCGTAGGGCCGCGATGGCCTGGGCGGAGTCGTCCTTGACGGTGTCGGCGACGGCGAGTACCCCGGCGGGGTCGCCGTCGACCGCGGCGAGGACGGGCGTCTTGCCCTCGGCCGCAAGGTTCGCGGCGACGGCTTCGAGAGGGGAGGTGTCGACCCCGGTGTCATGGAGGAGGCGGGTGGTCCCGACCAAGATCGTGTGGCCGTCGGCCGTGGCGCGGACACCCTTGCCGGTGACGGAGTCGAACCCGGTCGCGGTCGGCGGCTGAAGGCCGCGGTCGCGGGCGCCGGAGACGATGGCCTGGGCAAGGGGGTGTTCGCTGTCGGTCTCGGCGGCGGCGACCAGCCGCAGGAGTTCGGCTTCGTCGACTCCTGCGGCGGGGTGGACGTCGGTGAGGACGGGCTTGCCGACGGTGACCGTGCCGGTCTTGTCGAGGACGATGGTGTCGAGTTTGTGGGCGGTCTCCAGGGCTTCTGCCGAGCGGATGAGGATGCCGGCCTGCGCGCCTTTGCCGGTGCCGACCATGACCGAGAGCGGGGTGGCCAGGCCGAGGGCGCAGGGGCAGGCGATGATGAGGACGGCGACAGCGGAGACCAGGGCGAGGGTGAGCGCCGGAGCGGGCCCGATCGTGTACCAGAGGGCGAACGTCGCGATCGCGATGGCGATGACCGCGGGGACGAAGTAGGCGGAGATCGCATCGGCGAGACGCTGGATCGGCGCCTTGGACGCCTGGGCCTGCTGCACCAACCGGATGATCTGGGCGAGCATGGTGTCCGCGCCGACCTTGGCCGCGCGCACCCGCAGGGAACCGGTGGTGTTGACGGTGGCGCCGATGACACCGTCGCCCGCGTGCTTCGTGACCGGCATCGGCTCGCCCGTCACCATCGACTCGTCCACGGCGGACGAGCCCGACAGGACCTCGGCGTCGACAGGGATCTTCTCCCCGGGGCGGATGACGATCTCGTCCCCGACGACCACCTCGTCGACGGGTATCTCGGTCTCGGTGTCGTCTCGTAGGACGCGTGCGGTGCGGGCCTGCAGGCCGATCAGAGCGCGGATGGCCTCGCCCGTGCCGGCCTTGGCCCGGGCCTCCAGAAGACGGCCCAGCAGGATCAGCGTCAGGATGACGCCGACGGCTTCGAAGTACACCTCCCGCACGTCCTCGGGGAGCAGCCCCGGAGCGAGGGTGACGAGCAGGCTGAAGTTATAGGCGGCGCTCGTGCCCAGGGTGATCAGGGAGTTCATGTCCGCCGAACGGTGGCGCAGGGCCAGCCAGCCGATGAAGTGCACGGGCCAGCCGGTGTAGAGCATCACCGGCGTGATCAGTGCGAGCTGGAACCAGTGGTTCAGCGTCCACCCGGGCACCCAGTCGGCGCCGAACAGCTCGTGCGCCATCACGGCGAACAGGACCGGCGCGGTCAGCACCGCGCCCACGGCGACGCGGCGGGTCAGGTCCTCGATCTCCGCCTGGCGCTCGGCGATGTCGGCTGCCTCCGCGTCCTCGGCCGACGTCTCCCCCGCGCTCGGCGCCGCTTCTCCGCCTGGCACCGTGCCCGGTTCCGGTGCTCCGCCGTCGGCGGATTCGACGACGAGGGTCCCGTGGATCATGTTCATGCCGCAGGCGAACCCGTAGGTGCCAGGCCGGTCGGGGCTCAGCCGCACGGTCGTGCGGGTGTGGGCGGGCAGGCCGGCCCCGACCTTGAGATCGGGGAACACGACGCGGGAGGTGCATTCGCCGGCCTCCTGCCGGTCGAAGACGAGATCGACCGGTGTGCCCTGGCGGACCTTGATCAGGTTCGGGCTGTAGCCGCCCCGTACGGTCACGTCGACCCGTTGCACGCCTCCCTCCACGCGGACCGTGCCGGCCTTGCGCGGGCCGAAGAAGTACCAGCCCAGCACAGCGATGAGACCGACGGCAACCACGATGACGATCACGTCCGCGACAGGCATGGCCACTCGCCTCCTCGCGCGCCTGCTGTTACAGCCTCCCGCACAGCATCCACGTCGGCCACTGCGGGCCGGGCAGGGCCCGACCGGCCCGCAGAAGGGGACCGTTCGACCCCCTCCCGGCCAGTCGGCCGGCGAGACGATGAGAGGGCGGAAGGAGGCCACGATGAAGCAGAACCGATGGGGTTTGTACGCCATCGCCGTGGCGATCGCCGTCGTCGGCGCCCTTGCTCTCGGTGTCCCTGTCGGGACCCTGGCGATCCTGGGCGTGGCGCTGGCCTGCCCGCTGATGATGTTCTTCATGATGCGCGGCATGCACGACCAGGGCAGGCATGACGAAGACGCGCACCGACATCACGACGACCACAGCGGATCCGGCCGCGCCTGACCGCCCGGCCAAGGCCCCGGTGAGTTCCGTGACAGCCGTGATTGCCGCGGCCGCCTTGACGAGGCCGCGTACCAGCGGCGTATGACCGCGGTGGCCCACGGACACCTGTACGAGCCGCACCGCTGGAGGCACACCATGAAGCCCACCCGCACGGCCGCCCGCCGACTCGCCGCCGTCACCGCCGCGGCCACACTCACCGCCGGTCTCGTCCTCACCGGCTGCGACAGCAACGACTCCAGCACACCAGCCAATACCTCGCCCGCCACCTCCGCGGAGGTACCGGCCACCGCCGAGTCCGGCGCCCATAACGCGGCGGACGTCGCCTTCGCCCAGCGGATGATCCCCCACCACCGCCAGGCCGTCGTCATGTCCCAGATGGCCCGCAGCCACGCCACCACCAGCGATGTGAAGGCCCTCGCCGAACAGATCGAGAAGGCGCAGGAACCCGAGATCCGGACCATGACCGGCTGGCTCAAGGCATGGGGTGAGGAAGTCCCCGAAGGCATGGACGGCATGCACGACCCCCGCATGGGCGACACGAACGGCACCATGCCCGGCATGATGAGCGACCGGCAGATGACGGACCTCGACCGCGCCTCCGGCGGCACCTTCGACACCATGTTCCTGACCATGATGATCGAACACCACGAAGGCGCGATCGACATGGCCAAGGACGAGAAGCAGCAGGGTGCCTACGGCCCCGCCAAGGACCTCGCCAACCAAATCATCAGAACCCAGACCGCCGAGATCACCCACATGCGCGAGATGCTCCGCGCCGGCTGACGGACCCACACCCGTGATCATCTCGCGCGGCGTGTCCCTCCGAGACGCGCCTACGGAGACCGCAACTCACGAATCCGGGCGCGGAAGACGCGCCAGCGTCGCTCGTTGTCGTGCACCAGCGTCGCCGACTCCGCCATCAGATCCGCCGCCCGGTCCAGCAGTTCGGAAGCCGAGTAGAGGTAGGAAGGGGCCGTCCGCTCGCCACCCAGGTCGGCCCGCAGCGCCTCCGGAGCGAAGTCGACTCGGGCCAGCAGGTCAAGGGCGCGTCGCAGCAGCCGCGCGACCAGGACCTGCAGGCCCGCCGACTGCCAGTCGTTGGCGATGATCCGGTGCCGCTCCCCGAGCAGGTCGGCCAGCGCAGGATAGGCAGCCAAGCCCCCGGCCATCTCCCACGCTTGCTCCATCGCCCCGGCCAGCCAGACACCCGTCTGCTCAAGGTCGTCCGCGAGCAGCCCGACCTCACGCTTCAGCCTCTGCAGTTCGGGTGGCTCACCCTCCCCCTCCATGAAGAGAATCCCCGACTCCGCGACGAGCCCGGGGGGGATTCAGGTCCTCCGTGCCGGCGAACGCGATCGCCGACGCCTGCTCACCCACGCCGATCACGCTCCAGCGGTCGGCCAGCACCTTCAGCGCCCGAGACCGCGCCTGCAGCTCGACGGCCTGCCGCAACGGCGCCTGCGAGTAGTACTCCTCATGCTCGCGATGGAACCGCGCGAGATTGTCGATCAACTGCAACAGCGACTCAGGGGGCTTGAGCTGCACCTCGTCCTCGGTCATGTCGGCAGTGTGCACCAGGTCCCACGGGTAAGGGCGTACGGGCACGCCGCCCCAGCGCTACGAGCCGGCCCGGCACTCAGAGACCACTTACGGGGCGGCTTTCAGTCAGCAGACCCGGACGGCGTGCCAGGCGTGCCCGGCACGCGGATACGGCGGCCGGTCACCCGGCGCGGCGAGAGCGTCACCAGGGTGTCGCGCCCATTCCCGGGCCACGGCTCCGGGTGGCCTGCGTCCTTGATCCTCTCTGTCGAGGTCTCGTCCGACACAGTGCGTACCGGACCGACGACGAGCACGCTCCAGCCCTGGCTGAAGGCTTCGTCCATACGGTCCTCCTCGAAGGCGACCTCCGCGCCGGACGCCGAGGCGCGCGCGAGGGACGAGTCCGGTGCGGTCATGAAGACGACGGCCCCGTCGACGACCTGGTAGTTCACGGGGACCACCATCAGCCCGTCCCGCCCTTCGACGGCGACCCGGCCAACGCCGTGGCCGTCGAGCAGCTCCCAGCATTCGGCTTCGCCGATCTCCTCCATGCGTGCCCGGTACCCGGCGCGGGCTCCGCCTGGCGCGAGGTCCGCCGTGTACCCGGTGAGGTCCTGGACGGTGGTCTCCAGAGCGTTCGCCAGCCGGACCAGGAACTCGATCCCCGGGGTGGGCACCTGCTCCTCCACGTAGGAGATGTATCCGGGCGTGGAGCCGGCCCGTTCCGCCACTTCCTCCAAGGACAGGCCGAGTCGGGTGCGCCTGGCTGCGACACGGCGTCCGAGGTCGCTCGTGAGGTGCGCGGCATGCGGGTCACGGGCCGTGTTCATGACCGGCCTCCTTCGGTGGTCTCCGGACCCCGCCGAGGAACGACGACGACCGGACACGAGGCATGGTGCAGGGCGCGGTGGGCGACCCTGCCGAGCTCGAGACCGACGAGCCTGTCACGGCGCCGGGCCCCGACGACCAGCAGGTCGGCGGCGGCGGAGCGCTCGGTCAGCACTCTGTGTGCCGGGCCCTCGAACGTGGTCCTGCGCAGGCGCACCCGGGGATGCTCGGACGCTGCGGCCTCAAGGGCCTTGTTAAGCAGTTCGGAGAACCGTTCCGCAAAGTAGGCTCCCCCGTCGCCGCTCAGCAGCGGGTGGTCGACCGGTTCATGGGCCGGCCGTCGCCACGTGCGGACGACGTCGAGTTCCGCGTCCCGGACCGCCGCCTCACGGAATGCGAACCGTACGGCCGGCGAGTCCACGTCGTGGTCCCCGACGCCGAGCAGGATGCGCCCGTGGCGTGCCTCCAGGGCATGCCGGTCACCGCGGACGACGACGACCGGGCAGTGAGCCCGGGCGGCCACGATGAGGCTGACGGATCCGAGCAGAAGGTCGGCGAACTCGCCGCGCCCTCGGGACCCTACGACGAGGAGCGTGCCCTCCCGCCCCTCTCTGAGCAGCGCGGTGGACGCGTCCTCGGCGAGGACGTCCGTGCTGAGGTCGAGGTCGGGTGCGCGGAGCCGGGCGCGTTCGGCCGCGACGCCCACGATGTTCTCGGCGAGGATCTGGCCTGAGGGGCGGTCCGTGGTCCAGGCCGGTACGACTCCTTCGTACCGTTCCCACATCGAGGCATGGACGATCCGCAAGGGAAGCGTGTGCCGTACCGCTTCGTCGACGGCCCAGTCCAAGGCCGTGAGACTGGCGTCGGACCCGTCGACTCCTACCACCAGGGGCGATTCCATCGTGCCCACCGCCTTTCCAGGTAGTGAAATGGCTTGTTGCCACGCTCGCACCGGGCTGGAGGAGCAGAGTAGGGCCGGTCGGTCCCGGTTGCGGCCCGCCCGGGCCACGCCGTGGAGACGACGCGGAGACACGGCGGGAGGAGGGGCCCATCCGCTTCTCGCGGATCCTGATCGCGCGGTGCGCGGCCCGAAGCCGCTTCCCCGCGTCCCTGGGACGGGCCCCTCCTGACTTTCAGGAAAGCACCGGCCGACGGTCCGTGCCACGGCTGTCCGGGTCCCGACGTGCCCCTTTCGGCCCTTGTCGTCCGCCGCCCGGCGGCGACACCCTCGCAGCAACAGCACTCGGGGCGCAGGCGTACTGGAGTCCGGTCATGAAGCACCCACGTACCGTCGACGACGTGATGACCCATGCGGTGGTCTCCGCCAGGCTCGACGCACCGGTCAAGGAGATCGTCCAGTCCATGCGGCGCTGGGGTGTGAGCGCGGTTCCCGTGCTGTCGGCCGAGGGGCGGGTGGTCGGCGTGGTGTCCGAGGCGGACGTACTCGGCAAGGTTCCGGGCGAGGACCGCGACAGCGCGGGTTCGGTGACGGCGGGCAGCTTGATGTCGGCGCCGGCCGTCACCGTGCCGCGCGGTGCCACGATCGCAGGGGCGTCGCGGCTGATGGGGCGTGGGCGTCTCAAGCGGCTTCCCGTGGTGGACGAGGACGGCCGCCCGGTCGGTGTCGTCAGCCGGGGCGACCTGCTCAAGGTCTACCTACGCTCCGACATCGAACTCGCCGAGGACGTGAGGCACGAACTCCTCACGCATCTGATCCCTGAAGGCGACGCCGCACTCACCGTGCGGGTCACTGACGGCGTGGTGACGCTCGCCGGACGCCTGCCACAGTCTGTACCTGCTGATCTGGCCCTGCGGCTGACCCGGGCGGTGCCCGGTGTGGTGGACGCGGCGGCGGAGTTCACGACCGCGTAGCGGCTTTCGTGTCATGCGGCGGAAAGTGCTGGACCCGCGCGTCCGGGCCCGGGAACACCAGAGTGACCCGGCCCGTGTCCGACCATCGGACGTCGAAGGGGGGAGTACCGTCCGCATGGTGCAGCCCGACGATCTCACCGTCACGCCCCTCGTCCCCGACTGTTGAACCGCCCACGATCAGCCGGTCGCCGACGCGAGCCCACAACCCGGCGCGGGGCATCTCCTGGCCTTGCCGTGTTCCAGTCGCAGCCATGGTCCTCGCCTCCCGGCCCGAGCGACCGGCCACGGCCCTCCCGAGACCGGCGGCGCTCTGCCCTTCCACCATGCGTTCCGATCGGCCGCTCGTCATAGGGCCGACCGTCCCGGAAGGGGACCATTCGGCACTGCCCGAGGGCCGGCTCCGCGCGGCAGGGTGAGACCTGCCGGGGCGGGCGCGCCCCGGGAAGGAGGACCGTCATGCAGCACCGCACGGTTTTCGAGGTCATGACCCACGCCGTTGTCACCGCCGCCCCCCAGACCCCGTTCAAGCAGATCGCCCGGCTCTTCGCCGAACACGACGTCTCGGCGGTCCCGGTCGTCGACCCCGAGCGACGCCTGCTCGGCGTGGTCTCGGAGGCCGACCTGCTGCGGGCCACCGCCGAGCTCCCCGACCTGGAGGGCCGTTGGGCGGGCGTCCGGCTGCTTTCCCAGGAGCGCGGGCTGCCCGACGCGGAGACGGCCGCCCAGCTGATGACCTCGCCGGCCATCCCGGCACAGCCGAACTGGAACCTCGTCGAGACGGCCCGGACGATGCACCGCAAGGGAGTGAAGCGGCTTCCCGTCGTGGACGAGACCGGTCGGCTCGTCGGGATCATCAGTCGCAGCGACCTGCTGCGGCCCTTCCTGCGCGGGGACACCGCGATCCGTGACGAGATCGAGCACGACGTCCTGGCCGACACTCTGCGCCTCGCTCCGGACACGGTCCGTGTGGCCGTCGACGACGGAGTCGTCAGGCTGACGGGCCGTGTCGACGAGCGTGCCGACATCCGCGTGATCGTACGGCTCTGCCGCTCGGTCGACGGAGTGGTCGCCCTGCACGAATCGATCGAGTACGCCTACGACAACCTCGCGCTCGACGTGGAGCCACCGCGATGAACGCGTTGTGGGTGGCACCGGTCATGCCCGACTACGACAGCGCCCGGGCCACGTTCTCCTGGCGGCGCGAGCGGTCCCGGCTCGCCGGGCTGCCGGACGGCGGCATCAACATCGGGTACGAGACGGTCGACCGACACCTGCGCGAGGGCCACGGCGAACGCGTCGCACTGCGCTGCGTCGGCCGCGACGGTTCCCTTCAGACGATGACCTTCGCCCAGCTCGCGGCCGCGAGCTCCCGCTTCGCGCACGTTCTTGAGGCGCTCGGCCTGGAACGCGGCGAGCGCGTGTTCACCCTGCTAGGCCGCCGGTTCGAGCTGTACAGCACCGTCCTCGGAACGCTGCGTGCCGGACGAGTCCTGTGCCCCCTGTTCACCGCCTTCGGTCCCGAACCCGTCGCACTGCGCATGGAGCTGGGCAACGCCCGGGCGCTGGTCACGACCCGGGAGCTGTACGAGCGCAAGGTGGCCCCGGTACGGTCCCGGCTTCCGCACCTCCGGCACGTCCTGCTCCTCGACCCCGGGGCCGACCCGCCCCCGGACACCCTCTCCTTCCCCGCGCTCACGGACGCCGCGCCGGACGAGTACACGGTGGGATCGACCGATCCGGCGGAGCCGGCACTGCTGCACTTCACCAGCGGCACGACAGGCACCCCCAAGGGCGCGGTACACGTGCACGAGGCGGTCCTCGCCCATCACGTCACCGCCGCCTACGCCCTGGACCTGCACGAGGGCGACGTCTTCTGGTGCACCGCCGACCCCGGCTGGGTCACCGGCATGTCGTACGGCATCATCGCCCCGCTCACCCACGGGGTGACGACGGTCGTCGACGAAGGGGACTTCGCCCCCGCTCGTTGGTACGGGATCCTCGCCGACCAGCGCGTCACCGTCTGGTACACGGCTCCCACCGCGCTCCGCATGCTCATGCGGGCCGTGCCACGCGACGGCAAGCCGACGCCCGCCGCGTGGCACGACCTGTCCGCGCTCCGGTTCGTCGCGAGTGTCGGCGAGCCACTCAGTCCCGAGGCCGTGCACTGGGGCCGGGAAGCGCTGGGGCGTGCGGTCCACGACACCTGGTGGCAGACCGAGACCGGTGCCATCATGATCGCCAATTTCGCGGCCGATCCCGTGCGGCCCGGTGCGATGGGCCGACCGCTTCCGGGTGTCGAGGCCGCCGTAGTGGCGTGCGGCGAGGACGGCCGGGCCGCGGTCACCGGCGGGCATGTCCAGATCCTCCAGGAGCCGGGCGCCCAGGGCGAGCTCGCCCTGCAGGCGGGCTGGCCGTCGATGTTCCGCGGCTACCTCCACGAGCCGCACCGTTACGAGGCGTGCTTCGCGGACGGGTGGTGCCTGACCGGCGACCTGGTCAGCCGCGACGCCGACGGCTGGTACTGGTTCGTGGGCCGCGCCGACGACGTCATCGAGTCCGCAGGGCACCTCATCGGGCCGTTCGAGGTGGAGAGCGCGCTCATGGAACATCCGGCGGTCGCCGAGGCCGGTGTCGTCGGACGCCCTGACCCGCTGGCCGGCGCGATCGTCAAGGCGTTCGTGCTGCCGCGCCCCGAGTATCCGCCCGACACCGAACTGCGGAGAGACGTGCTGGCGTTCGCGCGTCGGCGCCTCGGGCCGGCCGTCGCCCCCCGGGAGATCGAGTTCGTCGAGAGTCTGCCCCACACCCACTGCGGAATGGTGATGCGCCGCCTGCTGCGGGCCCGCGAACTGGGCCTGCCCGAGGGCGATGTGTCGACGCTGGAGACACCCGGACCGGCCGAGACGACCGGGCACTCCGGGAAGGAGCCGTGATGGCCACCGCACACGGCGGCACGACCGCCGGGACATCCCAGACGAAGCGCCCCCGTCGCGCTCGTGGACCCGCGACGCCGTCCCGCACTCCTGCGGCGGCCCACGACCGGGACCTCCTGCGGCAGATGCTGTTCATACGACGGTTCGAGGAGCGGTGCGTCGAGCTGTACAGCGCGGCGGCGATCCGGGGCTTCGTCCACCTGTACATCGGCGAGGAGGCGGTGGCGGTCGGCGTCCACCAGGCGCTCGACGAGGCGGACGCGGTCGTCTCCACGTACCGCGAACACGGCCACGCCCTGGCCCGTGGGGTGCCGCCCGAGGCAGTGATGGCGGAGATGTGCGGGAAGACCACCGGGTACAGCCACGGGCGCGGCGGCTCCATGCACCTCTTCGACGCCGGCCGCCGCTTCTACGGCGGCAACGCGATCGTGGGCGGCGGACTGCCGCTCGCCGCGGGCCTGGCGCTCGCCGACCGGATGCGCGGCGAGTCCCGCGTGACCTGCTGCTTCTTCGGTGACGGAGCCTTCGCCGAGGGCGAGTTCCACGAGACCGCCAACCTGGCGGCGCTCTGGGGGCTGCCCGTGCCCTTCGTCTGCGAGAACAACCCGTACGCGATGGGGACGGCCCTCGCCCGCGAGCACGCCCAGACGGACCTCGCGATGCGGGCGGCGTCGTACGGCATGGCCGCCTGGGCCGTCGACGGCATGGACGTACACGCGGTGGAGAAGGCGGCGCGCGGCGCGGTCGAGTCCACCCGGGCCGGCAGCGGACCGCACTTCCTGGAGATGCGGACGTACCGGTTCCGCGCGCACTCGACGTACGACCCGGACGGGTACCGGCCGAAGGACGAGGTCGAGGAGTGGAAGCGGCACGACCCCGTCACGGGCCTTGCCGATGGCATGCGTGCGGCCGGTTTCCTCGACACGGACGCCCAAGAGGCCCTGGACCACGAGGTCATGGAGGCGATCGACCGAGCCGTCCGGGCGGCCGAACAGGCTCCCGAGGAGCTGGCCGAAGACCTGCTGCTCCATGTCACGGGCCGACACGAGGAGGCGGCTCCGTCATGAGTGCGAGAACGCGACCGCGGGCGCATCCCGACGACGGCACCACCACATACAGGGAGGCCCTGCGGGAGGGCCTGCGCGAGGCGCTGGCCTCGGACGACCGGGTCTTCCTGATGGGCGAGGACGTGGGCCGCTACGGCGGCTGTTTCGGGGTGAGTCTCGGTCTCCTGGAGGAGTTCGGCCCGGATCGTGTCCGGGACACGCCTCTGTCGGAGTCCGCGTTCGTCGGGGCCGGGATCGGCGCCGCACTGGCCGGGATGAGGCTGGTCGTGGAGATCATGACGGTCAACTTCCGCCTGCTGGCCCTCGACCAGATCCTCAACAACGCCGCTACCCTGCGGCACATGTCCGACGGACAGCTCGGTGTGCCGCTGGTGATCCGCATGACGACGGGCGCGGGACGGCAGTCGGCCGCCCAGCACTCCCACAGCCTCGAAGGCTGGTACGCCCACATCCCCGGCCTCCGTGTCCTGGCGCCCGCCACGGTCGACGACGCCCGCCACGTGCTGTCCGCCGCGCTGGCCGACCCCGACCCGGTGCTGCTCTTCGAGCACGGCAGCCTCTACAGCGCGGCCGGCACGCTCGATCCGGCGGTCCATGAGGTCGACCTGGACCGCGCGGCCGTCCGCCGCGAGGGCACCGACGTGACAGTGGTCGCGTACAGCGGTTGCGTGCCCAAGGCCCTCGAAGCCGCGGAGGAACTGGCGGGCACGGGGATAAACGCCGAGGTCGTCCGGCAGGCGGTCCAGCGCGTCGTCCCCGGCGCCGACTTCACCGGGCTCGATCCCGACGCGTCCCTGAGGGACACGTTCGAGATGGATTCGCTGGACTTCCTCGCATTCGTCGAGGCCCTCGCCGCACTCAGTGGCCGGGAACTCACCGAGGACGACTATCCGGCCCTCGACACCTGGAACGGCTGCGCCGCTCGTCTGGTGGCCGAGGCGGATGCGCCCGCACACGGAAGGAGCGGATGATGCGTCACCGCAGGATCGCCGAGCTGATGACCCGTGAAGTGGTCAGCGTGCGTGGCGATGCCCCGTTCAAGGAGATCGCCCAGGTGCTGTCACGGCACCGCGTGACCGCGGTGCCGGTGGTGGACGGCGGGAATCGGGTGATCGGGGTGGTGTCGGAAGGGGACCTGCTACGCAAGACGGCCGACCAGACCGCCGGGCCGGGCGACCTACCGACCGCACCCGGCGTCGAGGCGTGGGAGCGGGCGAAGGCCGAGGGGACGCGCGCCGAGGAGCTGATGTCCGCCCCCGCCGTGTGCGCCGGCCCCGATTGGACCGTGCCGGAGGCGGCCCGGCTGATGGAGGTCCAGGGTGTCAAGCGCCTCGTCGTCGTCGACGACGAGGACCGGCTCGTGGGAATCGTCAGCCGCCGCGACCTCCTGGGCATCTTCCTCCGCCAGGACGACGACATCCGCCGGGAGATCGTCGAGGACGTGCTCGGTGACACTCTGCGTCTCGACCCGGCCTCGCTCACGGTCGACGTGCGTGACGGGCAGGTCGACCTCGCTGGGAAGCTGCGGTTCCGCGGCATGATCCCGGCCGTCGAGCGCATGTGCGCGACGGTCGACGGAGTGGTCTCGGTCTCCTCGACGCGTCTCACCTACGACATCGACGACACCGAACAAGGAGGCAGACGATCATGATGCAGGGCATTGTGGTCGGTCTGGACGGCACGGATCAGGCGAACGCCGCCGCGCAGTGGGCGGCGGAGGAAGCGGTGCTGCGCGGTACCGGGGTGCACCTGGTACATGTGAAGGAAACGTCGCCGGAGGCCCTACTGCCGTTCGCAGCGCGAGAGCCCGACGAGCCGTGGGCGGAGGATCTGCTCGCCCGCACGGCGGCCGGACTGCGCAAACGTCATCCGCATCTGTCGGTGACCACCCGGCTGCTGCCGTCGGAGCCCGTGGCGAGCCTCGTCACCGCGGCCGATGAGGGCGACCTGCTCGTCCTCGGCTCGCGGGCGTTGAGCGGTGTGGCCGGATATCTGATCGGCTCGGTCGGGATGTCGGTCGCCGGTCTCGTCGAACGTCCGGTCGTCCTCGTACGGGCCCTCGACACGTCACCTTCGCAGGGACCCGTCGTGGTCGGCGTCGACCTGCGGCAACCCGTGGACACCGTTCTGGGATTCGCCTTCGAGGAGGCGGCACGCCGGCTCGCCCGGGTGCAGGTCGTCTACGCACAGCAGCTGCCTGTTTACGCGACGCTCGGCCCTCCCATGGTCCCGGACATCCGGCTCACCCTCGCCCCCGAGATCCAGCGTTCGCTCGACGATCTCCTTGAACCCTGGCGAGCGAAGTACCCCGACCTGGCGGCGACCGGGCGAGTGACGATCGGGTCGGCCGGCCAGGAGCTGGTGCAGACCGCTGGGGACGCGGCTCTTGTGGTGGTCGGTCGGCGCACCCAAGGGTCGACGCTGGGTACGCACGTCGGCAGCGTGGCCCACGCGGTGCTGCACCACAGTCGCTCGCCGGTCGCCCTCGTCCCCCACGACTGACCTCGGAGCCGATCAGTCGTCGAACGCAGTCGGCCGCAGCCGTACCGCCGTGACCTCGTACTCCGGACACGAGGTCACGGTGTCGGCGTGCTCCGAGGTGAGGGAGTTGACGCCGCTGGCCGGGAAGTGGAACGCGCAGAAGACCTGCCCGGGAGCGAGTTCCGTCCCGACACGGGCGACGAGTCGCGCCTGTCCGTTGCGGCTCTCGACGGTGACGGGGGTGTCGTCCCGCAGTCCGTAGCGTGCAGCGCCCTCGGGGCGCAGGTCCAGGCGGTCGGACGCGTCGAGAAGAAGGTTGCCGCCGCGCCGGGTCATGCTCCCGGAGTTGTGGTGGGCCCATCGGCGCCCCGTGACGTGCACGAGCGGATAATCCTGGTCCGGTTCCTCGCCGGGTGGCAGGTAGGGGGCCGCCGAGAGGTGGGCGCGCCCGTCGGGCGTGGCGAACTCGTCGGCGTACAGGGTGCGTTCGCCCGGCCGGTCCGGCGCGGGGCAGGGCCAGGGCACAGCCCCCTCCTGGTCGATCCGCCCGTGTGAGAGACCGGCGAAGAGGGGTGTCACAGGTCCACACTCGGCGAGAGCCGCCGCCGGCGTGGAGCAGCCCAGGTCGGCACCGAGATCGTCGGCAACGGCGTGCACGGCATGGCGGCCGGCCTGGGTGCCGGGTCCGGGGCGGCCTTCGCCCTGGTCGCACGTCTGGTTCCGGCTGAGCGCGTCGGCTCGGTGACGGGGGTGGTCGGGGCGGCGGGCGGTCTCGGAGGCTTCTTCCCACCCCTTGTGATGGGCGCGGTCGACAGTGTGGCGCACGACTACACGTGGGGGTTCGTCCTCCTCGCGGTCACCGCCACGGGCGCGGGAACCCTGGCCGCCACCGCAATCCGGCGACGCGCCCGGGCGACGGTGGACGCCTGACCATGGCGGCGAAGCCGCTCGAGCGGGCCGCGCGTCGCGGTGACCCGCCGCGATTGGGCCCTTCGGCCCCTCTTCCGGGCCTGAGTGGCCGTAGCCGCCAGTTCCTTCCGAAGGCTGGTATGGAAAGCATGAACACCGACCAGGCGCTCCTTGTCGCCACCGGGGTACGCAAGATCTATCGGACGGGCTCCGTGGAGGTCACCGCCCTGCTCGACCTGGATCTCGTCGTACGCCACGGGGAGATGGTGGCGGTCATGGGGCCGTCCGGCTCCGGAAAGACCACGCTGCTGAACTGCCTGTCAGGACTCGACGACATCGACGCCGGGCGGGTGGAAGTGGACGGCCATGACCTGTTCGCCATGTCGGACGCCGCGCGCACGGAGCACCGGGCCCACACCATGGGCTTCGTCTTCCAGGCGTTCAACCTGATACCGGTGTTCTCCGCGGTGGAGAACGTCGAACTGCCCCTGCTGCTCGTAGGCACCCGGCCGCGTGAAGCGCGGCGCAGGGCCCTGGACATGCTGGACAGGGTGGGTCTCGGTCACCGGGTCGAGCACCGACCGAGCGAGATGTCCGGCGGCGAGCAACAGCGGGTGACCATCGCCCGCGCCCTGGCCGGACGCCCGGCCATCGTCTGGGCGGACGAACCGACGGGCAACCTCGACAGCGCGATGGCCGACCAGGTCATGGACCTGCTGTGCGGCCTCAACCGGGACGAGGGTCAGACGATCGTCCTGGTCACCCACGACAGCGCCATCGGCGCACGCGTCCCCCGACTGATACGGATGCGCGACGGGCAACTGGTCGACGACGTCCGCCAAGCCGTCGTCACCCCGGCCGCGATCCGTGACTTCCCCATGGGCTGACCATGTACCCGAACCTCCTCGTCCCGCTGCTCGGCGCCCTCGCTCTCGCCCTCGCGGCCCTGGTGCTGGTCGCCGTCCGGCAGCCGGTGTCACGGCGGCTGGCCTTTCGGCAGGTCGCCCGTCGGCGCACCGAGGCGGCGCTGGTGATCGGCGGATCGATGCTCGGCACGGCCATCGTCATCGGTGCCCTGGTCGTCGGTGACACCCTGAACTTCTCCGTACGACAAGAGGCGTACCGCACTCTGGGACCGGTGGACGAGCGCGTCGTCGCGCCGCCCGGCCCGGCCGGGCGTGCCGTCACCGAACGGCTGGCCGCCTTGGCCGGCGATCCCGACGTCGACGGAGTCCTGAACGCCCAGGCCACCCAGGCATCGGCCGTCAGCACCGCCGACGGCCGCACGGTCGCCGAGCCGCGCGTCCTCGCCTGGCAGATGGACTTCGACAAGGCGGCGCGCTTCGGCGCGGCGGGTGGGGACTCCGGTCTCGGCGGCCCGAACCCGAAGCCCGGCCAGGTCGTGGTCAACGAGCCGCTGGCCCGGTCCCTGAGCGTGAAGGCCGGGGATCCGGTCACGCTGTACCTGTTCGGGGCACCGCGGACGTACCGGGTCGAGCGCGTGGTGCCGGAGCAGGGCCTTGCCGGGGTGGGTCTGGGCGGCAGGCTGAACCGCGACGTCTTCCTGCCACCGGAGGCCCTGGACTCCGCCGCCCGGGCCGCCGGAGCGGAACCGCGCTCGGTCACCTTCGTCTCCAACCGAGGCGGCGTCGAGGGCGGCGACGCCCTGACGGACCAGGTGACGGCCGACATCCGGCAGGCTCTGGGCCCGCTCGCCGAGCAGACAGCGATCGACACTCCGAAGCACACCGTCCTGCGGGATGCCAGACAAGCCGGAGACTCCCTCGGAGCCCTGTTCCTCATGATCGGCAGCTTCAGCATCATCGCGGGTGCCCTGCTCCTGGTGAACATCTTCGTGATGCTCGGCGAGGAGCGGAAATCCCAGATGGGCATGGTGCGGGCCGTCGGGATGAAGCGCTCGCGGCTGGTCGGGTCCTTCACCCTCGAAGGGGCGACGTACGCGTTGCTGTCCGCGCTGCCGGGCGTGGCCATCGGGGTCGCAGTCGGCTGGGGCGTCGCCGTGGTGGCGGCGCAGATCTTCCAGGGCTGGTCGGTCGGTGGAAGCAGCATCCGCATCGCGTTCGCGATCACACCGACCAGCGTCCTCAACGGGCTGGCCATGGGCCTGCTCATCGCCTTCGTCTCGATCCTCGCGACCAGCGTCCGCATCAGCAGGTTCAACATCATCGCCGCGATCCGCGACCTCCCCGCCACGCCCGGACAAGGGCCGCGCCGCCGGCTGCTCGCGGTCTCCACCGCCCTGGCCGTCCTGTGCGCGTTCGTGGCCGTCCCGGCCGTGGCGCGCAGCCAGCCCGACGCGACGTACCTCATGCCGGCGCTCGCCCTCGCCTTCTCCGTTCCGGCACTGCTGCGCGTCCTCCCCCGTCACACGGTCACCACCCTGGTCGCCGGAGCCGTGCTCGCCTGGACGCTCCTGGCACCCGTCATACGCCCTCGGATCTTCGACACGCCGTCGATGTCCGTGTACGTCATCCAAGGCGCCCTGGCCGCCTTCTCCGCCGTGGTGCTCGTCAGCGACAACCAGAAGACGCTGCTCCGCCCCGTACGACGACTCCTCCAGCGCCCGACGGAAGGCGGTCTCGCGGCGCGACTCGCGGTCGCGTACCCCTTGGCCAAGCGGTTCAGGACCGGCGCGACGCTGGTGATGTACACCCTGATCGTGTTCGTCCTCGTGCTCCTGACGGAGATCTCGGGCATCCTCCGCGCCGGTGTCGACGGCGTCGTCGCCGACGCCACCGCCGGATACTCCCTGCGGCTCGACTACAACCCCGAGGTCGCGGGCGATCGACTCGTCTCCGATCTGCGTGACGGCCCGTCGTCCGCCAGGATCTCCGCCGTGACACCGCTGCTCAACGCCACCGGGCGGGCCACCGATCCAGGTGGCCGCAGCCCTCGACCGCTGGACACCGCCGTCGTCGGCGTACCCGACGGGGCGATCACCGGCATCACGTTCCGCGAGCGGCTCCCCGGCCTGGCCGACGACCCCGCAGTATGGCGGGCTCTCGCTTCCGACCCCCGCTACGTCGTTCTCGACGGCTTCTTCGGCAGCACCGGCGGCCCGGCCGGCGACTACTACGACCCCGGGGACACCCTCAGCCTGACGGACCCCCGGACGGGCCGCAGCGAACAGAAGGTCATCGCCGGCGTGCTCAGCAACGGGATGGTCTTCTACCCGGGTACCGGCGCCAGTTCGACCACGTACCCCGTGGTGATGAGCGAGCAGGCGACGCGCGAGCTGTTCGGCACCCAGGCACAGAACGCCTCCGCACTGGTGAGAACCAGCTCCGGAACCTCCCCCGACGCCCTGGCGACCCGACTGCAGGGCGACCAGCTCTCGTCCAGCCTGGTCGCCACGCCCATCGAGTCGGACATCCGGCGCCAGTTCGACTCCAGCGCCGCCTTCTTCCGCCTCATGCAGGGCTTCCTCGTGCTGGGCCTCGGCGTGGGCATCACCGGCCTCGGTGTGGTCATGGTCCGAGCCGTACGCGAACGCCGACGCACCATCGGCATCCTGCGGGCCCTCGGGTTCCGGGCGCGGACCGTCCAGCGGTCCTTCCTCTGGGAGAGCACCTTCGTCGCCGTGGAGGGAATCGTCCTCGGCTCGCTCCTCGGCGTGCTCACCACCTGGCTCATGTACAGCAACAGCGCCGCGTTCGAGGGCCTCGAAGGAGGATTCCCGGTCGAATGGGCCAGCATCTGCGGCCTGGCCGCAGCCACCTTCGTCGCATCGCTCCTGGCCACGATCGGGCCGGCCCGGCGCGCGGCCGCCATCCGCCCGGCCCTCGCGGTCCGCGTCACCGAATGACGAGCGACTCAGGAGGGCTCGTCTCACCCACCCCGGTGCTGAGGCACCGCCGCCACGAGACCCGCTTCCCGGCGCACCGCCACCTCGTCACGCGTCGAGCTGCCGGGCGATGTCGTCCGCCCAGGCGTCGATCGCCGCCCAGTCCCCGTGATCCCCGTAGCGGCAACCGAGCAACCGGAACAACAAAGCTCCCTTCCGGTCGAGGTGTTCGCGCCGGATCACACCCGAGAAACGCCGATGGTCCCGAGGACGGACAAGCTCGACGAGAGCGGCGATGCGCGGCTGGACCATGCGTTCGGCAAGCCGGCGCAACGGCCCGGGCAGGGCCGCGGCCATGCCGACGCTGAACATCCACGTCGGCTGATCACCCCAGCGATCGGCGTTGCTCCTGACGAAGCCCGCCGCCGCCGGAAGCCGTCGGCCCGCCCGGTGCGCAGACATGAGGCGGGCATGTTCCAAGTGGGCAACGCATCGCCTTTGCGACGATTTGCAGAACGCGCGTACGGGCAAGCATGATCAGATGGCTCGCGGCTGACCTGGGGTGATCGTTGGACTGTGAGCAACAGCCCTCCCCGTCAACGGGGTTCGGTTGTCATTCGCGGATGACTCGCGATCGGCAGCTACGGTAAGGCTGTTCGAGTTGACGAGTTACGCGGACGGGGGAACTGGGGTCATGGCTGTCACGGTGCCGGACTGGGCGGACACTCTTCTCGACCTGGTGGGGGTGAACTGGCCCAACGTCGACGAGGACGCGTACCGCGACATGGCGGATGCGCTGCGGGAGTTCGCGGACGATCTCGCCGACGACGGTCAGCTCGCCAACAACCACGTGCAGCGCCTGCTGTCGTCGGGTCACGGCGAAGCGATGGACGCGCTCAGCGCCCACTGGGGCAAGGTCAAGGACAAGCACCTCAGGGACATGGTGTCGGCGGCCCGGACGATCGCGGACGCGCTGGACCTCGCGGCGGGCGCGATCGAGGGAATGAAGTGGAAGGCGGTCGCGGAGCTCGGGATCCTGGCCGGCCAGACCGGTCTG
>JOBE01000041.1 GCA_000717735.1 Streptomyces griseoluteus | reverse complement strand
CATGTGCGGTTCGAGGTGGGCGACGGCCGTCTTCATGACCTCGGCGGACTGGAGCACGAACGGCAGCTGCATCTGGCCGGAGCCGAACAGCTCGCCCACGGTCTTCATGCCGTCGAGCAGGATCTCGTTGACGATCTCCAGGGCGGGCCGCAGCGTCAGGGCCTCGTCGAGGTCGGCCTCCAGGCCGTTCTTCTCGCCGTCGACGATCCGGCGCTTGAGGCGCTCGTCCAGCGGCAGGGCGAGGAGTTCCTCGGTCTTGCCGGCCTTCATCGACTTGGTGTTGACGCCCTCGAACAGGGCCATCAGCTTCTGCAGCGGGTCGTAGCCCTCGGAGCGCCGGTCGTAGATCAGGTCGAGGGCGGTGGTGACCTGCTCGTCGTCGAAGCGGGCGATGGGCAGGATCTTCGAGGCGTGGACGATCGCCGAGTCCAGGCCCGCCTTGACGCACTCGTCGAGGAAGACGGAGTTGAGGAGGATGCGGGCGGCCGGGTTCAGACCGAAGGAGATGTTGGAGAGGCCCAGCGTGGTCTGGACGTCCGGGCGGCGGCGCTTCAGCTCGCGGATCGCCTCGATCGTGGCGATGCCGTCCTTCCGCGACTCCTCCTGACCGGTGCAGATGGTGAAGGTCAGGGTGTCGATGAGGATGTCGGACTCGTGGATGCCCCAGTTGCCGGTGAGGTCCTCGATGAGCCGCTCGGCGATGGCGACCTTGTGCTCGGCGGTGCGGGCCTGGCCCTCCTCGTCGATGGTGAGCGCGATGAGCGCGGCGCCGTGCTCCTGGGCCAGCCGGGTGACCTTGGCGAAGCGGGACTCGGGACCGTCGCCGTCCTCGTAGTTGACCGAGTTGATGACGGCCCGGCCGCCGAGCTTCTCCAGGCCGGCCCGCAGGACGTCCACCTCGGTGGAGTCCAGGACGATGGGCAGCGTGGAGGCGGTCGCGAAGCGGCCGGCGAGCTCCTCCATGTCGGCGACGCCGTCGCGGCCCACGTAGTCGACGCACAGGTCGAGCATGTGCGCGCCCTCGCGGATCTGGTCGCGGGCCATCTCGACGCAGTCGTCCCAGCGGCCTTCGAGCATGGCCTCGCGGAACTTCTTGGAGCCGTTGGCGTTCGTGCGCTCGCCGATCGCCATGTACGCGGTGTCCTGGCGGAACGGCACGGTCTGGTAGAGCGAGGCGGCGCCGGGCTCCGGGCGCGGGTCGCGCGCGCCGGGGGTGAGCCCCTGGACGCGCTCGACGACCTGGCGCAGGTGCTCGGGGGTCGAGCCGCAGCAGCCGCCGACCAGCGAGAGGCCGTAGTCGCGGACGAAGTTCTCCTGCGCGTCGGCCATCTCGGGCGCCGTGAGCGGGAAGTACGCGCCGTCCTTGGTCAGGATGGGCAGGCCGGCGTTCGGCATGCACATGAGCGGCGTACGGGAGTGGCGGGCGAGGTAGCGCAGGTGCTCGCTCATCTCGGCCGGGCCGGTGGAGCAGTTCAGGCCGATCAGGTCGATGCCGAGGGGCTCGAGGGCGGTCAGCGCCGCGCCGATCTCGGAGCCGAGCAGCATGACGCCCGTGGTCTCGAAGGCGAGCGAACAGATCAGGGGTACGTCGAGCCCGACGGCTTCCATCGCGCGGCGGGCGCCGATGAGGCTCGCCTTGGTCTGCAGCAGGTCCTGGGTGGTCTCGACGATCAGGGCGTCGGCGCCTCCGGCGAGCAGGCCCTCGGCGTTCTGCTGGTAGCCGTCGCGCAGTACGCCGTACCCGATGTGGCCGAGCGACGGCAGCTTGGTGCCGGGGCCGATCGAGCCGAGCACCCAGCGCTGGCGGCCGTCCCGGGCGCCGAACTCGTCGGCGACCTCGCGGGCGATCCGGGCGCCGGCCTCGGACAGCTCCAAGATCCGGTCGGCGATGTCGTACTCGCCCGCCGCCGAATGGTTGGAGCCGAAGGTGTTGGTCTCGACGCAGTCGACGCCGGCCTCGAAGTACTCCCGGTGCACCGAGCGGACGATGTCCGGCCGGGTGACGTTCAGGATCTCGTTGCATCCTTCGAGGTTCTGGAAGTCCTCGAGCGTGGGGTCCTGCGCCTGGAGCATGGTGCCCATGGCGCCGTCGGCGACGACGACACGGCTCGCGAGCGCCTCACGGAGGGCTGCGGCACGGGTCCGGCTATCGGCGGAAGGGGTCGGCAACGAGGCCATGGATGAGCTCCCAGGGGTGCGACGGCTGTCGGCTTTGCACCTTCGGAGGAGGGTGCACGGGGCCAGCGTAACCGCGCTCGCCTCGGGGTGGACACGGCGTCCCACAGGCCGGACGGCATCCTGTGTGCGGGGACTCCCGGTCCGGCCCGTTCTTGCCCGACACTGTCAGGTGTGACACAAGGTCGACATCGACCGATAGTGTTCAGCATTGTCGAACAACGTGAGAGGGAGAAGGGTCGGGCGATGGCGAAGAACATCCAGTCGCTTGAACGAGCGGCGGCCATGCTGCGACTGCTCGCCGGCGGCGAGCGCCGGCTCGGCCTGTCGGACATCGCGTCCTCGCTCGGGCTCGCCAAGGGCACCGCCCACGGCATCCTGCGCACCCTCCAGGCGGAGGGCTTCGTGGAGCAGGAGGCGACCTCGGGCCGCTATCAGCTCGGCGCGGAGCTGCTGCGGCTCGGCAACAGCTATCTGGACGTGCACGAGCTGCGCGCCCGGGCCCTGGTCTGGACGGACGATCTGGCCCGGTCCAGCGGCGAGAGCGTGCACCTGGGAGTGCTGCACCTACAGGGCGTGCTGATCGTCCACCACGTCTTCCGGCCGGACGACAGCCGGCAGGTACTGGAGGTGGGGGCCATGCAGCCGCTGCACTCCACGGCGCTGGGCAAGGTCCTCTCGGCGTACGACCCGGTGGCGCACAGCGAGGTGGTCGAGGTCGAACGGGAGGCGTTCACGCCCCGTACGACCACGGAGCTGACGGACTTCGAGTCGCTGCTCGACCTGACGCGGGCCCGGGGCTGGGCGGCGGACGTGGAGGAGACCTGGGACGGCGTGGCCTCGGTGGCGGCGCCCATCCACGACCGGCGACGGATGCCGGTGGGCGCGGTGGCGGTCACGGGCGCCGTGGAGCGGCTCTGCCCGAACGGCGAGCTGCGCCCGGAGCTGGTGGCGGCGGTGCGGGACTGCGCCCGTGCCGTGTCCCGGGATCTCGGGGCCCGACGCTTCTGAGACTGGCCCGACCCGCCTGAACCCGCCGGTAACGATCGCGTTATCGGCGGGTTTTTCGTATCCGGAGGCCTTGACGCGCTGTTCACCTGGGGGCAAAACTTCCGTGCATCGGTCGGCATTGCCGAACACTTGACGGCAATACACGCTAGAGTGTGGCAGTGCCAAGGGCCGGTATCGCCCTCACACGAGGGTGCGGACCACCGGAGGGACCCGGGGTTCGCCTTCCCCTGGACGAAGGACAAAGGAGTCGCGGGTGTCCAGCTCCGACATCTTCCTCGGCGAGACCATCGGTACCGCCGTTCTCATTCTGCTCGGCGGCGGTGTGTGTGCCGCCGTCACGCTCAAGGGCTCCAAGGCCCGCAACGCGGGCTGGCTCGCGATCACCTTCGGGTGGGGCTTCGCCGTGATGACGGCCGTCTACATGACGGCTTCCCTCTCGGGCGCCCATCTGAACCCCGCCGTCACGGTCGGAATCGCGATCAAGGACGGGACGTGGGACAACGTCCCCGTCTACATCGCGGGCCAGATGCTCGGCGCGATGATCGGTGCGGCACTGGTCTGGGTGGCCTACTACGGCCAGTTCCAGGCCCATCTCACCGACCCCGAGGCCGCCTCGAAGAAGCCGGTCGAGGGCCCCGGCCCGGTGCTCGGCGTCTTCTCCACAGGACCCGAGATCCGGAACACCTGGCAGAACCTGGCCACCGAGATCATCGGCACCGTCGTGCTCGTCCTGGCCGTGCTCACCCAGGGCCTCAACGACAGCGGCAAGGGCCTCGGCGTCATAGGCGCCCTGATCACCGCGTTCGTGGTGGTCTCGATCGGCCTCTCGCTCGGCGGCCCGACCGGCTACGCGATCAACCCGGCCCGTGACCTCGGTCCGCGCATCGTGCACGCCCTGCTGCCGCTGCCGAACAAGGGCGGCTCCGACTGGAGCTACGCCTGGATCCCGGTCGCGGGACCGTTGATCGGTGGCGCCATCGCCGCGGGTATCTACAACATCGCGTTCGCCTGAGCCGTCCTTCTCCCAGACTTCCCTTGGAGCACACCGTGACCGACGCACACACCTCCGGCCCGTTCATCGCGGCCATCGACCAGGGCACCACGTCGTCCCGCTGCATCGTCTTCGACAAGGACGGCCGGATCGTCTCGGTCGACCAGAAGGAGCACGAGCAGATCTTCCCGAAGCCGGGCTGGGTCGAGCACGACGCCGCCGAGATCTGGACCAACGTCCAGGAGGTCGTGGCCGGCGCCCTGGCGAAGGGCGGCATCGCCGCCTCGGACGTCAAGGCCATCGGCATCACCAACCAGCGCGAGACCACGCTGCTGTGGGACAAGAACACCGGTGAGCCCGTCCACAACGCCCTCGTCTGGCAGGACACCCGCACCGACGCGCTCTGCAAGGAGCTCGGCCGCAACGTCGGCCAGGACCGCTTCCGCCGCGAGACCGGCCTGCCGCTGGCCAGCTACTTCGCGGGACCGAAGATCCGCTGGATGCTCGACAACGTCGAGGGCCTGCGCGAGCGCGCCGAGGCCGGCGACATCCTCTTCGGCACCATGGACTCCTGGGTCATCTGGAACCTCACCGGCGGCACCGACGGCGGCGTGCACGTCACCGACGTCACCAACGCCTCGCGCACCATGCTGATGAACCTGCACACCCTGGCCTGGGACGAGAAGATCGCCGAGTCCATGGGCGTCCCGCTGAACGTCCTTCCGGAGATCCGGTCCTCCGCCGAGGTCTACGGCCACGTCAAGGACGGCGTCCTCGCCGGTGTCCCGGTCGCCTCGGCGCTCGGCGACCAGCAGGCCGCCCTGTTCGGCCAGACCTGCTTCGCCGAGGGCGAGGCGAAGTCGACGTACGGCACCGGCACCTTCATGCTGATGAACACCGGCGACAAGATCATCAACTCCTACAGCGGCCTGCTGACCACGGTCGGCTACCAGATCGGCGAGGAGAAGCCGGTCTACGCCCTGGAGGGCTCGATCGCCGTCACCGGTTCGCTGGTGCAGTGGATGCGCGACCAGATGGGCCTGATCAAGTCCGCCGCCGAGATCGAGACCCTCGCGTCCTCGGTCGAGGACAACGGCGGCGCCTACTTCGTGCCGGCCTTCTCCGGCCTCTTCGCCCCGTACTGGCGCTCCGACGCCCGCGGTGTGATCGCCGGCCTCACCCGGTACGTCACCAAGGCGCACATCGCCCGCGCCGTCCTGGAGGCCACCGCCTGGCAGACCCGCGAGATCACCGACGCCATGACGAAGGACTCCGGCGTGGAGCTGACCGCGCTGAAGGTCGACGGCGGCATGACCTCCAACAACCTGCTGATGCAGACACTCTCGGACTTCCTGGACGCGCCCGTCGTGCGTCCGATGGTCGCCGAGACCACCTGCCTCGGCGCCGCCTACGCCGCCGGCCTGGCCGTCGGCTTCTGGCCGGACACCGACGCGCTGCGCGCCAACTGGCGCCGCGCCGCGGAATGGACCCCTCGCATGGACGCCGACAGGCGTGACAGCGAGTACAAGAGCTGGCTCAAGGCCGTGGAGCGGACCATGGGCTGGATCGAGGACGAGGAGTAGATCGACATGACCACCCTGCAGAGCGTCCCTGCCCTCGGGACGCACCCGGCTTCCGGCTCCCTCCCGAGCCGCGCCGAGACCCGGGACCGGCTTTCCAAGGCGACGTACGACCTCCTGGTGATCGGCGGCGGCATCCTGGGCATCTCCACCGCCTGGCACGCCGCGCAGTCGGGCCTGCGGGTGGCCCTGGTGGACGCCGGCGACTTCGCCGGCGCCACCTCCTCCGCCTCCTCGAAGCTCCTCCACGGCGGTCTGCGCTACCTGCAGACCGGCGCGGTCAAGCTGGTGGCGGAGAACCACTTCGAGCGGCGTGCGGTCTCACGCCAGGTGGCACCGCACCTCGCCAACCCCCTCACCTTCTACCTGCCCGTCTACAAGGGCGGCCCGCACGGCGCCGCCAAGCTGGGTGCCGGTGTCTTCGCGTACTCCGCCCTCTCGGCCTTCGGCGACGGCGTCGGGCACCTGCTCTCCCCCGCCAAGGCCGCGCAGGACGTGCCGGAGCTGCGCACGGACAACCTGAAGGCCGTGGCCGTCTACGGCGACGACCAGATGAACGACGCCCGCATGGCCCTGATGACGGTCCGCGCCGCGGTCGACGCCGGAGCCACCGTCCTCAACCACGCCGAGGTCACCGGGCTCCGCTTCACCCGCGGCCGGGTCACCGGCGCCGAGCTCAAGGACCGCACCAGCGGCGACGAGTTCGGCGTCACCGCCCGTCTCGTGCTCAACGCCACCGGCCCGTGGGTCGACCACCTGCGCACGATGGAGGACCCCAACGCGGCCCCCTCCATCCGCCTCTCCAAGGGCGCGCACCTGGTCCTCAAGCGGACCTCGCCGTGGAAGGCCGCCCTGGCCACCCCGATCGACAAGTACCGCATCACCTTCGCCCTCCCCTGGGAGGACATGCTCCTGCTCGGCACCACCGACGAGGAGTACGAGGGCGACCCCGGCCAGGTCGAGGTCACCGAGAAGGACACCGCCCAGATCCTGGACGAGGCCGCCTTCTCCATCCGTGACCAGCAGCTGTCGCGCGACCTGATCACGTACTCCTTCGCCGGTCTCCGGGTGCTTCCCGGCGGTCCCGGCGACACCTCCAAGGCCAAGCGCGAGACGGTCGTCACCGAGGGCCGCGGCGGCATGCTGTCGGTGGCCGGCGGCAAGTGGACGACCTTCCGCCACATCGGCCGTACGGTGATGAGGAAGCTGGAGCAGCTCCCGGGCCACCCGCTGGGCGAGGACTACGAGTCGGTGTCGACGCTGCCGAAGCGGCTTCCGCTGCCCGGCATCGCCAACCCGAACGCGGTCGCGCACCGGCTGCTCGCCGACGGTCCCGCGCCCGGTCCGCGGATGGCCGCCGACACCGCCAAGCACCTGGCGACGCACTACGGTTCGCTCGCCTTCGACATCGCCCGCATGGCGAACGAGAACCCGGAGCTCGCCCGCCGTGTCCACCCGGACGCGCCGGAGATCTGGGCGCAGGTCGCCTACGCCCGCGACCACGAGTGGGCCGAGACGGCGGACGACGTGCTGCGCCGCCGTACGACGCTGACCATCCGCGGTCTCGCGACGGACGAGGTCCGCGCCGGCGTCGAGTCGATGCTCGGGAAGTAACTTCCTTCGGGTCAGGGGCGGTTCCTCGCGGAGGAACCGCCCCTCTCGCGTGCCGTGTGCGAAGGCGGGTTCCTGGGTAGTCGATCAAGGCCGCACGGGTTTTCGGGGGTGTCCGGGGGCTGCGGACGGACCTCCGGGAAGCCGTAAGGTTGGTCCGTACGACAGGAACTTCGAAAAGGAGGCGCTGGGTGATCGAGCTCGAGGGGGTACCCGAGCTGATCGACCCGGTCATGGTGGCCGCGTTCGAAGGCTGGAACGACGCCGGCGACGCCGCCTCCACCGCGGTCGCCCATCTGGACCGGGAATGGAAGGGCGAGGTGTTCGCGGCGCTCGACGCCGAGGACTACTACGACTTCCAGGTCAACCGGCCCACGGTTTTCCTGGACAACGGCGTACGGAAGATCACCTGGCCGACGACCCGGCTCTCCGTCGTCAGGGTCGGCGGCGACAAGCCCCGCGACCTGGTGCTCGTGCGCGGGATCGAGCCGTCGATGCGCTGGCGCTCCTTCTGCAACGAGATCCTCGCCTTCGCCCACGAGCTGGGTGTGGAGATGGTCGTCATCCTGGGCGCCCTGCTCGGGGACACCCCGCACACCCGGCCGGTGCCGGTCAGCGGGGTGACGTCCGACCCGGACCTCGCGCGCACGATGGACCTGGAGGAGACCCGGTACGAGGGCCCGACGGGCATCGTCGGCATCCTCCAGGAGGCGTGCACGCACGCGGGCGTGCCCGCGGTGAGCCTGTGGGCGGCGGTGCCGCACTACGTGTCGCAGCCGCCGAACCCGAAGGCGACGCTCGCGCTCCTCAACCGCCTGGAGGACCTGATCGGGCTGCGCATCCCGCTGGGCGAGCTGCCCGAGGACGCGCGGGCCTGGCAGCTGGGCGTGGACCAGCTGGCCGCCGAGGACAGCGAGGTGGCCGAGTACGTGCAGACCCTCGAGGAGGCCCGGGACACGGCCGAACTGCCGGAGGCCTCGGGCGAGGCCATCGCGCGCGAGTTCGAGCGGTATCTGCGGCGGCGCGAGCCCGGTTCGGGTCCTGGTCCGGGTCCGGGCCTGGCGACGGAGGGCGGCGACACGGCGTTCCTGCGGGACCCCGGCAGCGGCCGGACGAGGCCGCCGAAGCCGGAGCAGCCGGGGCCGGAGGCCGTGCCGGGCGCGGAGACGGCGCCCGAGGCGCCGGAGGCGGGTCCTGCGGAGGAAGCCCCGCGCGACGCCGACGGAGGTGACGGGCCCGAGGGGCCCGAGCCGCCCGGTGAGGGCGCGGGTGACGAAGCCGAGGAGTGACCGGTACGGGAGGGGTGGCGCGGCCGCCCCTCCCGTACGGCTTTCCGCGACGAAACCGCCCCCGGACCTCAGGAGAGGTCCGGGGGCGGTCGCAAGAAGCGGTGTCCGGTTACAGGGCGACGCCGAGGAGGGCGTCGACCGCGCGGGAGGCGAGTCCGGGGGCGGAGTCGTCGGTGCCGCCCTCGGCCTCCTGGAGCGCGGCCCAGCGGTCGACGGCCGCCAGTGCGGCGGGGGCGTCGAGGTCGTCGGAGAGTGCGTCGCGGAGCTCCTCGACGAGCGCGTCGGCGGACGGTCCGTCGGGCCGGGACACGGCGGCGCGCCAGCGGCCGAGGCGCTCCACGGCGTCCTGGAGGACCTGGTCGGTCCACTCCCAGTCGGCACGGTAGTGGTGGGAGAGGAGTGCGAGCCGGATGGCGGCCGGGTCGACGCCGTCGCGGCGGAGCCGTGAGACGAAGACCAGGTTGCCTCGGGACTTGGACATCTTCTCGCCGTCGAGGCCGACCATGCCGGCGTGGACGTACGCCTTGGCCATCGGGAACTCGCCGGTGAGGGCCTGGGCGTGGGAGGCGCCCATCTCGTGGTGCGGGAAGATCAGGTCGGACCCGCCGCCCTGCACGTCGAAGCCCATGCCGAGGTGGTCGAGCGCGATGGCGACGCACTCGATGTGCCAGCCCGGGCGGCCGGCGCCGAGGCTGGCGCCGTCCCAGCTCGGCTCGCCCTCGCGGGCGGCCATCCAGAGCATCGGGTCGAGCGGGTTCTTCTTGCCCGGGCGCTCCGGGTCGCCGCCGCGCTCGGCGGAGAGGTGGCGCATCAGCTCGTTGGTGTAGTTCGAGACCTGCCCGAAGTGCGGGTCGGCGTCGACGGAGAAGTAGATGTCGCCGTCGAGCTCGTAGGCCGCGCCGGAGTCCCGGAGCCGTTCGACGAGCGGGACGATGCCCGGTATGGCCTCGACGGCGCCGATGTAGTGCTGCGGGGGCAGCATCCGCAGGGCGGTCATGTCCTCGCGGAAGAGTGCGGTCTCGCGCTCGGCGAGGCCGACCCAGTCGATGCCGTCGCGGATCGCGCGCTCCAGGAGCGGGTCGTCCACGTCCGTGACGTTCTGGACGTAGTGCACCTGCCGCTTGGTGTCGAGCCACACGCGCTGAACGAGGTCGAACGCGTTGTAGGTCGCCGCGTGACCCATATGGGTCGCGTCGTACGGCGTGATGCCGCAGACGTAGATACGGGCGACGGGGCCGGGGGCGAGGGTGACTCGTCCGCCGGTCGCGGTGTCGTGGATCCGGAGGTCGCGGCCCTTGCCGGGAAGGGCGGGGACCTCAGAAGCGGGCCAGGCATGCATGACCCGAGCGTAACCGGACAGGTGTTCCGGATACGAACCGGAGGGGGATCTTGACCGATTAGGCGCTCTTGCGGGTCGGAGGCTCGGATGCATACCCCCCTGGGGTGAAGACTCCCCACCGTCAACCTGGCCGAAACCTTTCGGTCCAGCTCAGACCGGCGGCCAGGGGATCGAGGGCCACTGCCCGGAGGGCTCCGGGTGCCGCCCGGTGGCCCGCAGCGCCTCCACGCGCGCGCGTACCGCCGCGACCTCGGCGCCGGTCAGCAGGTCCGCCAGCCGGGCCGCGAGCGTCGCTCCCGGCGTCAGCGAGCGGTCGAGCGCGTCGAGCACCCCGGCCGCCTCGGCGGGCAGCTCCTCGCCCGCCCAGCCCCACAGCAGGGTGCGCAGCTTGTCCTCGACGTGGAAGGTGACCCCGTGGTCGATGCCGTAGAGCCGTCCGTCGGGCGCGGGCAGCAGATGCCCGCCCTTCCGGTCGCCGTTGTTGATGACCGCGTCCAGGACGGCGAGCCGGCGCAGTTCGGGGGTGTCCGCGTGGACGAGGAGCGCGGTGCGCTCCTCGTCCAGCTGGGCGGGCCCGACGGCCTTCCAGCCCTCGCCCGCCTCCGCGTCCTCGGTGAGGGCGAGCAGGCGCGCCTCCGGGTCGGCCTCGATCCACAGCTGGACCATGCCCTGCCCGTACGGGCCGTCGCGGAGCACGGTCGCCGGAATCAGGCCCCAGCCGGTGGCCTCGGAGATCTCGTAGGCCGCGACCTCGCGCTGGGCGAGGGTGCCGTCGGGGAAGTCCCACAGCGGGCGCTCCCCCGCGACCGGCTTGTAGACGCAGGCCGCCTCCCGGCCCTCGTACGCGACGGAGCAGTAGAGCACGGCGTTGGAGGCCTCGCGGACCTGGCCGCGCACGGTCAGCTCACCGCGGGCGAGCAGCTCGGCGTCGGGCGTCGTGAGGCTGCTGCTCATGCTCCGCGGCGGTATCCGTTCTGGCGGGGGCAGACGTGGCCCTCGGGGTCGAGCGGCAGGCTGCACAGCGGGCACGGCGGCCGGCCGGCGTTGACGACGTCCAGGGCCCGCTTGGCGAAGGCGCGCGCCTGCGCGCCGCTGAGACGGACCCGGAGCATCGGCGGGCCGTTCTCCTCGTCCTGGAGCAGCCGCTCCTCGGCCTCGGCGAGGTCCTCCTCGGAGTCCACGTCGAGTTCGACGAGCGCCTGCGCCTCGACGATCATGCGCTGCTCCTCGCCGTCCCAGGCGAGTGCCATGGTGCCGACCCGGAACTCCTCCTCGACGGGCACGTCGAGGGGTGCGGTGTCGGACACCTCGGCCGGGGCGACGGCGGGGACCGGTGCGTTGCCCCCGGTGCGGCGCACGACCTCGTCGAGGAGTTCGTCCATGCGCTCGGCGAGGGCGGCGACCTGTGTCTTCTCCAGGGCGACGCTGGTGACCCGGCCGCCGGCGGACGCCTGGAGGAAGAACGTACGGCGCCCAGGCAGTCCGACCGTACCGGCCACGAAACGCTCCGGTGGGTCGTAGAGGAACACCTGACGGGACACGTTTCCCGGCTCCCTTGCGTCTCGACAGTCGTACTACAGCGGCGCGTCCACCCTACTGCGCGAGGGGATCACGGTGCGCCCGCACCACCCCCGACCTCAGCCGTCCCACTGCTGTCGGGGTGGTCACGGGGGCCGAATCCGGTGAAGTCCCCCGTGTCGCCGAGGCGGAGGAGGAAGGGCCGCAGGCGCGTGTAGCGGATGACGGTGACCGAGCAGGGGTCCACGTGGATGCGCTGGAAGAGGTCGAGGTGGAGGCCGAGGGCGTCGGCCACGACCGACTTGACGATGTCTCCGTGCGAGCACATGACGTAGCAGGCGTCCTCGCCGTACTCGGCCTCGATCCGGGCGTTCCAGTCGCGGACGGCGTCGACGGCGCGGGCCTGCATGGCGCGCATGGACTCGCCGCCGGGGAAGGCGGCGGCGGAGGCGTGCGCCTGGACGACCTGCATGAGCGGCTCGTCGCCCAGTTCGGCCAGTTTGCGGCCGGACCAGTCGCCGTAGTCGCACTCGTTGATCCGGTCCTCGATGTGCAGCGGCAGGTCCGGGCGAGCGGCCAGGAGGGGCCGCAGGGTCTCCCGGCAGCGCTGGAGGGGGCTGGAGACGACGGCGGCGAGCGGGATGTCCGCCAGGCGCCCGGGGAGCGCGGCGGCCTGGACGGCGCCCCGCTCGTCGAGGGCGATCCCGGGCGTGCGCCCGGCGAGGACCCCGGAGGTGTTGGCGGTGGAGCGTCCGTGCCGGACGAGGATCAACGTGGCCATGACGGCCAGCGTAGGCGGTGTCCCCGGGGAACCGGGGTGGAGGTGGAGAGGCCGGACGGCCGCACGCGTGCGTGGCGGGGCCGTTCGGGGGAGAATGCGGCCCGTGATCGTGGACTCTGCCATCTATCGGGACGGACGCCGCACGGACGGGCCCGCCGACCTCTCGGACGCGCTCGACGAGGCGCGGGCCGCCGGGGACGCCTTCCTCTGGGTCGGGCTGCACGAGCCCTCGGAGGCGGAGTTCGCCCATGTCGCCTCCGAGTTCCAGCTGCACCCGCTGGCCGTCGAGGACGCCCTCAAGGCCCACCAGCGGCCCAAGTTGGAGGTCTACGACGACTCGCTGTTCGCGGTGCTGAAGCCGATCATCTACGAGCCGGAGAGCGACCGGGTCTCCTCGGGCGAACTGATGCTGTTCATGGGCGACTCGTTCGTGGTGACGGTCCGACACGGCGAGGGCGCGCCGCTCGCGCAGGTGCGCCGGCGTCTGGAGGCCGACCCGGAGGTGCTGAAGCACGGGCCGACGGCGGTGCTGTATGCGGTGAGCGACGCGATCGTGGACCACTACCTGGAGGTGGCGGGCGAGCTCCAGGTGGACCTGGAGGAGCTGGAGGCGGACGTCTTCGCGCCCACCGGCGGCAATCCGGCGAACACCGCGGAGCGGATCTACACGGCGAAGCGGCAGGTCCTGGAGTTCCGGCGGGCCAGCGGTCCGCTCGCGGGACCGCTGGCCCGGCTCACGGCCGGTACGGTGCCGTTCGTGAACAAGCAGTCCCAGCCGTTCTTCCGGGACGTCAACGACCATCTGCTGCGCTCCAACGAGCAGGTGGAGGGCCTCGACCGGCTCCTGTCCGACGTCCTGTCGGCCCACCTCGCGCAGATGGGGGTGCGGCAGAACGACGACATGCGGAAGATCTCGGCGTGGGCTGCCATGGCGGCGGTGCCCACGATGGTCGCGGGGATCTACGGCATGAACTTCGACCACATGCCGGAGCTGCGCTGGGTGGGCTCGTACCCGGTGGTGATCGTCGTGATGACGGGCATCGTCCTCACGCTGTACCGGCAGTTCAAGCGGCGCGGCTGGATGTGAACACCTGCCCCGCCTTCCGGTCGGGGCACGGGGTCGGAAGGCGGGGCGCGGGGTCGGAGGGTGGGGCGCGGGGTCAGAAGGCGGGGGCCGGGGTCGCGGGCCCGCCGAGGGCGTCGCGGCGCTCGGGCATCCGCAGGTCGACCATCTTGTGCCAGCCCGCGGCGCGCTCGTACGCGTACATGCCGCGGATACCGGCGGCGAGCGCGAGCGCCTTCGGGAGGGGCCAGCGCAGGATCCTGCCCATGTGGCCCATCACCGCGAGGCTGACGTCGCGGTAGACCTGGATCTCGACGAGGGCGGACTCGCGCAGGGTCCGCTGGATGAGCCGGCCGTGGCCCGCGCTGGCGAGGCGGAGCAGCTCCTCGTGACAGTAGGCGAGGTGGTTCGCCTCGTCGTTGTCGATCATGTGGATGGCCCTGCCGAGTTCGGGGTGGTCCCCGAAGTACGTCACGAGCATGTCCATCTGGTCGGCGGCACGCTGCTCGGTGACCCGGCTGTGGGCGAGGTAGACGACGACGTCCCGCTCGGTCAGCGGCTCGTCCTGGCGCAGCTTGTCGTGCGCGAGACCGATGCCGCGCTGTTCGAGGAGCATCGTGTAGTCGGTGTCGGGCGGTACGGGGACGGGTTCGAGGCCGCGCTTCTTCATCAACGCGTTGAAGATCCGGCCGTGCTTGTCCTCGTCGGCGCCGTGCCGGGTGATCTTGGGCGTGAGGTCCCGCATGCCGGGCGCGACGAGGGCCGCGATCCGGGCGTTCTCCCAGCCGCCCTGGGTCTCTCCGCTCGCCGCGATGGAACAGAAGAGCTGGAAGGACTCGTCGTTGTCGATGATTTCCTGGAACAGGCTCCTGGCCGTGAGCATCGCCGCCACCTCCGTGCGCGTGTCCGCACTCCGTACGCCCCCGGGACCACGAGTCAAGTGCGGTCCGGGGCGGCGGGCAACAGGAGGGCCGTACGACTCGGCCGAAAGAGTGAGCCCCGGGGGCGTAACCGCGGGCCCCGCGGAGCCGTTGTGCTGCATGACGGCCGTGGCGGGGAAGACCCCCGAGCCCCCACCACGGCCGCAGACTTCGAGGTTCACCCGCGTAACGCGGGTGAACGCCTCCCCCGCGTTATGCGAGGCCCGCACGCTCCATGGCCTCCACGCCCGCCCGCAGGGCCGCCACCCGCTCGTCCAGGGTGAAGCCGGCCGGGGCGAGGGTGAGGGTGGTGACCCCGGCCTCGGCGTAGCCCGTCATCCGGTCGGCGATCCGCTCGACGGAGCCCAGCAGGGTCGTCTGGTCGATCAGGCTGTGGGGCACGGCGGCCGCGGCGCCGGTCTTGTCGCCGGCCAGGTACTTGTCCTGGATCTCGGCGGCCTCCTTCTCGTAGCCCATGCGCTGCGCGAGCTGGTTGTAGAAGTTCTGCTTGCGGCTGCCCATGCCGCCGACGTAGAGCGCGGTGTACGGGCGGAACACGTCGGCGAGGGCGCCGACGTCCTCGCCGAGGGCGAGCGGCACGGTGGGACAGACGTCGAAGCCGTCCATCGTCAGACCGGCCTTCTCGCGACCCGCGCGCAGCGGCCGGAGCGCGGTCTCCTCCAGGTGGGCGGCGGAGGGGAAGATCAGCAGGGCGCCGTCGGCGATCTCGCCGGTCTGCTCCAGGTTCTTGGGGCCGATGGCGGCGATGTAGAGCGGGATGTGCTCGCGCTCCGGGTGGACCGTGAGCTTGATCGGCTTGCCGGGGCCGCCGGGCAGCGGCAGCGTCCAGTGCTCGCCGTCGTGGGTGAGGCGCTCGCGCGACATGGCCTTGCGGACGATCTCGACGTACTCGCGGGTCCGGGCGAGCGGCTTGTCGAACTTCACGCCGTACCAGCCCTCGGAGACCTGGGGCCCCGAGACGCCGAGGCCCAGGCGGAAGCGGCCGCCGGTGAGCGAGTCGAGGGTGGCGGCGGTCATCGCCGTCATGGCGGGCTGCCGGGCGGGGATCTGCATGATCGCGGAGCCGACGTCGATCCGCTCGGTCTTCGCCGCGACCCAGGCGAGGACGGTGGGGGCGTCGGAGCCGTAGGCCTCGGCGGCCCAGCAGACGTCGTAGCCGAGGCGGTCCGCCTCCTGGGCGACGGCGAGGTTGTCGCCGTCCATACCGGCGCCCCAGTAGCCGAGGTTGATGCCGAGCCGCATGTCCACGCACCCCTTACCCATCGGTAACGTCCTTGTGGCCCGGACTCTAGCGCGCGGTCGGGCGATCCGTCAGGACGCGGTTGTCCACAGGCTCTCTCCGCGTGGTGCCCTGGCCAGTAATCTCGCGCCCATGGAGCAGAGGCATCTCGGACGTACCGGCCTGCGTGTGTCGCGCATCGGACTCGGCACCCTCACCTGGGGCCGGGACACCGACGAGCACGACGCCGCCGAGCAGTTGAAGACGTTCTGGGACGCGGGCGGCACGCTCGTGGACACCGCCGACGTGTACGGCGGGGGCGAGGCGGAGTATCTGCTGGGGCGTCTCATGGAGCGGCTCGTCCCCCGGCAGGAACTCGTCCTGTCGACCAAGGCGGGCAGCGTGCCGGACCCCGACCGGCGCACGGACGGCTCGCGCGGGCACCTCCTCGCCGCGCTCGACGCCTCCCTCGCCCGGCTCGGCACCGACCACGTCGACCTGTGGCAGCTGCACGCCTTCGACCCGTACACGCCCCTGGAGGAGTCCCTCCAGGCACTCGACATAGCCGTACGCAGCGGGCGCGCGCGGTACGCGGGCGTGGCGAACTTCTGCGGCTGGCAGCTCGCCAAGGCGGGCACCTGGCAGCTCGGCGGGGACCGGACCCGGCTCGCGGGGGCGCAGCTCGAGTACTCGCTGCTCCAGCGGGGCGTGGAACGCGAGGTCCTGCCGGCCGCCCAGGACCTCGGGATGGGCCTGCTGCCCTCCTCGCCGCTGGGGCGCGGGGTCCTGACGGGCAAGTACCGCAGCGGTACCCCGTCGGACTCGCGGGGCGCGTCGGAGACGATGGCGCCGTTCGTGGAGCCGTACCTGGACGAACCGGCGAGCCGGATCGTGGACGCGGTCGCGACGGCGGCCGACGGCCTCGCGACGACCCCCCTGCACGTGGCGCTCGCCTGGGTCCGCGACCGGCCGGGGGTGACCGCGCCGATCGTCGGCGCGCGCACGGCACGGCAGCTCACGGCCGCGTTGTCGGTGGAGACCCTTAGTCTTCCTGACGAGATCTGTCGGGCGCTGGACGATGTGTCGGCGCCCGTGCACCGCTATCCGGATCACGACTGGAGCACCTTGTGACCGAGCCTTCCGGGGAGACCGCGCCCGAGGCCGTGGAACCCGCCGAGGACCTGCGGGACGGAGCCGCCGAGGCCCCGGCCCCGGAGCCCGACGCGCCAGAGGAGCCGGCCGCGGCCGGGGAGTCGGCCGCGGCCGGGGACCCGGGTTCCGCCGAGGAGCCCGGCACCGCCGCGGAGGAGCCCGGCACCGCCGTCGAGGAGCCGCAGGCCGACGCCGAGAAGCCGCAGCCCGACGCTGAGAAGCCCGCCGACGCGCCCGAGTTGAGCGACGCGCAGGCCGAGCTCGCCGCGCAGCGGGAGCTGCGGGCCAGGATCGAGGCGCGGAAGGCCGAGAAGGAGGGGCCCCTGGCAAGCGGCGCCAAGCTGAGCGGAACGGCGGCCGACCTGCTCGCGGCCGTACGGGCCGTGGAGGGCGGCGCCGCCTCCGGCACCGCGTTCTACGAGGCTCCCGAGCCGGCGCCCCGGCGCCCCGCGCCCGAGGCGGCCCCGGCCGTGACCGCGCGGCCCGCCGCACCGCTGCCGGCGGCCGCACCCGCGCCCGGCACCACGGCCGCCGTGCGGGAGGTCCTGAGCAAGGGCGGCGCCCCCGAGGCGCTTGCCGGACAGGTCGCCGCCGTACTCGGCGACGGCGCGGCCGCCGCGCTGCTCGACGACCCGTGGCAGCTGCTCGCGGTGCCCGGAGTGCGCCCGGAGCAGGCCGACGGCTTCGCGCGGGCCCTGCTCGGCCCGGCGTGCGGCCCGGACGATCCGCGCCGGACGGTCGCCCTCACCGTCTGGCTCCTGGAGCGGGCCGCGCTCCAGGGACACACGGCGCTGGACATCGGGGCCGTGCGCGCCGGACTCACCGGGCACGCGGTGCCCGACCCGGAGGCCGCGGTCGACGAGGCGGTCTCGGCCGGCGCGGTCCTCGTCTTCCAGGAGGAGGAGCCGGCCGAGGAAGCTGCCGAAGAGGACGACGAAGGCGCAGAGCCCGCGGCGGCCGTCGCCGAGGAGCCGGCAGCGCCCGTGCTGCTCGGCCTCGAGCGGTACGCGCTGGCGGAGGAAAGCCTCGCGGACGCCCTGTCCCGGCTGGTCAGGACGGTGACGGCGGCGGACTGGGACGGCTCCGAGCTTGAGCGGGCTTCCGGCGCTCACGGTCTCGTGCTGCACACGGGCGGCGAGGCGTCCCGCGCCGAGCCGGTGGCGCTCGTCGCGGCGGCCCGCGCCCGTGGCCTGCGCGCCCTGGTCGCCGTCCACGCGGACGGCGGACGGCGCGCCACGGCGGCCGACGGGGTGGGCGTGGTCACGGTCGCCGACCTGCTCTCCGGGGCCGCCGGTCCCGGCCGCGACGAGGAGGGCGCCCTCGCCCTGGACCTCCTCGTGGTCCTCGACGCGCCGCAGCTGGACGTGGAGGCGGCCGCGACGCTCGTGGAGTCGCTGCCCGACGGTTGCCGTCTGGTGCTGAGCGGCGACCCTGAGGTGCTCGGCGCGCCGGGTGCCGGCCAGGTCTTCGGGGACCTGCTCGCGGCCCGGGTGTGCCCGCGGATCGCCTCGCGCCTGCCCGACCCGGGGCCGCTCGGCGAGCTGGTGTCGGGCATCGGCGCCGGGGAGCTGAACCAGGTCGAGGCTCCCGGCAAGGAGATCGTGATCGTCCCGGTGCGGGACGCCGGCGAGGCCGTGCACCGTACGGTCCAGCTGGTGGCCGACTCGGTGCCGCGGGCGATCGGGGTGCCGCCCGAGCAGACGCAGGTCGTGACGGTCGGCCACGGCGGATCGGCCGGTACGCGCGCGCTGAACGCCGCCCTGAAGCAGCGGCTCAACCCGGGCCCCGGCCGGTTCGGCGGCTACGACATCGGGGACCGGGTGGCTTACGCGCCTGCACCGGGCCGTACGGTGACGGGCACGGTGCTTTCGGCGGACGCCGAGGGGCTGCGGCTGCGGTGCGGGGACGAGGAGCTCCTCGTACCGAAGGAGCGGGTGGAGTCCGCGCTGCGGCACGGATGGGCGCTCACCGCGCACCAGGCTGCCGGGGCGCGCTGGCCCGCGGTGGTCGTGGTGCTGCCCGGGGACGCCGCCGGGGGCCTGAGCCGGCCATGGGTGTACACGGCCTTCGGCCGCGCGGAGCGCCATCTGTCGGTCGTGCACGGCGTGGACCAGGCGCTGGCCCGCGCGGTGGCCGAGGGGACGGCTCCGGAGCGCACGACGCGGCTGCGGCCGCTGCTGGAAGGGCTTCTCGCCACACCCGAGGAGTAGCCACACCCGAGGAGTAGCTCCGGCCGAGGGGTAGCTCCGGCCGGGGCGGAACGGCGGAGGGCCGGGACACCGATCGTGGTGTCCCGGCCCTCCGCCGTCTCCCCCTCAGGAGTCGGAGCCGCCGGCCCCTTCCTCCTCGTGATCGTCCTCGTCGTCCTCGTCGAAGACGGAGCTGACGTCGAAGCGGCAGACGATCCGCTCCGGGTCGGCGTGCTCGAAGGGGGCGGTGAGCCACTCCCCCGGCTCCGGAAGCTCTTCGGCGGCGGTGACCCAGAGCGTGGAGTCGCCCTCCTCCAGACCGAACTCCTTGTGCCGGGAGGCGATCTCGTCCGGTTCGTACTCACCGAAGAGCACCCCGAGGGCGGCGAGCGGCGAGACGCCGGCCCTGGCGGCCGGCCCGGTGGTGTCCGGCTCGCCGTCGATCTCGGCGATCCGGCGTGCCTGGGCGAGCAGTCGTTGCGGTTCGGCCACGGCGTAGTCGCGGCGGATCAGGACGCTGAGGGCGTGCGGTTCGTCAGGTCCGGCGTACGGCGGCAGGGCGCCGTCGGCTCCGGGGATCTCGAAGGGAGTGACCTCGTCGTAGCGGTCGTAGAGGATTTCGTCGTACGCCTCGGCCGCCGTGGCGAGGGCGTTGAAGGCTTCGTAGACGGCCGTGTCGTCGTCCCCCGAGCGGCGTTCGACCGCCGCGAGGTGACGGTCCAGTGCGGCTTTGACCGCCTCGGCGGCGGCACGTACCTCGGCAGCGGTGGGCTGCGCAGCATCAGACATGGGACAGACGCTATCCGTACCGGGCCGGTGCCCGCACAATAGATGCGATGCCGGAATACGAATTTGTCGACGTGTACGTGCCGCGCGGTGTCTCCCGCAAGGAGGCGACGCGGCTGCTGACCGACCATGCCGAGTACGGACACTGGGAGTTGGACCGTCTGAGCCTGCACCGGGACGGGAGCCGCAGAGTGCGGCTGAGGCGGCGGATCATCCGCCAGCTCCGGCCGACCTGGTAGCCGGACCGACGACGAGAAGGGGCCCCGCGGTGTGCGGGGCCCCTGTGCGTGGTGCGTGACGCGGGGCGGGCTCAGGCGGCGCTGCGGGCGCGCCGGTAGATCAGCGACCCGGCGAGCAGCAGACCGGCACCGGCGGGGATGATCACGCCGAGCGGGCCGGATCCGGTCTCGGCGAGCTCCTCCAGGGCGCGGGGCGGGGTGACACCGTGCTCACCCGGAGTATTGGACCCGCCGTCGCCGGGGCCGCCGGGCGTACCCGGGTTGCCGGGAGTACCGGGAGTACCGGGAGTACCGGGAGTACCGGGAGTGCCCGGGGTGCCGGGAGTGCCCGGGGTGCCGGGAGTGCCCGGATTGCCGGGGTTCCCAGGATTACCCGGGTTTCCGGGGTTACCCGGATTGCCGGGGTTCCCGGGATTGCCAGGGTTACCCGGCTCCTCCTCCCCGTATCCGGTGTCCCCGCCGTTCGCGCAGTCGTTGCCCCCGGCGGCGTTGCCCAGGCCGATGCCCGTGACGCTGTTGCCGCACGCGTTGACCGGAACGTCGACCGGCACCTCGACGGTGTTGCCGGAGGCCACCCCCGGGGAGTTGCTGGTGTGCCCGCCGGCGGCGGAGTCGCCGCCCGGCTTGGAGGTGTTGGCACAGGAGTTGCCCATCGCCGGATTCAGCAGTCCGACGACGTTGACGGTGTTCCCGCAGGCGTTCACCGGTACGTGCACCGGGACCTGGACGGAGTTTCCGGACGCGACGCCCGGGGAGTTCGTGGCCGTACCGTTCGCACCGGAATCGGCGTGCGCGTATCCGCCGCCGACGGCGGCGAAGACGCCTCCGGCGGCCGCGACGGTGATGAGACCCTTGCGCGTGACCTGTCGCATAGCTTGTTTCCTGCCTGCTCGGCTTCGAAAGAGTGCCACCGGGCGGAAAACCCGGGGCGGAAATGGCCACCGGCCCCGGAGTGCATGGCACGCACTCCGGGGCCGGACCGGCTCACACCCTCACGGGCGAGGCACAACGTCAGGCGTTGACGCAGGTGTTGCCGAAGGCGGGGTTCAGCAGGCCGATCACGGAGACCGTGTTGCCGCACAGGTTCACGGGGACGTGAACCGGCACCTGGACGACGTTGCCCGAGAGGACACCGGGGGAACCGATGGCGGCACCCTGGGCACCCGCGTCGGCAACGGCCATTCCCGCACCCGCGAGAACGAGACCGCCAGTGGCAGCCGCAGCAGCGACGACCTTCTTGATCATTATTCCTCCTAGTTGGAAACGCGGTCCCAGCCGCGGACCGCACACCTGTAACGAGGGGGAATGGAGGGGGCTACGAGCCCCCGGGTTCATTCACTCTTTCCGGTCACACACAAACGCACGCCCGAATTCAGCAGGCGTCGATGAAGCGGTCCAGGACCCGGGCGCCGAACTTCAGACCGTCCACCGGCACCCGCTCGTCCACGCCGTGGAACATGCCGGCGAAGTCGAGCTCCGGCGGCAGCTGGAGCGGCGCGAAGCCGAAGCAGCGGATGCCGAGGTCGTCGAAGGACTTCGCGTCGGTGCCGCCGGAGAGCATGTACGGCACGGCGCGGGCGATCGGGTCCTCGGCGCGCAGCGCCAGCTGCATGGCGTCCACCAGGGCGCCGTCGAAGCTGGTCTCCAGGGCCTTGTCGCCGTGCACGTCCTCGCGCTTCACCTTCGGGCCGAGGATCCGGTCGAGGTCGGCGAGGAACTCCTGCTCGTAGCCGGGCAGGAACCGTCCGTCGACGTGCGCGGTGGCCTGGCCGGGGATCACGTTGACCTTGTAGCCGGCGCCGAGCATCGTCGGGGCCGCCGAGTTGCGCAGGGTGGCGCCGACCATCTTGGCGATGCCGCCGAGCTTGGCGAGGGTGCCGTCCATGTCCTCGGGGTCGAGGGGGGTGCCCAGCGCGTCCGAGAGCTCGTCCAGGAAGGAGCGCACTGTCTTGGTGACCCTCACCGGCCACTGGTGGCGGCCGAGGCGGCCCACGGCCTCGCAGAGCTCCGTAATGGCGTTGTCGTCGTTGGTCATCGAGCCGTGCCCTGCCGTGCCCTCGACGGTGAGACGCATCCAGTGCATGCCCTTCTGGGCCGTCTCGACCAGGTAGAGGCGCAGGTTCTCGTTGACGGTGAAGGAGAAGCCGCCGACCTCGCCGATGGCCTCGGTGACCCCGTCGAAGAGCCCCCGGTGCTTGTCGACCAGGTGCCGGGCGCCGTAGGTGCCGCCGGCCTCCTCGTCGGCGAGGAAGGCGAGGACGATGTCGCGCGGGGGCTTGCGGCCGCTGCGCATCCGGTCGCGTACGACCGCGAGGGTCATCGCGTCCATGTCCTTCATGTCGACGGCGCCGCGGCCCCAGACACACCCGTCGGCGATCTCTCCGGAGAAGGGGTGGTGCGTCCAGTCCTCCGCGTTGGCCGGGACGACGTCGGTGTGGCCGTGGATGAGCAGGGCCGGCCGTGACGGGTCCTCGCCCTCGATGCGGGCGACGGTGGAGGCCCGCCCCTGGTGCGACTCGATGATCTTCGGCTCGAGTCCGACCTCCGCGAGCTTCTCGGCGATGTACTCGGCCGCCGCCCGCTCGCCCGGCCCGGAGTGGTCGCCGTAGTTGCTGGTGTCGATGCGGATGAGCTCGCTGCAGAGGTCCACGACCTCACTCTCGGCGGTGACGCTTCGGCCCGTGTTCGACTCGCTCACGCTGCTTCCTCCCACTACGTGCCCCACGTGATTGCTTCGGTGCTCGCCCCATCCTCCCGCGTGGCCCCCTCCCCGCCCAAGGGCGGCCCTCGGCCGACATGCGCCCGTCACGTTTCGGACACCTTGTCCGGGTGGCGGAATGGCAGACGCGCTAGCTTGAGGTGCTAGTGCCCTTTATCGGGCGTGGGGGTTCAAGTCCCCCCTCGGACACCAGCGAAAGACCCCACATCATGTGGGGTCTTTCTTGTTACGGCGGTAGGACCCGGTGCGACGCAGATCCAAGGCCCCCACTTCGCCCCTCCCCCAGCGGGACGGGATCGATCCGGTGCGGGTGCGGTTGCCGGAGGATCCCGAGGGGGTCTGGGGAACCGTACGGGAGCATCTGCTCGACCGGTACGCGGGCGCCATCGGTGCGGGGCGGGTCGAGGACATGCTGGCGAGCGGCCGTTTCGTGGGGACGGACGGTCCCGTCGGCGGGGACGAGCCGTACGCCGTGGGGCGGTACCTCTGGTTCCACCGGGACTTTCCCGCCGAGACGCCGGTGCCGTTCCCGATCGGGGTGGTGCACAGGGACGAGCGGTTCATCGTCGCCGACAAGCCGCATTTCCTGTCGACCATGCCCCGGGGGCGGCACGTCACGGAGACCGCGACGGCCCGGCTGCGGCGGGACCTCGGCCTGCCGTCCCTCCAGCCCGCGCACCGGCTGGACCGGCTGACCGCGGGGCTGGTGCTGTTCGTCGTACGCGAGGAGGACCGGGGGGCGTACCAGACGCTGTTCCGGGACCGGGTCGTGCGCAAGGAGTACGAGGCGGTGGCGCCGTACGATCCGGCGGTCGGGCTGCCGGTGACCGTCCGCAGCCGGATCGAGAAGGAGCGCGGGGTGATGGCCGCCCGGGAGGTGCCGGGCGAGCCGAACAGCGAGAGCCGGATCGCGCTCGTGGAACGGCGGGGCGGGCTCGGGCTGTACCGGCTGGTGCCGGAGACCGGGCGGACGCATCAGCTGCGGGTGCACATGAACGCCCTGGGGCTGCCGATCCTGCACGATCCGCTCTATCCGGTGGTCCGTGCGGACGGGCCGGAGGACTTCGCGCGTCCGCTGCAACTGCTCGCACGGACGCTGGAGTTCACCGACCCGTTCACGGGTGTGGCGATGCGCTTCGAGAGCCGGTCGGCTCTCAGTGGCCTCGGGCCACGCGGCGGAGCCGCATAGTCAGCGCAGCCACTCCTCCAGGTGGGGGGCCTCGGCGCCGATCGTCGTCGGGTCGCCGTGGCCGGTGCGTACCACCGTCTCCGGGGGCAGGGTCAGCAGCTTCTCGCGGATCGAGTCCACGATCGTCGGGAAGTCCGAGAACGACCGGCCGGTGGCGCCGGGGCCGCCCTGGAAGAGGGTGTCGCCGGTGAAGACCGTGCCGAGCTCCGCGGCGTACAGGGAGACCGCCCCGGGGGCGTGACCCGGGGTGTGGAGGACCGTGAGGTCGGTGCCGGCGATGGTGAGGACCTGGCCGTCGGCGAGGTCGCCGTCGGGGCTGTGGTCGGGGTGGGTCTGCTTCCACAGCGGCTGGTCGGCGGGGTGGAGCAGGATGCGGGCGCCGGTGGCGGCCGCGAGGGCGGGGGCGGCGTCGATGTGGTCGTCGTGGGCGTGGGTGCAGACGATGGCGCGCAGGGCGCGGCCGTCGAGGGCGGCGAGGATCGCCTCGGCGTCGTGGGCGGCGTCGATGACGATGGCCTCGGTGTCGTCGCCGACGATCCAGACGTTGTTGTCGACGTCCCAGGTGCCGCCGTCGAGGCTGAAGGTGCCGGAGGTGACGAGGTGGTCGATGCGGGCGGCCATCACAGCACCACGACCGAGCGCAGGACGTCGCCCTCGTGCATGCGGGCGAAGGCCTTCTCGACGTCGTCGAGGCCGATGGTCTCGGTGACGAAGGCGGCGAGGTCGATGCGGCCCTGCTGGTGCAGGTCGACGAGCATCGGGAAGTCGCGGGACGGCAGGCAGTCGCCGTACCAGGAGGACTTGAGCGCGCCGCCGCGGCCGAAGACGTCCAGGAGCGGGAGTTCCAGCTTCATCTCGGGGGTGGGGACGCCGACGAGGACGACGGTGCCGGCGAGATCGCGGGCGTAGAAGGCCTGCGCGTACGTCTCGGGGCGGCCGACGGCCTCGATGACGACGTCGGCGCCGAAGCCGCCGGTGAGCTCGCGGATCGCCTCGACCGCGTCGGTGGAGCGGGAGTTGACGGTGTGGGTGGCGCCCATCGTCCGGGCGGTCTCCAGCTTCCGGTCGTCGATGTCGACGGCGATGATCTTCGCGGCTCCGGCGAGGCGGGAGCCGACGATCGCCGCGTCGCCGACGCCACCGCAGCCGATGACGGCGACGGTGTCGCCGCGGCCGACGTTCCCGGTGTTGATCGCGGCGCCGATGCCGGCCATCACGCCGCAGCCGAGGAGGCCCGCGACCTCGGGGGCGACGGCGGGGTCGACCTTGGTGCACTGGCCCGAGGCGACGAGGGTCTTCTCGGCGAAGGCGCCGATGCCGAGGGCCGGGGAGAGCTCCGTACCGTCGAGCAGGGTCATCCGCTGCTTGGCGTTGTGGGTGTCGAAGCAGTACCAGGGGCGGCCCCGCTCGCAGGCGCGGCAGGTTCCGCAGACGGCGCGCCAGTTGAGGATCACGAAGTCGCCGGGGGTCACGTCGGTGACGCCCTCGCCGACCGACTCGACGATTCCGGCGGCCTCGTGGCCGAGGAGGAAGGGGAACTCGTCGTTGATGGCGCCCTGCTTGTAGTGGAGATCGGTGTGGCAGACGCCGCAGGCCTGGATCTTCACGACGGCCTCGCCGGGGCCGGGGTCGGGGATGACGATCGTCTCGACCCGTACCGGTTCGTTCCTGCCGGGGGCGATGACCCCCTGGACGTGCTGCGGCATCGCGAACTTCCCTTCCTCCGAACGGATCTTGTAAGGCTCCTGGGTACCACTATCTCCTGACAAAAGGCGAGACCCCCGCAGGCCGTGCCTGCGGGGGTCCCGCCCGATCCCGTGGGGGGAGGTCAGCCCTGCCGCGCCTCGGCGGTCGTACGGACCCGGCCGCGGACCAGGAACCAGCCGCCGACGAGGGCCGCCGCGATGAGCGGCAGACAGGCGACGGTGGTGCGGCCGACGCCGCCGTCCATCCACATGAGGACGAGGACGGAGCCGAGGAAGCCCAGGGTCACGATCTGGGTGTACGGGGCCCAGGGCAGGTTGTAGCCGGGGCGGGTGACCTTGCCCTCCTGGGCGCGGCGCCAGAAGAGCAGCGAGCAGACCATGATCATGGCCCAGGTGCCGATGATGCCGATGGAGGCGAAGTTCAGCACCAGCTCGAAGGCGTCGTCGGGCATGACGTAGTTGAGGCCGACGCCGAGGATGCCGAAGCCCGCGGTGAGCAGGATGCCGCCGTAGGGCACGCCGCCCTTGTTCATGACGCCGGTGAACTTGGGCGCGGAGCCGGCCAGCGACATGGAGCGCAGGATGCGGCCGGTGGAGTACAGGCCCGAGTTGAGGCTGGAGAGGGCGGCGGTGAGGACGACGAGGTTCATCACCCCGGCGGCGCCGGGGATGCCCAGCTTGTCGAAGACGGTGACGAAGGGGCTCTGGTCGCCCGAGTAGGCCGTGTACGGCAGCAGCAGGGCGAGGAGGATCACCGAGCCGACGTAGAAGAGGCCGACGCGCCACATGATCGAGTTGATCGCCTTCGGCATGATCTTCTCGGGGTTCTCGGTCTCGCCGGCGGCGACGCCGCACAGTTCGACGGAGGCGTAGGCGAAGACGACGCCCTGGATGAGCAGCAGCATCGGCATGACGCCGCTGGGGAAGATGCCGCCGTTGTCGGTGATCGTCGCCATGCCCGGGGTGTGGCCGCCGATGTCGTGGGAGGTCACGACGAGGTAGATGCCGATGAGCATGAAGACGACCAGGGCGCCGACCTTGATGATCGCGAACCAGAACTCCATCTCGCCGAAGTACTTCACGGAGATGAGGTTGGCGGCGAGGACGACCGCGAGGGCGATCAGGGCGAGGATCCACTGCGGGACGTCGCTGAACATCGCCCAGAAGTGGGCGTAGGTGGCGGCCGCGGTGATGTCGGCGACGGCGGTGGTCGACCAGTTGAGGAAGTAGAGCCAGCCGGCCGTGTAGGCGCCCTTCTCGCCCATGAACTCACGGGCGTAGGAGACGAAGGCGCCGGAGGAGGGGCGGTAGAGCACCAGCTCGCCGAGGGCCCGCACCACGAGGAAGGCGAAGACGCCGCAGACGGCGTAGGCGATGAAGAGGGAGGGGCCCGCCTGGGACATCCGGCCGCCGGCGCCCAGGAAGAGGCCGGTGCCGATGGCGCCGCCGATGGCGATCATGTTGACGTGCCGGGACTTGAGGTCCTTGCGGTATCCGGCGTCGCCGGCGTCGACGTGGGGGGCGGCCGGGTTCGCCGGTGCGGCGGACAGCGGCTCGGCCGCGGTGACGCGGTCACTCATGGAGTTGTTCGCCTTCGTGAGGGGGGGCTGTGCGGTACCCGGCCGTGCGCTGGTGGGGGTCTCCCGGCACGGCCAGCGGTCATCCTCACGGTAAGCAGCGCCAACTGACTGTGGCGCATGTCACTGAACGCCCATATTTGAGCTAGTTCAGAGCTTTACCCGCCCGTAGGGTGCCCGTCGGCTCCCGGACATCTCCGAGCTACGGAGCCAGAACGTCCAGTTCCTGGAGGGCGCCGACGGCGATCTGGCGGGTCAGCTCCTCGGCGCGGGCCGCGTCCCGCTCGCGTACGGCCTCGGCGACCTGGACGTGGAGGGTGACGGCGGCCGGGTCGGGGTCCTCGAACATCACGTGGTGGTGGGTGCGGCCGGCGAGGACCTCGGCGACGACGTCGCCGAGGCGGGCGAACATCTCGTTCCCCGAGGCGTTGAGCACGACCCGGTGGAAGGCGACGTCGTGGACGAGGTACTCCTCCAGGCGCCGGCCCCGTGAGGTGGCGACCATGCCGAGGGCCTGTTCGGTGAGCTCGCGGCACTGCTCGGGGGTGGCGTTCAGGGCCGCGAGCCCGGCGGCGACGGGTTCGACGGCGGAGCGCAGCACGGTGAGCGAGCGGAGCTGGCGGGGGCGGTCGGCGCCGGCGAGGCGCCAGCGGATGACCTGGGGGTCGTAGACGTTCCAGCTCACGGTGGGGAGCACGGTCACGCCGACGCGGCGCCGGGACTCGACGAGGTGCATGGACTCCAGGACGCGGACGACTTCGCGGATCACGGTCCGGGAGACGTCGAAGCGCTGGGCCAGCTCGTCGGTGCGCAGCACGGTGCCCGGGGGGTACTCCCCCGCGGTGATCGCGAGGCCCAGGGTGGCCAGGACGTGTGAGTGGAGCCCCTGAGCCGGTGTCGTCATGGGGCAAGCCTATGCGGGGCCGCGCAGGTGATCACTTCAGGAATTAAAAGTACTACTTTTGCGTCACAGCCTCTTGAATACGTCGTACCCAATGGGTTTCATGGGCGCGACGGATCGATGTCGAAGAAGACAGCGAGGCACCACGCATGAGCACCACCCCCCACCTTCCGGTCGTCGTCGTGATGGGCGTCGCCGGGACCGGCAAGACCACGATCGGCCCCCTGGTCGCCGAAGCGCTGGACCTCCCGTACGCGGAGGGCGACGACTTCCATCCGGCGGCGAACGTGGCCAAGATGTCGGCCGGCATCCCCCTGGACGACTCCGACCGGGAGCCCTGGCTCGACGCCATCGGGACGTGGGCGCACGACCGGGCCGGACTCGGCGGGGTGGTGAGCAGCTCGGCGCTGAAGCGGAGCTACCGGGACCGGCTGCGCACCGCGGCCCCCGGCGTGGTCTTCCTCCATCTGACCGGCGACCGGGAGCTCATCGAGCAGCGCATGGGGGGCCGCAAGGGCCACTTCATGCCGACGGCGCTCCTCGACTCCCAGTTCGCCACCCTGCAGCCGCTGCAGGACGACGAGGCCGGCGTCGCCGTCGACGTCTCCGGCACCCCCGAAGAAATCGCCGCCCGCGCCGTCGTCGCACTGCGCCGGCTCACCCACTGACCCCGAGGACCCACCGTGACCAGTCTCAGCGTCGAGACCCTGGCAGCGGACGCCGTCGAACCGATCACCTCGGCCGGCAACGCCCAGCTGGGCATCGCCGTACTCGCCGGCATCGCCGTCATCGTCCTGCTCATCACCAAGTTCAAGCTGCACGCGTTCCTGGCGCTGACCATCGGCTCGCTCGCCCTCGGCGCGTTCGCCGGCGCTCCGCTCGCCGACACGATCAAGTCGTTCACCACCGGCCTGGGCGCCACCGTGGCCGGCGTGGGCGTGCTGATCGCGCTCGGCGCCATCCTCGGCAAGCTCCTCGCCGACTCCGGCGGCGCCGACCAGATCGTCGACACGATCCTGGCCAGGGCGAGCGGCCGGGCCATGCCCTGGGCCATGGTCCTGATCGCCTCCGTGATCGGTCTGCCGCTCTTCTTCGAGGTCGGCATCGTGCTGCTGATCCCGGTGGTCCTGATGGTCGCCAAGCGCGGCAACTACTCCCTGATGCGGATCGGCATCCCGGCCCTCGCCGGACTCTCCGTGATGCACGGGCTCATCCCGCCGCACCCCGGCCCGCTCGTCGCGATCGACGCGGTCGGCGCCAACCTGGGCGTCACCCTCGCCCTCGGCCTGGTCGTCGCGATCCCGACGGTGATCATCGCCGGCCCGGTCTTCTCCCGGTACGCCGCCCGCTGGGTGGACATCCCTGCGCCCGAGCACATGATCCCCACCCGTCCCTCCGAGGACCTGGAGAAGCGTCCCGGCTTCGGCGTCACCGTCGCGACCGTGCTGCTGCCCGTCGTCCTGATGCTGGTCAAGGCGCTCGTCGACATCGTGGTGGACGACCCGGAGAACAGCGTCCAGAAGGTCACGGACGTCATCGGATCGCCGCTGATCGCGCTGCTCGCGGCCGTCATAGTGGCGCTGTTCACGCTGGGCAGGGCGGCCGGCTTCAGCAAGGAGCGGCTGTCCTCGACCGTCGAGAAGTCCCTCGCCCCGATCGCGGGCGTACTGCTGATCGTCGGCGCGGGCGGCGGCTTCAAGCAGACCCTGATCGACATCGGCGTCGGCCAGATGATCCTGGACTTCTCCAAGAACTGGTCCATCCCGGCCCTGCTGCTGGCCTGGCTGATCGCGGTCGCGATCCGGCTCGCCACGGGTTCGGCGACGGTGGCGACGATCTCGGCGGCGGGGCTCGTGGCTCCGCTGGCGGAGGGCATGTCGACCGGGGAGACGGCGCTGCTCGTCCTCGCGATCGGTGCGGGTTCGCTCTTCTTCAGCCACGTCAACGACGCGGGGTTCTGGCTGGTGAAGGAGTACTTCGGGATGAACGTCGGCCAGACGATCAAGACCTGGTCGGTGATGGAGACGATCATCTCGGTCGTCGGCATCGTGTTCGTCCTGCTGCTTTCGCTGGTGTTGTAGCCCGTCCCCGAGGGCTGGGAAATCCGGGCGTGCGGGCCGGTCGTGGCTGACAGACTGTCGGCCATGACCGGCCCTCACGCGCTCAAGCCCTTCCTCCTCGCCTTCCCCGGCCCGCTCCGCGACCGGCTCGTCGCCGCCGTCCTCTCCGGCGAGAAGACGGCCACGACCGGGCTCCTCGTGGAGTACGAGATCGAGAAGGAGGAGCTGCCGGAGGCGGGCGAGCGCTCGGCGCTCATCGACTCGGACGGACGCGAGGTCGCGGTCGTGGAGATCACGGAGGTCCGCGTGCTGCCCCTGGGCGAGGCGGACCTCCGGCTCGCGCTCGACGAGGGCGAGGGCTTCCTGTCGGTCGCGGACTGGCGCGAGGCCCACGAGCGCTTCTGGCACGGCGAGGAGATGCGGGAGGCGCTCGGGGACCCGGGGTTCGTGGTGGACGACGGGACGATGCTGGTGGTGGAGCGGTTCCGGGTGGTGCAGCGGCTTCAGGAGGGCTGAGGGGCGAGGACGGCGAGGAGCCGCTGCGCCAGGTCGCGGATCGACTGCTGGTCGCTCCCGGTTGCTCGCCGGAGGACGGGGAGAAAGTCGGGGTCGTCGCGGCGGAGGTCGGCGAGGATCCCGAGCGCGACGTGGCGGACCATGGGGACGGGGTCGCGCTCGAAGCGGTCCTGGGCAAGTGCCGCCAGTTCAGGGCCGCTACGGTACGTGCAGAGGTTCCGCAGGGCAGCGGACCGCACCGCGAAGTGCTCGTCGTTCACGGCGAGGTCGTGGACAAGGCGCATCGCCTCGGCATCGTCACCGTACTCGCTCAGCAGGTGGACGACGGCCACAGTCCGCTCTCGTACGTCGGTGTTCCGGACCTGGCCCATGACCAGGTCACGCGCGCCCTCGGGATCCAGCGTCGCAAGCCACATCGCGGCCTCGCTCCGGATCTCAGGACTCGGATCGTTCCGCCCGTGGTCGAGGAGAGTCTCCCGGACCGCAGATGCGTCCGCACAGTGCTCCGCGAAGAGGTGCAGGGCGGTTTCCCTGACCGAGCTGGATTCGTCGGATGCCAGTCGCTGGACGAACAGTTCCGTCATCCCCTCCCGGATGCCTCCCTCGGCCAGGCACACGAGGGCGGCCTTTCGCACAGCAGGGTCCTCGTGACCACAGAACTCGCGCAGGCGCGCGTACGTGCCCGGATCGTCGGACCCGATCTCTCTCACGGCATGGATCGCGGCGGCCACTACCTCGGGACTGTTGTCGTTCCTCATCAGCTCCTGGACGAACGCTCGGACCAGCGGCTCGTCACCGGTCCTCGTCACCACGGCGGACAGCGCCTCGGCCCGGCCCACGGGATCGTCGTCCGCCAGCGCGGTCCGCAGCAGTTCCACCGCCTGCGCCCCGTCCTCGGCGTGCAGGGCGAGCGCGCGCACGGCCGCGCCACGCACGACGGCGAGTTGGGGATCGCCGAGGAGCCCGTTCAGCGCGACACGGGCTTCCGGGGTGGCGATCCGGCGGTGATACAGACAGTCGAGCGCCGACAGGCGCACCTGCGGCTCCTCGTCCGCCAGCAGCTCGACGACGAGGCGGGCCGCCCACTCGGAGTCAGCCCCGTCGTCGTACACGAGATCCCTCAGGAGTGCCGACCGTACGGCGCCACTCGGGTCGTGCCGTACGCAGCGCTCCACCAGCTCCCTCGACGCCGCCTCATGGCCTGCTCTGTCCACCAGCAGGCGCGCGGCGGCGAACCTCTCCGCTGAGCCGGTTCCGGTCAGGACCGCGTCGGCGAGGAGTTCGGCGCTGGGTGACTCCCCTCTGCCGTGGAGGATCAGGAGGATCGTCATGGCGAGCCGACTCGTGGAGTTCTCCGACAGCAGCCAACCCTCCGCGCCCGAATCCTCGCGGCTCCACCGCTCGCACCACCGCACATAGTCGTCCCGGCCCGCCCAGTCGGCACCGAGAGCCATCAGCGTCGACCCCAAGGACTCCAGGTTCGCAAAGGGATAGAAGAAGGTCACGTCCAGCGCCTCGGCGAGCTCGAACAGCCGGATCGTCCGCGCGATCATGGCCGTGCTCTGCGGGGCCAGCGCCCCGACGCGGCGGACCTCCCCCAGGCAGCGGGCGGCGAAGGCCACTTCGGCGAAAGCCCCGTCCGACTGGTCCCCGATCGGGAGGGAGACGGCTCGCGGCGCCAGCAACCGGTCGATCACCCCCGCCACGAACCGTTCGTCCAGGAGCCCCACCAACAGCAGCAGGACCTCGTGCCACGTCGGGTCGTGGACCTTGCCCGCGAAGAGGTCCTGGATTTCCTCCTCCGACAGGCTCCGCTCGTGGTTGAAGCGGTGGGCCAGGTCCGTCGCCGCCAGGTACTCCAGGAACGTGCGGTGGACGAAGCCGTAGATCTCGCCGCCGTAGCGGCTCAGGACGAAGTTGCGATGCCGGAACTGGTCCAGCATCACGCGGGCCGCCGTCGCCGCGCGGTCCGGCGGGAGGGCGTAGCGGTCCTTCAGATACGCCTCGAAGCCCTTCAAAAGGTCGGGGCCCGCGATGTGGTTGCCGGAGACACCTCCGTGACCCTCTTGCATCTGGCGGGCGATGAGCCGCAGGAGTTCGCGTTTGTCCTCGGCGGCCAGGTACGGAAGGTGTTCTTCGACCTGCCGGTCCTTGAGGTACTTGCTGGGGTCCCAGTGTTCGACGAGGACGTCGACGGCGTGCTCGTACACCGTGCGCCGGTCGCGCGGGAGTTCACGGCGGCGGCCGATGATGGCGAGGATCGTGAGGATGAGGGGGTTGCCGGCGAGTTCCCTGACAGAGGCGGACGCGTCGACGGCCGTCGTGACGCGTTCGATCAGTTTCCGGGCCTGATCGGGCTCGTCCGGGCAGGCGAGCGCGAACCACTGCTCCGCGAAGGCACCGATCTGCTCCCGTTCGAGGTCCTGGAGCATGAAGTTGGTGAAGCCCGCGCCGTCCAGGACGGCCCGCCGGTAGCCGTACCCGCGTGAGGTGACGACGATCCGGGCTCTGGGATGGCGGGCGGCGAAGCCGGCGATGCGGCGGGCGACCGCGTCCCTGACGCCCCTCTCGAAGAGCTCGTCGAGGCCGTCGAAGATCACGAGGGAGTTGTACGGGCCCTTGCCGTCGAGGAAGGCCGTCAGCATGGCGGGCGGGAGGCCCAGGCCCTCCGTCGCGTGCTGGTGGGCCAGGAAGTCCTCGAAGCCGCTCTCCCGCCAGGCGGCCTGCGCGTAGCTGCGGAGTTCGACGATCAGTGGCAGCCTGCCGTGCAGCGCTTCGAGTCCCGGTTGCGGTTCGGGCGCCGTGAGGGCCAGCGTCAGGTAGCGGGCCAGGGTGGACTTGCCCGAGCCGGGGTGGCCGAGGATGACGACGCGGTCGTGTTCGGGCGCGGCCAGGACGTCGAGAACGTCCTGGGGCGGCCGCTCCAGGTAGGCGCGGCGGACGCGTTCGACCGTCTCCCGGTCGATGCCCGGTGGCAGGTCGTGGAGTTCGGCCTCGGCCGGGTCCATCAGGCGGCGCAGGAGTTCCTGCGGCAGTTCGACCGGCGGCGGGTCCGCCCGTACGGACTGGGGGACGAAGACCTCGCTGAGGTGGACGACGGGGTGCTCGCCCTGTTCCCTGAGCGGAGTGAGGACCTCCAGGTCGAGTCGGCCGTAGCGCTGACGGACGCGGGTCGCGTAGGCCTCGCGGGCCGTCTCGATCTCCGGCTCCGCGGGCTGGGACGGCACGGATCCGAGGGTGACGTGGACGTCGCCCTGGACCCCGCTGATCTGGGTGAGGGGCCCTTGGACGGTGGCTCGGGACGCTGTCTGGGACGCCTTCCGGCGCTTGAAGAAGCCTTTCACGGGGCCGGGGAGGCCGGAGGTTGGATGCGTACCGAGCCGCCCACCCCGTCGATCTGGTGCAGGTCACCCGCCGTACGCGTGCCATGGGCCGACTGCGTCCCGCCGCCCTGCCCCTCGACGGGAGCGGCCGTGGGCGGGTGGCCCGTACCGCCGCCTCCGGCCGTGATGACCACGTCCCCCGTGACGTTCCTGACCTGATGCACCGAGCCCCCGGTGACGGCCTGGTCCGCCGACTGCGCGGTGCCTCGGTTGAGGAGGCCCACGAGGGTCAGCGCGAAGCCCGCCACCGTGAAGAACAGGCTGAGGACGCTGCTCCACTTGTCCGCCGCGTCCAGGCCCTGGAGGACCAGGAAGGCCGCCAGGCCACCCAGGGTCAGGAACGCTCCAACGAGCTTGAAGACCACACGTTTTGTCACACCGTCATCCTGCCGTGGCGGAGTGCCCCGCGTCAGCCCACCGCCTGCGCCGCCGCCCTTCCCGCCGCGCGGCCCGAGAAGACGCAGCCGCCGAGGAAGGTGCCTTCGAGGGAGCGGTAGCCGTGGACGCCTCCGCCGCCGAAGCCGGCCGCCTCGCCCGCCGCGTACACGCCCGCGAGCGGTTCGCCGCCCTCCGTCAGGACGCGGGAGTCGAGGTCGGTCTCCAGGCCGCCGAGGGACTTGCGGGTGAGGATGTTGAGGCGTACGGCGATCAGCGGGCCCGCCTTGGGGTCGAGGATCCGGTGCGGGGCAGCCGTACGGATGAGCTTGTCACCCAGGTACTTGCGGGCGCCGCGGATCGCCGTGACCTGGAGGTCCTTGGTGAAGGGGTTGGCGATCTCGCGGTCGCGGGCGGTGATCTCCCGGCGCAGGGCGGTCTCGTCGATCAGGTCCTCGCCGGTGATCCGGTTCATGCCGCGCACGAGGGCGGAGAGGTCGTTCTCGACGACGAAGTCGACGCCCTTGTCCATGAACGCCCGGACGGGGCCCGGCACGTCGGCGCGGGCGCGGCCGAGGACGTCGCGGACGGACTTGCCGGTGAGGTCGGGGTTCTGTTCGGAGCCGGAGAGCGCGAACTCCTTGCCGATGATCCGCTTGTCGAGGACGAACCACGTGTGGTCGTGGCCGGTCCGCATGATGTGTTCGAGGGTGCCCAGGGTGTCGAAGCCGGGGAAGAGCGGGACGGGCAGGCGCTTGCCGGTCGCGTCGAGCCAGAGCGAGGACGGTCCGGGCAGGATGCGGATGCCGTGCCGGGCCCAGATCGGGTTCCAGTTCTCGATGCCCTCGGTGTAGTGCCACATCCGGTCGCGGTTGATGTGGCGGGCGCCGGCCTTCTCGGCGACGCCGAGCATCAGGCCGTCGACGTGGGCGGGCACGCCGGAGAGCATCCGGGCGGGCGGGGTGCCGAGGCGCTCGGGCCACTGCGCGCGGACGAGGTCGTGGTTTCCGCCGATGCCGCCGGAGGTGACGATCACGGCCTGGGCGCGCAGTTCGAAGGTGCCGGTGGACGTGCGGGTGCTGGCGGTACCGCGGGCGGCGGTGGAGGGTTCGAGGATCTCGCCGGTGACGGTGTCGACGGCTCCGGCGGTACGCCCGAGGGCCGTGACCCGGTGGCGGAAGCGGAGCTGGACGAGGCCGCGGGCGACGCCCTCGCGGACCTTGCGCTCGAAGGGGGCGACGAGGCCGGGGCCCGTGCCCCAGGTGATGTGGAAGCGGGGGACGGAGTTGCCGTGGCCGTTGGCGTCGTAGCCGCCGCGCTCGGCCCAGCCGACGACGGGGAAGAAGCGCACCCCGCGCGCGTGGAGCCAGGAGCGCTTCTCGCCGGCGGCGAAGTCGACGTACGCCTCCGCCCACTTCCTGGGCCAGTGGTCCTCGGTCCGGTCGAAGCCGGCGGTGCCGTACCAGTCCTGGAGGGCGAGGGCGTGGCTGTCCTTGACACGCATCCTGCGCTGCTCGGGCGAGTCGACGAGGAAGAGGCCGCCGAAGGACCAGTGGGCCTGGCCGCCCAGGGACTGTTCGGGTTCCTGGTCGAGGAGGATCACGGTGCGGCCGGCGTCGACCAGCTCGGCGGTGGCGACGAGGCCGGCGAGGCCGGCCCCGATCACGATGACATCAGCGTCGTAGGACATGGACCGCATCTTGGATACACGGATGTATCGAGTCAACCGTCTGGCTGCACCGAGCCCCTCCCGTTTTTTAATGTCGAGCATTAATATGAACGCATGGCCAGGACATCGGGACCCGAGACCCGGGACAAACTGATCCGCGCGGCGGAGGAGCTCTTCGCCGCCCAGGGCGTGCACGGCGCCCAGCTGCGGGACGTCGTGACCCGCGCAGGTCAGGCCAATCCCTCCGCCGTGCAGTACCACTTCGGCTCGCGCGACGGACTGCTCGACGCGGTGATGGCCGGCCGGCAGGCCCGGACGGAGAGCGTGCTCGCCCCGCTGCTCGCGGCGGCCCCCGACGAGCTGCGCGCCCTGGTCGCGGCCCTGGTCGCGGCGGAGGCGAGCGAGCTGCGCACCGACCGGGGCCGCCGCTGTCTGCGGATCTCCGCGCAGCTCAGCCACGAGAGCGGGGTGCGCACCCGCACTCCTCACCCCACGCTCGCCGGCACCGGCTACTGGCGGCTCATCGAGCGGATCGCGGACCGGCTGGCCGCCGGCGGACTGCCCGAGCCCCTGCTCCTCGAACGCCTCGACCTGGCCCTGACCGTGGTCGGCGCGGCGATGGCGGACCGGGCCAGGCAGTACCTCGACGGCGCCGAACCCCTCACCGGTGAGGCGCTCTTCCTCGCCGATCTGGTCGAGACCACCAGCGCCCTGCTGCGTGCCGCACAGCCGGAGCAGGCGACCCACCAACAAGGCAAGGACCCCTCATGAACGACCTCACCGGCAAGACCGTCCTCATCACGGGCGGCGCCCGCGGCCTGGGCGCCGAGGCGGCCCGGCAGGCGGTCGCCGCCGGCGCGAACGTCGTCGTCACCGACGTCCTCGACGAGGACGGCAAGGCCACCGCCGACGCGCTCGGCGAGCGGGCCCGCTTCCTCCACCACGACGTGACCTCCGAGGAGGAGTGGGCGGCGGCCGTCGCGTACGCGGTGACGGAGTTCGGCGGGCTGCACGGCCTGGTGAACAACGCGGGCATCCCCACCGGCGCCTTCCTGGAGACCGAGTCCGTCGAGCACTTCCGCAAGGTCCTCGACATCAACCTGACCGGCGTCTTCATCGGCATGAAGGCCGCGATCCCGGCGATGCGGGAGGCCGGCGGCGGCTCGATCGTCAACATCTCCTCGGCCGCCGGCCTGATGGGCCTGGCGCTGACCGCGGGCTACGGCGCCTCCAAGTGGGGCGTGCGCGGTCTGACGAAGATCGGCGCGGTGGAGCTCGGCACGGCGGGGATCCGCGTCAACTCCGTCCACCCGGGCATGACGTACACCCCGATGACGGCCTCCGTCGGCATCGAGCGCGGCGCGGGCAAGTACCCGAACACGCCGATGGGCCGGGTCGGCGAGGCCGACGAGATCGCGGGCGCGGTCGTCTTCCTGCTGTCGGACGCGGCCTCGTACGTGACCGGCGCGGAGCTGGCGGTCGACGGCGGCTGGACCACCGGGCCGACGGTCAAGTACGTCATGGGGCAGTGAGCGGGAGTGTCGTACGCCGGTGATTTCATGGGGCCATGAACCCGGCTGAAGAGATCCTTGACATCGTCGACGAGAACGACGAGGTAGTCGGTCAGGCCCCGCGCGGCGAGACCTACGCGGGGGGCCTGATCCACCGTTGCGCCTTCGTCCTGGTGAGGGACGCCGGGGGGCGCGTGTTCGTGCACCGCCGCACGCCGACGAAGCTGGTCTTCCCCTCTCTGTACGACATGTTCGTCGGCGGGGTCGTCGGGGCGGGCGAGAGTTACGACGAGGCGGCGCTGCGCGAGGCCGAGGAGGAGCTCGGCGTCTCGGGCCTGCCGCGGCCGACGCCGCTCTTCAGGTTCCTGTACCGCTCTCCCGAGGGCGTCGCGCGCTGGTGGTCCGCCGTCTACGAGGTCCGCTGCGAGCTGCCGGTCCGCCCGCAGGTCGAGGAGGTCGCCTGGCACGGCTTCCTCACCGACGAGGAGCTGGCCGGCCGGCTGGACGAGTGGGAGTGGGTGCCGGACGGGCTCGCCGCGTACGAACTGCTGCGGGCCCGGCATGATCCGCAGGGCAGCGCCTAGACAGGCCCTAAGGTGCGCATGTGAGCGATTTCGTGCAGAGTCTGCGGCTGTGGTTCGCGCCCGGGCGGATCAAGGACGAGGGTGAGACCCCCGACTACCGGTTCTCCCTGGCCAACGAGCGGACCTTCCTGGCCTGGATCCGGACCGCGCTCGCGCTCGTCGGCGGCGGGTTCGCGGTCGACCAGTTCCTGCCGGAGCTGCGCTGGGGCGTGCGCGTCGGGCTCGCGCTCGCGCTGCTCGCGGCGGGCGTGCTGTGCGCCCTGCGCGCGGTGAACCACTGGGTGCGCTGCGAGCGGGCCATGCGGCGCGGCGAGGACCTGCCCGTCTCCCGGTTCCCTGCGGTGCTGAGCCTCGCGGTGGCCGTGGTGGCCCTCGCGATGGTGCTGGTCGTCCTCTTCGGCTGGGCCGGGCGGTGACCGAGGTCCGCGATCCGGGACTCCAGCCGGAGCGGACCCGGCTCGCGTGGCGGCGTACGACCCTGTCCTGCACGGTGGTGGCGGTGCTCGCCGTCAAGGTGGCCGCGCACGACGACATCACGGCGGCCGGTCTGACAGGGCTCGCCCTGTCGGCTCTGGTGTGGGTGGCCTTCCTCGCCGTCGCCCACCGGCGCATCCGCGCCCTGGACGCGGCCAGGCCGCACCCCCTCTCGTACCGGGGCGCCCTGCTCGCGGCGGTGTGCACGATCGCGCTCGCCGTCTGCGGGGCGGCGATGATCTGGTGACCGGGGATTCCCGTGCCGGAGGAGCGGGACGGACAGAAGTGGCGAACCAGGACGAGAGGGGCGTTCGCAGCTAGCCTGGGTGGGTCAGCCGACCCCTCACAGAGGCGATGTCATGACCGTTCTCCACCACGAGCACCCCACGCACGCCCACGCGCACGGCCCGGACTGCGGCCACGCGGCGGTGACCCACGAGGACCACGTCGACTACGCGCACGACGGGCATCTGCACCGCGAGCACTCCGGGCACTGGGACGAGTGCGAGAAGTCCGGCCACGTCTCCCACGACGCCCACACGCACCAGCACGGGCCGGAGTGCGGACACCAGGCGGTGAGCCACGGGAACCACGTCGACTACGTCCACGACGGACACCGGCACGCGGCCCACGACGGCCACTGGGACGACCACTAGAGCCCCCGGCCGCGTCGCCTTCCCCCGGAGCGGGGCCGGCTGACAGGCTGCGCCTGTCCTGCCGCTCTCCACCGGGGGAATCCCTTTGTCCGTCACCGATCCCTACGTGGTCGCGCTCGCGCCCGGCGTCCACGCCTTCGTCCAGCCCGACGGCGGCTGGTGCCTGAACAACGCCGGCTTCCTCGGCGACGCCCGCGAGTCGCTGCTCGTCGACACCGCCGCCACCGAGCGGCGCGCCCGGCTGCTGCGGGACGCGGTCCTCGCCCGGGGCCTCCCGCTGCCCCGGACCGTCGTCTCCACCCACCACCACGGCGACCACACCTACGGCAACGGGGTGTTCCTGCCGGAGGCGCGGATCGTGGGACACGAGAACTGCCGGAGCGAGCAGCTCGCGGCCGGCCACCAGCTCCATCTGCTGTGGCCGCGCACCGACTTCGGCAACGTCGACATCCGGCCGCCGTCCATCACCTACCGGGAGCGGCTGACGCTGTACGTCGGGGACATCGAGGTGCGGGTGATCCACCCGGGCACCGCGCACACCACGGGCGACTCGATCGTGCACCTCCCCGAGCAGGGCGTGGTCTTCACCGGTGACCTGGTCTTCCACGGCGGGACGCCGTTCCTGCCGATGGGTTCGCTCGCCGGGTCGCTGCGCGCCCTCGCCCTGCTCCGCTCGCTCGACGCGCCGAGGGTGGTGCCGGGGCACGGGCGGGTGACCGACCCCTCGGCGTACGACGTGACGGAGCGGTATCTGCGCTGGGTGCGGGAGCTGGCGGCGGAGGGGTACGCGAAGGGGGCGACGCCGCTGGAGACGGCGCGGGCGGCGGAGCTCGGCGAGTTCGGCGCGTGGCGGGAGAGCGAGCGCCTGGTGGCGAACCTGCACCGGGCGTACGCGGAGCTGGCGGGCCTTCCGGAGGGGTCGCCGCTCGACGCGGTGACGGTCTTCGGCGACATGGCGGCGATGAACGGCGGGGTGCCGGTGGCCTGCCACGCGTAGCCCTGGGGCGGGCGGCGGCGTGCGGGGTCCGGGGTGCGGGGCCTCAAAGGTGCGGCGCACCGGTGATGCGGGTTCAGGCACAAGCGGCGGAGGCGCCTGCCGCGGGCGCCGTCCCGTGTGCCCACCCGTCCCGCCCTGCGGGACGATTGCCCACACAGGGGGCGCAGGGGCTACCACTTGGCGGGGGTCCAGTCCGGCGCCGCGCGCCTCATCGCCGCCGCGTCGTCGCGGTCCCGCAGGGTGCCGTCGTCGTCGAGCCAGCGGCGGTGCAGGGCGGCGAGCGCGGCGCGGTCGAGGTCGACGCCGAGGCCGGGGGTGTCGGTGACGGCGAGCCGCCCGTCCCGGAAGACGGGCCGGGTGGTGACGACGTCCTCGGTCTGCCAGGGGTAGTGGGTGTCGCAGGCGTGGTGGAGTTCGGGGAGGGTCGCGGCGACCTGGGTCATGGCGGCCAGGCTGATGCCCAGGTGGGTGTTGGAGTGCATGGAGAGCCCGACGCCGTACGTGCGGCAGAGCGCGGCGAGTTCGCGGGTGCGGTGCAGTCCGCCCCAGTAGTGGTGGTCGCAGAGCACGATCCGTACCGCGCCCTTGGCGAAGGCCTCGGGCACCTCCTCGAAGGTGGTCACGCACATGTTGGTGGCGAGGGGCACGTCGGTGCGGGCGGCGATCTCGGCCATGGCGCCGGTGCCGCTCGCCGGGTCCTCCAGGTATTCGAGCACGTCGCCCAGTTCGCGGGCGACGGCGAGCGAGGTCTCCACGGACCAGGCGCCGTTGGGGTCGAGACGCAGGGGGCGGCCGGGGAAGGCCTCGGCGAGGGCGCGGACGGCGGCGATCTCCTGCTCGGGCGCGAAGACGCCGCCCTTGAGCTTGAAGGAGTGGAAGCCGTACAGGCGGTCGAAGCGGCGGGCCTGGGCGACGATGCCGGCGGGGTCGAGCGCCGGGCCCCAGTCGTCCGTCGGGGCGTCGGTGCCGGGGTGGGCGGCCCAGCGGTAGAAGAGGTAGGCGCTGTACTCGACGGCGTCGCGGACCTTGCCGCCGAGCAGGGCGTGGACGGGCAGGCCGAGGGTCTTGCCGAGGGCGTCGAGGCAGGCGGTCTCGAAGGCGGAGACGACGGAGAGGCGGAGCTTGTCGGCGGTGCGGACGCCGCGCAGGCCGCCCGCGTCGACGCCCTCGTCCACGGGAAGGGCGGGAGAGGCGGGACCGGCGGTGTCCGCGAGCGCGAAGAGGCCGTTCACGTCCGCGACCGAACGGCCGGGGAGGGCCTCGGCAAGGGGTCGGGCGATGTCCAGGTAGACGGCGTCGCCGTAGGTCTCCCCGAGGCCACTCACCCCTCCCCTGGTGACGACTTCCACCACGAGCCGTGGGGTGGCGGGCTGGTGGACGCCCTGGACGTTGAGGAGGGGCGGGTCGGAGATGAGGATCGGGGTGATCCGGACTTCGTCGACGATCAGCTTCACATCCATGCTTGTGAACTCTATTCAGCCCGGCGACCGGCAGCCAGAGTGCGGAACGCACTTTCCGGCCGCCCCTCTGGACGACATACCGACTGGTCGGTCATCATGAACGCCGACCGAAGCCGATCCGGAGGTACGCACGTATGAGTTCCGCCCCGCCGCCAGGCCTCGACCCCGAGCAGCTGCGCCGCCACCTCGACCGCGAGCGCCCCGGCCTGGTGTCCGGCCCCCTCGAAGCCCGGCTGATCGAAGGCGGCCGGTCGAACCTGACGTACGTCGTGACCGACGGCACCGGCCGCTGGGTCGTCCGCCGGCCCCCGCTCGGCCACGTCCTCGCCACCGCCCACGACATGCGGCGCGAGCACCGCGTCATCAGCGCCCTGCACAGCACGGCCGTGCCCGTCCCCGAGACGCTGCTGCTCTGCGAGGACGAGTCCGTCCTCGGGGCGCCCTTCTACGTCATGGAGTTCGTCGAGGGCACGCCGTACCGCTCGGCCGGGGAGCTCGCCCCGCTCGGCCCCGACCGCACCCGCGCCGCCGTCCTCGGCCTGGTCGACACCCTCGTCGACCTGCACGCCGTCGACCCGGAGGCCGTCGGGCTCGGCGACTTCGGCCGCCCCGAGGGCTTCCTCGACCGGCAGCTGCGGCGCTGGGGCAAGCAGCTCGACGCCTCGCGCGGCCGCGACCTCGCCGGGATCGACGAGCTGCACGCCGCCCTCGGCCGCTCGCTGCCGGTCTCGCCCGCCCCCACGGTGATCCACGGCGACTACCGGCTCGACAACGTCCTCGTCGACGGCGACGACCGCATCCGGGCCGTCCTCGACTGGGAGATGTCCACCCTCGGCGACCCGCTGACCGACCTCGGCCTGCTCGTCATGTACAGCACGCCGCTCGGCCTGCCCGACTCCCCCGTCTCCACCACCGCCACGGCCCCCGGGCACCCGAGCCCCGCCGAACTGGTCGAGCGCTACGCGGCCCGCTCGGGCCGGGACACCTCCGCCCTCGCCTGGTACACCGCCTTCGCCTGGTTCAAGCTCGCCGTGATCCTGGAGGGCATCCACTACCGCTGGACCCTCGGGCAGACCGTCGGCGCGGGCTTCGACCGCATCGGCGAACTCGTCCCCGTCTTCATCGAGCACGGCCTGACCACCCTTCAGGAGGGCTGACCCACCATGGACTTCGCATTCGACGCGCGCACCGAGGAGCTGCGGACGAAGCTGCTCGCCTTCATGGACGAGCACGTCTACCCGGCAGAGGCCGTCGCCGAGGAGCAGCGCGCGCTGCTCGCCTCGCCCTGGGACACCCCCGCGGTCGTCGGGGAGCTGAAGGCCGAGGCCAAGCGGCAGGGCCTGTGGAACCTTTTCCTCGTAGACCAGCACAGCCTTCCGGACGCCGAGTACGGGGCCGGCCTCACCAACCTCCAGTACGCGCCGCTCGCCGAGATCACCGGCCGCAGCCCGCACCTGGCGCCGACGGCCCTCAACTGCGCGGCGCCGGACACCGGCAACATGGAGGTGCTCGCCCAGTTCGGGGACGAGGCGCAGCGGAAGCAGTGGCTGGAGCCGCTGCTCGCCGGTGAGATCCGTTCGGCGTTCGCGATGACCGAGCCCGAGGTGGCCTCCTCCGACGCGACCAACATCGAGACCCGGATCCGGCGGGACGGCGACTCGTACGTCGTCGACGGCCGCAAGTGGTACATCTCCGGGGCGATGAACCCCGACTGCAAGATCTTCATCGTGATGGGCAAGACCGACCCCGACGGGGCCGACATCCGCCGCCAGCAGTCGATGATCCTCGTGCCGCGCGACACCCCCGGCGTCGAGGTGCGGCGCGCCATGCAGGTCTACGGGTACGAGGACCACTCCCACGGCGGTCACGCCGAGGTGGTCTTCGACGGGGTCCGCGTCCCGGCCTCGAACCTGATCGGCGAGGAGGGCGGCGGCTTCGCCATCGCGCAGGCCCGGCTCGGCCCCGGCCGCATCCACCACTGCATGCGGCTCATCGGCATGGCCGAGCGGGCCGTCGAGCTGACCTGCCGCCGGGCGGTCTCCCGTACCGCCTTCGGCAAGACACTCGCCCAGCAGGGCGTCGTGCAGAACTGGATCGCGGACGCCCGGGTGACGATCGAGCAGCTGCGGCTCCTCGTCCTCAAGACGGCCTGGCTCATGGACACCGTCGGCAACCGGGGCGCGCACACCGAGATCCAGGCCATCAAGATCGCGACCCCGCGCGCGGTCGTCGACATCATCGACAAGGCGGTGCAGGCGCACGGGGCGGGCGGGGTCTCGCAGGACTTCCCGCTGGCCGAACTGTGGGCGGCGGCGCGGACGCTGAAGCTCGCGGACGGGCCGGACGAGGTGCACCAGCGGTCGCTGGCGCGGCGGGAACTGAAGAAGTACCTGTAGCCGTACGACGGAAGGGGCCCGCGACCGGTCGGCGGTTTCTAGCGGTCGTTGGCCCCTTCCGCGTGGGCGTCCGTCAGGGGCGCAGGGCCCGGAGCAGGAGGTCGGCGAGGTGGCCCGCGACCTGTTCGGGGGTGAGCGGGCCGTCCGGGCGGTACCAGGTGGAGAGGTGGTGCACCGAGCCGAAGTGGTAGTCGACGACCAGGTCGGCGGGGGTCGCCGAGGAGAACACCCCGGACCGCTGGCCCTCCTCGATCAGGGCGCGAAAGCGCTCGTGGTAGCGGCGCCGCTCGGACCTGACCTGCTTGTTCTTCTCCGGGCTGAGGTGGTGCATGGAGCGGAAGAAGATGGCCGCGTCGTCGAGGTTCTCGATGGTGGTGACGACGACGTCGGCCGCCGCGTCGCGCAGCCGGTCCTCGATGGGCGCGTCGGCGTCCGCGTAGGCGTCGAGCCGTTCCTGCTGGAGGCGCAGGACGCGGGCGTAGACCTCCTGGAGGAGGTCCTCCTTCGAGCCGAAGTAGTGGTAGAGGGCGCCCTTGGTGACCCCGGCGGCCTCGACGATCTCCTGCACGGAGGTGCGGTCGTAGCCCTGTTCCGCGAAGAGCCGGGTGGCGGCGGCGAGGAGCCTCTGGGGGACGGGTGCGCCGCTCCCGTCCGTCGTCCTGGCCATGCTCCGCCGCCTTCCTTGGTAATCGTTTTCGGTCAGGGGAACATGTTCCCGCCGGTAGATCTTCCCATCGATCGTGCCACCCGCTAACGGGTACCGGTCTCCCAGGCCTGCTGGACGTGGTTCATGGTGGTCAGCCAGCGCTCGGGGTCGGTGGCCCGATTGCGGTAGTAGCCGGCGACCTCGGGGTGCGGGAGGACGAGGAAGCGGTCGGCGGCGATGGCGTCGAGGAGGGCGTCGGCGACGTCCTCGGGCTCGATGGCGGTGGGCGCGAGGACGAGGTCGCCGGCCGTTCCCGCGGCGGTGAGCATGTCCGTACGGACGCCCTGCGGGCAGATGGCGTGGACCTTGAGGCCACGGTGCCGGTAGGTCAGGGAGAGCCACTCGGCGAAGGCGTACGCGCCGTGCTTGGACACGCTGTACGGCGCCGCGCCGATCATGGTGAGCAGTCCGGCGGCGGAGACGGTGGAGACGAACCGGCCGCTGCCGCGCTCCAGCCACTCCGGGAGGAGGGCGCGGGCCGCGCGGACGTGGGCCATGACGTTGACGTCCCAGGCGGCGGCCCAGACGTCCTCGTCGGCGAAGGCGTCGCCGGGCGAGGAGAGTCCGGCGTTGGCGCACCAGACGTCTACGGTTCCGCCGAGCGCCTCGCGGGCCTCGTCGACGACGGCGGAGGCGTCGCCGGGGACGGCGAAGGCGCCGATCTCCTCGGCGACGGCCTTGGTGCGGACGGGGTCGAGGTCGTTCACGACGACCCTGGATCCCTCGGCGGCGAACCTGCGGGCGAGGGCGGCACCGATGCCGCCGCCCGCTCCGGTGACGACGACTCCGGCGCCCTGGAGTTCGTTCCTGTCCGCGTTCATGGACCCACCTCTCGGCTGTGACGACCCGGACAGACTAACCAGTCGGTATGGAGTGGGGGAAGACCCGCTCCGCACGCCTCGTTCCCCGGAGCGGCCAGGAGCGCTAGCGTGCGTGCCCATGTCACCCCGAGGAGGTTCCATGGGCCTGTCGCGACGGAGTCTGCTGGCCGCCGGCGGCGCGCTCGGGGCGGTGGCGGCCACCGCGCCCACCGCGTCGGCCGCCCCCGGTCACGGCCGGGTGCGGACCGGCTTCGAGCGGCTCGCGGCCGACGGGTACGCCCTTCTGGCCGGCGAGCGGGTCGGCATCGTCACCAACCCGACCGGGATCACCCGGGACGCCGGGCACGTCGTGGACGCGATGCACGCCGACGAGCGGGTGGACCTGGTCGCCGTCTTCGGCCCCGAGCACGGTTTCCGGGGCACCGCGCAGGCGGGCGGATCCGAGGGCCGGTACGACGATCCCGCGACCGGACTGCCCGTGTACGACACGTACCTGAAGAGCGGGCAGCCGCTCGCGGACGTCTTCACCGCCTCCGGGGTCGACACGGTCGTCTTCGACATCCAGGACGTCGGCGCCCGCTTCTACACCTACATCTGGACGCTGTACGACTGCATGGTGGCCGCCGCGCTCGCCGGGAAGCGGTTCGTGGTCCTGGACCGGCCGAACCCGGTGACGGGGCGGGCGGCGCTCGGCCCCGTACTGGACCGGGCGTTCGCCACCTTCGTCGGGCGCGAACCGATCGCGCAGGCGCACGGCATGACCGTGGCCGAGCTGGCCCGCCTCTTCAACGGCGAGTTCCTGGCCCGGCCGGTGGCCCTGGAGACGGTACGGATGACGGGCTGGCGGCGCGGCGAGTTCTTCGACGCGACCGGGCTGCCGTGGGTGCCCCCCAGTCCGAACATGCCGACGCCGGAGACCGCGCTCGTCTACTCCGGCACCTGCCTCTTCGAGGGGACGAACCTGTCCGAGGGCCGGGGCACCACCCGTCCGTTCGAGCTCCTCGGTGCCGAGGGGATCGACCGGCGGTGGGCGGAGGCGGCGAACGCGCTCGGCCTCCCCGGGGTCCGGTTCCGCGAGGCGTACTTCGCGCCGACCTTCTCCAAGTTCCAGGGGAAGACGGTGGGCGGGGTGCAGCTGCACGTCCACGACCGCGAGTCCTTCGATCCGGTTCGGACGGGGATCGGGCTCCTGGTCAGCGCCCGGAGCTCGTGGTCCGGCTTCGCCTGGCGGCCGGACCACTGGATCGACAAGCTGACCGGCTCGACCCGGGTGCGGACGCTGATCGACACGGGTGCGGGCGTGGACGAGGTCGTGGGAGCGTGGCAGTCGGACCTGGCGGCGTTCCGGGCGGTGCGGGAGGGGTATCTGCTGTACCGGTGACGGCGGTTGCGCCCGGTGCCGAGCGGGGGTTGTCCCCCGGGCGTCAAGGGGCTGTCCCCCGGTCGACAAGGGTGCGGGCGGGATGTCCCCCGGGATGTCCCGCCGACCAGGCTGACCCCATGAACCTCTCCATACGACGCCGACTTCCCCTCGTCGGACTTCTGGTCGCCGCCTGCCTCGGCACCCTGGCACCCGCCGCCGGCGCGGCCGCGACCACCACCACCGACCCCGCCCGTGAACTCGCCCGTACCGCCCAGCCCTTGACCGATCTGCGCCCGCTCGACCGGATGATCGGCTCGGCCAAGGTCGTCGGCATCGGCGAGGCCACCCACAGCTCGGCCGAGTTCTTCACCGCCAAGCACCGGATCTTCGAACACCTCGTGGAGCGGCGGGGCTTCACCACCTTCGCCCTGGAGGCCAACTGGTCCACCGGGCTCCTCGTCGACGAGTGGGTCCGCACCGGCCGCGGCGACATCAGGGCGATCATGCGGGACGAGTTCCAGGAGTCGTACCGCCTCTGGAACACCGAGGAGTACCTCGACCTGTTCCTGTGGATGCGGCGCCACAACCAGCTCCACCCCGGCCACCAGGTCCGCTTCATGGGCAACGACCTCGGCTACGCGGGCCGGAGCCTCTTCGACACGGTGACCTCGTACGTGGGCCGCACCCACCCGGCGCTCCTCCCCCGCTTCCAGGAGCTGTACCGGGCCTCGCGCCCCACCGGCGAGGTGCGGGCGTGGATGAAGGGGTACACGGCCAGGCCGGCGGCCGAACGGGAGCGGATGGCCGGCGAGGTGAACACCGCCCTCGCGCTCCTGGAGCGACAGGCGCCGGGGAAGGACGCACGCGCGCGTGAGGCCGCCGCGTGGGCGGTCCAGCACGCGCGGGCCATCGCCCAGGTCGGCACCGTGTACGCCCACGACATGACGACGGACACGGGGGTCGCGGAGGCGATGCTCTACCGCGACCGGATCATGGCCGAGAACACCGTGTGGTGGCAGCGGCGGACCGGAGACCGGATCGTGCTCTCCGCGCACAACGGGCACGTCGGCTACGAGACGATCAAGCCGGACCAGTACCCGCGCACCCAGGGCGCCTTCCTCCGTGACGCCCTCGGCCGGGACTACGTGACCGTCGGCGCCTCCTTCGGGCAGGGCTCGTTCAACGCCCACGACACCGAGGCCCCGGGCGAGCCGCTCCGGACCTTCACCCTCGGCACGCTCGGCGCCGACAGCAGCGCCCACACCCTGGACCGCGTCTCGCCGGACGCCTTCTACCTGGACCTGCGGCGGACGACACCGGCGGCGCGCGACTGGCTCGGCACGCACCGGCCGAGCCGGCACATCGGGACCGCGTACCCGTGGCCGGGCTCAGTGGCCCCTGTGCGGCTCTCCACCGCGTACGACCTGCTGATCCACTTCCCCAGGATCACGGCGGCCCGGCTGCGCTGACACCCCGTCGGACGTCTGGACGGGGCCGTGCGCGGGCATGCTGGCCATGGAGCCGCCGCCCGCGCACGGGGCGCACTCGGCGCTGCGGCCCCCTCGACGTGGAGGGACGGTCTGGCCGTGACCGGGATGAGTGTGGAGCCGTACCGGGAGATCACCTTCGACAAGGAGGGCGACGGACCTCCGGGGCAGTCCGCGTCCCTCGCCGCACTGGCCCGGCAAGGGGTCACCGACCTGGTGGTGTTCGCGCACGGGTGGAACAGCTCCCCCTCCGGTGCCACCCGTCTCTACTCCGACTTCTTCGCCCCCTTCCCGGGTCTGCTCGCCCCCGGGATCGAGGCCGGGTACGCGGGGGTGATCTGGCCGTCGATGATGTTCACCGGTGCGCCGGGCCCCGACTACCGGGCCCTCGTGACGGTCCTCCCGGAGAAGGAGCCGGTCCTCGACCGGCTCACCGAACTCCTCGTGACGGCACCGGCGGACGAGAGGGCGTTCGCCGAGTTCGGGGCGCTGCTGCGGGAGCTGACGGACGTGTCCGGCGAGGGCGCCGCCGTCGCGGTGGAACCGGTGCCGGAGTTCCTGGTCGCGGACCCGGTCGAGGTCTGCGCCCTGTTCACGGAGGCGCTGGAGGCGGAGGCGCCGGCGGCGGAGGCTCTGGCGGGGGCCGTCCCAGCGGGGGCCGTATCGGCTGACGGGTTCGAGAGCGGCTTCGGGGAAGGGCTCGAGCGGTACTGGAAGGGCGCCCGGGAAGCCCTTCGGCAGGCCACCTACTACGTGATGAAGAAGCGGGCCGGGCGGGTCGGCGAAGCGGGCCTCGGACCGCTGCTCGGCGAGGTCGCCAGGGCCGCCCCCGGCCTCCGCGTCCACCTCGTGGGCCACAGCATGGGCGCCCGGCTCGTCGCGTACGCGCTGAAGGGGCTGCCGTCGGGGGCCCGCCCCGTCGCCTCCGTGACGCTCCTCCAGGGCGCCTTCTCGCACTACGCGTTCGCCGCGCGGCTGCCGCACGACGCCCGGCGGTCCGGCTCGCTGCGGGACGTGCAGCAGCGGATCCGGGGGCCCCTGGTGGCCTGCTACTCGCGGCACGACACGGCACTCGGGGTGATGTACCCGCTGGCGTCCCGGCTCGCGCGCGACTCCGAGTCGCTCGGTGGCCTGCCGCGACTGCCCGGCGCGGGCGATCCGCGCTGGGGAGCGATCGGGTACGACGGCGTCCATGCGGTGCCGGGGACGGTGGAGCGGACCCTGGCGGCGGTCCTGGGCGCGGGGGTGCCGGCCTCGGGCTGTGTGAACGTGGACACGGCGGCGGTGGTCCGCTCGCACAGCGACGTCTGCGAGCCGGAACTGGCCCGGGTGGTGGTGTCGGCGGCCCGGGCGGGACGTTAGAGCCCGCCCTTCGGACCGGATCGGTCCCGGGCCTGGTCAGAGCCTCTTTCGGGGTGTCCCGCCGCGCCGCTGATGGCTGCCATCCGAATTTCGATGGAACACGGCGGGGCGCTCGTTCGTCCCTCTGATATCGCGGAATGACCAGCGACGGAGGTGGCGGGAGATGGCCGGTTTCCGGAGTCTCGCGAGACAGGTGCGCGATCCGGGGTGCGACACGGCGCTGCGCAGGTACTCGCTGCGCAAGTGTCTGGAGCGGTTCGCGCCGTACGGGCACCGGGCGACGTGGGACCACCTGTGCCGCAGGCACAGGTTCGGACCCGAGGACCGGGATCTCGACCCCGGGCGGCTGATCGCCGCGCTCGACGAGCTGGAGGAGGCGCGCGCCCTGTGGCTCGCGTACGAGGAGCGGTTCGCCGCCCGGCGGCGGCGCGAGAAGCAGGAGGGCCTGCGGAGACTGGGCGCGCTCGACGACTGGCACCGGCGGGTCTGGGGCGGCAACGGGGTGGTCCGGTGCGGCGATCCGGCGGTGCACCCGTCGGATCCGCTGCCGGATGTGCTGAGGCGGCTGATCACGGCCCTGGAGAGCGGTCCCGGCGAGGAGTGCCCGGTGTGCGCGGGGCCGCGGATCGAGTGGACCGGTCCCGGGGACGCGTACGAGCCCTGGCTCGGCCCGGTGTGCGGGGACTGCGGAGTGGGCGTGCCCCGCGCGGTGCTCACCTCGGGGGCACTGGCCCGCGCCCGTGGGGAGCGGAACCGGCCGCTGGCGCCCGCGGCCTGAGGGCCGGGGACCCTACGCCGGGTCCTCCGGGGCGGTCCGGCGCACCGGCATCAGGCGGGAGCCCGCCATCCGTTCGCCGAAGGCGTCGTCCGGGTTGGACAGGACGCAGTTCTGCAGGGACAGGCAGCCGCAGCCGATGCAGTCCGTCAAATGGTCTCGGAGCCGGCCGAGTTGCTTGATGCGCTCATCGAGCTCGGTGCGCCAGGCGGCGGAGAGCTTGGCCCAGTCCTCGTTGGTGGGGGTGCGCTCCTCCGGGAGCTGGGCGAGCGCCTCGCGGATCGTGGCCAGCGGGATCCCGACCCGCTGCGCGGCGCGGACGAAGGCGACCCGGCGCAAGGTGTCGCGGCCGTAGCGGCGCTGGTTGCCGGTGGTGCGGCGGCTGCTGATGAGCCCCTTCGCCTCGTAGAAGTGCAGGGCGGAGACGGCGGCTCCGCTACGGGCGGAGAGCTGGCCGACGGTGAGCTCGTGGATCTTCTCTGGAATCTGCGGCACCCCGCGACCCTACTGGTCCGTTGACAGGGGCACCCTCACCCCCACATGCTGAGCAAGCGCTTAGATACCGACCGTTGGGTATGCCGTGCCGGGACGGTACGCCGTACCAGAAGGGACAGGAACATGGCCGAGCCGAGGATCTTCACCTCCGCCGAGGAGCTGCGCGCGGGGGTCGGCGAGCAGCTGGGACACAGCGACTGGCTGGAGATCGACCAGAAGCGGATCGATCTCTTCGCCGAGGCGACCGGGGACCACCAGTGGATCCACGTGGACCCGGAGCGCGCGGCCTCCGGTCCGTTCGGCACGACCATCGCGCACGGCTATCTGACCCTGTCTCTGCTGCCGCTGTTCGTCCCGCAGGTCCTGACGGTCGAGGGCATGAAGATGGGCGTCAACTACGGCACCGAGAAGGTGCGTTTCCCCGCGCCCGTGCCGGTCGGCTCGCGACTGCGCGCCACGGCCGTCCTGACGAAGGTCGAGGAGGCCGGTGGCGGCGTGCAGGTGACGGCGGCGGTGACGGTGGAGCGCGAGGGCTCCGAGAAGCCCGTCTGTGTCGCCGAGTCGGTCTCCCGCTACTACTTCTGAGCGCCGACCATTCTGAGGACGAGGTCGGCGTAGAGCGCGCCGACCTCGTCCGGCGTGCGGCGGCCCTGGGTGTTGAACCAGCGCGAGACGTCGATGCAGAGGGAGAGCACGGCGACCGTGGTGCCCGACACGTCCGGCACCTCGAACTCGCCGGCCGCCACGCCCTCGTCGATGATGCGGCGCACCGTCGCGTCGGACTCGCGGCGCAGCTCCACGATCTCGGCGCGGTGCTCGGGGCCGAGGGCGTCGAGCTCGTACTGGACGACCCGGGCCGTGGTGTGGCGCTCGGCGTGCCAGCGGACGAAGGAGCGCACGGCGTCGGCGAGGCGCTCGGCGGCCGGGCCTTCGCCGTCGGCCGCGGCCCGGAGGATCTCCAGGGCCTTGTCGTGGCCGATCCGGCTGATGCGGTGGAGCAGCTCTTCCTTGGTCTTGTAGTGGATGTAGAGCGCGGCCGGGCTCATGCCGGCACGGCCGGCGATGTCCCGGGTGGTGGTGGCGTGGTAGCCCCGCTCGGCGAACGCCTCGACGGCGGCCACGAGCAGTCGCCGGGCCGCCTCGGGCGTGACCTCGCCCCAGGGCACGTCCTCGGCCCCGGGCGTCTCCTCCGCCGCGCTCATCCGACACTCCTTCTCGACCCCGTCAGGACGAACACCATACAACGAGGGTGAGCAAGCGCTTAGATCCGGCCGCTCAGAGCTTCTGGAAGGGGTCGTGCTCGGCGAGGAGCTTCTCCAGCCGGGCCTGGTCGACGCGGCTGACGATCTGGCCCTCCTCCTGGCGGTCGCGGACGACCTTGGCGAGCGTGAACGCCGAGGTCGTGAGGTAGAGGACCGCGACGGCGAGGAAGGCCCGCACCCAGGCGCTGGCCTCCAGCTGGAAGATCCCGATGGCCACGGCCGCGAGGGCGATCCCGAAGGAGAGGACGGCCTGCATGTAGTAGGCGGCGGTGTTCTGCTGCTTGACCGGTGTGTCGCTCATGCAGGACAGCATCGGACGGATGCGGCCGGTGCCGCATCCGTCCACGTACTCATCGCCGTACTCAGAGAGCACGGATCGGAAGCCGGGCGTCAGAAGGCCGAGACCCCCGTCAGCGCCCGTCCGATGATGAGCTTCTGGATCTGGCTGGTGCCCTCGTACAGGGTCATCACGCGCGCGTCGCGGACCAGCTTGCCGACCGGGTACTCGTCGATGTAGCCGTAGCCGCCGAAGACCTGGAGGGCGTTGTTCGCGGCGCGGACGGCGGCCTCGGAGGCGTACAGCTTCGCCTTGGAGGCGGCGGTGGCGAAGTCCAGGCCCCGGTCGATCAGGTCGGCGACCCGCCAGGTGAGCAGCCGGGCGGCGTCCACGTCGACGGCGATGTCGCTGATCAGTTCCTGCACCAGCTGGTACGAGGCGATGGGCTTGCCGAACTGCTCGCGCTCCCCCGCGTAGCGCACGGCGGCGTCGAGCGCGGTCTGGGCGATGCCGACGCAGCCCGCGGCGACCGACATGCGCCCCTTGGCGAGGGCGGACATGGCGACGGTGAAGCCCTTGCCCTCGGGGCCGAGCATCGCGCCGGCCGGAACGCGGACGTCCTCGAGGACCAGTTCGGCGGTGGCCTGGCCGCGCAGGCCGAGTTTGCCGTGGACGGGGCGGCGGGCGAGGCCGGGTGTGTCGGTGGGGACGAGGAAGGCGGAGACGCCCTTGTGCCCCGGGGCGTCGCCGGTGCGGGCGAAGAGCAGGACGACATCGGCCCAGGTGCCGTTGGTGATGAACATCTTGGTGCCGTTGATCACGTAGTCGCCGGTGCCGCCGTCCCGTACCGCCCGGGTGGCGAGGTTCCCCGCGTCGGAGCCGGTGCCGGGTTCGGTGAGGCCGAAGCAGCCGAGCGCCTCGCCGGAGGCGAGCCGGGGCAGCCACTCCCGCTTCTGCTCCTCGCGACCCCAGGAGGCGATCGTCTTGGCGACCAGGCCGAGGGACACGGAGACGATGCCGCGGACGGAGGAGTCGCCGCGTCCGAGCTCCTCGGTCACCAGGCAGTACGCGAGGTGGTCGCCGCCGGAGCCGCCGTACTCCTCCGGGATCGTGAGTCCGAGGAAGCCGACGGCGCCGAGCTTCTTCACGATTCCCCGGTCGACCTCCTCGGCGCGGTCCCATGCCGTGGCGTGCGGGGTGACCTCACGGGCCACGAAGTCCTCGGCGAGCCGCCGTACGGCTTCCTGTTCCTCGCTCAGCGCCAGATCCACCGTGCATCACCTCGTCCGGTCCCGTTAATTACCACTGCTAGTTTTCAAGCGCAGGCCTACTATGTGCGCCATGGCCCGACCGCGCAAGCCCCTGCTCAGCCGAGACCGCATCGTCGAGACGGCGGGCGCGCTCGTGGACGCGGAGGGTCTCGGCGCGCTCTCCACCCGCCGGCTCGCAGCCGAACTCGGGGTGAGCGGCCCCTCGCTCTACAACCACTTCCGCACGAAGGACGAGATCCTCGACGCCGTCGCCGACGCGGTGAGCGAGAAGATCGACCTGTCGATGTTCACGGAGGACGACGGCCGCGACTGGCTCCCGGCGCTCCACGACTGGGCCGTCTCCTACCGCGCCGCCCTCGCCGACCACCCCCACATCGTCCCGGTCCTCGCCCAGGGCCCCGGCCGCCGCCCGGCCGGCCTGCGGGTCGCGGACGCCGTCTTCGGCGCGATGGTCCGCGCGGGCTGGCCACCGGCCCAGGCCACCTCCATCGGCGCCCTGATGCGGTACTTCATCACCGGCTCCGCCCTCGGCTCCTTCGCCCGCGGCTTCGTCGACGACGAGTCCGCCTACGACCCCGCCGACTACCCCCACCTCGGCCAGGCCCACCTCCTCGCGGAGCACCGCCAGAAGGTCGACGAAGGCGCCTTCGACACGGGCCTGCGGGCCCTGCTCGACGGACTCAGACTCCAGTACGAGACCCTCGGCCGACGCCCCCCGGCCCGCCACGACACTTCGGCCGCCGCCGAAGCGTGAGTGCGGGAGCCTTGACGCATGGCAGCCAGTGACCTCGCCGCCCTCGCGGCGCTCTTCGCGGACGAGACCCGCGCCGCGTTCCTGCTCGCCCTGCTCGACGGACGGGCCTGGACCGCGGGGGAACTCGCCCGGCACGCGGGCGTGGCGCCGTCCACCGCGAGCGAGCACCTCGGCAAGCTGGTCTCCGGCGGGGTGCTCGCGGAGGAGCGGCAGGGGCGCCACCGGTACGTACGCCTCGCCGACCCAGTGATCGCGCACCTCGTCGAGGACCTGGCCGTCCGGTCCGAACCGGCGGTGGCCGCGCCGCCCCGCTCGCTGCGGGCCGCGAACGCGGGACGGGCGATGGCCCGGGGGCGGACCTGTTACGACCACCTCGCCGGACGGCTCGGCATCGTCGTGACCGAGGCGATGACCGCGCGCGGACTGCTGCGCCAGGACACCGGCTTCGCGCTCACGGACCGGGGCCTGGCCTGGTTCGACGACCTCGGCGTTCCCCTCGTACGCCGGGGCAGGCGGCCCGCCGCGCGCGGCTGCCTCGACTGGACCGAGCGGAAGCCGCATCTCGCCGGGGTCGCTGGCGCCGCGCTGTGCCGGCACGCGCTGGACACCGGATGGTGCGTACGCATCGGGTCGGAGCGGGCCGTGAAGGTGACCGAGCAGGGCGAGAGCGCGCTGTACGCGTCCCTGGGCATCGCTCCGGCGGCGCTTCGGTGACGCGGGCCCGCGCACGGACGCGGGACGCACGGACGCACGGACGCGGGGCGCCCGGTCGCGGGGCGATATTGCGGTGAACGCCGAAGCGTCCGCGCCCTACGGTCGAGCCATGCAGAAGCAATCCTCGCGGCTCGCGCTCGCCGCCGCCGGTGTCACCGTGGTCCTCTGGGCCTCCGCCTTCGTCTCCATCCGCAGCGCCGGGACGGCCTACTCGCCCGGCGCGCTCGCGCTCGGGCGGCTGCTCGCGGGGGTCCTGGTCCTGGGTGCCGTCCTCCTGATCCGGCGGGAGGGGCTGCCGCCGCGAGCGGCCTGGCGGGGGATCGCGGTCTCGGGCCTGCTCTGGTTCGGGGTGTACATGGTGGTGCTCAACTGGGGCGAGCAGGAGGTCGACGCGGGCACGGCGGCGATGGTGGTGAACATCGGACCGATCCTGATCGCCCTGCTCGGCGCCCGCTTCCTCGGGGAGTCGCTGCCGCCCCGGCTGCTCGCCGGCATGGCGGTGTCCTTCGCGGGCGCGGTGACCGTGGGCCTGTCGATGTCCGGGGCGGACGGCGGCTCCTCCGGCGGCCGCGCCTCGGTGCTCGGAGTGCTGCTCTGCGTCCTCGCGGCGATGGCGTACGCGGGCGGCGTGGTGGCCCAGAAGCCGGCGCTCGCGCACGGCAGCGCGCTCCAGGTGACTACCTTCGGCTGCCTGGTGGGGGCGGTGGCCTGCCTGCCGTTCGCCGGGCAGCTGGTCGAGGAGGCGGGCCGCGCACCGCTGTCCGCGACGCTGAACATGATCTACCTGGGCGTGTTCCCGACCGCGCTCGCGTTCACGACCTGGGCCTACGCCCTGGCCCGTACCACCGCGGGGCGGATGGGGGCGACGACGTACGCCGTACCCGCCCTCGTCGTGCTGATGGCGTGGATGTTCCTGGGTGAGCTGCCCGGGCTGCTCACCCTCGCCGGGGGCGCGCTGTGCCTGGCCGGTGTGGCCGTCTCCCGCTCGCGGTCCCGGTCGTCCGTCGGCGCCGGAGCGGACCTGGCAGGCCGGGAGGCACCGGGCCGATGAGGCCCGGCGCCCGCTCCAGTGGGCGCCGGGCCCCTGGCGCTCACACGTCCCGGCGTCGTACCACCAGCACCGCGACGGCCACCGCGGCGGCGGTCCACGCTCCGTACACGATCCACGCCTCGGTGACGGTCAGGGGATATCTGCCCAGGTCGTGTGCCCGCTCCGGGTTCGTCACCAGGCGCTGCCAGGCGCTGAGCGGCATGGCGTTGCCGATCTCCTTGACCCAGCGGTAGCGCTCACCCTGGAACAGCGCGGGCAGCAGCAACAGCAGGCCCACGACCGTGACGACGGACCCGGCGGCGTGCCGGACCGCCGCACCCACCGCCATGCCGACCAGCGCGCACAGCGGTGCGAGCAGGGCGCCCGCGACCACGGCGCGGAGGGCGCCCGGGTCGCCGAGCGACAGGCCGCCGTGATCGCGCAGCAGCACCTGGGTGACGCCGAAGGAGGTGCCGGAGACCAGCGTGCCGAGCGCGAGCATGACGGCCGACACCACGGTCACCTTGGCGGCGATCACCGCCCGCCGGTCGGGGACGGCTGCGAAGGTCGTACGGATCAGCCCGCTGGTGTACTCGCCGAAGACCACGATCGCCCCCACGGCAGCGGCGATGATCATGAACAGCTGCCAGGCGGGATCGACGAACGCCGTGTGCAGCGGATCGAACAGGAACTCGGGGCGGTCCTGACCCCCCATCGGCGGCTCCGGCGGCCGCTGGGTCTGGTGCGCGAGCCGGTCCGCGTTGGACGCGGCGGAGTTCACGTTGATGCCGATCACGGTCAGCGCTCCGACGCCGAGCACCCATGAAGCGGATCGCAGCGACCAGAGTTTGATCCACTCGGCGGCGAGGAGGTGACGGAACCGGACGGGCACCCGGACGGGGAGGCGGGCAGGGAGGCGGGCCGGGGCTTCGCCGAGCACGGGGCTCATCGGGCGGCTCCCGCGGCGTATTCGACGCTTTCCGCGGTGAGTTCCATGAACGCCTCCTCCAAGGAGCCCGGATGCGGGCTCAGTTCGTGCAGCCGCATCCCGTGTGCGAAGGCCAGCTCGCCGATGCGGTCGGCGGACAGTCCGGTCACGGTGTACGTCCCGCCGGGCTCCGCCCGTACCACCGCCCCCTGCTGGGCCAACACCCCGGCCAGGGCGTCCGCGTCGGGCGTACGGACGCTCACCCGCAGCTCCCTGCCGCGGGCCGCGAAGTCCCGCAGGCTCTCCGCCGCGATCAGCCTGCCGCGGCCGATGACGATCAGCTCCTCGGCGGTCTGTTCCATCTCCCGCATCAGATGGCTGGAGACGAGCACGGTGCGGCCCTCGCCCGCGAGCCGCCCGAAGAGGTTCCGCACCCAGCGGACGCCCTCCGGGTCGAGGCCGTTGAGCGGCTCGTCGAAGAGCAGTACGGGCGGATCGCCGAGGAGGGCGGCGGCGATGCCGAGCCGCTGCTTCATCCCCAGGGAGAACCCGCCGATCCTGCGGCCCGCCGCGTCGGCCATGCCCACCTCCGCAAGGACCTCCGCGACCCGTCGGCGCGGCAGCCCGTTGCCGACCGCCAGCGCCGTCAGGTGGGCGCGGGCGGTCCGACCGCCGTGCACGTCATGGGCGTCGAGGAGCGCGCCGACGTGGCGCAGGCCACGGGGACGGTCGCCGAACGGCTGCCCGTCGACGGTCACGGTGCCGCCGGTGGGCCGGTTCAGGCCGAGGACCATCCGCAGGGTGGTGGTCTTGCCGGCACCGTTCGGCCCCAGGAACCCGGTGACCACACCCGGGCGGACGGTGAAGGACAGGCGGTCGACGGCGGTGGTCTCGCCGTAGCGCTTGATGAGTTCGGTCGCTTCGATCACGGTGTCCACGCTGCCGGGGCGGACCCCCCTCGGGCATCGGGCCACCGACCACCATCGGAGCGCCGGGAGTAGCCCACGGGAGTACGCCCACGGGCCGATGTCCGGGGCCGGACCGCCTGCCTATGATCGGCGCATGAAAGCCCCACGGAGTGCTCCGCGGTCGCTCCTCGCCGAGGTCGCGGCCTGGTGCGCGGGCATCGTCTACGTCGTCCTGCTGTACGTCGTCACGCTGAACACCGGCAGCGAACTGACCGGCATGCGGCTGGTGCCGGCCGCCCTGCCCGCCGTACTGCTGCTGCCCCTGACGCGGCGACGGCCCCTGCCCGCCCTGGGACTCCTGCTCACCGCCTCCTTCGCGGCGACCGTCCTGGCGAACTCGATGATGGCCGCGCAGCAGGGCTTCGACAGCGGCCCGGCGGCCGCGCGGACCCAGGCCTGGCAGATCGCGTATCTGCAGGCCGTGCTCACCGGTCTCGCCGTCGGACGGATCGCCGCCACCCGGTCCCGGCCGACGGCGGCCGTCGCCGCGCTCGTGGCGCTCGGAGCGCAGATCGGGGCAGCCGCCTACTATGCCTCGTCCTTCCTCGCCGTCTCGGCCTTCCTGGCCCTGATGACGGTCACCGCCTGGACGCTCGGCCACTCGGCCGGCGAGCGCCGCCGGCACGCGGCCGCGCTGCGGGACCGGGCCGCGGAGCAGGCCGTCACCGCGGAACGGCTGCGGATCGCCCGGGAACTGCACGACATGGTGGCGCACAGCATCGGCGTCATCGCCATCCAGGCCGGGGTGGGGCGGCGCGTCATCGACACCCAGCCCGCGGAGGCCCGCAACTCCCTCGCCGCCATCGAGGAGACCAGCCGCGACACCCTGGCGGGCCTGCGCCGGATGCTCGGCGCCCTGCGGGAGGCGGACCCCGGGGACGGGGGCGCCCCGCTCGGCCCGGCACCGGTGCTCGCCGATCTCGACGGGCTCGCGGAACGCACCCGCGACGCGGGCGTGCGGGTGCACATCGACTGGCGGGGCGAACGTCGGCCGCTGCCCGCGGAGATCGAGCTGTCCGCGTACCGCATCGTCCAGGAGGCCCTCACCAACGTCGTCCGCCACTCGGGCGCCGACGCCTGCCGGGTGACCGTCGAGCGCCGTGCCGACGACCTGTCCATCGAGATCACCGACGAGGGCCACGGACCGGCCGGCCTGCCAGGCGCCGCCGGCTACGGCCTGACGGGCATGCGGGAGCGCGCGGCGCTGCTGCACGGCGAGTTCACGGCCGGGCCGCGCACCGAGGGCGGCTTCCGCGTGGCGGCCCGGCTGCCCGTACCGGCGGTGACCTGATGACGCGGATGCCGCCCACCGACCCTCCCGGTACCGGCGCAGACCGGATGACCCGGGTGCTGCTGACCGACGACCAGCCGCTGGTCCGGCACGGGTTGCGGGTGCTGATCGCCGACCACCCCAGGCTGGAGGTGGCGGGCGAGGCGGCGAACGGCGAGGAGGCGCTTCGGCTCGCGGAACGGCTGGCGCCGGATGTGGTGATGATGGACATCCGGATGCCGGGCATGGACGGCATCGAGGCCACCCGGCGGATCACCGCGAGCCCGGGCACACCACCGAAGGTCCTCGTCCTCACCACGTTCGACGACGACGAGTACGTCTACGGGGCGCTCCGGGCCGGTGCGAGCGGTTTCCTCGTCAAGGACATGGACATGGACCAGATCCTCGCCGCGATCGAGACCGTCGCGGCGGGCGACGCCCTCATCGCGCCGAGTGTGACCCGCCGCCTGATCGCGGAGTTCGCGGCCCGTCCCGCCGCCGCCCCGCCACCGCGGCCCACGGAAGGGATCACCGCGCGCGAGCGGGAGGTGCTCACCCTGGTCGGCCGCGGCCTGTCCAACGCGGAGATCGCCACGCGGCTGCACATCAGCGTGGCCACGGCGAAGGCCCATGTGAGCAGGCTGCTGACGAAACTGGACGCGCGGGACAGGGTGCAGCTGGTCATCACGGCGTACGAGCTGAGGCTGGTCACCCCGCCGCCGGCCTGACCCGGAGCACGGGCGCCGCCGCCCCGCTCACTCCCCCGAGCGCAGCAGCTGGCGGGCGAAGTCGGCGAGGGACCGGCCGATGCGTTCGGTCGACAGACCGAGTTCGTGCCGCTGGAACCGGAACACCTCCGGTGACAGCGGGCTGAGCACGATGTCGATCAGCGGGTCCGGGTCCCGGACCCCGTGGTCGACGAGCAGCGTGCGGACGTGGACGCGCCAGAAGCCGTAGGCGCCCGTCCGGAAGCGCGCGGGGCCGGTCTCCGCCCCGAGCGCCAGCGGCAGGTGACGTTCGAGCAGATCGACCATCGCCAGGCAGAACGCGGCGAGCCGCTCTCCGGCGGGGGCACCGGGGCCGAGCGGCGGCGGACCGTGGATGAGCTGTCCCTGGAGCCGGCGCTCGTGCTCGTCGAGCAGGGCGACGGCGACCGACGACGGGTCGGGGAAGCTCCGGTACAGCGTGGCGCGGCCGACCCCGGCGGCCTTGGCGATCTTGTCCATGGTGACCGACCGGGGGTCCTGCTCGGCGAAGAGCCGCTCCGCCGCGGCCAGGATCTGGGCGCGGTTGCGTTCCGCGTCCGCACGTCTGCGCGGGGCGACCGGCTGGTCGTCGGGCGCCTGGAGATCGCCGAGGAGCCCGCCCACCCGGTGCACGGAGGCGGCTCCACGTCCGCCCTGCTCGTCCTCGCTCATGGACCAGACCCTACTTCCCCAGAGGTAAGTGGACACCTTGTCCGCTTGATGGATCGCATGGCATGCTAAACGGACTCAGTGTCCACTTACAGTTCGCCATCCCGCCCCAGGGAGATCCAGATGCACACCGCGCTCCTCGCCGCGGCCCTGCTGGTCGGCTGCCTCCTGGCCGTCCAGGCCTCGGTGAACCTCCAGCTCAACTCGGCCGTCGGCACGCCGTACGGCGCCTCGACCATCCAGCTCGGCGTCGCGACCGGTCTCCTCACCGTGCTCGCGGTGGCGGCCGGAGCCCTCGGCGCACTCGGCAAGCTGCCCGACGTCGAGGCCTGGCAGCTGCTCGGCGGACTGGCCAGCCCGCTCTACATCACCAGCGGCATCCTGCTCTTCCCGCGACTCGGCGCCCTCGCCGCCGTCGGACTCTTCGTCACCGGCCAGATGTTCGCCTCGCTCGCGCTCGACCTCTTCGGCCTCCTCGGCCTCGAACAGAAGGACCTGAGCGCCGGAATCGTCGTCGGCGCCGTGGCCGTCCTCGCGGGCATCGTCGTGATCGTCCGGGGCGTGAAGGCCGCCGCCCCTCCCGGCGCCCCCAGGACGTCGAGCGCCGGACGCGCCGGCCTGCTCGCCCTCGGCGTCCTCGCCGGTGCCGTGCTTCCCGTACAGGGCGCGGTCAACGCCCGGCTGCGCGCGCAGCTCGAGGAGCCGCTCACCGTCGCCGTGATCAGCTTCGCCGTGGCGACCTTCACCATCGCCGTCGTCCTGCTCGTGCTCTACGCGACCCGGCGGACGCCGAAGCCCAGGATCGCCCCGCTGAAGAAGATGCCCTGGTGGGGCTGGCTCGGTGGCGCCTGCGCCGCCGCCTACGTCACCGGCACCTTCCTGCTCATCCCCTCCATCGGGGCTGCCGTGACCATCGCCCTCACCGTGACGGGACAGCAGCTCACCTCGGCGCTGATCGACCACAAGGGCCTGTTCGCACTCCCGCGGCGCTCCCTGACGAAGCCGCGGGCCCTGGGCCTCGGCCTGCTGATCGCCGGTTCCCTGACCATCCAGCTCGTCTGACCGATACCACGCCCCGCCGCGTACGACCCGAGGAGAACCATGCCCGGACCGAACAGCACCCACGAGAACTCCTTCGCCGCGAACAGCGCCGAGGGGAGCACCGTCGGTCTGACACCGCCGCGCGGGGTCATCACCGTCTTCGCCGACATCTGGTGCTCCTTCGCGCACATCGCCGTCCACCGGCTGCACACCACCCGGGCCCGGCTGGGCCTGAAGGAGCAGGTCTCCTTCGACCTGCGCGCCTTCCCGCTCGAACTGCTCAACGACGCCCCCAGCCCGCGCCCCGGTACGGACAGCGAGGTGGCCAGGATGGCCGTCCTTGAGCCGGACGCCGGCTGGCAGTTGTGGCAGGCCAAGGACTGGCTCTACCCCTCGACGACCCTGCCCGCCCTGGAGGCGGTGCTCGCGGCGAAGGAGCAGGGCCTGAACGCGTCGGAGCAGCTGGACCTCGGGCTTCGCCGGGCGTTCTGGGCCGAGTCCCGCTGCGTCGCCAACCGCCGGGTGATCCTGGACGTGGCCGCGGACACCGGCGTGGTCGACGTCGGCGCCCTCACCGAGGCGCTGGACGACGGGCGCGCGCGCCGGGCGCTCGCGGACCAGGCCGCGCTCGCCGGGAGCGACCGGATCGACTGCAGCCCGCACCTGTTCCTGCCCGACGGCTCCGACCACGCCAATCCCGGCATCGACGTGGACTGGGCGGGCGATTACGGCATCGGCTGGCCGGTGATCGTCTCGGACGACCCGAAGGTGTACGAGGACATCCTGCTGCGGGCCGCCGCCGCATAGCCGAACGGCCACCGGCGACGGCCCCGCACCGGCCCGCACCGGCCTCGGGTCGGTCAGTGCGGGCCGGTGCGGGTCCGCCCGTGTGTCAGGGGAAGACGACCAGGGCCCGGCCGCCCTTGCCCGCGAGCATGTTGTCGAAGGCGCCCGGGATGCCGTCCAGGGTGATCCGCTCGGTGACGAGCGCGCCGAGGTCGAACCTCCCGGCCCGGATGTGCTCGGCGAGCACCGGCAGGTCCTCGGCCGGGTTCGAGTTGCCGTACACACAGCCCGTGAGGGTGCGGCCCCAGTGGAAGATCTCCAGGGCGTTGAAGGTGACCTGCTGGTCCTTGCCGCCGATGCCGACGACCGTGGTGCGACCGCCGCGCCGGGTGGACTCCCATGCGGTCCGGATGGTGACGGCGCGGCCGACGCATTCGACGGCCACGTCGACGCCCTGGCCTCCCGTCAGCTTCCGGATCTCCCTCGCCGTGGTCTCCGAGGCGACGACGTACTCGGTCGCCCCCGCCGCCCGTGCGAGTGCCTCCTTCTCCGGGGAGACGTCGACGGCGACGATCGTGGACGCGCCCGCGATCCGGGCGGCCTGGAGGGTGGCCAGGCCCACCCCGCCGACACCGAACACCGCGACGGACTCGCCCTCCCGTACCCGGGCGGAGTGGTGGACGGCGCCCCAGCCGGTGAGGACGGCGCAGCCGAGCAGGGCCGCGTCGGTGAGCGGGATCCCGTCGGGGACGGGCAGGACGCACTTCTCGGCGACGACCGTCTCCTCGGCGAAGGCGGCGACGTTGAGGCCCGGGTGGAGTTCGGTGCCGTCCTGGGTGCGGGCGTGGACGTTCGCGGCGCCGGCCAGGGCGTCGACGCAGAGCCAGACCTCGCCGAGCGTGCAGGGGTGACAGGTCCCGCAGGACGGGGCCCAGTTGAGGACGACGGCGTCGCCCGGGGCGACCCGGGTGACGCCCTCGCCGACCGAGACGACGGTGCCCGCGCCCTCGTGGCCGAGGACGGCGGGGACCGGCAGGCGCATGGTGCCGTTGGTGAGGGACAGGTCGGAGTGGCAGACGCCGGCGGCGGCGAGCCGGACCCGGACCTGTCCGGGGCCGGGCTCGGGCAGCTCGATGCCGGTGATCTCCAGGGGAGAGCCGACGGCGGGCAGGACTGCGGCACGGATCAGGCTCACGTGCGGTGCTCCTCGGAACTCGGAACCGGAAGGACTCAGAACTGCAGGGACTTGGTCTGGAGGTACTCGGAGAGGCCGTGCGCGCCGAGTTCCCGGCCCACCCCGGACTGCTTGTACCCGCCGAAGGGGGCCCGCGGGTTGAACCGGCCGCCGTTGATGTCGACCTGGCCGGTCTCCATGCGGCGGGCGAAGGCCACGGCCTCCTCGGGCTCGCCCCAGACGGCCCCGGCGAGGCCGTACTCGGTGCCGTTGGCGATGGCGAGCGCGTCGGCCTCGTCCTCGTACCGGAGGAGCGCGACGACGGGCCCGAAGATCTCCTCCTGGGCGATGGTCATCTCCGGGGTGACGTCGGCGAAGACGGTCGGGGAGACGTAGTAGCCGGTCTCTCGCGGGGCCTCGGGGCCGCCCGCGACGAGCCGGGCGCCCTCCTCGATGCCCTTCTCGATGTACCCGCGTACGCGCTCCCGCTGCTTGGCGTTGACGAGGGGGCCGACGCGCTCTCCGGGGACGTACTTGGCGACGGCCGCGGCGGCGAGGGCCACCGCCTCCTCGTACCGGTCGGCGGGGATCAGCATCCGCGTCCAGGCGCTGCACGTCTGGCCGGAGTTGGACATGACGTTGGCGATGCCGACGGCGACGGCCTTCGGGAGGTCGGCGCTGGGCAGGATGACGTTGGCGGACTTGCCGCCGAGTTCGAGGGCGACCCTCTTGACGGCCCCGCCGGCGAGCGCGCCGATGCGGCGGCCGACGGCGGTGGAGCCGGTGAAGGAGACGAGGTCCACGTCGGGGTGCTCGGCGAGGGCCTGGCCGGCGACCGGGCCGAGCCCGGTGACCAGGTTGAAGACGCCGGCGGGGATCCCCGCCTCGTGCACGGCCTCGGCGAAGAGCTGGGCGACGAGCGGGGTGTCCTCGGCGGGCTTGAGGACGATGGTGCAGCCGGCGGCGAGGGCCGGGGCGGCCTTGGCGACGATCTGGTGGAGCGGGTAGTTCCAGGGGGTGATCGCGGCGACGACGCCCACCGGCTCGGAGTAGACGGTGGAGTTGCCGACCTTCTCCTCGAAGGGGTGGGTGGCGGCGAGTTCCGCGTACGTGCCCGCCACGGCGATCGGCAGTCCCGCGTGGACGGCGGCGGCGAGCTGCGGCGGCGCGCCGAGTTCGGCGGTGACGGTGGCGGCGATCTCCTCCGCGCGGGCGGCCAGCGCGTCGCGCAGGGCGGCGATGCGGGCGCCGCGCTCGGCGGGCGGGGTCGCGGCCCAGCCGGGCAGCGCGGCGCGGGCCGCGCGTACGGCGGCGTCGACGTCCGCCGCGGTGCCGGCCGGGACGTGTCCGATGACCTGCTCGTCCGCCGGGTTGATCACGGCGATGGTGTCCGTGGAGGAGGCGGGTCGCCACTCCCCGCCGATGTACATCGCGTCGTGGGCCTTCATGCGCTTCCCTCTCCCTCACCCGGCCGACCGGTTCGGCGGCGTCGACCCAAACTAGCGCTGTTAGTTTTTGGGCGCCAGGGCCTCGCGACGTGCCCCGGGTCTCACCGGATGATCGTGGCGCCCCGGCGGGGCACTGTCCACGGGGGGACCGGACAGCCACGGGGCGCCGGAACTGGCATCCACCTCCTGGACAGGCGCCCGGACACGTCGCCGCGCCCGGCGCAGGCGCCGGGCGCGGAAGGGGAGGGAAGGGAAGGGAAGGAGACAGGGGGCCGACGGAGCGGCTGGGATCCGTCGGAACCCCTGGTCGGGTCTCTTGCGAGACCTCCGTCAGATCCTCGGCGCGATATCCGGTCAGATCTCCGGTCCGATCTCCGGTCCGACCTGGGGTCCGATCTGCGGTCGGATCTCCGGTCAGATCTTCTGGGCGATGTCGGTGAGATGGGCGAAGACGACGATGTTCGACTCGTAGCCCTTACTGCGGTCGAAGGCTCCTCCGCAGGTCAGCAGCCTCAGTTCGGGCCGCCCCGTGGAGCCGTACACCTCCTTGTCGGGGAACTCGGTCTTGGCGTACGTGCGGACCCGGTCGACCGTGAATACGGCGACCCTGCCGTCGGCGCGGGCGACCCGGACGGTGTTGCCGGGACTGAGCGAGTCGAGGTTCAGGAAGACGGCTGGTCCGGTGCGGGTGTCGCGGTGGCCGACGACCACCGCGGTCCCCCGCTCACCGGGCGTGGCACCGTTCGCGTACCAGCCGACGACCTGCGGATTGTCGACCGGCGGCGTGGCGAGCCGGCCCGCCCCGTCGAGACCGAGATCGATCACGGGCGCCTCGATCGTGATGGCCGGTACGGCCAGGGCGGTGGGGCGCGAACGGGCCAACGGCGCGGGCGGGGGCGCGGGCCTGGGCGGCGGCGTGGCCTTCGGCTTCGGCCTGGGCTTGGCCTTGTGGTCGAGGGCGGCCGGCGCTCCGGCCGCCGCGACCGCCCCGGCTCCACCCGCAGCGCCGGGGGCGGCGGCGAGCGCCGGGGCGGCCGGCTCCTCGCCGCCGGCCCACCAGACCCCTCCGCTCACCAGGACCACGGTGACCGTGACGGTCCTGGCGAGCCGGAGGAGGCGCCGCCGCTTGCGCGTGAGGCGGGACGGCCTACGCGGCGCCATCGTTGCGGCGGCGCGAGCGGCGGATCAGGACGAGTCCGGCCGTACCGGCGACACCGGCGGCGATGGCCGCCCCGATGCCGAAGGTGGAGGTGTCCTCGGCGGCGATCTGCGCGCTGCCGCCACCGCCCGCGCCGACCGGGCCGTGCGGGGGCTTGCCGTGGCCGCCGGGGCCTCCGCCGGGGCCGCCGTTGCCATTGTTGTGGCAGGCGCTGATGACATTGAAGACCTTCGACTTCGGCGCGCCGAGCTTGCCCTGCCACGTCCACTCGACCTTGTACATGCCGACCGCCAGGTTGATCGGCCCTGCGGCCCCGTCACCGTTGTCGTTGAGGGCGACGACCCCGGTCCTCACCGGGTCGTCCTGGTTACCGGGCTGGCCCGGATGCACGAAGATCTCGTAGTTGATGCTCGACAGGCCGTCGAAGTTGAGGGCGGCGAGGCGGAAGGGGCAGTCGACACGGGGCTGGTTGACCGGGTTGGTGTCGGCCGTGCTCGACTGGTGAACCTTGACGTCACCGTCGTCGCCGGGCGCGGCGAAGGCCGTCGGGGCGCCGGCGAAGGTCAGGCCGCCGAGCGCCAGGGTGGTGAGTGTTGCGCGGAGCAGGGCGCGGGTGGGGGGAGTGGTCATGGTGGAAGATCCTCCAGTCGTGAGCACATCGGACGCTTACTGCGATAATCCGACTATCTGTCACGACATGGACACAGAGGGTGGCGACTCGGCCGCGTCGGCCCGCGTCTCCACCCGTCCGGCCCACTCCCCGGTCAGTCCGCGGGGGTTCAGATGATTCCGAAGAGGATCCCCGCCGCGAGCACGACCAGCGAGGTCAGGGCCGCCCACTTCACCGTGAACCGGGTGTGGTCGCCGAACTCCACCTTCGCCATCCCGACGAGGACGTACACGGCGGGGACCAGCGGGCTCGACATGTGCAGGGCCTGACCGACCAGCGAGGCCCGTGCGATCTCCAGGGGCGACACGCCGTGGGCGGCGCCCGCCTCCGCGAGGACCGGCAGGACGCCGAAGTAGAAGCCGTCGTTCGACATGAAGTAGGTGAGCGGGAGGCTGAGCACGCCGGTGACCAGGGCCATGTACGGCCCCATGCCCTCGGGGATGGCGCCGACGAGCCAGTCGGCCATGTGCTTGACCATGCCGGTTCCGGTCAGGACACCGGTGAAGACGGCGGCGGCGAAGACCATGCCCGCGACGTTGAGGACGTTGTCGGCGTGGGCGGCGATGCGGGCCTTCTGCTCGGCCATGTTCGGGTAGTTGACGGTGAGCGCGAGCGCGGCGCCGAGAAGGAACAGGACCGGGATCGGCATCAGTTCGAGGATCATCGCGGTGAGCAGCGCGACGGTCAGGCCGGCGTTGAACCAGTACAGCTTGGGCCGGAGCGTCGCACGGTGCGGGTCGAGTCCCTGGAAGCCCTCGTCCGCGCCGTCGTCCGTTCCCGTTCCCGCTCCCACTCCCGAGGGGGTGGGCTCGCCGGGGGCGTCACCGGAGCCGCCCGCCGCCCTCTTGGCCAGGTCCGCGCCACCGCCGCCCGCCGCGACCAGCACGGTCTCGGTCCCGGCCTCGGGCACCAGGACCTCGTCGAGCGTGAGGTAGCCGATGCGCTTGCGCTCCCGGCGCCCGAGGACGTACGCGAGGGCGAAGACGAAGAGCAGGCCCATGCCGAGCGCGGGGATCATCGGTACGAAGATGTCGGCGGCGTCCAGCTTCAGCGCGGTCGCGGCGCGGGCCGTCGGACCACCCCACGGCAGGGTGTTCATGACGCCGTTGGCGGTGGCGGCGACACCCGTCATGACCACCAGGCTCATGCCGAGCCGCTTGTACAGCGGATACATCGCCGAGACGGTGATCATGAAGGTCGTGGAACCGTCACCGTCCAGCGAGACGATCGCGGCGAGCACCGCCGTGCCCACGACGACCCGGACGGGGTCGGCCTTGCAGAAGCGCAGGATGCCCCGGACGATCGGGTCGAAGAGGCCCACGTCGATCATGACGCCGAAGTACACGATGGCGAACATCAGCATCGCGGCGGTCGGCGCCAGCTTGCCGACGCCTTCGATCACGTAGTCGCCGAGCTGGGCCCCCTGCCCGACCGCGACGCAGAAGAGCGCGGGGATCAGCACGAGTGCCGCGATCGGCGACATCTTTTTCATCATGATCAGAACCAGGAAGGTCGCGATCATGGCGAAGCCGAGGACGGTCAGCATGGAGGACACCTCACGTTCACCGTTGAACTGCCGCCGAGCGGCGGTCCGGATGACGGTAGGTGTCCTCTTCTGCCGTTAACAAGATGTTGACGCGTGAGCAATACGAGCAAAACCCCAGGTCAGCGAAGGGGTCACGGCTGAGGGCACGCCGACGGTCGCCCCGGGGTCACGGCAGGGGCGACACCTCGACGGGGAAGCCGTTCAGAACGGCGGTCCCCGACAGCGGGTCGATCAGGGAACCGTCGAGCAGCTGGTTGACGTTGACGCCGGGGCGGGCGGAGGCCACGGTCAGCCGGGTGCCCGGCCGGTCGTGGCCCCAGCCGTGCGGAAGGCTCACCACGCCCTCACGTACCCCTTCGGTCACCTCGACCGGCACTTCGAGCTCGCCGCCCGCGCCCTTGACCCGGGCGAGGCCGCCGTCGGTCAGCCGCAGCCGGGCCGCGTCCTCGGGGTGCACCTGGAGGGTGCAGCGGTTCGAGCCGCCGCCGAGGGCCGGAACGTTGTGCAGCCAGCTGTTGTTCGAGCGCAGGTGCCGGCGCCCGACGAGCTGGAGGGTGCCCTCGTCGGGTACGGCGTCGAGCGCGGCGCGCAAGCGCGGCAGGTCTGCGGCGAGGGGTGCGGGGAACAGCTCGATCCGCCCGCTGCGGGTCTTCAGGACCTGAGGGAGGCGCGGCTTCAGCGGGCCGAGGTCGATGCCGTGCGGATGGGCCCGCAGCTCGTCGAGGGTGAGCCCGTACGGGCCGAGGCGCAGCATCAGGTCGAGCCGGCGCTCGGCCCCGGTGTCCCCGGTGAGCCGGGCGGCGAACTCCTTGGGGTCGGCGCCGTACGCCGGCGAGTGCTCCTGGGTCACGGCCTTGGCGAGGGTGGTGTCGACGGCGAGGTCGTCCACGGCCGACGGCGGCGCGCCGTGCATCCCTGAGACGGCAAGGATCAACCGGGCATGGATCTCGCACTCGTCCATCCGGTCCGCTTCGAGGGGGACGGCCGCCGGGGTGTAGCGGACCTGGTCGCGGACGGCGAACCCGTTGAAGGCGAAGTCGAAGTGGGCGCTGCGGGACGGCGGGGGCGGCGGCAGCAGGACGTCGGCGTGGCGGGTGGTCTCGTTGAGGTACGGGTCTACGGCGACCATGAGGTCGAGGGAGTCGAGGGCCCGGTCCAGGCGGTTGCCGTCGGGGGCGGAGAGAACGGGATTGGCGGCGATGGTGATCAGTGCGCGGATCCGCCCCTCCCCCGGCGTCTCGATCTCCTCGGCGAGCGCGACGAGGGGCAACTCGCCCTTGACCTCCGGGTGGTGGGAGACCCGGCTGTGCCGGCGGCCGAGGGCGAAGCCCCTGCCGGGGCCCGCGGGGCGGGGGGCGGGCGTGGTGGCGGAGAGGGGGAAGAGGGCGCCGCCGGGCCGGTCGAGGTTGCCGGTGAGGATGTTGAGGACGTCGACGAGCCAGTTGGCGAGGGTGCCGTACACCACGGTGGAGCTGCCCATCCGCCCGTAGACGGCGGCGGTGGGCGCGGCGGCGAGTTCCCGGGCGAGGGCGCGGATGGTGTCCGCGTCCACGTCACAGGCGGCGGCGACGGCCTCGGGGCTGAACTCCGCTGTCGCCGACCGCACTTCCTCGACGCCCTCCACCTCGTCGGCAAGCGGGCCGAGGTCGGCGAGTTCCTCCTCGAAGAGGGTGTGGACGAGCGCGGCGAGGAGGAGCGCGTCGGCGCCGGGGCGGATCGCGACGTGCCGGTCGGCGAGGCGGGCGGTGCGGGTCCGCCGGGGGTCGACGACGGTGAGGGTGCCGCCGCGCCGGCGCAGTGCCTTGAGCCTGCCGGGGAAGTCGGGGGCCGTGCACAGGCTTCCGTTGGAGTCCAGCGGGTTGGCTCCGAGGATCAGCAGATGGTCGGTGCGGTCCAGGTCCGGTACGGGGATGGCGAAGGCGTCTCCGAACAGCAGGCCGCTGGAGACGTGCTTGGGCATCTGGTCGATCGTGGACGCCGTGAAGAGGTTCCTGGTGCGCAACGCGCCGAGCAGCAGGGGCGGGTAGAGGGCGCCGGCCATCGTGTGCACATTGGGGTTGCCCAGGACGATACCCACGGCATCCGGCCCGTACTCCTCGACGAGCGGACGGATTCTGGCGGCGATCGTGTCGAACGCCTCCTCCCAGGTGGCCTCCTGGAGGCGCCCGTCCTTCCGGACCATGGGGCTACGGAGCCGTTCCGGGTCGGCGTCGACCTCGGGGAAGGCCGCGCCCTTCGGGCAGAGGAACCCCTGGCTGAAGATGTCGTCGCGGTCGCCGCGCGCACCGGTGACGCGGGTCCCCTCGATGGTCAGGGTCAGTCCGCAGGTCGCTTCGCAGAGGGGACAGATGCGCAGGGCGGTGGACATGGGGTCTCCCTGGTCCGAGGTCGGGCCGCCGAGCATACCGACCGGTAGGCACGTTCGGGAGGGGGTGCGGCAGGTTACGCGAGCCAGTGGGCCAGATAGGCATGGAGCAGGTGGCGCGTCTCGTCGATCAGCGCCGGATCGCCGGAGGGATCCGTACGGAAGGCGAGCCGGACGAGGGCGTCGGCGGTCTCGACGCCGACCAGGACCTTCCGCCGCAGGTCGTCGTCGGAGGGACGGTTCAGATGGGTGGCGAGGAGGGTGCAGATCCGTTCGGCGACCTGCCGGTTGGGGTCCTCGGCGAGGCTCCCCGCGGAAGTCCCACCGCTCCCCTCTCCGTCCCCTTCTCCGTCATCCCCTCGGTCATCCCCTCCGTCACCGTCTCCCTCACCCGCGCTCTCGCCGGACGCGGTGGCGGGAACCCCGAAGTCGACGAGCGCGAAGCCCGGAACGGTCCTTTTCATCGCGATGAACTCGTCCAGGACGCTGTCGATGGCCCCGTAGGCGTCGAGGAGCGGCGCGGCGGCCAGGCGGTCGGAGACCCGCCGGGCGTACTCGTCGAGGTTGCGGTGCGCGAGGGCGGCGACCATCGCCCGCTTGTTGCCGAAGAAGCGGTAGACGGAGCCGATGGGAACGCCTGCGCGGCTCGCGACGGCTCGGGTGCTCAGCTGCTCGTAACCGGTCTCGTCGAGCAGCTCGGCGCAGGCGTCGAGGATCCGGGCGAGCCGTTCGGCGCTGCGCTGCTGGACGGGGGTACGGCGGAGCGAGGGCGGGGCCTGCGGGCGGGTCTGGGGCACGGGGACCATGATGCCGCTCCGGTCGGGCTCGGGCGATCGACTGGCAAGAGAGACAGGCGGCGCCGGGCGTTGGGCGGTGGGCAGCGGGCTCAGGCGATCAGCAGGCCGATGCCGCCGAGGGTGTAGGCGATCATCAGCGCGAACAGCGGGAGTTGGCCGGCGACGGCCCGGTCGGGCGGGAAGAGGCGCACGGAACGGTCGTGGGCGGCGACGACACCGAGGACGTGACCGGTGACGATCGCGGCGACCTGGAGGGTCGCGAGGCCGCCGGGGCCCGGGAACGGGGCGGGTGCGGAGGCGTTGTCAGTGCCCCCTGCCATCATGACTGTGCGTGGCCCTTCGGTGACGAAGAGCGAGAAGTAGTGGGCGATGAGATAGCCGACGGCGATGGGCAGGAGCGAGTGCGCGAAGGAGGTGAGAGGGGTGGTGAGGGTGCGGTTCACGAGGCGCAGGGCGCCCGCGCAGAGTCCGTAGCAGGCGGCGGCGAGGGCGACGACGGCGAGGAGACCGAGCGTGGCGGTGGGCGTCGGGCCGAGGGGCGAGGTCTGCAGGGCGGTGATCCAGCGGGGGTTGTCGGAGAGGCCATCGTAGGCGGTGGAGCCGAGCAGGACACAGACGGTGGCGACGAGGCCGGGGGTCTGCGGGGTGGCGTCGAGGCCGTGGAAGGGGGAGCGCAGGACGAGTCGGCCGTCGGCGCGGCGGCCGAGCGGTGAGAGGCGCGCGAGAAGGGAGGAGTACACCTCGAAGGGGTCGGCGTGGGCGAACCACCGGTCGCCGTGGCGGGCGGCGCCGAGGAGCTGGACGCCGACATGGACGGCGAGTGCGGTCAGGAGGGTGGTGGAGGAGGTGTTGTCGGGGACGACGAGTTCGAGCCAGGTGAAGAGGAGGAGCCCGGCGGCGGCCGGGCGGATGCCGACTGCGGCGGGCACGGGGCGGGGGCTCCGGGGCGGGTGAAGGGAGAGGAGGGCGCGCAGGGGGTTGAGGAGGCGCCAGACGGGGCCGAGGAGGAGGGAGGCGGGGACGAGCCCGACCCAGAGCAGGACGTAGAGGGCGCCGGGCGCGGGGTTGCGGTCCGGGTCGTCGGGGCCGAGGAGGAGGTGAAGGAGGAAGAGCAGGGCGGCAGCGGCGCCGAGGAGACGGAGCGCGGTACGGAGGGCCGGGGCGTCGGCCGTTCGTTGGAGGGCGGCGGGGAGCGGGCGGCCGGCCAGGTCGCCCCTGAAGCGGGAGGAGGACCAGAGCAGCCCGAGGGCGAGGAAGGAGACGAAGAGCGCGGCGAAGGCGCCGGCGTAGGCGTAGAAGGGTGAGAGGGGGAGGTCGTGCCGGGAGCCCACGCCGTGGGCGAGCGGCAGTCCGGGGGCGGGCGCGGGGACGGCGGCGTGGAGGGACGCGTAAGCGGCGTCGATGGCGTGGATGGCGTGGATGGCGGTCACCGGACGACGAGTTGGGTCAGCACCAGGCCCGATTCGTGGGTCTCCACCTCGAAGAGGCCGGTGCGGTCCGTGGTGAGGGTGAGGGTCGCGGGCGTTCCGGGAGACAGCGGCAGCTCGCGGTCGTAGCCGTGCACATGAAGGGTGTCGGCGCGGTCGCTGGTGACACGGAGGGTGAGGTGGTCGCCCTTCTTCAGCTCGATGCGGGAAGGGGGTGGCGAGACGGTCGTTCCGGTGATGGCGAGGGTGACGGTCCGGCCGGGGCCGGGTGACCGGGACCCGGTCGGACGGGGGCTCACGGGCGCGGAGGGAGCGGAGGAGGAGGGTGCGGGGGTGGAGGAAGCGGGGGCGGACGAGGTCGGCGGGGACGAGGCGGGGGTGGCGTCCAGGCGGACGGTGGTCTGGACGGGGGCGCCGGCGGCGGCCCAGACCGTGTGGTCGTCCGCGTGGAGCCGGACGGTCAGGGTGCGGCCACCCGCCGGCACGTACCCCCAGGGGCCGTACATGCGGGCCGTCTCCCGGCCGTCGACCAGGAGACGGGCGTGGCCACGGCCCGGGAGGGCCGCGCCGCCGGTGCTCTCGGGGGTGAAACGGAACCTCTCCACGGTGAGGTGGATGTTCCAGCCGCCCTCGCCGTCGGGCCGGGCCTCGGCCCGGACGGTGGGCGCGTCCGCCGCCGGGAGTTCCCGGAGCCGGTGCCCGCCCACGCCCTCGGCCGGGAGCAGGGTGCCGCTGCTGCCGGTGGCCTCCTCGTGACTGGTCCCGGGCTTGTGATGGGTGGTGGCCCGGCCGCCGCAGCCCACGAGGGCGAGTACGGCGACGGCCAGGACCAGCACCGGGGGCGCGAGGTCGCGAGGCCGCGTCATGCCGTCCCCTCCCCGTGCGCGGGTACGGCACCGGTACGCGGGGCTGCCGCCGGCTCCTGCTCCGGGGAACCGGGTCCGCGGCCTCCCGCCGCCACCACCGCCCACAGGACCCAGACCACGCCGAGCAGGAGGCGGAGCCAGGCCGGGCTCACGGGGATGCCCGGGATCATCAGGATCGCCTTGTCGAAGGCGTCGAGCAGGGTGAGGGCCCCGAGGGTCACGGTGGTCCAGGCGAGGACGGGGCGGCGGGGGCGCAGGGCGAGGCCGAGGAGGGTCCACCAGGCGCCGGTGAGGAGGAGCGCGAGGGCCGGGACTGCGGTGGGCGTGAGGGCGAGGGTGGAGCCGGCGACGTCGAGGGCCAGGCCCGCGAGGCCGAGGAGGGTGGCCGCTCCCGCGAGCCGGTTGTCGCGCAGTCGGCGCCACCAGAGGGCGAGGCCGGCCAGGGCCAGGACGAGGGCGCCGCCGAGGGCGAGTTGGGTCTCGACGCGCTGGAGGCCGCGGGAGCCGTACCAGTCGCAGCCGGTGGGGAGGCGGCGCGCCTGGACGTTGTAATCGGCGCAGACGAGGAGCTGGGCGAGTTTGACGGGTTCGCCGATGAGCCGGTCGGTGTTTCCGGAGACGTCGCCGCGGTTCGGTCCGCAGGCGGGGAGGGCGCCGGGGGTGGCGGCGCCGGTGTCGGACTGCCAGCAGTTGCCGCTGCCCTGGCCGTCCCACCACACGTCGCTGCGGTTGGGGCGGGCGGTGCCGGCCCTGTCGACGCCGAGGTGGTTGCCGGCGTAGCGGTTGCGGTGGGAGGTGTCGGTCTGCTTGTCCCAGGCGGATTCGCCGCGGATGAAGGCGGGGACGGCGCTCAGGAAGAAGGCGGAGCGCTGGTGGCCGTAGATCCAGTTGTCCTCGTAGAGGTTCCAGTTGCCGCCCGCGGTGATGATGCCGGTGCCGGGCGGCATGGAGATCTGGGGGCAGACGACGCCCTGCTCGTAGCCGCGTTCGACGGGCGGCCTGGCGCAGGTGCCGTCGGCGACGTACGGGTAGTAGTTCTGGTTGTTGTCGTGGATGAGGTTGCGTTCGAACTTCGCGTGGTTCTGCGGGAGTCCGGGGTGGCCGGGGAAGGCGGAGTCCATGGAGGCGCCGCCCATGTTGTGGTCGAACTCGTTGTCGTGGACCCAGACGGAGTCTCCAGCGGTGCCGGAGTAGCCGACCATGTTGTGGTGGCTGCGGCAGCCGGTGATCTCGATGGAGTAGCGGGGGACGTCGTAGCCGCGGCCGTCGTTGATGTTCGAGGCCGAGCCGGGGTAGATGCCGGAGTCGCCGTTGCCGTAGGACTCGCAGTTCTTGTAGAGGCCGTGGTCGGAGGCGAAGGTGAGGAAGCCGTACTCGTCGTTCCAGCGGGTGAGGACGTCGTCGATGACGAAGCCGTCGGCGGCCAGGACGTACAGCGAGTTGAAGGTGGTGCGCTGGGCGGTGAAGTTGCGGAAGTAGACGCCGTCGGAGCCGTCGGCGCGCAGCGCGTTGAGCTTCCGGTACTTGGCGTCGATGACGACGTCGAGGCGGGAGGCTCCGGTGCCTTCGATCTGGAGGTTCTTCTTGCCGAGGATGGCGACGAGGTTCTGGTTGTGGGGGCACTGCCGCTGCTGCTCGTAGCTGAGGATCTGGTAGCCGAGCGCGGACTGCGGGGCCTTGAGGGTGGCGCAGGCCCCGGTGGGCGGGGGCAGTGAGGGCTCCTCCTCGTAGAGGCCGGGGAGGATCGCGATGGTGAGGCCGGGCCGGTCGACGGCGTCGACGGCCTGCTGGAGGTGGCGGTAGCCGCTCCGGGCGCACCGCTCGTAGAGCGTGAGGTTGCGGGCCTTGAGGGCGGCGGGGTAGCCGGAGATCCGGCGCTCGAAGGCGGCGCGGTCCGTCTTGCAGACGAGCAGGTCGGGTTCTCCGGTGCGGAGCTTCGGCACGCTGCCGGAGCCGTCGGGGAAGGTGACGGGCCGTTCCTCGTGGGCTTGGGCCACGGGGGCGGTGAGCAGGGCCGCGGCGAGTGCCGCGAGCACGACCGTGAGCGCGAGGACGAGCCTTCGGGTCCAGGACATGCGCGTGAGAGTAGAGCAATGTTCATCTTTTTTGACCCCCTCGTGCCGTGATCGATCGAAGGGACTCGCGAGGGCACCCCGTTGACGTGGGCCGCGCGGAATCCTACGGTCACCCATAGGATTCCCTTTGAGGGCTCAGGACAGGAGCGGTCGATGACCACGGAGCAGGCCAGGAAGACGGCCGAGGCGCTCAGCTACAGCACCGGATTCGGCAACGAGCACAGCTCGGAAGCGGTCCCCGGCGCACTGCCGCACGGCCGTAACTCGCCGCAGCGGGCGCCCCTCGGTCTCTACGCCGAGCAGCTCAGCGGCAGCGCCTTCACCGAACCCCGGGCACACAACCGCCGCTCGTGGCTCTACCGGATCCGCCCGTCGGCCGCGCACCCGCCGTACACCCGGATCGACAACGGCGCGCTGCGCGGCGCCCCCTTCGCCGAGACCGTGCCCGACCCGAACCGGCTGCGCTGGGACCCGCTGCCCGACCCGGCGCCGGGCACCGACTGGCTGGCCGGCCTGTGGACCCTCGGTGGCAACGGCGACGCGGCCCAGCGCTCCGGCATGGCCGTGCACCTGTACCACGCCAACGCCTCCATGGAGCGGGTCTTCGGCGACGCGGACGGCGAGCTGCTCATCGTCCCGGAGCGCGGCGGGCTCCTCCTCCGCACCGAGCTCGGTCTGCTCGCCGCCCACCCCGGCGAGGTCGCGCTGATCCCGCGCGGGGTCCGCTTCCGCGTCGAGCTCCTCGAGGAGACGGCCCGCGGCTACGTCTGCGAGAACTACGGCGCCCCGTTCCAGCTCCCCGATCTCGGCCCGATCGGCGCCAACGGTCTCGCCAACGCCCGTGACTTCCGGGCCCCGGTCGCGGCCTACGAGGACGTCGAGGGTCCGGTGGAGGTGGTCAACAAGTACTGCGGCAACCTGTGGTCGGCGACGTACGGCCACTCCCCGCTCGATGTCGTCGCCTGGCACGGCAACCACACGCCGTACGTCTACGACCTGCACCGCTTCAACGTCATCGGGACCATCTCCTACGACCACCCCGACCCGTCGATCTTCACGGTCCTCACCTCGCCCTCGGACACCCCGGGGCTCGCGAGCGTGGACTTCGTGGTCTTCGCGCCGCGCTGGCTGGTCGGCGAGGACACGTTCCGCCCGCCGTACTTCCACCGCAACGTGATGAGTGAGTACATGGGCCTGATCGAGGGCGCGTACGACGCCAAGACGGCCGGAAAGGGCGGTTTCGTTCCGGGCGGCGGCTCGCTGCACAACATGATGTCCGCGCACGGCCCCGACCGGGAGACCTTCGACAAGGCCAGCGCCGCCGAGCTGCGGCCGCAGCGGATCGACGACGGTCTTGCCTTCATGTTCGAGACCCGCTGGCCGGTGACGGCGACCCCGCAGGCCGCGGACGCCGACCATCTGCAGAAGGGGTACGACGACGTATGGCAGGGTCTTGAGCGCCACTTCCGGCCGTAGAGTCCCGGCCGTAAGACCGTAGCCTTCGTACGGAGAAACCGTGACCGCCTTCGCTCCCGACTCGCTGGTCCTGAACCGCAAGCTGCCGCTCTGGTATCAGGTCTCACAGTCGCTGCGCGCCTCGATACTGGGCCGCACGCCCGACGCCTCCCTGCGGCTGCCCACCGAGGAGCAGCTCGCGGCGCACTACGGCGTGAGCGTGCTCACGATGCGCCAGGCCCTCAAGGAGCTGGAGGAGGAGGGCCTGATCAGCCGGCACCGGCGGCGCGGCACCTTCATCGAGCCGGGCGCCCGGCGCTCCTCCCCGCGCCGGCTGCTCGGCTCGATCGACGCGATCGTGGCCCAGCAGTCGGGCGAGCGGACGACGGTCCTCGGGCACGGTGCCGCGCCGGTGCCGGGTGAGCTCGCGGAGTACTTCCCCGACGTGACGGAGGTCGTGGCGTACCGGCGGCTGCGCCGCGACGGGGAGAGCGGCGAGCCGACGAACTGGGCGGAGAACGCGGTGCGCCCCGAGCTCGCCGCCGCGATCGACCCGGCCGATCTGGAGCGCTGGCCGATGACGAAGGTGCTGCGGGACGTCGTCGGGGTGCGGATCAGCCGCATCACGGACACGGTCGAGGCGCGTCTCGCCGACCCGGAGACGGCGGCGCTGCTCCAGGTCCCGCTGCTCTCGCCGATCCTCCACTACACCGGTGTGACCTACGACGAGGACGGCCGGGTCGTCGACGTGGCCCGCATCCGCTACCGCGGCGACCGCTTCTCCTTCACGGTGACGGTGGAAGCCCAGTAGAACGACGGAAGGCCGGTACCTCAGCGGGACGGCGGAAGCCCGGTACCCCGCGAAGGCCGGCGGAAGCCCGGTGACCCCGCGGGCCGGTCGTTAGCATGCGGGGCGTGACGGATTCCCCCGGAGCGGACGACGACGACCTGCCCCTCCTCGACGAACTCATGCCGTGGTCCGTCGCGCCGCTGCGCTTCGGCCGCTCGTGGATCGCGGCGCCGGACGCGCGGACGCTGCGGTCCCGTTGGGACCGCGTCATGGCCGCCGAGGGCGCCGAGCGGGAGGCCCTGTTCCGGCCCAGCCGGGCACGGACCGCGGCGAGCGCGGTGGCCGCGCTGCCGGGGCAGCGGACCGGGACCGTCCGCTGGTCCCGTGAGTCGGGGCCGTGCCCCGAACCCGTACGGGTCGCGCGGGGGCCGTTCGACGAGCAGTGGCTGCTGCCCGACCACCGGCTGATCGACATCGCGCGCCCCGAGGTGTGGCGGGTGCTCGGGGGGCCGCAGCTCTTCGCCGTCGAGCAGGGGTACGTGCCGGGGGCGGCGGGGCCCGCCCTGCTGGTGACGGCCGTGCTGCCGGAGGGCCGTTCCCCCGCGGGCCGGCCGGGCCGGATCCGCCCGCTGTTCCGGCGCCCCGGGGGCCGGGAACCCAATCTCGCGCCGGGCCTCCTCGACCACCTCGGAGAGCGGTACGGGCACGAGGTCGACGCCCTGGAGTGGCTCGCGTGGACGGTGGCGGCGGCCCGGCCCTCCCCCGCCGGGTGCAGGGTCCCGCTGCCCGGGGATCCGGAGGTGTGGGCGGCGGGCGTGGCGCTCGGCCGGGAGCTGACGGACGTCCAGGTGCGGGGCGCCGTGAGCGGCACGAAGCCGCGGCTGCCGGGCGGTCGCCGTCCCTATGTGCGGGCGGCGGTCCCGGCGCGGCCGGTGGCGATGACGTACGACGCGGGGGACGAGGCCCTGTGTCTGGACGGGGGCCGGATCTCGCCCGTACCGGAGGAGGCCTGGGAGTTCCGGGTGGGCGGGGCGCGGGTCCTTGAGCAGTGGTTCGCGCACCGGACGGCGCCGGCGGAGCCGGGTTCCCTGGAGGCGATCGGCCCTGTGGCCTGGCCGCAGGAGTGGACCTCGGAGCTGCTCGACCTGATCACGGTGCTCGCGCTGCTCGGTGCCCGGGAGCCGGAGCGGGCCGCCTTCACGGCGGGAGCGGCCGGCCGGGAGGAGCTGCGTGCGGCGGGCGTCCTGCCCCCGCCGCCCGGGGCGCGCCGTCCCGCGTCCGTTCTCGACCATCAGGAGGAGGGTCCCGAGGGGCAGTTCATGCTCCTGTGACGGGGGGTGCGAACGAGTCGAGGAGGCGGGCGATGCCCATGGCGAAGATCTCGTCCGTGTCGACGGGGGCGGGGGCCTCGGCGAGCAGCTGGGCGAGGTGCGGGTACCGTCCGGTCGCCACCTGCCCCGCGAGGTAGGCGCCGCGCACCGCCTGTTCCTCCTCCTCGGACCAGGGCAGTCCGCGGGCCCGCTCGGCCATGGCCTGCTCGTTGGCGACGGTGAGCATGACGGTGCCGTTGACCATGGCGATCAGCTGCATCTTCAGTCCGGTGGGAATGTCCAGGGGTGTGAGGCAGCCCAGGCACCACTCCAGGAAGCGCAGGGCGTTGGGGCTGAAGCCGTAGGCGGTGGTCATGACCCTGGCGAGCCAGGGGTGTCGGTACATGATCGCGCGCCCCTGGTGGGCGATCGCGGTCATGTCGGCGCGCCAGTCGCCGCTGGGTTCCTCGGGGAACTCGTACTCGCCGCTGACGGCGTCGACCATCAGCTCGTACAGGTCCTCCTTGCGGGGGACGTAGTTGTAGAGCGACATGGTGCCGCAGCCGAGTTCGGCGGCGATGCGGCGCATGGAGACGGCGTCGATGCCGTCCGCGTCCGCGACCCGCACGGCGACGGCCACGATGTCGGTCCTGCTGTAAGCCGGCTTGGGGCCTCGGCCCGCACGCTCGGGGCGCGCCCAGATCACTTCCGGTTCGGCCGTTCGGCCCGTCATGGATCATCACCTCGCCTCCATCGTAGTTACGTACACCGTACGCAGTGGGGTAGGGTCGCGCCATGACTACTACGTACGCTGTACTTAGTGAAGGGCTTCAGAAGCGGTACGGCGAGGTCCACGCCCTCCGCGGCCTCGACCTCGCGGTCCCCGAGGGCTCCGTCTGCGGCGTCCTCGGCCCCAACGGCGCCGGCAAGACCACCGCCGTCCGCGTCCTCGCCACCCTCGTCACCCCCGACGCCGGAAGCGCGCGGGTCGCAGGACACGACGTGGTCCGCGACCCCGCGGGGGTACGGAAGCGCATCGCGGTCACCGGGCAGTACGCCTCCGTCGACGGCGACCTCACCGGCGCCGAGAACCTGCGGCTCTTCGCCCGGCTGCTGCGCGCCCCCCGCGCCCGGGCCGACGAACTCCTGGAGCGCTTCGGCCTCACCGCCGCGGCCGGACGGCCCGCCCGCACGTACTCCGGCGGCATGCGGCGAAGGCTCGACCTGGCGGCGAGCCTGCTCGTGACGCCACGGGTCCTCTTCCTCGACGAGCCCACGACCGGGCTCGACCCGCACAGCCGCAACGGGATCTGGGACGCGGTAAGGGAGTTGGCGGCACAGGGCACGACCGTGCTGCTGACCACGCAGTACCTGGAGGAGGCCGACCAGCTCGCCGACGACATCGTCCTGATCGACGAGGGACGGGTCGCCGAGCGCGGCACCCCGGCCGAACTCAAGGCCCTGGTCGGCAGCTACGCCGAGGTCGTCGTCGCGGAACCGTCCGCCCTCGAAGCCGCCGCTGCCGTCCTCGACCGGCTGACCGGCTCGGCCCCCGCCCTGGACGCCGAGCGCCGCACCGTGGGCGCGGTCACCACGGACACCACGCTCACCCTCCCCCGGATCGTCCGCGAGATCGACGCGGCCGGGGTCCTCATCGTCGACGCCTCGCTGCGTCCGCCCACCCTCGACGAGGTGTTCCTGCGCCTCACCGACCGGAAGGAGCTCGTCGCGTGAACGCCCTCGTCCACGACGGGACCGCCGTCCTCGGCCGCCACCTCCAGCGCGTCCGGCACGCGCCCGCGATCACCGTCATGACGCAGACGATGCCGATCGTGTTCCTGCTGTTCTTCGGGTACGTGTTCGGCAGCGCGCTCGCCATGCCCGGCGCCGAGTACCGGTCCCAGCTGGTGCCCGGCCTGCTCGTCGCGACGGCGGCGGGCGGCCTCATGACCGGCATGTTCCAGGCCGCCCAGGACGCCCACCGGGGCGTCGCGGACCGCTTCAGGACCCTGCCCGTGAGCCGGGCCGCCGTCCCCCTCGGACAGGCGCTCGCCGACCTCGCCACCAGCGCCGTCGGCACGGTGCCGCTGATCCTGGTCGGACTCGCGATGGGCTGGCGCGTCGAGGGGACGGCGCCGGAGGCCCTGGGCGCCCTCGGCCTGCTGCTCCTCTTCCGGTTCGCGACGACCTGGATGGGCATCCTGCTCGGCCTGGCCTCGAAGAGCGAGGAGGCGGCGGGGCAGCTCGGCAGCGCCACGTTCATGCTGCCGCTGCTGTCCAACGCGTACATCCCGACCGACGGCATGCCCGGCTGGCTGCGCACGGTCGCCGAGTGGAACCCGATCTCGGCGGTCACCACGGCGGTACGCGTCCTCTTCGGCAACGCCCCCGTACCGGCGGACGCGGCCTGGCCGGTGGCCCATCCGGTCGCCGGGGCGCTGCTCTGGTCTCTCGCCCTGATCGCCCTCTTCGCCCCGCTCGCCGTACGCCGCTACGCCCGGGGCTGACCGGGGGGCGTGACCCACGTCCCGGTGACAGGGACCGGCCCCGCAGGGTAGGCAGGGCTTCCATGAGCACTCAGCCACTCCCCCTCGAAGGGGTCACGGTCGTCGCCGTCGAACAGGCCGTCGCCGCCCCCTTCGCCACCCGGCAGCTCGCCGACCTCGGCGCCCGCGTCGTCAAGATCGAGCGCCCCGACGGCGGGGACTTCGCCCGGGGGTACGACACGGCCGCCCGGGGCCTCGCCTCGCACTTCGTGTGGTGCAACCGCGGCAAGGAGTCCGTGGCGGTCGACCTCAAGGACCCGCGCGGTCTCGCCCTCGTCCGGCGGATGGTGGCCGGCGCCGACGTCTTCGTGCAGAACCTGGCCCAGGGCGCGGCGGCCAGGCTCGGCCTCGACGCCGCCACCCTGTGCGCCGCGCACCCGTGGCTGATCGCGGTGGACGTCTCGGGGTACGGGGCGGAGGGCCCGTACGCGCACAGGCGGGCGTACGACATGCTCGTCCAGTGCGAGGCCGGCCTGGTGTCGGTGACCGGCACCCCGGAGCAGCCGGTCAAGTCCGGCATCCCGGCCGCCGACATCGCGGCCGGGATGTACGCGTTCTCGGGCGTCCTCGCCGCGCTCGTACGGCGTGGCACGACCGGCCGGGGCGGGCCGGTCGAGGTCTCGCTGCTCGACTCCCTCTCCGAGTGGATGGGGCATCCGTTGCATCACGGGATGCATGGAGGCACGCCCCCGGCGCGTACGGGGCTCGCGCACGCGGTGATCGCGCCGTACGACGCCTATCCGACGGCGGACGGCGGCATGGTGCTGCTCTCCGTGCAGAACGACCGGGAGTGGCGGCGGCTCGCCGAGCAGGTCATCGGCCGGCCGGAACTGGCCGAGGCCCCGGAATTCGCGACGAACACGGCGCGAGTGGCGGGGCGGGCGGCGACGGACGCGGTGGTCGCGGCGGCGCTCGCCCCCCTTACGGCGCCCGAGGCGCTGGCCCGGCTCGACGCGGCGGGCGTCGCCTGCGCCCGGCTCAACTCGGTCGCGGAGCTCGCGGACCATCCCCAGCTGACGGCCCGTGACCGCTGGCGGGAGGTGGACTCCCCGGTCGGGCCGCTGCGCTCACTGCTGCCGCCGATCGTGTTCCCGGACGCGCCGGAACCACGGCCGGCCCGTATCCCGGCGCTCGGACAGGACACGGACGAGGTACTCGCCGAGCTGGGGGTGCCGGAGGCGGAGGTGAGGGAACTGAGGAGCGCGGGCGTGATCGCCTGACGCCCTGGGGCATCAGGCGATGGGCATGACTGAACGCCGGACGGGCGGGGACACGTCCGGCGGTGTCGCAGTCGGAGTCGTACGGGCGACCGGGCGGCAGCGGGCGGGAACCTCGGGGTGACGCGGCCCGGCACCCGGCGCTAGCGGCGCGTCCCGAAGAGGGAGCGGCGCAGTCGGCGGAGCGGGGCGAAGAGCGAGACCCGTGCGCTGCGGCTGCGGTGACCGTGCACCGGCGCCTCGTGCGTACGCGCTGTCAGCTCGCGCATCAGCAGGGTCGCTTCGGCGACCTCACGCTGGGGCACGGCGGGACCGCCGAGCACCGCGAGATGACGGTCGAGCCGCGAACTGGTCGCGCTGCTCCCGCAGGTGATGGCAGGCACTCGCGGCCTGCTGCGCATTGCTATCTGTTCCATGTCACTCCCCACCCGTACAAGGGCACCCGACCCAGGGCAGGTTAACCCTATCGCCCCGCCATGACACCCGTGTATCCCGGCGGCGGGATTCACGCACGCGTACGGGGGTTGACGGTTACCGTGCGAATCCATCTGATTCCAGGGTGAGTTGGACAGGATTTCGAACACCTGCCGAACCGTCACGAACCATCCTGCACTCCGGCCCCTCCCCCGCGAACACCCGGGCCGGTGTGATCTCCACCACCAAGATCGTTCCCTCCGCCTCGCCGACGGACCGGAGCCACGGGGGCGGCCCTCGGCTACCGTGGATCCATGACGGTGATCGCGGGTCGTTACCGGCTTCTGGACGTCCTCGCCGAGGGAACGGCGGGCACCGTCTGGCGCGCCCTGGACGAGACGACCGGCCACGACGTGGCCCTCAAGGAGTTCCACGCCCCGGCCGGACTCCCCGCGGACGAGCTGCCGCTGCTGTACGCGCGGCGCGAGCGCGAGGCGAGGGCCGCGGGCCGGATCACCCACCCCTCCGTCGTACGGGTCCTCGGGGTGGCCACCGAGGACGGCCGGCCCTGGGTCGTGACGGAGCTGGTACGCGGCCTCACCCTCGCCGAGACGCTGGAGGCCGGTCCGCTGCCGCCGCGCGAGGCCGCCCGCGTCGGCGCCGAGGTCCTCGCCGCGCTCCGGGCGGGCCGGAAGGCGGGCGCCCCGCACCGGGGAGCGGGACCGGAGCACGTCCTCCTCGCGAACGACGGACGGGTCGTCATGACCGGCTTCGGAGCGGCCCCCGAGGACGATCCGGGGCCGGAGGCGGAGCTGCGCTCCCTGGGGGCGCTGCTGGGTGCGGCGGCCTCGTCACTGCCGCCGGCGGACGACCGGACGGAGGCGCTCCGCGCCGTGATCGAGGGGCTGTCGCGCCAGGAGCCGTCCGGGACTCCTGCGGACGTGGACCCCGAGCGGGCCCTGACCGCCGAGCGGGAGCTGCGGCGGATCGCCGCGGGCGGGGCGCGGCCGGTGCGGAGGGAGACCTCCTCCACCCCGCCGGGGGCCGGGCCGGGCCGGCGGGAAGAGCCCCGCGACGACAACGGCAAGGGGAACGGCCGTCCCGGGGCGGTGAGTTCGGCAGCTCGATCGCGCGGGACGCAGCCGCCCCGCCGGGGCCATGTCCTGCTCGCCGGCGCGATCGGCGCGCTGCTGATCGCGGGCGCGTTGACGTATCAGGCGGTACGGGACGACGAGCGTGGCCCCGGGCCCGGCCCGAGCGGTGTCACGAGCACCGCTCCGACCGGCCCCGGCGCCACGGGCGCGGGCGTCGGTGCGGTTACACCACGTTCCTGAAGGAGGGCAGGTATCCGCCGGACTGGCCGGCGGCGGTCGGGTGGTAGGACTCCCCGATGTTGAGCCAGTTGACGCTGTGCAGCCAGGCGGAGCCGGAGCAGATCTCGTGTCCGGTGAAGGCCGGGACGACACTGGAGTAGGTGTAGCCGTGGTCGGCGGCTCGCTTGGCGACGGCCGCGTTGAGGTAGTCGGAGGCGTCGTTGATGGCCCTGCGCTCGTTCTCGCTGAGGCCGGCGACGCAGCTGCCGCCCAGCTGGTAGAAGCGCGGGTAGCCGAGGACGACGACGCGGGCGGCGGGCGCCTTGTTCCTGATGGCCGTGTAGACGGAGTCGAGCTTGCCGGGCAGCGTGGTGTCCACGTAGCTCTTGGCCTGATTCACACGGCTGATGCAGGTGGACTCGGACTGCAGCACACAGGTCGTCATGACGTCGGCGAAACCGGCGTCATTTCCCCCGATCGTGACGGAGACCAGGTCGGTGGCGGCGGAGAGCGGGCCGAGCTGATTGGCGGTCACATCACCCGTTCGGGCGCCCGAGCAGGCGGTGAACGCGAAGGAGGAAGGGGCGTTCGCGTTCTTCCAGAGCACCGGATAGGCCTTCGTGGAGCGCTTGCAGTCGCCGCTCGCGCTGTCGTAACTGCCTGCGCCGACACCGGAGGAGTACGAGTCCCCCAGGGCGACGTAGTCGAGGGCGGCGGTTTCGGCCGCCTGGGCGGCACCTGCCCCGGTGAGGGCGAGGACGGCACCGAGCAGGAGCGAGGACGAAAGCGCGGTGAAGCGGGACAGTCTCATGGAACCTCCCTGTAGCAGGATCTCTGCGTTACCAGGTAGTAGCATCGGATCCGCTCTACCGGAAGTGTTCATGTCAAAACTGGGGGTGAACGTCTTCCGATCCTCCGTCAGGAACCGTCGAGATTCGGCCACCACAGGAACCGGAGGATCCGGTCCCGCTCAGCGATCGAACGGGGTCGCGACACATTCACACAACAATGCACAGAAGTGTGATCCTGTCCCACCGTTCCCCACGTTCAAACGGATTGATCGAATCCGATCGGGACGGTTGCACATCTGACCGTCGAAGCTTCGCCAAACTACGGAAAACCGGGTCACACAAGCGGGACTTGCCATACAGTCCCATTCATCAATACCGTCGTACATCTCACCCGCACCGGTCCATCACGCAAAGCGGCTCAGGGGAGGGCTCTAGCGTCGCTGATGGTCCCGGAGCGGGGCGCGGTAGGGGGGTGCCGTGCTCGGTGTTCGAACCTGCGCCGAGGCGCGGGTACCGCGCGGCCGGATATGCCAACTCGCCGATCCCGCAAGGAGATCATCTCCGTGCGGGCGGGCGTGAACCCCCCTTTCGAACCGGACACACCATCGGGCCGCCCAAGGGGTGGGCGGTCCACCGGACGAGAGGGAAACCAGACCCATGAGCTCGTTCCTGCGCCCGACCGCCACGGGCCGAGAATTGACCGAGCCGAGTCGAATAGCCGCCCAATACCGGGCCATCACCTCGCATCTGGCGATCACACCGCCGGTGAGTGTCGTGATTCCCGCGATGAACGAAGCCGAAAATCTTCCGTACGTCTTCAAGACGTTGCCGGAATGGATTCACGAAGTCGTTCTCGTCGACGGAAATTCCACCGACAACACGGTGGAGGTCGCCCGGGAACTCCGGCCTGACGTCAAGGTCGTCAAGCAGGTCGGCAAGGGCAAGGGCGACGCCCTGATCAGCGGCTTCGCCGCCTGCACCGGCGACATCATCGTCATGGTCGACGCGGACGGCTCGGCCGACGGCCAGGAGATCGTCTCCTACGTCTCCGCCCTGGTCGGCGGCGCCGACTTCGCCAAGGGCTCCCGCTTCGCCAACGGCGGCGGCACGGACGACATGACGACCATCCGCAGACTCGGCAACTGGGCCCTCTGCACCCTCGTCAACCGCAAGTTCGGCGCCCGGTACACCGACCTCTGCTACGGCTACAACGCCTTCTGGCGCCACTGCCTCGACAAGATCACCCTCGACTGCACCGGATTCGAGATCGAGACCCTGATCAACATCCGGGTCGTCAAGGCCGGCCTCAAGGTGCAGGAGGTACCGAGCCACGAATACAACCGCATCCACGGCGTCAGCAACCTCAACGCCGTGCGCGACGGCATCCGCGTCCTGAAGGTCATCCTCAGGGAGAAGTCCCTCGGCAAGGCGGCCCGCCGCCGGCCCGCCCCGTTCTCCGTCAACGTCCCCCGGGGAGAGGTGTCTTGAACCACCGCACCACCCCGGACGGATTCTCGGTGGTGATCTGCGTCTACACGGAGGAGCGGTGGGAGGACATCCTCGCCGCGGTCGACTCCGTACGGAAGCAGTCGCTGCCGCCGCTGGAGACGCTGCTCGTCGTCGACCACAACGAGCGGCTCCTCTCCCGGCTCGCCGAGGAGTACGCGGAGCGGCAGCCGCCCGGACAGGGTGCGGAGGTGCGGGTGCTCGCCAACGCGGGCCCCCGCGGCCTCTCCGCCGGCCGCAACACCGGAATCGCCGCCGCCCGCGGCGAGTTCGTGGCCTTCCTCGACGACGACGCGGTCGCCGAGCGGGACTGGCTCCACCACTTCGCCGCCGCCTACGACGACCCGCGCGTCATGGCGGTCGGCGGCCGGACCCTGCCCGCCTGGGCATCCGGCCGCCGCCCGGCCTGGTTCCCCGAGGAGTTCGACTGGGTCGTCGGCTGTACGTACCGGGGCCTGCCCCCGGGCCGCGTCCCGGTGCGCAACGTGCTCGGCGGCAACGCCTCCTTCCGCCGTACGGCCTTCGACGCGGCGGGCGGCTTCGCCACCGGCATCGGGCGGGACGGCGACCGGCGGCCCCTCGGCGGCGAGGAGACCGAGCTGTGCATCCGGCTCTCCAAGGCGCTGCCCGAGGCGATCCTCCTCATCGACGACCGGGCGGTCATCCACCACAAGGTGCCCGCCGCCCGCGAGCGCTTCGGCTACTTCCGCACCCGGGTCTACGCCGAAGGGCTCTCCAAGGCGCTCGTCGCACGGAGCGTCGGGGCGCAGAAGGGCCTGGAGTCCGAACGGCGGTACTCGACACGGGTGTTGCCCGCGGGCGTCCTGCGCGGGGTCCGCGACGCGCTGCTCGGCCGCTCCGGCGGCGCGGGCCGGGCCGGGGCGATCGTGACCGGGGTGACGGTCGCCGCCGGCGGCTACGCGCTCGGCACGCTCAGGGCCCGCCGGAACGGGACGACCTTCTCGTGGGGCCCGATCGAACGGGACGGGAGCGGGCGCGGGGCGGTGGAGACCGGGTCCGGGTCCGGGTCCGGGGGCAGTGCCGCCGCCGGTCGCGGCAGTGGTTCCCTCACCACCGAGGGGGCGGACCGATGAGCGCGACCTCCGCCCTGCCGATCCTCATGTACCACGCCGTCGGCCCCGATCCCGCCCCCGCGACCCTGGGGCTCTCCGTCACCCCCGAGGCGTTCGCGGCGCAGATGGAGGTGGTCGCCGAGCGGGGGTTCACCCCGCTGACCACCGCCGCGCTCGCCACCGCCTGGCGCACCGGCGCACCGCTGCCCGCCCGGCCGCTGCTCGTCACCTTCGACGACGGCTACGAGGGCGTGCACCGGTACGCGCTCCCGGTGCTCGCCGAGCACTCCTTCGCGAGCACCGTCTTCGTCTCCACCGGCTGGCTGCCCGGCAGGCACACGACGGGCGGCGCCCTCGACACCATGCTCGACTGGCGTCAGGTACGCGAACTGGCCGACGCGGGCACCGAGATCGGCGGGCACAGCCACACCCACCCGCAGCTCGACCAGCTCGACGCGGCACGGCTGCGGTTCGAGACGCTGCGCTGCCGCGAGATCGTCGGCGAGGAGCTAGGGGCCGCCCCGGTGTCCTTCGCCTACCCGTACGGGTACTCCAGCCGCCGGGTCCGCCGTACGGTCCGGGAGGCCGGGTACACGCAGGCGCTCGCCGTCGGCAACGCGCTGGCCAGACGCCGCCAGGGCCCGTACGCCCTGGAGCGGGTGACCGTCCGCAGGTCGACGGGGATCGGCGAGTTCACCCGCCTCGTGGAAGGCCGGGCCGTCGCGCGGAACTTCGCGGCGGACCGCGCCATGACGAAGGGGTACGCGCTCGCGCGGCGCGCCCGGGGCGCCGTGCGGGGCCACTGGATCTGACGTACCGCGGGACCTGCGACAAGGGGGCACGTCCCGTTCAAAACCCGGTGCGCGCCCTGCCCGGTTGCCGGATCATGGGCGCCATGGCTGACACCCCACCGGTACCGTCCGAGCCGCAGCGGTCGCTGGCGATCCGGCTCAACCTCGACGACAGCGACTCGCCGTCGGACGTCGTCGACGCGCTGTTCCTCGGCCGCTTCGCGACCGGGGAGCAGCCGCACTCGCACAGCACCTCCCTGGACCGGGTCAGGCCCGAGGCGACGCTGCTCCCGGCGGGCGCCACCGTGCTGCGGGCCGCGAAGGACGACGACCGCAGCGCCCTGCTCGCCGAGGGCGAGGGCTGGACGCTGCTCGTCTCCCGCTGGAGCCGGGGCGCGGACGTCACCGTCACGGCCGCCGACGCGGAGCTCGCCGAGCGCGTCCTGAAGGAGGCGACCGACGGGGCGAAGGACGAGCCGGAGCCGCAGCCGGAGAACGTGACGATGGGGTTCTGGTACGTGTCGCCCCGGCGCGGCCCGTACCGGACGACCCGGCAGATCAGCGCCGGGACGTGGGACGAGGTCCGGCCCAACTACTCGGCGCCGGTGGCCGAGTCCATGGACCGGCTGATGAAGGTGACGCCCGACTCGATCGCCGGCCGGCTCCTGCTGCTGCACGGCCCGCCGGGGACGGGCAAGACGTCCGCGCTGCGGACCCTGGCCCGGTCCTGGCGGGACTGGTGCCAGGTGGACTGCGTACTGGACCCGGAGCGGCTCTTCAACGACGTCGGCTATCTGATGGACATCGCCATCGGGGAGGACGAGGGCACGGCGAAGGGGCGCTGGCGGCTGCTGCTCCTGGAGGACTGCGACGAGCTGATCAGGGGCGAGGCGAAGCACACGGCGGGGCAGGCCCTGTCGCGGCTGCTCAACCTGACGGACGGTCTGCTGGGCCAGGGGCGCAACGTGCTGGTGGGGGTCACCACCAACGAGGACCTGGAGCGGCTGCACCCGGCCGTGGTCCGGCCGGGCCGCTGTCTGGCCCGTATCGAGGTGGGGCCGCTGAGCCGGGCCGAGTCGGTGGCCTGGCTCGGCCGCGAGGAGGACGTGCCGCGCGAGGGCGCGACGCTGGCGGAGCTGTTCGCCCTGCGCCGCGGCACGCCCCCGACGGGACTTCCCGAACCGCGCACGGCGGGGGCCGGCCTCTACCCTGTCTCTTATACACATCTGACGCTGCCGACGAATAGAGAGGTGTAGATCTCGGTG
>JOBE01000040.1 GCA_000717735.1 Streptomyces griseoluteus | reverse complement strand
CGGTCTCGTGGGCTCGGAGATGTGTATAAGAGACAGGCCGGGCACCGTCCGTCCCCCGCCCGGTCCCCCGCGTCTGGAGTGCCTCCCCCGCCCCGGACCTGCACCGAGACCGCCCTCCGTGTCCGACGTGTCCCAAAACACGAGGCGTCCCGGCCCGCCCGGCCGTAAGCTCTCGTCATGCAGGTGATCCAGTCCACGAAGCTCGCCAACGTCTGTTACGAAATCCGGGGTCCGGTGCTCGAAGAGGCGATGCGGCTTGAGGCCGCGGGTCATCGCATCCTCAAGCTCAACACCGGAAACCCGGCCGCCTTCGGCTTCGAGTGCCCGCCCGCGATCCTCGAGGACGTGCTGCGGAACCTCTCCGAGGCGCACGGCTACGGCGACGCGAAGGGGCTGCTCTCGGCCCGCCGCGCGGTGATGAGCCACTACGAGACCAAGGGCATCCCGCTCTCCGTCGAGGACATCTACCTCGGCAACGGCGTCTCGGAGCTGATCCAGATGTCGATGCAGGCGCTGCTCGACGACGGCGACGAGGTCCTCGTCCCGGCCCCGGACTATCCGCTGTGGACCGCGTCGGTCTCGCTGGCGGGCGGTACGCCCGTGCACTACCGCTGCGACGAACAGGCCGACTGGATGCCGGACCTCGCCGACATCGAGCGGAAGATCACCGACCGCACCAAGGCGATCGTGATCATCAACCCGAACAACCCGACCGGTGCGGTCTACGACGACGAGATGCTCCGCTCCCTGACGGAGATCGCCCGGCGTCACAACCTGGTGGTCTGCTCGGACGAGATCTACGACAAGATCCTCTACGACGGCGCCACGCACACGCCGACCGCCGCCGTCGCCCCCGACCTCCTCTGCCTCACCTTCAACGGGATGAGCAAGAACTACCGGGTGGCCGGCTTCCGCTCGGGCTGGCTCGCGGTCTGCGGCCCGAAGCACCACGCGTCCTCGTACATCGAGGGCCTGACGATCCTCGCCAACATGCGCCTCTGCGCGAACATGCCGGCGCAGCACGCGGTGGCCGCCGCGCTGCAGGGCCGGCAGTCGATCGAGGACCTGGTACTGCCGGGCGGGCGGCTCCTGGAGCAGCGGGACACGGCGTACGAGCTGCTGACCCAGATCCCGGGCGTGACGTGCGTGAAGCCAAAGGGCGCGCTGTACCTCTTCCCGCGTCTCGACCCGAACGTCTACAAGATCAAGGACGACCGGCAGATGGTCCTGGACCTGCTGCGGGCCGAGAAGATCATGGTGGTGCACGGGACGGGCTTCAACTGGCACGAGCCGGACCACTTCCGGATCGTCACGCTGCCGGCGGCGGCGGACCTGGCGGACGCGGTGACCCGGATCGGGCGCTTCCTGGATGGCTACAGCCAGCCCTGAGGCCGACCCCGAGCCGACCGCACCCGGGCCTCACCCCCACCCCACCCGGACTTCACTCAACTTTAGACGGAATCTAAGCTAGGATGGCTCCAGAGCACTGAGGAGGCCATCCCATGTACGAACCGATCCGCCCCAAGTCGGTCCACCGGATGGCCGACGACGCCCACGACGCGTACCCGCACCGCTCCCGCGAGGAGGAGCTGGACATCCAGCTCGCCGGACACCTGTCCGCCCTGCTCGCCGTCACCGACGAACTCGGCGACACGGAGGCCGGCGAGCAGATCGCCCGGCAGGTGGCACGACTGCGCGGCACCCCGCCCGCGCGCCACGCGGGCCTGAGCGGCTCGCCCTCGCGGGACCTGCACCGCAAGGCGCACGCCCTCGCGGGCCGCGCCCTGCTCGTCGCCGCCTCCCGGCCCGACACGGCCGCCGCCATCCTCGCCGCCGGGCGCATGGACGCCCACACCGCGGCGCTGGCCGGGGAACCCACCCTGGCCGCGGCCGGCACCCCCTGACGGCCCCGGTCCGCGCGTCACGAACCGCGCGGACCGGGCGCCACCCACACCCCTACGGTCGGCGGAGCTTCACGGTACGTCCCCCTCCGGTTCGGTACCGGGATCGCTCCTTCACGCCCCGTACACCCAACTCCCCCTGGAATGTGGGTTTCCGCGAGCACGCTGCCCGCGTGAGACGCATCCTGGGAATCGTCCTGGCCGTCCTGCTCCTCGGCGGCGTGGCCGCCGTCCTCGTGACGGGCGGCGACAAGGACACGGGCACGGCAACGAAGACCGTGCGAGGAGTCATCGGGTCGGAGAAGGCGGAGTTCTTCGCCGACCCGCAGGTGGTGAAGGCCCTGGCCGCGAAGGGCTTCACCGTGGGAACCGAGACCTCCGGGTCCTGGGACATGGAGGAACTGCCCCTCGACGGTTACGACTTCGCCTTCCCGTCGGCCAAGGGGCCGGCCGACCAGCTCCGCGCGAAGGCCCAGAAGCAGGCCGCTGACACGGCGACGACCGCGCCCCTGCGGCCCTTCTACTCGCCGCTCGTCGTCGTCGCCCACAGCGCCGCCGCCCGCGTCCTCGCCGCGAACGGCCTGGCGACCCTCGGCCCGCGCGGCACGAGCGGCACCCTGAAGATGGACGCCTACCTCGCGGCGGCCCGCGCCGACCGGACCTGGCAGCAGCTCAAGGGCTCCGCCGGGCACGCCGAGCTGAGCGGCACCCTCTTCATCACCTCCACCGATCCGCTCGCCTCCAACTCCGGCGCCCTCTACCTCGCCGCCGCGAGCTACGTCGCCGACGGCGGACGCGTCGCGAACGACAAGGCCGCCGTCACCCGCACGGCCCCGCTGCTCCGCAAGCTCGTCCAGGTTCAGGGCGCCCAGCAGGCCGGCTCGGACGCCCCCTTCCGGGACTTCGTCAGCGGCGTCGGCAATCCGCTCGTCCTGGTGTACGAGTCGCAGGTCGCCGCGCAGCTCCTGGCCGGCCGCCCGATGGGGGACCTCGTCGTCCTCTACCCGGACACCACGGTCAACAGCGACCACACCCTCGTGCCGATCACCCCGAACGGCCGGGCACTCGGCGAACTCCTCTCCACCGACCCGGAGTTGCGCAAGCTCGTGGTCCACCACGGCTTCCGGCCGCAGGGCGCCGCGAACGAGTTCACCACAGCGACCGACCAGCACGCCGCCTACCTCAACCAGACGCTGACCGGAGTCCGCCAGGCGCCCGTGCCCACCGGCAAGGTGCTGCGCGAGATGGCCTCGCGGGCCCGCGACGAGGGGGACACCGCATGACCACGCCCCAGGACCCGAGACGGACGATGGCCCTGGCACCGCCGGAGCACGACACCCCGCTCGTCCTCACCCCGCCCGAGCCCGTTCCCTCGGTCCGCGCGGAACAGGCCTCAGGCCTGGTGCCGATGGACGAGGCCACCCGTACGGAGATGTCCCGCCGGGCCGTCGAGTACGTCGGCTCGCTGTCCGGACTCGACCCGCGCTCCCCCGAGTTCGCGGGCCGCGTCGGCGAGATCGCGGCGCTCGGCGCGGGCGAGATGCGCGCCGCCGCCCAGCAGTCGAACCGCATGCTCGACCGTACGGTCCGCTCGCTCGGCTCCGGCGGCTCGGTGGGCTCCGGCGGCTCCGGCGGCGACGCCCAGTCCCGCGTCGGCTCCTCCCTCGTCGAACTCCGGCGCACCATAGAGGACCTGGACCCCCGCGACGCCCCCGCCAAGGGCCTCAAGGGGCTGCTCTCGAAGCTCCCCGGCGGCAACAGGCTGCGCGACCACGTCGCCAAGTACGCCTCCTCGCAGGCCACCCTGAACCGGATCGTCGACTCGCTCCGCAGCGGCCAGGACGAACTGCGGCGCGACAACGCAGCGTTGCTGACGGAGCGGGCCCGGCTGTGGGAGACCATGAGCAAGCTCCAGGAGTACGCGGTGCTCACCGACGCCCTCGACGCGGCCGTGGAGGAGCGCGTCGTCCTCGCCTCCGACCCGGTCCAGGCGGACGCGCTCCGCGCCGACCTCCTCTTCCCCGTCCGGCAGAAGCACCAGGACCTGCTGACCCAGCTCGCCGTCTGCGCCCAGGGCTACCTGGCGATGGACGTGGTCCGGCGGAACAACGACGAGCTGATCAAGGGAGTGGACCGGGCGGCGACGACGACCCTGTCGGCGCTGCGGATCGCGGTGATGCTCGCCTCCGCGCTCGAGAACCAGCGGAAGGTCGCCGAGCAGGTGAACGTGCTGCGCTCGACCACCGAGGACCTGATCCGCGGCAACGCCGAGATGCTGTCCACGCAGGCCGGTGAGATCCAGCGGATCGCGGCGGACCCGGCCGTGGGCGCCGAGACGCTCCGCACCGCGTTCCAGCAGATCTACCAAACGCTCGACGCCATCGACACGTACAAGGCACGGGCGACGGAGTCGATGGCGGCGACCGTCGAGTCCCTGACGGCCGAACTGCAGCAGGCGAGCGCGCACTTGGACCGCAGCCGCCGCACGAGCGCCCTGGAGGGTGGCACTCCCGCATGAGGACCTCCAGGGCCCCCCGCGCCCGCCTCCTGAGGCGTACGTTCGCCGCACTCGGCCTCGCCCTGCTCGTGACGGCCACCGGAAGCTCCTGCGACACCGACCGCACAGGCCCCGACGGCGAGGGCGCGAAGACCGTCCCCGGCGTCCTGCGCGTCCTCGCCTCCTCCGAGCTCACCGACATGGAGCCCGTCCTCGACACGGCCATGCGGACGACCGGCATCCAGGTCCGCCCCACCTACGTCGGCACCCTCGACGCCGTCGAGCAGATCGCCTCGGGCAGGGCCGACAAGGAGTACGACGCGGTCTGGCTCTCCTCCAACGACTACCTCCGGCTCGACCCGGACACCGCGCGCCGGATCACCGCCGAGACGCCGATCATGACCTCGCCGGTCGCGCTCGGGGTGCGGCCCGCCACCGTCGCGCGGCTCGGCTGGGACCCGGCGAAGGTCACCTGGTCGCAGCTGCACCGGGCCGTCGCCGACGGCGAACTCAGCTACGGCATGACGGACCCGAAGCGCTCCAACTCGGGCTTCTCCGCCCTCGTCTCGGTGGCCTCGGGGCTCTCCGGCGCGCAGTCCGCGCTGACCGGGGCGGACGTCCGCCGGGCCACCCCGAAGCTCAAGGAGTTCTTCACCGGGCAGAAGCTGACGTCGGGCTCCTCCGGCTGGCTGGCCGCCGCGTACGGCCGTCGCGACGACGTCGACGCGCTCGTCAACTACGAGTCGGTGCTGCTGTCCTCGTTCCAGTCCGGCGAACTGACCGTGATCCGCCCGACCGACGGCGTGGTCACCGCCGACTACCCGCTCAGCGTGCTCACCTCCGCCCGACCCGAGGCGAAGGACGCGGCGCGCCGGCTCACCGAGTACCTCCGCTCACCCGAGGTCCAGGAGCGGATCACCGGGGCGACGCTCCGCCGCCCGGTGGTCCCGGGTGTCCGCCCGGCGTCCGCGCTCGCCCGTGACCTGCGGCGCGAGCTGCCGTTCCCGGGCAGCCGGGCCGTGGCGGACGGGCTGCTCGACGCGTACGACAACACCCTGCGCAGGCCTTCCCGCACGGTCTACGTGCTCGACACCTCGGGTTCCATGAGCGGCGAGCGGCTCGAACGGCTCAAGACCGCCCTCGCCGAGCTGACCGGCGACTTCCGGGACCGGGAGGAGGTCACGCTGATGCCCTTCGGCTCGGCGGTGAAGAAGAGCGAGGTCCGTACCCACACGGTCGACCCGGCCTCACCACAGAAGACGCTCGACGCCATCAGGGCCGACGCGGGGAAGCTCTCGGCCTCGGGCGGCACCGCGATCTACTCCAGCGTCCAGGAGGCGTACCGCTTCCTCGGCAGGTCGCCCGGCGACACGTTCACCTCGATCGTCCTCATGACGGACGGGGAGAACACCGACGGCGACCCGGCCACCGCCTTCGACGCCTTCTACCGCTCGCTGCCCGCCGAGCAGAAGCGCACCCCGGTCTTCCCGATCCTCTTCGGGGACTCCGACCGTGGCGAGCTCGACCACATCGCGAGCCTGACGGGCGGGCAGCTCTTCGATGCCACCAAGGGGTCGCTCGACGGCGCCTTCGAGGAGATCCGTGGCTACCAGTAACCCGCTGCTGCGGTACGCCGAGTCCCGCAAGAACCTCGTCGGGAGCGCCTGCGGTCTGGCCGGTGTGGGCATCGCCCTCACCGGCGCGGCGGGCGCCCTCTGGCCCCTGGTGGTCGCGGGCCTGTACGGGGCGGGGGCGCTGCTGGCCCCGCCGGAGCGCCCGGACACGCCGCACTTCCCGAGCGCCGACGAGCAACTGGACGCCCTGCGGGCCGACTTCACCAAGCTGCGGGCGTACCTGACCGAGGTGGAGCTGCCCCCCGCCCCGCGCGAGCGCCTCACCGCACTCGGCGCCCTGGTGGAGGCACTCCTCGAACCGGGCTGGGTGAGCGACCCGGAGCACCTCCACGTGCTGGCCCGCGCGGTCCGCCTGGACATCCCGGAGGCCGTCGACACGTTCGTACGGACGCGGTGGTGGTCACGGTTCACCGCAGGCGCCGAGGCGCCGGAGAGCCACCTGGAGCGGCAGCTGGCCGCGCTCCACGAGGAGGCGACGTCGATCGCCGCCGCGCTGCGGGAGGCGGAGGCGATCCGTCAGCACATCCACACGGAATACGTGGAACGCCGCGGCGACTGATCGACTACGTTCCGTACATGACATTCTCCGATCGCCCCGCATCCCGCCGCACCGTCCTGACCGGCCTGGCCGCCGCCACCGTCGCCGCCCCGTTCCTCGGCCAACTCGCGGCCTCGGCACCGGCCTACGCCGGCACCGAGAACGACCTCTACGACAACAACACCGACCTCTACACCAGCACGGAGCACCCGGTCACGGAGGGTACGGACTACGGCCGCCGGTACAAGCGCCACGAGCAGCTCGACAGATACCTGAGCAAGCCGTCCGCACCGCCGAAGACGGCGGTCATGGCCATCCACGGCGGCCAGATCGAGCGGGGCACCTCGGAACTCTGCCTGGCGATAGCGGGCTACGACCCGGCGGACGTGGAGAAGCCGCTCGTCGCCCAGGGCTTTCACGACTACTGGATGTTCGAGGGCATGCGCTCGGAGAACAACAGGGACCTGCACGTCAGTTCGGTGAACTGCGACGACCACGTGGCCCGGGGCATCGCCGCGAGCCACCTCAACGTACTGAGCCTGCACGGCTGCCAGTACAGCCAGCTGCGCATGCCGGAGAAGATGATCTGGCCCTCGGTCTCCGACCCCAAGCTGGTCGTCGTCGGCGGTCTCAACCCGGTCTTCCGCGCGGCCCTGGTGAAGGAGCTGAACCAGGGCGGTTTCCCGGCGGTCGACGCCTTCGCCCCCGAGTACGCGGAGAACCTCAAGAGCTACGCCGGTGGCATCACGACCAACATCTGCAACCGGACGGCGACCGGCGCCGGCGCCCAGCTGGAGATCACCGAGGACATGCGCAGGTCCCTCTTCGGCCCCCAGGTGACGGACTTCGACTGGAAGAGCGGCCGGCTCGCGACCTGGGACAACGTGCGCTTCCGCGGCTTCACGGACGCCTGCCGCCGCGCCATGGCCACCGTCGAGGCCGGCCAGGTCATCCTCTGACCCCGGACGCGGACATGCGCCGGCCCCCGGAGCCTGAGGGGGCGCCGGGGGCCGGTTGCGTCGTGGTGGGCCGTCGTGACCCCACTGGTCAGGGCGGTGTTTCGGGGCAACCCACCACGAGTCTCGAAAGGGACTAGCCGAGGCGCTCCACGAGCGCGCGGTACTCGTCCCACAGCTCCTTCGGCGTGTGGTCGCCGAAGGTGTTGAGGTGGTCGGGGACGAGGGCGGCCTCTTCGCGCCACACGTCACGGTCGACCTTGAGGAGGAACTCCAGGTCCTCGGCCGGCAGGTCCAGGCCCTCGGTGTCGAGGGACTCCGGGGTCGGCAGGATGCCGATCGGGGTCTCGACGCCCTCGGCCTTGCCCTCAAGGCGCTCGACGATCCACTTCAGGACGCGGCTGTTCTCGCCGAAGCCGGGCCAGACGAACTTGCCGGCCTCGTTCTTGCGGAACCAGTTCACGTAGTAGATCTTCGGCAGCTTGGCGGCGTCGGCGGTCGCGCCCACCTTGACCCAGTGGGCCATGTAGTCGCCCATGTTGTAGCCGCAGAACGGCAGCATGGCGAAGGGGTCGCGGCGCAGCTCGCCGACCTTGCCCTCGGCGGCGGCGGTCTTCTCGGAGGCGACGTTCGCGCCGAGGAAGACGCCGTGGTTCCAGTCGAAGGACTCGGTGACCAGCGGGACGGCGGAGGCGCGGCGGCCGCCGAAGAGGATCGCCGAGATCGGCACGCCCTTCGGGTCCTCCCACTCCGGCGCGATGATCGGGCACTGCCCGGCCGGCACGGTGAAGCGGGCGTTCGGGTGGGCGGCGGGCGTCTCGGACGCGGGCGTCCAGTCGTTGCCCTTCCAGTCCGTGAGGTGCGCGGGGGCCGTCTCGGTCATCCCCTCCCACCACACGTCGCCGTCGTCCGTGAGGGCGACGTTGGTGAAGACGGAGTTGCCCCACATGGTCTTCATGGCGTTGGCGTTGGTGTGCTCGCCGGTGCCGGGCGCGACGCCGAAGAAGCCGGCCTCGGGGTTGATCGCGTACAGACGCCCGTCCTCGCCGAAGCGCATCCAGGCGATGTCGTCGCCGATGGTCTCGACGGTCCAGCCGGAGATCGTGGGCTCCAGCATGGCCAGGTTGGTCTTGCCGCAGGCCGACGGGAAGGCAGCGGCCATGTACGTGGGGGCCTTCGACTCGCCGTCCGGCGGGGTCAGCTTGAGGATGAGCATGTGCTCGGCGAGCCAGCCCTCGTCACGGGCCATGACGGAGGCGATGCGGAGCGCGTAGCACTTCTTGCCGAGCAGGGCGTTGCCGCCGTAGCCCGAGCCGTACGACCAGATCTCGCGGCTCTCGGGGAAGTGCGAGATGTACTTGGTGGAGTTGCAGGGCCACGGCACGTCCTCCTGGCCCTCCTCCAGGGGGGCGCCGAGGGTGTGGACGGCCTTGACGAAGAAGCCGTCGGTGCCGAGCTCGTCGAGGACGGCCTGTCCCATGCGGGTCATGGTGCGCATGGAGACGGCGACGTAGGCGGAGTCGGTGATCTCGACGCCGATGGCGGAGAGCGGGGAGCCGACGGGGCCCATGCAGAAGGGCACGACGTACATGGTGCGGCCACGCATCGAGCCGCGGAAGATGCCGTCGGAGCCCGCGAAGAGCTCCTTCATCTCGGCCGGGGCCTTCCAGTGGTTGGTCGGGCCCGCGTCCTCCTCCTTCTCGGAGCAGATGAAGGTCCGGTCCTCGACGCGCGCGACGTCGGTCGGGTCGGAGGCGGCGTAGTACGAGTTCGGACGCAGCGCCGGGTCGAGCTTCGTGAAGGTACCCCTGGCGACGAGCTCCTCACAGAGGCGCTCGTACTCGGCCTCGGAGCCGTCGCACCAGACGATGTTGTCCGGCTGGGTGATCTCGGCGATCTCGCTCACCCAGGAGACGAGCTCCTGGTGCTGGGTCGGAAGGGTCTGGGGAGCCGCGTTCTCGCGCGCCACGATTGCTCCTTGTAGAGGGGTTTTTTGGTGTGTGCCCCGTGGGGGCCGCGACCCGGATGCTTCGTAGCTGCTCATCCGGTGCCGACCGCACTCATTTGATCATCCGACGGATCCGCCCATATGTCCAGAGGGCCGCCCACGTGAGCATCGCCACTCATATCCGGGACCTACGGGGGCGTAGGTACGATTCGTTCTCATGACAGCTGCAACGCCGGAAGCCACCCCGATCGAGCTCCCGACGAAGCCCAGACTCAGAGGATGGCTGCACGCGGGCATGTTCCCCGCCGTGATCGTCGCCGGCCTCGTCCTGGTCGCCTTCTCCGGCTCTCCCCGGGCCCGCATCGCCTGCGGGATCTTCGCCCTCACCGCCTGCCTGCTCTTCGGCACCAGCGCGCTGTACCACCGCGGCACCTGGGGCCCACGCGGCGAGGCGATCCTCCGGCGCCTCGACCACGCCAACATCTTCCTGATCATCGCGGGCACCTACACCCCGCTCACCCTGCTGCTGCTCCCCGACTCCACGGCCAAGCCGCTCATGTGGGCGATCTGGGCCGCGGCCCTCGCCGGGATCGCCTTCCGGGTCTTCTGGGTCGGCGCCCCCCGCTGGCTGTACACGCCCTGCTACATAGCGATGGGCTGGGCCGCCGTCTTCTTCCTGCCCGACTTCATGCGCACGGGCGGCATCGCCGTCCTCGTCCTGGTGATCGTCGGCGGACTGCTCTACAGCGCGGGCGGGGTCATCTACGGCATCAAGCGCCCGAACCCGTCGCCGCGCTACTTCGGCTTCCACGAGGTCTTCCACTCGCTGACCCTGGCCGCCTTCATCGCCCACTACGTGGGCATCTCCCTGGTGGCCTACCAGCACGCCTGACCGGCCCCGCCGGCCCGGCCTCACGGACGGGCCGGCGCCCCCAGCGCGTCCCTGACCACCCGCGCCGACTCCGGGTTGGCGGCGCACCCCCACACGCCGTGCGGGCAGTAGTCGGTGACCGTCTGGTAGACCGGCCGGTGCGCCGCGAACCAGTCGAGCATCCCCCGTACGTACGCCGGGTTGTCCCCGTTCCGGAAGAGCCCCCACTCCGGGTACGAGACCGGCTTGCCGTGCGCCGCCGCGAACCGGACGTGGTGCTCGAGCCCGTACTCCTCCGCCACCTGGTCCTCGAAGGCGAGCCCGGCCGGCTGGTCGTACGCGTCCATCCCGATGATGTCGACGACGTCGTCCCCCGGGTAGCAGCGCGGCCACTCCACGGCGTCCCGCCCCCGGCTCGGCGTGAAGTCGAAGCGGAACCGCTCCCCCGGCACCGCCCGCAACACCCCCACCACCCGGCGCCAGTACGCCTTCCAGGCCGCCGGGTCCGGCCCGCAGCGATGGCTGTACGTGGTGCCGTTCATCTCCCAGCCGAGCACCAGGACCGCGTCCCCGAGGCCGTGCTCCACCAGCCGCTCCCCCAGCACCCGGAAGTGCCGGTCGAACGAACCCGCGGCACCGCTGCGCAGCCCCGTCCGCACCTCGGCGTCCGGCAGCCCCGCCTCGCTGCGGTCGAGCAGCGGCACGTTGAGCACGAAGAGACGTCCGGGCCTGGCCTCCTTCCAGCGCGCCCAGGGCCCGAACAGCGCAGGATGGCCCTCGATGTTGGACCAGCGGTCGCCCGGCAGATAGGTGTGCCCGACGGTCAGGCTCTCGCCGCCGAGCCAGGCCTGCGCCTGCGCGATCCTGCGCACCCCGGCCTCGTCGGAGCCGGTGAAGAACCCCGAGGGCACCCCGGGCAGCGGCCGCCGCTCCGGTTCGGGCGCGGAACGGCTGCCGGCGTGCCGCTCGCCGGGCGCGAGCCGTTCGGGCACGGTCAGGAGCACGAGAACGGCCGCGAGCAGCACGGCGAGTGCGGCCCACGGCCTGAGAGGGGGACGGCTCACGTCAGCTCGTCCAGAATTCCCACCATCGGGTCAGGATCAGCATCCCGATGATCCCGATGTGCAGGACGGGCAGGGCGAACGCGAACTCGCCGAAGAAGGTCCGCAGCCCGGCCGGGGCGGGGATCGTCCCGTGCCGGACGTTGTGCGAGGTGACGTACCAGAACATGACGATCGTGGCGACCCAGGCCAGGCAGCACCACAGGCACAGCGCGTTGATCTCGTACAGCGACTGGTACATCAGCCAGGTGCAGAAGCCGACGCCGAAGAGCATGCCGGCGTTGAGGCCGAGCCAGAGCCGGCGCCGGTAGCGGGCCCCGGCGAGGAGCCCGGCCCCGAGGGCGACGACGACGGCGTACGTGACGAGCCCGAGCATCGGGTTGGGGAAGCCGAAGACCGCCGCCTGCTCGCTCTTCATGATGTTGCCGCAGGAGACGACCGGGTTCAGGCTGCACCCGGGCTGGAAGCCGGGGTCCTCCAGGAGCTTGAACTTGTCGATCGTGATCACCCAGCCGGCGAGCACGCCGGCCGCCCCGGTGATCACCAGCATCCAGGCGAAGGCCCGGCCCGCGCCGATCGTCCCCGCGGCCTCCCGCGCGGACTCCTCCACCTCCTGCCGCCGGCCCGGCATCCCGCTCCGTACGTTCACCGTCGCCATGACGCGGCCCTTTCCCGCTCAGCCCTGGAGGCGCCGGACCGGCATCTGGACGTGGGCGCTGTCCGCGAGCATCTCCTCGTCGGAGACGAAGGCACGCAGCCGCGCCTCGTCGACGGGCTGCCCGGGGACGCCCTCGGGCCACGGCCGCACGGAGCAGATCAGGTAGACCTTGCCGCTCTCGCGGGCGGCGGCCTGCCACTCCTCGGGCACCGGGCACTGCGCCTTCAGGAAGGGCAGGTTGAGCACGACGGAGCCGCCCTCGACGAGCAGTGAGGCGCTGATCCCGGCGTCCTTGTCCAGATCGAAGAGCCGGTCGCCGACGGAGAGGCCCATGGTCTCCAGGGCCGTCCGCATGGCCTGCTGACCGGCCTCCGGTCCGTCCCGGCCGTCGCCGAGCGAGTACGCCATGAGGAACGGCGTCCCGGCCGACTCGGCGGAGGGCTCGCTGGACCACGGAATCACCGTGAGAGTTCCCAGCGGAGAGGCGCTGCGCGCCGAGGAAACGACGTTGGAAGTGGTCATGAATCCGGATGCTAATGCTCCAACCGTCGTTTCCTTGTGCCGCTTTCACCCGAACGGCCGACATTCACGCCGCTGGCATTTCCGCCGCAACGAACCCGGGTTTTCATCGTTGTGCCCCTGAGGGCTCCCCCTGCTCATGGCGAGGGGAACCCCAGCCGACCCCGAGGAGATCACTCATGATCGTCCCGCGCCGCGTCGCACTGCGGTCCCTCTTCGCTCTGGCCGTCACCGCTTTCACCGGGGGCGCGCTCGGCCGCATCGCGAGCCGCCCGCCGTCCGGGGAGCGCCCGGCGGGGCCGCGCGATCCGCACGCGTTCGACGAGATGTACGGGGGCCGCCGCATCCTGGGCTTCTCCGGGCCCGAGGGCGAGCCGGTGGCCCTCGTCGACGGCCGGCCGCTGCACCTGATGCGCTGCGCCGACGGCGGTTACGTCACCCCCATCGACCACTACGAGTCCTGCCCGACGCCGCGGGCGGCCGTCCGCGCGGCCGTGGACGAGCTGGGCACGGCCCCGCTCTCCCCGCTCGCCGCCGCCCATGGCGTCCACACCGACCCGACGGGAGGGAGCCCGCGTGGTGTACACGCGTAAGAACCAGCGCGATCTGACCTTCGCCGAGCGCCGGAAGTTCGTCGCCGCCGTCCTCGAACTCAAGCGCACGGGGACGTACGACCGCTTCGTACGCACCCATATCGACCACTACACGGCCGACGGGGAGGGCCGTCTCCGGGTCGCCCACATGACGCCGAGCTTCCTGCCCTGGCACCGCAGGTTCCTGCTGGAGTTCGAGACGGCCCTGCGCCGGATCGACCCGACGGTCTCCGTCCCGTACTGGGACTGGACCCGCGACAACACTCCGGCGTCCTCGATCTGGGGAGAGGACTTCATGGGCGGCAACGGGCGCCGCGCAGACCTCCAGGTGATGACCGGCCCCTTCGCGCACTCGCGCGGGCGCTGGACGATCACCCAGTCGATGACCGAAGGCCGCTTCCTCACCAGGGACTTCGGCCGTCCGCGCGACCCGGTCAGCCTCCCGACGCAGGCGCAGCTGGACGAGGTGATGCGGGAACGGGTGTACGACGTGGCGCCCTGGAACTCGACGAGCGCCTCCGGCTTCCGGAACCGTCTGGAGGGCTGGGCCCCCGGCCGGGGCAACGAACGGTTCCGCATCCACAACCGGGTGCACCGCTGGGTCGGCGGTCTGATGCTCGGCGGCGGTTCCGTGAACGACCCGGTGTTCTGGCTGCACCACTCCTTCGTCGACCTGGTCTGGTCGCGGTGGCAGCAGCGCAACCCCGGCGCCGCCTATCTGCCGGCGGAGCCGCCGCCGCTCGGGGACGCGCAGTACCGCAAGGTCGTCGCCCGGCACGAGCCGATGGCGCCCTGGGGAGTGACCCCGGCGTCGATGTTCGACCACAGCCGGATCTACCGGTACGCCTGAGGCCCCGCGCACACACGTGTCCCCCCGGCCCTCACGGGTCGGGGGGACACGGTCGGAGCGGGGGATCAGCCGCCGTAGCCGCCGTCACCGTTGTCGTGGCCGTTGCCGTCGGCGTTGACGCAGGTGTTGCCGAAGGCCGGGTTCAGCAGGCCGATGACGCTGACGGTGTTGCCGCAGAGGTTGACCGGGACGTGGACCGGCACCTGGACGACGTTGCCGGAGGCGACACCGGGCGAGTGGGCGGCGACAGCCTCGGCGCCCGAGTCGGCGACGGCCAGGCCGGCTCCGCTGAGGGCAACGGCACCCGTGCCGGCGAGAACAGCGGCAGCCTTCGCGATGCGAGACATCAAGAACTCCTTGGACGTGGAAAGCGACCGCAGGAATCACGGCCGTCGTTCCCCTTCAACGCCGGGCGAGGGGGCGGGTCACGGCCGTTGGGCCGAAAGGGAAGAAAGAAAATCGAAAAAGTGGCCCGCGGACCGGAATGCCGTCCGCCGCCGGATACGACGGGACGACCTCGGTCCGCGGGCTGCGGCCATGCGACAAGCCTCTTCTTGCAACGAACGAATCGCCTTCTGGTGGCGGGGAAGAATCGTGTCTTCACCCAGCCGGGGGCGGTCCGGCGTCAGTCCGCGGCCGGTGCCAGCCCCAACTGCGGGTCGAGGGCTCCGCTGAGCACCGGGGTGAGGACGCCGACCTGAGGCTTCGCGAGGTCCGGAAGGCCGCGGAGCCCGTTGCCGCGCGGGGCTTCCACGGGGTTGCCGACGACGGCACCGGGGGTGGTCGCCTTCATCTCCGAGTGCGGGCTGCTGAGCAGGGCTCGGCCGGGCTCGCTGCCCTTGAGGAGCTCGGGCAGCGGCGCGTCGACGACGGTCTCGGGCAGGGTGCTGGTGAGCGGCACGCTGGGCAGCGTGAGGTCCGGCAGCGCGCCGAGGCCCTTCTGGAAGCCGGTGGGTGCGCCGGGCATGGGTACGGGAACGCCGGTGGCGACGGTCGGCGCGTCCATCGGAAGGACCGGCTCGAGGCCCTGGAGGGGGATGATCACCGGAGCCTCGACGGCGGCGGCGGGGGAGGCCAGGGCGGCGGAGGCGAATGCGGTCATGAGGAGCCCCATGCCCGCGTGAGAACGCAGAGTCATGTGCGGTGAACGAGCCCCTTGGCCGAAACGTGGCGGAACTAACCCGTGTGCAGCAACGCACCGGGCCCCCACCGGTGAAGGCGGGGGCCCGGGTTGACGCGTCGGGCGGGGGATCAGTGACGCCTGGCGATCCGTCCGCCGCGCAGGTAGAAGACGCCGCCGCCGATGATCAGCGCGGCGCTGATCGCGGCCGCGCCCATGAGGGCGGGGTCGCTGCCGGTGTCGGGGAGTTCAGGCTGACCGGGCGTGGTCGGCGGGGTCGTCGGCTCCTCGCAACCGGGCTCCGGCTCCTCACCCGGCTCGGGCTCCTCGCACTCACCCGGCTCGCCCGGGTTCGTCGGCGGAGTCGTCGGCGGGTAGGTGGGAGGCGTCGTCGGCGGGTGCGTCGGCGGGTGCGTCGGCGGGTGCGTGGGAGGAGTCGTGGGTTCGCCCGGATGGGTCGGCTCGCCCGGATGCGTGGGCTCCCCCGGTTCGTCGCCGTAGCCGCCGGACCCCTCCGCCTGGGCGCAGAGGTCGCCGACGGCCGCGGCGACGAAACCGCCGAGGTCCATGGTCTTGCCGCAGACGTCCGCCGGCAGAGGGGACACGTGGCCCGGGGTGCCGGTGCCCGGCCCGTCGCCCGTGGCGGGGTGGGAGTTCGCGGCCAGGGCGAATCCGCCGCTCAGCGACAGGATGCCGGTTACTGCCGCCGCGGTGAGAACTTTCCTGCTGATGATGGACCGCATACCGCTCTTCCTCTGGAGAAGGGGAGAGACCGGCGAGGATCCCCCTCGCTCCGACCGGCCTGATCCACGCAGACGTTCGCGTGGGACTGGCCAGACGGTATGGGTCGGCGGCCCCCGCACCGCGGGGGCCACACGGCAGCTGATCAGAAAATCATTCGATCAGCCGACCGTGGGGTACGGCTACGCGAGCGCGCCGTAAGTGCCCTGCCGCATCAGCGCAGCTGAGAGAGCGTCAGCCGCCGAGCGGCAGGCCGCCGGGAACCGGGAGGCCGCCGAGCAGCGGGGCACCCTTGGTGACGTCGTTCAGCTGGGTGGCGGTGTCCGTGACGGTCTTGACCGGGGAGCCTTCCGTGGTGCTGCTCAGCACGTCCGACTTCAGCCCATTGGCGGCGATCGCTTCGAGGCCACCGTTCAGGCTGGTGGGGGTCATCGCCTCCGTGGCCATGGCGGGCGCGGCGGCACCGAGCGCCATCAGCGATCCGGCGACGACCGCGGCGACCTTGGTGGGCTTCATGGGGTGAATCCTTCCTCTGCGCTTTCAAGTCACGTACGACACAGGCGTCTTGACCGAATCCTGTGCTTTGTACTGCTTCTGTAACGAGAGGTGTGCTCCCCGGAAACTCCGAGAGGAAGGATTTCTCGACACTGCACCCGATCGATGCGGATTGGTGTGATGGGACGACCGCACACGCCCGAACCGGCCCGGCGGATGCCGGGCCGGTTCGGGCCTGCGAGTGGCGAGCGGTCGACTACCGGACCGGCAGCGGCGGCTTGACCGGCAGCTCGGGCACGTCGACCGGGGGCTTCACCGGCGGGTCGACGGGCAGCTCCGGCGGGTCCACCGGCAGCTCGGGCGCGGTGACCGGGAGCGAGGGCAGCGCGGGCAGGCCTGCCAGGTCGGGAGCGGGCAGGCCGCTGCCGAGGACCGTGGCGACGGCCAGGTTGACCAGCGAGGTCAGGGTGGCCGTGACCTGCGGCACGACTCCGCCGGCGTTGCCGGAGGTGACGGCGGCGAGGAGGGCGGCGACCGCCTTCTCGACGGTGGCGAGGGCGTCGTCGACGACGTCCGCCGGGGCTGCGGCCTTGCCGGCCCACGCGGCCTTCGCGTCGGCCGCGACGGGCAGGCCGACCGGTGGCTCGACGGGCAGGGCGGGGGCTTCCACCGGTGGCTTCGCCGGAAGGTCGACCGGGGTCTCGACGGCCGGCGGGGTGACCGGGAGGTCCGTGGAGGGCGGTGTGACGGGCGCGTCCGGCAGCGGGGCCGGGGCGGCGGCCTTGGCCTCGTCGACGGCGGCCGCGATCTTGGCCTTGAGGGCATCGGCGTCGGCCGCGGGGAGCTGGCCGTCGTCGGCCTTGAGCACGGCCGCGACGAGTTCGGCCACCGGAGTGGTCACCGAGCCGAGTTCGCCGAGCGCCTCGGCCTGCGACAGCAGGGCGGCCGCTTCGGGAAGGGGTGCGCGGGCGGCCCGGTCGGCCGCGGTGGACGGATGGTGTTCGCCGGCGATGGCGGGTCCCGCCGTGCCGAGGGTGATGACGGCGGATATCGCCAGGGCGGTGAGACGGCGTGTAGCCAGGGGACGCATATACGTTCCTTTTCCTTATGCGTCGGACAACTTCCCTCTCACCGTGCCTGCGGGTATAGCGCTCCGCAACCGCAGAACTACGGAGCGCCACACCTCCGTTCGGGTGAATCCACCCTGCGGACCTGCTCCCCCGAGGGGCGTACGCCGTTGCATCGAACGGCGCACGACGGTGCGGCCGAACGAGTAGCGAACCAGAGCCGACAGCGGAAAAGCCGGTGCGCCCACCCCCCGGGAGGGATGGGCGCACCGGCTTCGGAAGGACCGATCAGGCGTGCCGGATCAGGCGTTGACGCAGGTGTTGCCGAAGGCCGGGTTCAGCGCGCCGATGACGCTGACCGTGTTGCCGCAGAGGTTCACCGGGATGTGCACCGGGACCTGGACGACGTTGCCGGAGGCGACACCGGGGGACTTCACGGCCGCGGCCTCGGCGCCGGCGTCGGCGACAGCGGCACCGGCGGCACCGGCGACGGCGGCGGCGGCACCCACGGTGAGGACAACGGCCTTGGCGATACGGGACATGGGGAGGTGCTCCTCGATCGAAATTCAACGCGGACTGCGCGGACTGTTCGGCCCGGCTCTCTCAACAACGCTCCGGTTTTCCATCGGTTGCTCTCCCGAACGGGTGACGTTCAACCGATCTTTGGGCCATAAGGGGGCCATTGGAGGAAGTGGGCGTGGAATGGCGCAACACGCTCAACGAGGAACCTGCCCCGCAGATACGGGAGTTAGCTTTTCCGAGCATCTAATGCGTACTATCGCCCCGCGTCGGGGTTATAACGTTCCCGAACGTTGCTTCCGGGCCTGCCGCGCGTTCACCCATTTCGTGCGGACGACACCTTCCCCTCTCCCGGCCTTCACGGGTCTTCCCTTCCTTCTCTCATCAAAGCGGAGAACCTGTATGCGGAATTCAGCGGTTCATGCTGTGCGTCGCAGCGTGTTGTGCGCCCTGTCGTGTGCGGCCCCGTCCGCCGCGCTGCCGGTCGCCTCCGCCGCCGCACCCCAGCCAAGGGAAGCGAGCCGCGAGCCCTTCGCCGCGCGCTACCAGGCCGTGCGGCACGGTGGGGTCGTGCGCGCCGCCAACTCCTCGGCGAAGGGCGTGGAGGGCACCGAGTCGGTCAACGACGGCGCCGCGATCGCGTACGTCGACGTGGACGGCGATCCGAACAACCTGCGGGTGGGCGAGCAGAAGCCGCCGAAGGACAACGGGCGCGTGCTGATCGCCGAGCCCGGCGGCCAGTACAAGGCGCTGCTCGCGGACACCCTGATCGGGCACCGCACGGCCGACGGCGCCGACGCCTTCCAGGCCTCCGCCGACGTCACCGAGCTGGTCCGCTCGTCCCGGTCGGACCAGTGGACGGTCGCCCAGGTCAACGTCGCCATGGGCCGCTCCGCGGCCGGCGGCTGGGGCGGCTGGACGCTCGTCGCCGCGTACGAGAAGGAGTCGGAGCCGCTGCGCAGGATCACCGTCCGGGACGGTTTCGAAACGGTCGGGCCGCGCACCGGCGAGCTGCGGGTCCCGCTCGACGGAAACGGTTATGACAAGGCGTCGGACGGCCGGCTCGGCGTGATCGCCTATGACGGCGACCACGGAACTTCCGGGGATTACCTGGCAGTGGAAACGAGCCGCCGGAAGAGCACCCGGCTCTCCGATTCCGCCAATTCCGCGGACGACATGATGAACTCCAGCATCACCGAATTCGGCACCGGCAGTACGGTCCGCTTTCCCGATGGTACGAACACCATGGGGTACGACTCCGACGTCTTCGACCTGCGGGGGGCGCTGCACGACGGAGCGGACCGTGTCCACGTCCGGCTCGGCAGCCGGAAGGACACCGTCTCGCTCGGTGTGCTCTTCCTCCAGGCCGACGTCCGGCGCTGACGTGCTGTCCTCACCCGACGCGGACCCCGCGTCCCTCACCGTCCTGCACGCGGTCCAGCCCGGTGACGGCGGGGTCGCCCGTGTCGTCACCGATCTGGTCCGCGCGCAGCTCGCCGCCGGCCTGCGGGTCGCGGTCGCCTGCCCGCCCGGCACGTCCCTCTCCGCCGCCGTCCGCGCCGAGGGCGCCGACACCCACGACTGGCAGGCCGGCCGGGACCCCGGTCCCCAGTTGGTCCGCGAGACGAGGGAGCTGGCCCGGGTGATCCGTACCGTCCGGCCCGGAATCGTGCACGCCCACAGCGCCAAGGCCGGGCTGTGCGCCCGACTCGCCCTGCGGGGAACGATTCCGACGGTGTATCAGCCGCACGCCTGGTCCTTCGAGGCGGTCGAGGGGAGGACCGCATCGCTCGCCCGGCGCTGGGAGCGCTTCGGCGCCCGCTGGACGCACCGGATCGTCTGCGTGAGCGAGGCCGAGCGGCGTACCGGCGAGGCCGCCGGCGTCACGGCGGACTGGTCCGTCGTCCACAACGGCGTGGACGTGGCCCGGTTCGCGACCGGAGGCCCGCCGGGCAACCCCGTTCCCACCGTCGTCTGCGTGGGCCGGCTCTGCCGCCAGAAGGGGCAGGACGTCCTGCTCGCCGCCTGGCCCGCCGTCCTCGCGGAGGTGCCCACGGCCCGTCTCGTCCTGGTCGGCGAAGGACCCGACGGCGAACGGCTGCGCGCCGCCGCAGGCCCCTCGGTGCGGTTCACCGGAGCCGTCGACGACACCGCCCCCTGGTACCGGGCCGCCGACGTGGTCGTCCTGCCTTCCCGCTGGGAGGGCATGGCGCTCGCGCCCCTGGAGGCCATGGCGAGCGGTCGGCCGGTCGTCGTCAGCGACGTCGACGGGGCCCGCGAGAGCCTGCCCCCCGCCCACGAACCCCTGTGCCTGGTCCCGCCCGAGGACCCGGCCGCGCTCGCCACCGCTCTCGGCCGCCTCCTCGGCAGGCAGGAGCTGCGGCACCGCCTGGGCCGCGAGGCCCACGAGCACGTACTCAGCAGATTCGATGTCCGGCGCACCGGCGCGGCCGTCGCGGACGTGTACCGCGACCTGGCCGGAGCGCGAGGCACCGAGCACAGAGAGCCGATTGCGCAGTGACCACGGAAAGCACCAGCGTCCCCTCCTCACCGGGCCCCTGGCCCACCGCGGGCCAGGCCTTCGGCCTCGCCTCCCTCGCGCCGCGCCCCGGAACGACCGACCGGCTCGCGGTGCCGCGGCACCGCCGCGCCCGGGTCCGGTCCGGCGTGGCGCCGCTCGTGACGGTCGACTGCCTCGCCGTCGTCGCCGCCGCCGCGGTGCTCAGCGCGGCGCACCACGACGCGCGGCTCCTGCTGCCGGTCCTGGCGGTCGTCCTGGTCCTCGACGGGCACGCCGGGCTCTACCGGCCGGCCGCCCACACCCGGGCCCTCGACGAACTGCCCGCGCTGGCCTCCCGGGCCGGGTTCGCCTGGTGTCTGGCCGCGGCCGGGATCGCCGCGTACTCGCCCGCCCTGGCGTTCGGTCCGCTGCGGCTCTGCGCCGCCTATCTGACCCACGTGGGCGTCGTCAGCCTGGTCCGGGCCCTGCTGCTCGCCCGGCGGCGCCGGATCGCGCGCGCCCACCCACGGTCGGCGCTCGTCGTCGGCGGGGCGGGGGCCGCGCGCCGGTTCGCCGCCGCGGCCGCCCAACACCCCGAGTACGGGATGCGGCCGGTCGGCATCGTCGGCGTGCCCGAGCAGGGCGGCGCGCCCAGGACGGCCGGGGAGGCCGGGCTTCCGGTGCTCACCACGACCGAGGAGATCCACCGGGCCGTCATCCAGAACGCCGTGCGCGACGCGGTGTTCCTCGACGACGACCCGGCCCTGGTGACGCTCTTCCAGCACTACGGCTGCACCGCCTGGCGGGTCGGCGGCCGGCACCAGGACGGGCCGATGGGCGAACACCTGTGGGGGTACGCCTGGCACCGGATCGTCCCCCTTGCCGAGCGGCGCGGGCTGACCGCCAAGCGGGCCCTCGACATCGCGCTCGCCGCGCCGGCCCTGGCGCTCGCGCTGCCGGTGCTGCTGCTCTGCGCGCTCGCCGTACGGCTGTCCGACGGCCCCGGGGTCCTGTTCCGGCAGGAGCGGGTCGGGCAGCACGGGCGCCACTTCACGCTGCTCAAGTTCCGTACGCTCCGCCCGTCCGACGACACCGAGTCGGCGACCCGCTGGAACGTGGCGGGCGACCGGCGGATGAGCGCGGCGGGCAGCTTCCTGCGGAAGAGCTCGCTCGACGAGCTGCCGCAGCTGTGGAACGTACTGCGCGGCGACATGAGCCTGGTCGGGCCGCGGCCCGAACGGCCGTACTTCGTCGCCCAGTTCAGCAAGATCCACGCCGGGTACGCGGCCCGCCACCGGATGCCGGTGGGGCTGACGGGACTCGCGCAGGTGCACGGTCTTCGCGGCGACACCTCGATCGAGGACCGCTGCCGCTTCGACAACCACTACATCGAACACTGGTCGCTCTGGCAAGACGTCTGCATCCTGCTGCGTACGGCGGCCGGGCTCGTCCGACCCACAGGGAGCTGACGATGGCCACGGCCGTGACCGTGCCGACGGTTGCCCCGGACGTGAAGGACTGGGCCCGCAGGGCCGGGGCGCTCTCCCCCGTCCTCGCCGTGATCGCACTCCTCCTCGTCCCGGGCGGGGGCGGAACGCAGGGCGGCACCGGCGGTACGGGGACGGTCGCCGACGCGGCCTCCGGACTCCTCGTCCTCATCTGCCTCGTCCGGGTGCTGCGCGGCGGCGCCCGGCCGCTGACCCGGGCGGCGGCCGTCGTCCTCGGCCTGCCGGTCCTCGGGATCTGCCTGGCCGCGATCACCTCGAACGACCCGGCCGCGAGCCTGCCGGGCGTCGCCCGCTACGTACAGATCTTCGTCCTCGTCCCGGCGGCCGTGCTCCTGATGATCCGCGACCGGCGGGACTTCGCCGTGGTCGCCTGGGGCCTGGTCGGGCTCGCGCTGCTCCAGGGTGCGGTGGGCGTCGCCCAGTACCTGACCGGCACGGGGGCCTCGTACCAGGGCGAGGACATCCGGGCCGTCGGCACCTTCGGACCCACCGACGTGATGGGCATGGCGACCGTCGTGTCCTACGGGCTCGTCATCGTCACCGGCATCGCGCTCGGCAGCGGTCCGGGCCGCACCCGTACGGCGGCCCTCGTCTGCACCGGGCTGCTGTTCCTTCCGCTCGTGCTGTCCTTCAGCCGGGGCGCGTGGATCGCGACCGTGCTCGCCTGCGCGATCCAGCTGCTGCTCTCCGGGCCCCGGCGGGCGGCACGGGTGGCGCTCGTCGCGGGTGCGCTCGGCGTGGTCCTCGTCGGCGGCCTGGGCATCGGTTCGGCGATGGTGAAGGAGCGGGTCGCCAGCATCACCCAGGTGGCCGGGACGCCGGACCAGTCGGTGACGGACCGGTACACGATGTGGGCGGCGGCCGGGCGGATGTGGCGCGCGGAGCCGGTCACGGGCGTCGGCCTCAAGGGCTTCCCCGCCTACCGCGACTCCAACGCCTCGCTCGCCCTGTCCTCGGGCAGCGACACGGCGGGCGCGGGCGCCGCCTTCCAGCGGCAGCCGCTGCTCTCCCCGCACAACATGTACCTCCTGGTCCTGAGCGAGCAGGGCCTGTTCGGGCTGCTCGCGCTCGCGGGCAGCTGGGTGGCGCTGCTCGTCGGCGCGCTGCGGCGGCGGCGCCTCGGCGCGGACTGCGCGCTCGTCGCGACGGGCCTGCTCTCCTGGCAGCTCATCGACTTCTTCTACGCGGACATCGGCGGCCCTTCGACGGTCCTCATGTCGGTCGTGCTCGGCCTCGCGGCCTGGTGGGCGCTCGCGGAGGTCCGTCGTGCGTGACCCGTGGGCCGGGGAACCGGAGCCCACGGACACCCCGCGGGCCGGCGAACCGCGCCCCTCGGGCGCCCCTCCCTGCGGCACCCCGCTGACCGACCCCTGGGCGACCGCGCCTCCGGGCCCCACGGACTCCCCGTGGGCCCCGGAGGCCGTCGTGCTGTCGGGCCCCCGTCCCACCGCGCTGGCCGGCGCCCGGCACGCGACGGTCCGGGGCCTTCCCTCCGCCGCCCCTTCCCCGCTTCCCCCCGTCCCCCGTCCCCCCGGACGCCGGGCGCACGCCCGGGCGCGGGCACCCCGGACCGGTGCGCCCCAGGGCGGCGGCTTCCTCGCGAAGGCCGCCGCCGTCACCGCGGGGCTCACCGCCGCCGGGGCGGCGCTCGGGCTCGTACGGGACCAGATCCTGGCCGGATACTTCGGGGCCGGGGCGGAGACCGACGCGTTCCTGGTCGCGTGGACGGTGCCCGAGTTCGCGTCGACGCTCCTCATCGAGGACGCGATGGCGCTGATCCTCGTGCCCGCCTTCTCCCGGGCCCTGGCCCGCCGTTCCGGCGTCCTGTCGGGCGATCCGGTGCGCGCCCTCGTACGCGGGACGCTCCCCCGGATCGTCCTCGCCCTCGGCATCGCCGCCGCCCTCCTCGTCATCGCCGCGCCGCTCCTCGTGTCGGCGCTCGCGCCGGGGCTGCCCGACCCGGCGCTCGCCGTCGACTGCACGCGGCTGACCGGCACCTGCGTGCTGTCCTTCGCCCTGGTCGGCTACTGCTCGGCCGCGCTGCGCGCGCACGGCTCCTTCCTGCCACCGGCCTCGATCTACGTCGCGTACAACGTCGGCATCATCGGCACCATCGTGGTGCTGCGCGAGCCGTGGGGGGTGCGCTCGGCCGCCGCCGGGGTCGCCGTCGGCGGGGTCCTGATGGTCCTGGTCCAGGCACCCTCGCTCATCCGTGAGCTGCGGACCCGGCCGGTGCCGATGCGGGAGCCCGAGGCGCTCGTCCCCTCCGGCGCCGGCGAGGGGCGGATCCTGCTCCTCGGTCTGATCGCGCCCGTCGTCGCGTTCTCGCTGTCCCGCCAGTCCCAGACCCTGATCGAACGCTTCCTCGCCTCACCCCTGCCGGCCGGCGCGATCTCGCATCTGAACTACGCTCAGAAGGTCGCGCAGATCCCGATGATCCTGTCCCTGATGCTGTGCACGGTCAGCTTCCCCGTGGTCGCCCGCGCGCTCGCGGCGGGTGACACGGAGGCGGCCCGACGCCGGGTCGAACGGGATCTGCTGCTCGCCGCGGTCGTCGTCCTCGTCGGCTCCTCGACGGTGATCGCCGCCGCCCCCCGGATCATCGAACTCCTCTTCGAGAGGGGGGAGTTCAGCGCCGCCGACACCACCGCCACGGCCGCCGTCATGCGGGTGTACGCCCTCGGCCTGCTCGGCCAGACGATGGTCGGCGCCCTGGTCCGCTGCTACTTCTCCGCCGCCCGCCCGCTCTGGTACCCGGCCGCCGCCATGGCCGCCGGGCTCGTCACGACCGCCGCCGCGGGCGTCCCCGGCGCCCACCACTGGGGCGCCGTCGGCATCGCCGCCGCCAACGCCCTCGGCATCACGCTGACCGCCGTGCTGCTGCTGCGCGGCGCGCACCGGCAGGCCGTCCCGGTCCGGGTCGACCGGCTCGGCGAGGGGCTGCTGCGACTCGCCACCGCGTCCGCCTGGGCCACCGGCGCCGGCTGGCTGTCCTCGATCGCGATCGGCCCCGCCGCCCTCGCCGTCGCCGTCGCGGGCCTGGCCGTCGTCGGTGTCTTACTGCTCTTCATCGCCTGCGCCGCCAAGGCGCCCGAGATTCCGCCTCTGCCCCGCTCCGCCTTCCGGAGGACCCTCCATGCCCGCCGCCACCGCGCTGCGCCGTCTGCTGCCGAAGCCGCCCCTGTGGGTGAAACCGCCCCTGTGGGTGGCGATGTACCACTCGATCACGGACACCGCTGACGACCCGTACCGGGTGACCGTCTCCCCCGTGCGCTTCGCCCGGCAACTGCACTGGCTCGGCGACCGGGGACTGCGCGGGGTCTCGGTCCGGGAGCTGCTCGCCGCCACCGCCGAGGGGCGCGCCAAGGGGCTCGTCGGCCTGACCTTCGACGACGGGTACGCGGACTTCCTCGACTCGGCGCTGCCCCTGCTGCGCCGGCACGGCTTCACCGCCACCGTCTACGTCCTGCCGGGCCGGCTCGGCGGCGAGAACGCCTGGGACACCGCCGGACCGCGCAAGTCCCTGCTGTCCGAGGACCAGATCGTGCGGATCGCCGAGGCCGGCATGGAGATCGGCTCGCACGGACTCACGCACGTGCCGCTCCCCGAGGTCGACGACGCGGTGCTCGCCGCCGAGACCCGGGAGAGCCGCGTCCTCCTGGAGGAGATGACCGGCGGCCCCGTGGACGGCTTCTGCTACCCGTACGGGAAGGTCGACCCGCGCGCCATCCACGCCGTGCGCAAGGCCGGCTACCGCTACGCCTGCGCGATCGACCCGGGCCCGCTCACCGGCGCGTACGCGCTGCCCCGCGTCCACATCGGGGAGGACGACACCTCCTGGCGGCTCACCGCCAAGCGCATCCTGCACTCGGTGCGCCGCCGCCACCCGGCCGACCTGTTCCCCGCCCCGTACGGCCCCGCCGTGGTCGGTGCGCCGTGAAGGTCCTGCACGTCATCACCGGGCTCGGCATCGGCGGAGCCGAGCAGCAGCTGCGGCTGCTCCTTCGCCACCTGCCGGTGCAGAGCGGGGTGGTGACCCTCACCAACCCCGGCGCCGTCGCCGCGGGGATCGAGGCGGACGGCACCCCCGTCACCCATCTGGGCATGGCGGGCAACCGCGACCTCGGGGCGCTGCCCCGCCTCGCCCGGATCGTCCGTCAGGGCCGCTACGACCTCGTCCACACGCATCTGTACCGGGCGTGCGTGTACGGCAGGACGGCGGCCCGGCTGGCCGGGGTACGGAACGTCATCGCCACCGAGCACTCCCTCGGCGAGACGCAGATCGAGGGCAGGCCGCTCTCGGCCGGCACCCGCGCGCTCTATCTGGCCTCCGAGCGGCTCGGCACCTCCACGGTCGCCGTGTCGCCGAGCGTGGCCCGCCGGCTCGCCGACTGGGGGGTGCCCCCCGACCGCATCCGGGTCGTCCCCAACGGCATCGAGACGGACCGCTTCGCCTTCGACGCGCGGGCCCGCCGCCTCACCCGGGGCGTCCTCGGCATCCCCGAGGACGCGTACGTCGTCGGCGGGGTCGGGCGGCTCACACCGGGGAAGCGGTTCGACCGGCTCGTCCGGGCGGTGGCCTCGGTCCCGGAGACCCGGTTGCTCCTCGTCGGCGACGGCGACCAGCGGGAGGAGCTGCTGCGGGTGGCCCGCGAGTGCGGCGCCGCCGGCCGGGTGCTCCTCGCCGGGGCCTGCGAGGACCCGCCGACCGTCACCTCGGTCGGCCCCTCGCTGCCCGAACTGCTGTCCGCCATGGATGTCTTCGTGTCCACCTCGCCCGACGAGACCTTCGGCCTCGCCGTCGTCGAAGCCCTCGCCGCCGGCCTGCCCGTGCTCTACGTGGCGTGTCCCGCGATCGACGACCTGGCCCCGGAGGCGGCGCCGGGGGCACGCCGGATCGGCGAACCCGTACCGGAGCTGGTCTCCGCGCTGCGCGGCATCCGGGACGCCCGGCTCGCCAGGCTTCCGCTGCCGGCGGCGGCCCGCCGCTACGACATCGCGCACAGCGCGGGTCAGTTGATGTCCCTCTACGACCAGGCCGTCCACGGCACCCCCTCCCCCGTGAAGTGAGAGAGCCCGACCCATGAAGACCACCCCACCCCGTGCCTCCCTCCCCGCCCGCCTGCGCGCGCCGGGCCGCTGGGCGGTGCTCCCCGCCGCCGTCCTCGCCGGAGCCGTCATCGGCGGCGGTTACGGGGCCCTCAAGACCCCGGAGTACGCGGCGGTCAGCTACGTCATCGTCGTACCGGCCGAGAAGTCCGACCCGGCGGCGGCACTCGGCTTCGCCCAGGCGTACGGGCGGGTCGCCACCGACATCGCGGTCACCGGCGACGCCCAGGTGTGGGCGGGGGTCAGCGCCGACACCCTGCGCAGGAGCGTGCAGGCCGCGACCTCTCCCGACGCGCCGATGATCTCGATCACGGCACGGGCCGAGAAGCCCGCGAAGGCCGTGTCCATGGCCGACGGGGTGGCCCGCGCGCTCGTCCTCAACAGCACGCACGTGGCGGGCAGCACGGGCGTGAAGGTCGTCCAGTTCTCCCGCGCCACCAAGCCGGTCGCCCCGGTCTCCCCCTCCGCACCGCTCTCCGCGCTCGTCGGCGGCTGCGCCGGCGGTCTCCTCGGCGGCCTGGCCCTCCTGGTCCGTCCGAAGCGCGCCGCCGCCCGCGAGGCCCGGCACTCCCGGCAGCCGGCCGCCGCACACCAGGCGTCCGCCGCGTCCGCGCCCGCCGCCGTGCCCGCCCCCGCGGTCGCCGCACACCAGGCGGAGTCGGTGTGACCGCGAGAGCCACGGAAGCCGCGAGAGCCCTGCGGACGGAGATCTGCCGTGACGAGGAGACCTTCGGGCGCCTCACGGCCGAGTGGACGGCGCTGTACGGGCGCTGCTCCTCCGCCACCCCCTTCCAGTCCCACGCCTGGCTGCACTCCTGGTGGCTCTCGTACGGCCGCCCCGGTGCGCTGCGGGTGGTGCTCGTACGGCGTGAGGACGGCGGACTCGTCGCCGCCGCTCCCCTGATGCGGGCCCGGGGGCCGCTGCCCGCCCTCACCCAGCTCGGCGGCACGATCACCGACTTCACGGACGTCCTCCTCGACGACGGCTGCCCGGAGGCCGCGCCCGCCCTGGCCCGCGGGATCGCCAGGGCCGCCAGGGGCGCGGTGATCGACCTGCGGGAGGTACGGCCAGGGGCGGCCAGCGAGCAGGTGTTCGCCCGGTGGCGCGGCCCGCGGCGCCGGCTCCCCGATTCGCTGTGCCTGGAACTGCCCGCCGTACCCATGGAAGGGCTCCTCGAACGGATCCCCTCGGGGAAGGCCCAGCGGGTCCGCGCGAAGCTGCGCAAGCTGGACGCCCTCGGCATCGACGCGCGGGTCGTCAGCGGCGACGAGGTGCCGGCGGCGCTCGACCGTCTCCTGAAGCTCCATCAGCTCCAGTGGCGGGACCGCGGGGTGACCGCCGAGCACACCAGCGACCGGTTCGCCCAGCACCTCACCCGGGCCGTGCGGCCGATGGTGGAGCGCGGGGACGCGATGGTCACCGAGTTCCGGCTCGCCGGGGACGTCGTCGCCGCCGACCTCACCCTGATGTCCCCGCGACTGGCCGGCGGCTATCTGTACGGCGCCGATCCGGCCCTGCGGGCCCGCAAGGTCGACGTCGCGACGATGCTGCTCCGGCACGGCGCCGGGGAGACCAGCGCCGGCGGACGCGCCACCCTGAGCATGCTGCGGGGCACCGAGGCGTACAAGCACCACTGGCGGCCCGAGACCGTCGGCAACCAGCGGCTCATGCTCACCGGGCGGGGCACGGCCCCGCTGCTCTGGCTGCGCGCGGGCGCCGCCGACGCGCGCCGCTGGGCGGCCCGGCAGGCGCGCGAACGCGCCTGGGTGGGCAGGGCGCTCGGCCGCCTTCCCGGCCGCACACCGCGCAGCGGCGGCGGATGAACTCCGCCGCCGCCGGGGTCCGGCTCGGGCCGGTCAGAAGGGCCAGACGCCGGTCAGGGCGTCCTTCCAGTCGAGGTCGACCTCGTCCTTCCAGTTGTCCTTCGGGACGCAGACGGGCCCACCGATCCAACTCTCGACCCATGAACCGAGGTTCACGGTCCAACAGGAGGGCTTGGGCTCGGGCTTGGGTTCCGGCTTGGGCTCCGGCTTCGGCTCGGGCTTGGGTTCCGGCTTGGGCTCGGGCTTGGGTTCCGGCTTCGGCTCCGGCTTCGGCTCAGGCTTGGGCTCCGGCTTGGGCTCGGGCTTGGGTTCCGGCTTGGGTTCCGGCTTGGGCTCGGGCTTGGGCTCGGGCTTGGGTTCCGGCTTCGGCTCGGGCTTCGGCTCAGGCTTGGGCTCCGGCTTCGGTTCCGGCTTCGGTTCCGGCTTCGGTTCCGGCTTCGGTTCCGGCTTCGGTTCCGGCTTCGGTTCCGGCTTCGGCTCAGGCTTCGGCTCAGGCTTCGGCTCAGGCTTGGGCTCCGGCTTCGGCTCCGGCTTCGGCTCAGGAACCGTCGGGTCCGTCGGGATCTCCGGTTCCGTCGGCAGCTCCGGCTCCGTCGGGATCTCCGGCTCCGTGGGAATCTCCGGCTCCGTCGGGATTTCCGGTTCCATGCCGTACATCATCTGCCGGAACATCTGCGAAGACCGCGGATTGTCGTCGCACTGCCAGACGCCGTGCGGGCAGTAATCGGTGATCGTGTGGTACAGCGGCTTGTGCTGCCGCAACCATTCCAGCATGCGCCGAATGTACTCGGTGTTGTCGCCGTTCCGGAAGAGACCCCATTCCGGATAGGAGATCTCCTTTCCGTGCTCGGCGGCGAAGTCGACCTGCTTCTGGAGCCCGTACGGTTCGCTGACGTGCTGGTCGAAGTCGGAGCCCGGCGGCTGGTCGTAGGAATCCATGCCGATGATGTCGACGACGTCGTCACCCGGGTAGCACTCGGTCCACGGGACGGCGTCGCGGCCGCGGCTCGGGTTGAAGTCGAAGCGGAATTCCTGGCCGGGTACGGAGCGCATCGCGCCGACGATCCGGTTCCAGTACTTCTTCCACGCAGTGGGGTCGGGCGCGCAGCGGTGGGTGTAGGTGGTGCCGTTCATCTCCCAGCCGAGGACGATGACGGTGTCCTCGGCCCGGAGGTCGACGAGGCGCTCGGCGAGGGTGCGGAAGTGGTGGTCGTAGTACCCGGCCGCGCCGAGCTGGAGCTGGCGGCGGACCTCGGCGTCGGAGACGCCGGCCTCGTTGCGTTCCAGCATGGGCACGTTGAGGACGAAGAGCCGGTCGGCCTTCTCGTTGCGCCAGCCCGCCCAGGCGTCGAGGAAGCCGGGCGGGCCCTCGATGTTCTTCCAGAGGTCGCCGGGCAGGTAGGTGTGGCCGACGCGGAGTTCGCGTCCGCCGAGCCAGCTCTGCAGCTGTTCGATGCGGGCGACCCCGAGTGCGCCCGAGTCGAGGAAGGCTCCCATGGCGCTGGAGAGGGTCGGCCCGGGGTCTCCGGCCGTTACGGCTTCGGTGGCGTGCGCGGGGGACGAGAGCACGACTGAGCCCGAGGCGAGGAGACCGGCGGTGAACACCCCCAGCCACATTCTCGAAGTTCTCCGGTGTGCGGCTGCCATGGCCACTCCTTCACGTCGTACGCCTTTTGATGATCCGTCAATCCGATTCTCCGAAAGTATTCCTAATGAGCCGACCGTGGACGGTGGCTCGCTCTGATCAGTAGTCCATTAGAGAATTTCATCGCCCAGTTGGGGCACCCACCCGAGATGAAGGGCATGCCGTGCCGTGCCGTCAGAGTTTCGACACCCTCGTACCCACCGTCCTCGTACGGCTCGACCGGAACCCCTTCCATCACGGCACTCTCGGCGCCGACCGCTCTCTCGGGCGGGCGGGAATCCAGGTGCACGCCGTCGTCGAATCGCCGACGAGCCCGGTCGCCCTCTCCCGTCATCTCCGCTCGGTCCGCGCCCGGCCCGGCACGGATTCCTCCGCCGAACTCGCCGCCCTCCTCACCCGGATCGCCGGAGAGACCACCGACGACCCGTCACATCCCGTACTGCCGGTCTCGCTCGACGACGTCAGCGCCCTCACGCCGGCCCGCCGGCGTGACCGACTCTCCCCGCGCCTCTTGCTGCCGGAGCAGACCGAGGAGCAGCAGCTGCGGGACGCCGGCAAGGCCGCGCTCGCCGGACCTGCGCGGTCCTGGGCCTGCCCCACCTGTCCGACCCGCAGGGGGGCGTACGGTCTCGACGCCTACGCCGCCAGGCGGGGCGTCCGCGCCGCCCACGGGGTGCCGCTCCCGGTCGACTTCTTCGCCTCGTACGGCGACTGGTTCACCCGGCAGGCCGTCCCCGCCCTCGACGAACGTCTCATCGCCTCGGTCGCGCCCGCCGGCGACGGCTTCGAGCTGCTCACCGAGGACGGCGAACCCGATCCGCGCCCGGCCGGTGGCGCTCGCGGTCGGCGTCCTGCCCTTCATTGAGGTCCCCGGGCCGCTGTGGGAGCTGCCCCGGCGGTACGTCAGCCATTCCAGCCACCACGGCGCGCTCGACCGCTTCGCCGGCCGGGACGACACCGTCGTCGGGGCGGGCCAGGCCGCCCTGGCGACGGCCGCGCTCCTCGCCGAAGGGGGCGCCGCCGCCGTCCGGATCATCGCCCGCGCGGACCGGCTGAACCGGAACACCCTGCCCCCGGCCCTCGACCGCGGCCTGTGGCCCGCGCTGCGCGCCCCGCACACGGGACTCGGCTGCGGCTGGAAGAACAAGCTGTACGCCGACACCCCGGGTGTCTTCCGGCGCCTGCCGGCCGGTACCCGCCGGCGGATCTTCGACTCGGCCCTCGGCCCCTCCGGCGCCTGGTGGCTCCGGGAGCGGTTCGCGGAGGTCGGGGACGTCCGCCTGGGGCGGCGGATCGCCTCGGCGACGGTGACGGGGGACGAGCGGCTCCGGCTGGAGGTGGCCGGTCCCGACGGGGCGGCGGTCCTGGAGACCGACCACGTCGTCGCGGCCACCGGCTTCACCCCGAGCCTCGACCGGGCCGGGATGCCCTCGCCCGCGCTGCGCGGCGCGTGCGAGGTGTGCGGCGGCGGCTGCGGTCGGACGCCCGGGGCGGCTCGGTGGACCGGCCGCGTACGGGCGGGAAGGCGCCGGTCGCGGCATGACGGAGGGCCGGCCCCGGAGAGCGGATGCTCTCCGGGGCCGGCCCCTGTGTCCGCGTGTCGCCGTGGGTCAGGCGTTGACGCAGGTGTTGCCGACCGCCGGGTTCAGCAGGGCGATCACGTTCACGCTGTTGCCGCAGACGTTGATCGGCACGTGGATCGGGACCTGGACCACGTTGCCGGACAGGACGCCCGGCGAGCCGATCGCCGCACCGTGGGCGTCCGCGTCCGCGAAGGCGGGCGACGCCGCACCCATGGCCATGATGATTCCGGCGACGACGGCCGCAGCCTTCTTACAGTTCATTTCGTCTGGATCCTTTCCGGGACGGAAGACATTGCACAAAAGACAACGAACGTGCCGCACAAAGGAAACCGCGACCGACACGACATTCGCTTTTTCACTCCATTGCGCGCACGGACCGCACAGAACAGGGCCGGCGGGAACATGAACGTTCCCGCCGGCCCTGTCGTGCGCGATGCGGATCAGCCGTTGTAGGCGCCGTTCCCGGAGAGGACCGGGATGTCCTCCAGGATGTGCGACAGCGGCTCGTCGCCCTTCGCCTGGGTGGAGTTCTCCGCGCACTGCTGGTTCTGCGGGGAGGACAGGACGTTGATGTCCTGGACCGCGACCGGGACGAGGATGCCGACGACCGAGCCGACGTTGCCCTTGACCGGGACGCCGAGGCACAGCTTGTTCAGCGAACCCTGGACGGCAGAGAACTGCGGGCTCATGTCGCCCTTGGTCTTCGAGTTGCCGAACGACTGGTGCGCGCCGTTGCCGCTGAGCGAGGTCGTACCGCCGTCGTCGGCGATGGCAAGCGCCGGGGAGGCCGCCGCAGCAGAAGCGCCGACAACAGAGGCCGTAACAGCCGCAGCCGCCATAATCTTCTTGATCACGGTGATTCCGTTCCTGTTCCCACCAATCGACCTGATTGATGCGACGGGCTCAACTGCGCACGTCCCCCCGGGGTTCCGGCACTTCACCCGTTCGACTGGGACCGCGTTTCGCGCTGCCGAGTGCGCTCCGCCAAGGGGGTGACACAGCGGAACCCCCGGGTCCGCATGCCGGTTGATCAGGTCGCTCCCTGCACGGAGCCGGTTCTAGAAGGGAACTCTTGTGATCAAGAAGGTTATGGCCACCGCGGCCGCGGCCGTCTCCATCGTCGGCGCCTCCGCCGCCGTGGCCTCCCCGGCGCTCGCCATCTCCAACGACGGCGGCACCACCTCCCTGAGCGGCAACCACGCTCACCAGGAGTACGGAAACTCCGCCACCTACGGCAACATGAGCCCCCAGTTCGCACTGGTCCAGGGCTCCCTGAACAAGCCGTGCGTCGGCCTGCCGGCCAAGCTCAACGCCGGTTCGATCGTCGGCCTGATCCCGATCGCCGTCCAGGACATCAATGTGCTGTCCTCCCCGCAGAACCAGCAGTGCACCGAGAACTCCACCCAGGCCAAGGGTGACGAGCCGCTCTCGCACATCCTGGACGACATCCCGGTCCTCTCGGGCAACGGCGTCGGCAACAACTGACGTTCCGCCTTCGCGCGACGTTCACACGTCAGGGGCCGCCCTCCGGGGCGGCCCCTTTCGCTGCCGTGCGTTCCCTCTTCACCACGTCGGCCAGACCGGCGTCGCCATCAGGCGTTCCCACTCCCGGTCCGGCACCCCCGGCACCGCCCGGCCCGCCTGGACCCACTGGTCCACGAGGGCGGAATAGACCGGGAAAGGTGTCCGGTCCGCCGGGGACGGGTCGCTCACATATCGGCTCTTCGGAATGAAGGCCATCCGTTCCCATTTCCCGGGATCCGGCGCCATCTTCGCTCCTTCCGCTGCGATTCCCGCATCATTCCACAGGCGTCGCAGGAGAGTGATTCGTCCTGTTCATGTCGCGTCGCGTACCTGTGTGCGAGGACGGTCGAATTACCGTGCGGGCATGAAATTCCCGCGTCCCCGGCGGACCCGACGCCCGCTGCTCGTCGCGGCGGCGCTCACCGCCCTCGCCGCCCTCGCCCCCGGCGCGCTCGCCACCGCCGCGCCCACCGAACTCCCCGCCCCGGAGCAGGGACTGAACCTCCTGGTGGTCGGCATCGACAGCCGCAAGGGTGTCACCGAGGAGGAGAAGGAGCGCTACCGGCTCGGCGGGAAGGAGTGCGACTGCACGGACGTGATGATGCTCGTGCACGTCTCGGCGGACAACGACCGGGTCGACGTCGTGAGCCTGCCCCGGGACTCGCTCACCACCTTCCCCGACCAGCACCGCGACCAGCGCACCGGGAAGCTGCACGCCGCTCACCAGGCGAAGATCAACGGAGCCTGGGCGGAGGGCGGTTCCTCCTTCGCGGTCGAGGTCGTCGAGTCGACGACCGGACTGCCCGTCCACCGCTACCTGGAGATCGACTTCCGGCGGTTCATGGACACCGTGGACCAGCTCGAAGGCGGGGTCCCCATCTGTACGGAGGCGCCCCTCAAGGACACGGTCACCGGGCTCGACCTGGCGCCGGGCACCAAACCGGTCGGCGGCGGCGAGGCGCTGCAGTACGTGCGGTCCCGTCGGGCCGACGGGCAGATGGACTTCGGCCGGATGCGGAAGCAGCAGAAGTTCGTGGTGAACACCCTGGAACGGCTCCGCGACGGCGTCCTCGACGATCCCGCTCGGCTGGGGGCCCTCGCGGCGACCCTGCGCGGGACGGCCGCGGCCGAGCGGGGCATCTCGGCGACGGAACTCCTCACGCTCGCCGCGCGGCTCCGGAACCTGCCCCCGGAGCGTACGACGTTCGCCACCGTGCCCGTGCGCCGCTTCAACCCGAACATCGCGGGGGTCGGGTCCACCGTCGGCTGGGACGAGGAGGGCGCCGCGAAGGTCTTCGGGCGGCTGCGCGCGGACCTCCCGCTGCCCGCGGCCGGCGAGGTGGCGCCCAGCGAGATCCCCGTGGCCACCTACCGGCCCGACCCGGGCGGTTCGCTCATCTGCCCGTAGTCCGTCCGGTGGACATCGCGGAACCTCCGCACCTCTGACCAGTTGATCAGCACGGCTCGGCACTCAGCGAGCCAGTATCCGAAAGGCCTGAACAATGAAGAAGCTGTTGGCTACGGCTGCTGTGGCTGCGTCGGTCCTCGGCGCGACGGCGGCGGGTGCCGGTCAGGCGCTCGCCATCGCCGACGACGGTGGCACCACCTCGCTGTCCGGCAACGGTGCGCACCAGGAGTTCGGCAACTCCTCCACGCACGGCGACATGAGCCCGCAGTTCGCGCTCGTCCAGGGCTCCCTGAACAAGCCGTGCATCGGTCTGCCGGCCAAGGTCAACGCCGGTTCGATCGTCGGCCTGGTCCCGATCGCGGTCCAGGACATCAACGTCCTGTCCTCCCCGCAGAACCAGCAGTGCACGGAGAACTCCACCCAGGCCAAGGGTGACGAGCCGCTGTCGCACATCCTCAGCGACATCCCCGTGCTGTCCGGCAACGGCGCCGGCAACAGCTGAGCGACGACGCTCGGCAACGGTGCGGCCCCGCCGCCCCTCCTCGGAGGGGTTGCGGGGCCGTCCCCGTTCCGCCGGAAGCCTCAGAGCTTCCGGCGCAGCTCGTCCGGGTCGGTGACCGGCGCGTCACAGGTGAAGTGACGGCACACGTACGCGGCCGGTGACCCGCCCACCAGGGGCCGGTCCTTCAGGAGCGGGAACTCCTCGCCGCCGGGGGCTCCGACGGCGAGCACCGCACCGGGGGCGGTGGCCCGGAGCGCGGTGCGCCGCAGCGCCTGGAAGGCCTCGTCGTCGGGGGCGCCCACGACGGCGATCTCCCGGGGCCCGTCGAGGAGCGCCTCAGCGACGGCGAGACCCCAGCCGATGAAGCGGGGGGCGCGCGGGCCGAGGGCCTTGACGACGCCGAGGGCTCCTTCGGCGGCGGCCCGGTGGGCCTCGGAGCCGGTGTGGGCTGCGTACGAGAGCAGCGCGCCGGCGGCGGCGGTCCAGCCGGACGGGGTGGCGTTGTCCGTGGGGTCCTGCGGGCGGCGGATCAGTGCCTCGGCGTCGTGGGCCGTGTCGTACAGGGCCCCGCCCTCGGCGGTGAAGCGGTCGAGGACGATGTCCAGGAGGAAGCCGGCGAACTCCAGCCAGGCGCCCTCGCCGGTGACGGCGGCGAGGGCGAGGAAGCCCTCGGCGACGTCGGCGTAGTCCTCGAGGACTCCCGCGTTGGTGCCGGACCGGCCGTCCTTCGAGGTACGGGTGAGCCGGGCGGACTCGTCCATGTGGACCCGTACGAGCAGGTCGGCCGCCTCGGTCGCGCGGTCGACGAGGTCGGGGCGGTCGAAGAGGGCGCCGGTCTCGGCGAGGGCGGCGATGGCGAGGCCGTTCCAGGCGGCGACGACCTTGTCGTCGCGCCCCGGGCGCTCGCGCTCCTCGCGGGCGGCGAGGAGCCGGGCGCGGATCGAGGCGATCCGGTCGGCGTCGGCCGGGCCCGCCTCCGGCGGGAGCTGGAGGACGGAGCTGCCGTGCTCGAAGGTGCCGTCCTCGGTGACGCCGTAGTGGGCGGCGGCGAGGGCGGCGTCCTGCTCGCCCAGGACCGCGGCGAGCTGTTCGGGGGTCCAGACGTAGAAGGCGCCCTCGACGTGCTTGCCCGTGCCGTCGTCGGAGTCCGCGTCGAGCGCGGAGGCGAAGCCGCCCTCGGGGGTGCGGAGCTCGCGGACCAGGAAGTCGGCGGTCTCCAGGGCGACCCGGCGGGCCAGGTCGCTGCCCGTGGCCTTCCACAGGTGGGCGTACACCCGGCACAGCAGGGCGTTGTCGTACAGCATCTTCTCGAAGTGGGGCACGACCCAGGCGCGGTCGACGGCGTAGCGGGCGAAACCGCCGCCGAGCTGGTCGTAGATGCCGCCGCGGGCCATGGCCTCGCCGGTGTCGGCGGCCATCTGGAGGGCGCCCTCGGAGCCCGTACGAGCGTGGTGGCGGAGCAGGAACTCCAGGGCCATCGACGGCGGGAACTTGGGGGCGCCGCCGAAGCCGCCGCGGGTCGCGTCGTACTCGCGGGTGAGGCCGAGGAGGGCCTGCGCGAGGTCCTCCTCACCGGGGACGCCTTCGCCGCCGTAGGCGAGGGAGCGGCCCGAGAGGTCCTTGACGATGCGCTCGGCGACCTCGCCGACCTCGTCCCGCCGGTCGGCCCAGGCGCCCCTCACGCCCTCCAGGACCTCCGGGAAGGACGGCATGCCGTGGCGGGGCTCGGGCGGGAAGTACGTACCGAAGTAGAAGGGGGCGGCGTCCGGGGTGAGGAAGACGGTCATCGGCCAGCCGCCCTGGCCGGTGGCGGCCTGCACGGCCTCCATGTAGACGGCGTCGACGTCGGGGCGCTCCTCGCGGTCGACCTTGACGGCGACGAAGTGCTCGTTGACCAGGGCCGCGGTGGCGTCGTCCTCGAAGGACTCGTGCGCCATGACGTGACACCAATGGCAGGAGCTGTACCCGACGCTGAGCAGTACGGGGACGTCGCGGCGCCGGGCCTCCTCGAAGGCCTCGGCCGACCACGGCCACCAGTCGACCGGGTTGTCGGCGTGCTGAAGGAGGTACGGGGAGGTCTCATGGGCCAGTCGGTTCGGCATGGGCCCATCCTGCCGCAGCGGTCTCCCGCTGTGCCGGTGTCCCGCGCGGCGCGCTCACGCCGGGCGTACGGAAACGCCCTCCGGCCCGTACCCGTCGGAGAGGTACGGGACGGAGGGCGCCTCCGCTACTTTCCGGGGGTGCCGGCCGGGGTGTCCTGCCCGGCCGCCGGGTCCGGGGCCTCCTCGAAGGAGACCTTGCCCATGTGCCGGTTCATCGACTTCATCAGCTGCCAGACCGCGAGGGCCAGGACGGCGAAGACGACGAAGCCGAGGACGCCGGGGGTCACCTTGTTCTTGTCCAGCTCTTCAGCGGCGAAGGGGACAAGCTGGGTCAGTGCCAGGTGTGCGCTCATGTCAGGCATTGTCGCGGATGCCCGCGAAGAGATCTTCCTCGGGGAGGGAGGTCGGGACCAGCGACTTGCTGAGCTCGTACTCCTCCGTCGGCCAGACCTCCTTCTGGATCTCCATCGGCACCCGGAACCAGCCGCCGTCGGGGTCGATCTGGGTGCGGTGGGCGATCAGGGCCTTGTCGCGGATCTCGAAGAAGTCGGCGCAGGGCACGAAGGTGGTGAGCGTCCGCTCCTTGCGCTCGAACTCGCTCCAGCGCTCCAGCCACTCGCCGTACGGGGACTCCAGGCCGCGGGCCAGCAGCGCCTCGTGCAGGGCGGTGGTGCGGGGACGGTTGAAGCCCTGGTTGTAGTAGAGCTTCAGGGGCTCCCAGGCCGGGCCGAACTCGGCCTCCGGGTACTTCTCGGTGTCGGTCGCGCCGTCGAAGGCCACCATCGTGATCTTGTGGGTCATGATGTGGTCGGGGTGCGGGTACCCGCCGTTCTCGTCGTAGGTCGTGACGACCTGCGGGCGGAACGCGCGGATCTTGCGGACCAGCGCACCGGCGGCGGTGTCGACGTCCTCCAGGGCGAAGCAGCCCTCGGGGAGCGGCGGCAGCGGGTCGCCCTCGGGCAGGCCCGAGTCGACGAAGCCCAGCCACTCCTGGGAGACGCCGAGGATCTCGCGGGCCTCGTCCATCTCCTTGCGGCGCACCTCGTGGATGTTCGCCTCGATGTAGGGGTCGCCCTGAAGCTGCGGGTTGAGGACCGAGCCGCGCTCGCCGCCCGTGCACGTCACCACCATGACGTCCACCCCCTCGGACACGTACTTGGCCATCGTGGCCGCACCCTTGCTCGACTCGTCGTCGGGGTGGGCGTGCACGGCCATCAGTCGAAGCTGCTCAGTCAAGACTCGATCCTCAGTGATTCGACGCGGAGGGTGGTCTCTATAGTGACGGAATCGGGGGAGTGAAAATTCCGCCACCCCCGGCTTCGAGAGGATCGATCATGAGCGCGGTGCGAGAGCAGCTGCCCGAGGGGCGCTACGGCCGCTCCGCGGACGAGGCGGCGGACCGCAAGCTCAAAGTCACGGGCGCGGTGCTCGGGGTCCTCTTCCTCGGCCTGATGGGCTGGTTCGGCTGGCACTACGTCATCGACAGCAAGATCAGCGCCGAGATGATCAAGTTCGACGTGGTCAGCGCCACCGAGGTGCAGGTGCACCTGGAGGTCCGCAAGGACGAGGGCGTCAAGGGCGTCTGCACCCTGCGCTCGCGCTCCGAGGACGGCGCCGAGGTGGCCCGCAAGGACGTCCGGATCGACGACCCCGGCAGCCGGGTCGACCGCGTCTTCTCGCTCCGCACCACCGCCCACGCGACGAGTGCCGAACTCGTGGGGTGTACGGCTCGGTAGCGGTGGGTAGGGAGCGGGTGTCGAGTCCCGGCGAGTCACTGCGGTGACCTGGGGTGACGCCATCCTTGATGGTTATGTCCTCCCGCTTTTCGCCACTCATTGTTAGGCTCGTGGTTTCGCCCACCCGGGACACACAGCTTTCCCGTGTAGGGCGATGCTTTGTATTCCCAGTACCTACGAGGAGCACCTGTGACCCAGACCAGCGACAACGTCACCTGGCTCACCCAGGAGGCGTACAACAAGCTCAAGGACGAGCTTGAGTACCTGTCTGGTCCCGCGCGTACCGAGATCGCCGCCAAGATCGCCGCGGCGCGCGAAGAGGGCGACCTGCGCGAGAACGGCGGGTACCACGCGGCCAAGGAGGAGCAGGGCAAGCAGGAGCTCCGGGTCCGCCAGCTCACCCAGCTGCTCCAGCACGCCAAGGTCGGCGAGGCCCCGGCGGACGACGGCGTCGTCGAGCCGGGCATGGTCGTGACGATCGCCTTCGACGGCGACGAGAACGACACGATGACCTTCCTGCTCGCCTCCCGCGAGTACGCGAGCGGTGACATCGAGACCTACTCGCCGCAGTCGCCGCTCGGCGTCGGCGTCAACGGCAAGAAGGCCGGCGACGACGCCCAGTACGAGCTGCCGAACGGCAAGAAGGCCGCGGTGAAGATCCTCAGCGCGAAGCCGTACACCGGCTGAGGCCCCTGATCCACTGTTCCACGCGCTGGGCCGGACCCCTCGGGGGCCCGGCCCTTCGTCTTGCGGCGGACATGCCATGATGCGGGCCTGACGTCGCGTCACCAGGGGGAGGGGGCGAAGTGCTGGGACCGCTGCGCGAGAACACACCGCGCCGGATCGGACCGTACGAGGTGCTCGCGCGGCTCGGCGCGGGCGGCATGGGAGAGGTGTTCCTCGGGCGTGACGGCGCCGTGGACGGCCCCGCCGCCGGAGACGAGCCCGTGGCCGGGGCCGGAGCCGGGCCGGTGGGCGGGTCTGTGGCCGGGGCCGGGCCCGTGGCCGGGACCTTCGTCGCCGTGAAGACCGTCCGGCGGGACGTCGCGGGCTCTCCCGCATTCCGGGACCGCTTCCGCCGTGAGATCAGGGTCGCCGCGCTCGTCGACAGCCCGTACGCCGCCGCCCCGCTCGGCGGCGACGCCGACGCCGGGGTGCCCTGGCTGGCCACCGCGTACGTCCCAGGGCCCAGCCTCTCGCAGGCCGTACGGCGCGGCGGCGCCCTCCCCGTCGCCACCGTCCGCGCGCTCGGCGCCGACGTCGCCCGCGCCCTCGCCGACCTGCACAGGGCCGGGGTCCTGCACCGGGACCTCAAGCCCGGCAACGTGATGCTCTCCGTCGACGGACCCCGGCTCATCGACTTCGGCATCGCCCGCAGCGACACCGCGACCACCATGACCGCCACCGGCCTGATGGTCGGCACCCCCTCCTTCATGTCCCCCGAGCACGTGGCGGGCGCCCGCCGGGTGACCGCCGCCTCCGACGTGTTCTGCCTCGGCTCGCTGCTCTGCTACGCGGCGACCGGCGAGGACCCCTTCGGCGACGGGCCGCTCGCCGCCGTCCTCTACCGCGTCAGCCAGGCCGAGGCCGACCTGAGCCGGGTGCCGGACGAGCTTCGCGGGACCGTCGCCGCCTGCCTGGCCCTGGACCCGGCGGCCCGGCCCACCCCGGAGGCGCTCGCGGAGCTGCTCGGGGGCGGGGCTTCGAAGGTCTTCCCTTGGCCGGAGGGCGTACGGGACCACATCGGCGAATACGGGACGGAGCTCGCCCGGCTCGTGGCCTCGGGCGGGCCCCTCCTGGAGGTCCCGCCGGCGGCCGGTCCGGTCGTCACCCCGGCCGTCCCCGGACTGCACTCCGTCCCGACCCTCGGGCCCGTCGCACCGCCCGCCGCTCCCCGGCGCGCGCGGCGGCGGCGCGCCCTCGCCGCCGCGCTGGCCCTCGCGGTCGTGGCCGGTGGCCTCGGCGCGTACCTGCTGTGGCCGGAGGACGAGAAGGAGCCCCGGGCCCCCGCGAAGGCCGCCCCCGCCGCCGGGCCCCGCGTCCCCGGCGTCGACGACCGGGGCCTCGCCGACGCCTCGGGCGTCGTCCCGCAGAACGCGGCCCAGCGGCCGGCCGGCTGGAAGCCGTGGCAGACGAAGCTGACGGCGCCCGCGTTCGGCTGCTCGGCCGGCGAGAAGGTGCTGGTGTGCCGGACGACGGACGGGCGGTACGAGGCGCTGGACCCGGCGAGCGGGAGGAGGCTGTGGGACGTTCCGCGGGCCGCGGACACGCCCGGTGAGACCTACATCAGCCCCACCGCCTACCCCTTCGTGAGCGGGGCCGCCACCCGTCCCACGGTCCACGACGACGCCGTGGTTCTCGTCGCCGGGTACATGCTCCAGGTCCGCGACGCGCGGACGGGGGTGGTGCGCTGGGAGAAGCCGGCCCTGGGACCGCAGAACTTCTGGGACACCCGGCCCGTCGTCGCCGACGGGATCGTCTTCGCGGCGACGGAACTCGCCGAGGACAGCACGGGGGACCTGGTCGCTCTGACGGCGTTCTCCCTGGCCGACGGACGGCAGCTCTGGTCGCACGGCCTCACCAACGGGGACATCTCCAGCGCGGAACGCAGGGCCTACGAGCCGGTGGCCTACGCCGACGGGGTCGTCTACGCCCTCAGCCAGGGCGGTCTCGTGGCGTACGACGGCAAGAAGGGAACCCTCCTCGGACAGGCCGAACCGGACGCCGACACGTGCCGCGAGATCAAGGTGCTCGGCGCGTCGGCGTACTGCGTCGGCGCCGGGTCCGGCAGAGACACCGACACCTCGCTTCATCTGCTCGACGCCCGCACCCTCGCCCCCAGGGCGACACTCTCCGGCGCGCTCGGCGCGGCGGCCCCCACGGCGATCGGTCCGCACGCCGTCGTGACCTTCGACAAGGGGGTGCGGATCCTCGACCCGCGCAGCGGGAAGACGCTCGCCGCCCACCCGGCCACGGCCACGCCCGCCGGGCTCGGCCAGAGCTGGTCATCGCCCCTGCTCGCCGGCGACCGGGTCGTGTACGCCGACCACTCCTCGCTCTACACCGTGCGGCTCGGCGCCGACGGCAAGCCGGGCGGGCTCAGGGTCACCCGGGTTCCGGGTGCTCCCGGCCCGCGGGTCAGGGAGGAGGACTTCGACATCGACCACGGCCACACGATCAGCAAGCAGTTCCGGCAGCCGGAGGTGCTTCCGGTCGGCGGGATCGCGTACGTCGTCTACGACAAGGGGGCCGTCGCGTCCGTCGAGCTCCCCGGCGAGAAGGAGTAAGTACGTTGCTGGAAGCCCTGCCCCCGGGACGGCCCCCACGGCTCATCGGCCCCTACCGGCTGCTCGCCCGCCTCGGCGCGGGCGGCATGGGCGAGGTGCATCTCGCGTGCCGGGCCGACGCGCCGACGGCCGATCCGCACCGGATGGTCGCGGTGAAGACCGTGCGGGAGGACCTGGAGGTCGACGGGGACTTCAGGACCCGCTTCCGGCGCGAGATCGCCGCGGCCCGGAGCGTGGACGGGCCCGGGGTGGCGCGGCTCCTCGACGCGGACGCCGACGCGTCCTCGCCTTGGCTGGCGACCGAGTACGTGCCGGGGCCCTCGCTCGCGGAGGCGGTCGTACGGGCGGGGGCGCTGCCCGTCGGGGCCGTACGGGCCCTGGGTGCCGAGCTCGCCCGCGCCCTGGACGCCGTGCACGGGGTGCAGGTGCTGCACCGGGACCTGAAGCCGGCGAACGTGCTGCTCGGCGCGGCCGGGCCCAAGCTCATCGACTTCGGCATCGCCCAGGCCTTCGAGGCGACGGCGCTGACCTCGACCGGGCTCGTCGTGGGCTCGCCCGGGTTCATGTCACCGGAGCACCTGATGGGGAGCCGGGCGGTGGTGCCCGCGTCGGACGTGTTCTGTCTGGGCGCGGTGCTCGCGTTCGCGGCGAGCGGGCGGGGGCCGTTCCACGACGACGAGATGGCGGCCGTGATCTTCCGGATCAGCCGGGCGGAAGCCGACCTGGACCCGGTCCCGGAGGAGTTGCGGCCCGTTCTCGCGCGCTGTCTGCGGCTCGACCCGGCGGAGCGGCCTTCGGCGGCCGAGCTGGCGGAGCTGCTCGGCGGCGGAGAGCCGCCCGAGGTCTTCCCCTGGCCCGGAGGGGTGCTGTCGCTGCTCGCCGAGTCCGGGGAGGCGGCCGTGCGGGCCGGGGAGGCGGCCGCCTCCGGCGCGGGCGTGGCCGATCTGCCGACGCTCGGTCCTGTGGTGCCGTACTCCCCCACGGCCATGAGCGACCGGCCTGTGCTCCCGCCCGTCCCTGTCGAGCGGCGTCGTCCGTGGGGCGCGGTCGTGGCGGGCGTGGTGGCGGTGGCGGTGGTCGCGACGGCGGGTGTGGTGCTGCTGAACCGTCCGGACGGACAGGCCGGGGCCGCCGCGGGCGGGGCCGGGGGGCCGTCGGGGCCCTCGGCGTCCGCCGGCACCACGGCCCCCGCGACGCTGAGCCAGGTCGTCCTGCCGTACGGCGGCAAGGGCCGCGACAACGACTTCGGTGGAGCCGGTACGGACCGCGCGTACCGTCCGGCGGGCTGGTCGCCGTGGCTGGCGCGCACCGAGGCGGCGAACGGTTCGTGTGCGCTCTCCCCGGAGGTGCTGGTCTGCTCGGGCACCGGTGGGGCGCTGGTGGGGCTCGACGCGTCCGACGGCCGCGAGCTGTGGTCCGTTCCGGGCCGGCGCGACGAGTTCGGGATCATGGCCAACGCCCAGTACCCGGCGGTGGTCGGCGACCACGTCCACGTGACGGGAGCGGCGGGCGTGACCGCGTACGGGCTCCGGGATGGCGTCCGGAAGGGGCCGCCGACCGGCCCGGGACCCGACTGGGCCCCGAAGAGGACCGACTTCGCGGACGGCGTCCTCTACACGACCTACTTCCGGCTGGACCAGGTCGAGAGCGGGACGAATGACGGGCTCGTGACCGCGGTGCGGCTCGACGACGGCGGGGGTGCGGGCCGCGAACTGTGGCGGAGCCCGGTCGACGTCACGCCGGAGGAGATCGTGGTGGCGAACGGTCGGGTGCACCTGTCCGCCCTGGGCACGTTGGTGGTCCTGGACGCGCGGGACGGGAGGGAGGCCGGGCGCGCGGCGCAGCCCTGCCTGGACATGAGCGTGCACGAGCGGACCGGCAGCGTGGTCTGCCGTGACCAGGAGGCGGAGGCGGTGGTCGTCCTCGACGGCGGTTCGCTGAAGCGTCTGCGTACCTTCGGTCAGGCGGTGACCGTCCGGCCCGCCGTGAACACGGCCGGCCTCGTCGCCACGGTCAGCGGACGACGCCGGGTGACCGTGTACGACCTGACGAGCGGAACGCAGCGGTGGAGCGCCGAACCGCCCGCCGGCGCCGTGACGCAGGTGGGGCAGGTCGTCTTCGCCGGCGACCGTGTCGTGACGGCGGCGAACGACGCCGTCGTCTCCTACCCCGCGGCCGGACCGCGCTCCGACGACGAGATCGACTCGTTCGAGCCCAATCTTCCGGACGGGTTCAAGGCGGAGACCGCGGGAGAGCTGCTGGCCGCCGGAGGGGCGCTCTTCCTCACCTTCCCCGACGGCCTCGTCGTCACCAGCTACCTGCCCTGACCCGTACGGGCCGGGGCGGCGGGTCTCACGCCGTCGCCGAGCGGTACTTCCGTACCGACAGCGTCCTGAACACCACGATGATCAGTACCGACCAGAGGAGCGACGCCCACACCGGGTGCTGCATGGGCCAGGCGTCGGACGTCGAGACGCCCGGGTTGCCGAACAGCACGCGGCAGGCCTGGACCGTCGCGCTGAACGGGTTCCACTCGGCGATGGTCTGCAGCCAGGACGGCAGCTTGCTGGAGTCCACGAACGCGTTCGAGATGAACGTGACCGGGAAGAGCCAGATCAGTCCGCCCGAGGTCGCGGCCTCGGGGGTGCGGACCGAGAGGCCGATCAGGGCGCCGATCCAGGAGAAGGCGTAGCCGAGGAGGAGCAGGAGGGCGAAGGCGCCGAGCGCCTTCGGGACGCCCTCGTGGATGCGCCAGCCGACCAGCAGGGCGACGATCGCGAGCACGAACAGGGTGAGCGTCGTCTGCACCAGGTCGGCGAGGGTGCGGCCGGTGAGGACCGCGCCGCGGGCCATCGGCAGGGCGCGGAAGCGGTCGATGAGGCCCTTGTGCATGTCGTCGGCGATGCCCGCGCCCGCGCCCGCCGTGGCGAACGTGACGGTCTGGGCGAAGATGCCGGCCATCAGGAACTCGCGGTAGACGGCCGGGGAGGTCGTCCCGCCGATCTGCATGGAGCCGCCGAAGACGTAGCTGAACAGCACCACGAACATGATCGGCTGGATCAGCCCGAAGATGATCATCTCGGGGATCCGGGACATCCTGATCAGGTTGCGGCGGGCGATGACGAGCGAGTCGCCGACGGACTGGACGGCTCCGCCGCGCGGGCGCGGGGCCAGGCGGCCCGGGCCCTCAAGGGTGGTGGTCACGTGACGACCTCCTTCTCGTCCCCTTCGTCCCGCTCGGCCGCGTGGCCGGTGAGGGAGATGAAGACGTCGTCGAGGGTGGGGCGGCGCAGTCCGATGTCGTCGATCTCCACGCCGATGGCGTCCAGGTCGCGGATCACCTCGGCGAGGAGCTTGGCGCCGCCGGTGACGGGGACGATGAGCTTGCGGGTGTGGTTCTCGACGGACACCTCCCCGCGGCCGTCGCCGGCCACGCCGTAGCGGGCGAGGACGTCCCGGGCGCCGCTGATCATCTCCGGTGCGTGGACGACGACCTCGACGCGCTCGCCGCCCGTCTGGGCCTTCAGCTGGTCGGAGGTGCCGCGCGCGATGACCTTGCCCCGGTCGACGACGCAGATGTCGTGGGCGAGGTGGTCGGCCTCCTCCAGGTACTGGGTGGTGAGGAGCAGGGTCGTGCCGCCCGCGACGAGTTCCTTGATGACCTCCCACAGGGCCTGCCGGTTGCGGGGGTCGAGGCCGGTGGTCGGCTCGTCCATGAACATCACCGGAGGGGAGACGACCAGGGCCGCCGCGAGGTCGAGGCGGCGGCGCATGCCTCCGGAGTACGTCTTGGCCGTACGGTCGGCGGCGTCGGCGAGGCCGAACCGCTCCAGGAGTTCGCCGGCCCTGGCCTTCGCGGCCTTCGCCTTCATCTGGTAGAGCTGCCCGACCATCTGGAGGTTCTCGCGGCCGGTGAGGTACTCGTCTACGGCCGCGAACTGGCCGGAGAGACCGATCGAGCGGCGCACCTCGTTGGGGTGCTTGAGGACGTCCACGCCTGCGACGACGGCCTTCCCGCTGTCCGGCCGGAGGAGGGTGGTCAGCACGCGGACGGTGGTCGTCTTCCCCGCGCCGTTCGGGCCGAGCAGACCCAGGACGGTGCCCTCCGGCACGTCCAGGTCCACGCCGTCCAGAGCTCGTACGTCGCCGAAGGTCTTCACCAGACCCTCGGCATGGATCGCGCCTGGCATGTGGATTCTCCTGGGGAGAGGAGGCGTTTTCCCCACCGATCCTAGGATCAGCGCACCCTCCACGCCCAATGGATTTGTGACGCGCGCCACATGATCATGGGGCGCCCAGGTCAGCCCAGGACCGTGTACCCGGCGTCCCTCAGGGCGTCCTCCACCTCGCGGCAGTGTTCCGGGCCCTTCGTCTCCAGGTGGAGTTCGACCTCCGCCTCCGTCAGGCCGAGCCGCGGGTCGGTCCGTACGTGACTGACGTCCAGGACGTTCGCGTCGGCCACCGTGAGCACCGCGAGCAGGGTCGCCAGGGCCCCCGGCCGGTCCGTGACCCGCAGCCGCAGGCTCAGGTAGCGGCCGCCCGCGGCCATGCCGTGCCGCAGGATGCGCTGGAGCAGCAGCGGGTCGACGTTCCCGCCGGACAGGACGGCCACGACCGGCCCCCGGAAGGCCTTCGGGTCGCTGAGCAGGGCCGCGACCGGGCTGGCGCCCGCCGGTTCGACGACCAGCTTCGCCCGCTCCAGGCAGAGCAGCAGCGCCGACGACAGCGCGTCCTCGGAGACCGTGACGACCTCGTCGACGTACTCCTGGACCAGCGAGAACGGCACGTCTCCCGGCCGCCCCACCTTGATCCCGTCCGCCATCGTCACCGGCGACTCGACCACCACCGGGTGCCCGGCGGCCAGCGAGGGCGGGTACGCGGCCGCGCCCTCCGCCTGCACGCCGATCACCTTCACGTCCGGGCGCAGCGACTTCACCGCGAGTCCGATGCCGGCCACGAGACCGCCGCCGCCGACGCCCACGAGGATCGTCCGGACCTCCGGGCACTGCTCCAGGATCTCCAGGCCCACCGTGCCCTGCCCCACGATGATGTCGGGATGGTCGAAGGGGTGGATGAAGACCGCCCCGGTCTCCCGCGCGTACTGCTCCGCCGCCGCGAGCGTCTCGTCCACGACATGGCCGTGCAGCCGCACCTCGGCCCCGTACTCGCGGGTCGCCGCGACCTTCGGCAGCGGGGCGCCGACCGGCATGAAGACGGTGGCGCGCACCCCGAGGAGATTCGAGGCGAGCGCGACGCCCTGCGCGTGGTTCCCGGCGGAGGCCGCGACGACCCCGGCGGCCCGCTCCTCGGGCCGCAGCCCGGCGATCCGTACGTACGCCCCGCGCAGTTTGAAGGAACCGGTCCGCTGGAGGTTCTCGCACTTGAACTGGACCGGCGCTCCCACCAGCGACGACAGATGGCGGCTGCCCTCCATCGCCGTCACCCGGGCCACCCCGGCCAGCATCTTCTGAGCCCCTCGCACGTCGTCCAGCATGAGGTGATGCAAGGGGTCTCGCGTACGGAAGCTCATGACACCAAGTCTCGCAGCTCACGGCCCTGATGGCCGCCCGGCGGGCAGGGGCGCGAAACGGTTTACGCAGCCCCGGTACGGACCTCCCCGGGGCCGCGTACTCTGTCCCCCACCGACCGACCACCCCCGCACGAGAGAGACCCACAGCCATGCCCACATCTCAGGACATGACGACTGAGCTCGACCCCGGTCTCCTCGACGCCCTCCAGCACCAGGTGGCCGTCTTCGCCCGCCGGGCCGAGCAGACCCGCCTCGGCGGCACCGGCCAGCTGCGGAACTCCATGGACCGCGCGGCCTACCTCCTGCTCAACCGCCTTGACCAGGAAGGCCCGATGGGCGTCAAGGCGCTGGCCGCCGGCATGGGCATCGACTCGTCGACGGTCACCCGGCAGGTCGCGCCGCTCGTCGACACCGGCCTGGTGAAGCGCACCTCGCACCCGGAGGACGGGCGGGCGGTCGTCCTCCAGCTCTCGCAGCGCGGCCTGACCCGCCTGGAGGAGGTCCGCTCCTCGCGCCGCCAGCTGATGGTGGAGGTCACGGAGGGCTGGACGCCGGCCGAGCGCGAGTCGTTCTGCACCCTGCTCACGCGCTTCAACACCGCGCTGTCCGCACGGCAGTCGGCGCACCTGGGCCATCCGGCCGCCGAATCCACCACGGAGTCCGCCCCCGAGTCCGCGGCGCCCTCCTCGGCCCCGTCCGCGACCCCTTCCGCGTCCGAGGGAACGAGCGAGTCCACGCCGACCTCTTGACCCCGCCCCCGCGCTGCCCTCAGATGAGGACGTGCGAGAGCATCGAAGCGGAACCGGCACCGAACACGCCTACCGCGTCCGGGAGTTCGAGGCGTTCGTGGCCGGGGCGGCGGGCCGGCTGCTGCACGCCGCGACCCTCCTCACCGCCGAGACCCGCACCCGCAACCCGCACGCCAGGACGCTGCTGACCGCCGCCCTCGCCCACACGTACGCGGTGTGGGGCCGGCTGCGCGACGAGGACCCGTACGACCTCACCCGACGCGACCTCGCCGCCCGCTTCGCGCGCACCGCACGGCGGTACCGCGCGGGCCGGGGCGGGGTGCTCTCCGCCCTCCACCCGCAGGAACGGCTCGTCGTCGTCCTCCGGTTGTACGAGGGCGTCGCCGAGGAGCAGGTCGGGGCGCTGCTCGGACTGCCGGAGGCACGCGTCCGCGCCGTCTGCGCGCGCTCGGTCGCGGCGCTGAGGGCGACCTCCGACCGCGACGCCGGAACCGCCGCGTGACCCGGCACGAGGACAAGGAGGCGGCGGTCCGGCGGATGCTCGACACCCCGCATCCACCGGTCCCCGCGGACCTCGCCGTACGGGCGGCGGCGAGCGGGGCGCGGCGCGCCCGCCTGGAGCGGGTGGCCCGCCGGCTGCTGTGGGGCCTGTTCGTCGTCGCGGCGGTCGCGTTCGCCGTGTGGGCGTCGGCGGCCCGGCCCTGGGAGGTCCCGCCGGCCGAGACGACGCCACCGCTCGAAGGCTGGTGAAGACGGGCCTAGCCTGGAGGGGGGCCCGTCTGGAGGTCGTTATGGCCAGGAAAGCAACCGACTGCCGCGACGCCCCGAGCGTCTCCGGCTGTTCGCTCTACATGTCGGGCGAGGAGGACGAACTTCTGCGGGCGGCCGTCGCGCACGCGGTCTCCGTGCACGAGCACACGGACACTCCCGAGCTCCGCGAGGAGGTCCGGGCCTCGATGAAGGACCCGCTGCCCGGCACCTGAACAACGCTGGGCCCGGACGTCCGGGACGTCCGGGCCTTCGCTCCAGGGGCCCGCGGCCTCGTACCGCGGGCGGCCCCGGGACCTCCGTACCGTCTGGTGACTAGCCCAGGGCCTGGCGCAGGTCGGCGAGGAGGTCGTCGGCGTTCTCGATGCCCACCGAGAGGCGGACGAGGTCCGCGGGGACCTCGAGGGCGGAGCCCGCGACGGACGCGTGGGTCATCCGGCCCGGGTGCTCGATCAGCGACTCGACGCCGCCGAGCGACTCGCCCAGGGTGAAGAGCTGGGCGCGGTTGCAGACCTCGACCGCCGCCTCCTCGCCGCCCTGCACGCGGAAGGAGATCATGCCGCCGAACGAACGCATCTGCTTGGCCGCGATCTCGTGCCCCGGGTGCTCCGGGAGGCCCGGGTAGAGGACCTGGGTGACCTTCGGGTGCTGAGTCAGCATCTCGACCACCTTCGCCGCGTTCTCGCTGTGGCGGTCCATGCGCACGGCGAGCGTCTTGATGCCGCGCAGCACGATCCACGAGTCGAAGGGACCGGCCACCGCGCCCATCGCGTTCTGGTGGTACGCCAGCTCCTCCCCGAGCGCCGCGTCGGCCGTCACCAGGGCGCCGCCGACGACGTCCGAGTGCCCGCCCATGTACTTGGTGAGCGAGTGCACGACGACGTCCGCGCCGAGCGCGAGCGGCTGCTGCAGGTACGGCGAGGCGAAGGTGTTGTCGACGACCAGCTTCACGCCGGCCTGCCGGGCCACGCCCGCGACGGCCTCGATGTCGGTGATGCCGAGGAGCGGGTTCGACGGGGTCTCGACCCAGATCAGCTTCGTACGGTCGTTGACGGCGTCCCGCACCGCGTCGACGTCGGACGTGTTCGCCACCGAGAAGTCCACGCCCCAGCGCTCCACGACCTTGGCGAACAGCCGGAACGTGCCGCCGTACGCGTCGTTCGGGATGACCACGTGGTCGCCGGGCGCGAGCAGCGCGCGCAGCAGGCAGTCCTCGGCCGCCAGGCCGGAGGCGAAGGCGAGACCGCGCCGGCCGCCCTCCAGGGCCGCCAGGTTCTCCTCAAGGGCCGTACGGGTCGGGTTGGCGCTGCGGCTGTACTCGTAACCGCCGCGCAGCCCGCCCACGCCGTCCTGCTTGTAGGTGGACACCTGGTAGATGGGCGGGACGACCGCGCCGGTCAGCGGGTCGGCGGTGTTGCCCGCGTGGATCGCGCGGGTCTCGAAGCTCTGGTGAGAGTGCTGGTCGCTCATGGTCAGGAGCGTAGTCCCGCACACCCCCCGGCGCCTGGATCGTCTCACGCGCCGTCCTGGACAATGGGACGCATGGAGATTCTCTGGTTCCTGATCGCGCTCGGGCTGCTGTTCGGCATCCTCGGCCCCTACCTGCTGCGCCGCCGGGGCGGCGGGATCCGGCTGGCCGCGCCGGGCTCGCCGGACGCGGCGGATCCGGAGGCGTACGGATTCGTACGGCAGGAGGACCAGGACGTACGGCTCCCGGGCGCCGACGACGAACTGCTGCACGTCCTCGACGTCGTCCAGGCCACCCAGGACTGGCGGGCCGCGTCCCGGCTGCTCGCCACCACCGACAAGGACGGCGAGGTGCGCTGGCAGCGCGTCCAGGCCTTCGCGGGCGCCGCCTCCCTCGAACTCCAGGAACGGCCGGGCGTGGGCGGCGCGTGGCTGCGGACCTGGCGGGCGGAGGCCCCGAAGGACGCGGGCGGCGCGGCCGTCCACGCGGAGTTCCTGGTCCAGCAGGCCTGGCGCTCGTCGACGGCCGGCACCGACGACTTCCGGATCATCCTGGAGGAGGCGCGGAAGGTCACCGAGGAGGCGGCCCTGCTCGCCCCGGGCGACCCGGTCCCGTACATCACGCAGCTGGCCGTGGCCCGCGGTCTCGGCTACGGCCACGAGCAGTTCGACCAGGTGTGGGCGCAGGTCATCGACCGGGCGCCGCAGCACATGGGGGCCCATCTGGCGGCCCTGCACTACTGGTGCGAGAAGTGGCACGGCTCCCGCGAGGAGGCCGACCACTTCGCGACGACGGCCGCGGCGCGCGCGCCGCGCGGCTCGCTGCTCGCCGCGCTGCCGCTGTTCGCGGTGCACGAGCACGTGCCGGACGTGGTGCTCGTGCAGGACTTCTTCCGTACGGCGGTGGTGTCGAAGGCGATGGACGGCGCGCTGTACGCCGTCCACTCGGCCCGGCCCGACGACCCGATGCTGGCGCACGTGCGCCATCTGCTCGTCTACTTCCTGGTCCGCTCGGAGCGCTGGGCGGAGGCCATGCACCAGCTGGTGAAGGTCGACGGGCACGTGGGCTCGGTGCCGTGGACGCTGAGCGGGGACCCGGCGGCGGAGTTCACCGTCTACCGGAACCTGGCGGTGGCCGGGTACGAGGCGAACGGCGGCAGCCCGGCGACGCTGCCGGGGTGAGGCGGGTGTGGTGAGGCGCGCGGTGAGGCAGGCGCGCTGAGGCGGGTGTGGTGAGGCAGGCGCGCCGAGGCAGGTGTGGTGAGGCGGGTGTGGTGAGGCGCGCGGTGAGCGGCGCCGGGGCCGAGCGCGGGAGGGAATCCCTCCCCCCTCCCGGACGTTGTGCACAACGCCGACCGTCGAGGAGAGATGCAGCATGTTCCTGTCCCGCACCCCCGTCCTCCCCACCCCCGAGCAGGCCCTGCGCGGCCGGCCCGAGCCCGAGTTCTCGGTGCCCGAGCGCCACACCGTCCTCGGCAACCCGCTCCTCGGCCCGTACCCGGAGGGCCTGGAGGTCGCCGACTTCGGCCTCGGCTGTTTCTGGGGCGCCGAGCGCAAGTTCTGGCAGACCGACGGCGTCTGGACGACCCTCGTCGGCTACCAGGGCGGCTACACGCGGAACCCGGCGTACGAGGAGGTCTGCTCGGGCCTGACCGGCCACACCGAGGCCGTCCGGGTCGTCTTCGACCCGTCGAAGGTCTCGTACGAGAGCCTCCTGAAGCTGTTCTGGGAGTCGCACGACCCGACCCAGGGCTTCCGCCAGGGCAACGACGTGGGCACCCAGTACCGCTCGGCGATCTACACCCACTCCCCCGCCCAGGCGGCGGCCGCCGAGTCCTCCCGCGAGGCCTACCAGAAGGTCCTGACGGGCTCGGGCTACGGCACGATCAGCACGGAGATCCTCCCGGCGGACGAGAGCCGCCCGTTCTACGCGGCGGAGGCGTATCACCAGCAGTATTTGGACCGCAACCCGGCGGGCTACTGCGGCATCGGCGGTACGGGCGTCTCCTGCCCGATCGGTGTGGCGAAGGCCCAGTAGCCGACAGCGTGACCTCAGGGCCCGTCCACGGCGAAAGGAAGTTCGCCGGGGCGGGCCTCGTCGTTAGACTCGACCGCATGGGTTCGTTCTATTTCTTTCTCTGATTCCGGCCGTGGACGCGGCCTGACCCGCTGATGCTGCGCTCCTCGGGCGCGGCGGCGGAGGTCTCGGTGTCCCTTCCTTCCGGCCCGAACGACCCCTCTCCTTCAGGGAAAGAACCCATGCGCGACCGCGCCCAGTTGACCTTGAAAGACGTCTCCGTCTCCTACGGGGACCGCTCCGTCCTCGAACAGATCACGCTCACCGTCCGCCCCGGCGAGAAGGCCGCCGTCATCGGTGAGAACGGCTCCGGCAAGTCCACGCTGTTGCGGCTGCTCGCCGGGGCAGGGGCGCCCGACGGCGGTGAGGTGACCGTGTGCTTCCCCGGCGGCGTCGCGCACCTCGCGCAGACGCTCGCCGAGACCTTCGGCGTCGGACCCGGGCACACCGTGCGGGACACCGTCGACGCCGCCCTCGCCGACCTCCGGGCCCTGGAGCGGCGGTTGCGGGAGGCCGAGGAGACGCTCGGCTCCGCGACGCCCGGGGAACTCCTCGCGTACGGCGAGCTGGCCGCCCGGTTCGAGGAGCGCGGCGGCTACCAGGCGGACGCCCTGGTCGACGCCGCGCTGCACGGGCTCGGGCTCGGGCACGTCCCGTACGAGCGCCGGGTCGGCACGCTCTCCGGCGGCGAGCAGTCGCGGCTCGCCCTCGCCTGCGTCCTGGCGTCGGGCGCCGAGCTGCTGCTGCTCGACGAGCCCACGAACCATCTGGACCGGGCCGCCACCGACTGGCTGGAGGACCGGCTTCGGGCGCACCGAGGGACGGTGGTGGCCGTCACCCACGACCGGGCGTTCCTGGAGGGGATGGCGACGGCGATCCTGGAGGTCGACCGGGACACCCGTTCGGTGACCCGGTACGGCGACGGCTGGTCCGGCTACCGCGCGGCGAAGGCCGCGGCCCGCCGCCGGCAGGTGCGGGAGCACGAGGAGTGGCGGGAGGAGCTGGCCCGTACGGAGGAGCTGGTGGCCGCGGCGGGGCAGCGGCTCGCCGGGTCCGGCAAGGATCCCGGGCAGGGTTTCGGCAAGCACCGCCGCTCGTCGGAGAACAAGCTGTCCGGGCAGGTCAGGGCGGCTCGTGTACGGCTCGACCAGCTGTTGAGGGCACCGGTGGCGGCCCCGCCGGAACCGCTGCGGTTCACGGCCCGGATCCCGGCGGGGGACGCCGACGGCGGGGCCGAGGGCGGCGGCGTGGCCGATGCCCGCGGTCCGTCCGTTGTCGCCGAGCTCGCCGACGTCGTGGTCGGTGACCGGCTGCGGATCGACGCGCTCCGGGTCTCCGCCGGTGACCGCGTGCTCGTCTCCGGGCCCAACGGCGCCGGGAAGACGACCCTGCTGCGGGTGCTCGCCGGTGATCTGCGGCCCGATGGCGGCACCGTCCTGCGGTCGTCGGTGCGGGTCGGCTACCTGCCCCAGGAGCTGCCCGCCGTACCGTCCCCGAAGCCCCTGCTCACGGCGTACGCGGCGGGCCGCCCCGGCCTGCCCGAGGAGCACGCGGAGGAGCTGCTCGCCCTCGGGCTGTTCCGGGAGGAGGACCTGACCGTGCCGGTGGCCCGGCTGTCGGTGGGCCAGCGGCGCTGGCTGGAGCTGGCCCGTCTGGTGACCCGGCCGGTCGGCCTGCTCGTCCTGGACGAGCCGACCAACCATGTGGCGCTCTCCCTGGTGGAGGACCTGGAGACGGCCCTCGCCGCCTTCGGGGGCGCCGTGGTCGCGGTCTCCCATGACCGCCGCTTCCGCGCGGGCTTCGGCGGCACCCGGCTCGAACTCCGTTCAGGCCGTCCCGTGTGACGCGGCGCGCAGGGCCGCGGCCGTCGTCGCCGGGTCGTAACCGGGGGCGACGCCGTCGATCAGCTGGAGGTCGCCCGCCATGTGGCGGGCGCGCAGCGGGATCAGCTCCTGATAGTCGGCGGAGTCGTACCAGCGGCGGGCGTGGTCCATCGAGGGGAAGCCGACGAGGACGACCGAGGCGGGCCACTCGCCCTCCTTGACGTCCCGCTCGGGCGCTCCGTGGATGAGGAAGCGGCCGTCGAAGGGGTCGAGGGTGGCCTGGACGCGCTCCATGTACTGGAAGACCTCCTCGTGGAGGACGGCCGTCGGGTGCAGGCTGGCTATCGCGTATGCGGTCATGGGGACAGCGTGCCGGGGCATGCCGTGCGGGGTCGATTACCCCGGACGTCATGCCCCGGCACACCTGTCGCGTACGGGTTGCTCAGATCGTCGACGCGTCGATCACGAAGCGGTAGCGGACGTCGCTCGCGAGGACCCGCTCGTACGCCTCGTTGATCCGGTCGGCGTCGATCACCTCGATCTCGGCGCCGAGGCCGTGCGCCGCGCAGAAGTCGAGCATCTCCTGCGTCTCGGCGATGCCGCCGATCATCGAGCCCGCGAGGGTCTTGCGGCCGCCGATGAGGGAGAAGAGGTTGAGCGCGACGGGCTCCTCGGGGGCGCCCACGTTGACCAGGGCGCCGTCCGTCTTGACCAGGCTCAGGTAGGCGCCGAAGTCCAGCGGGGCGGAGACCGTGGAGATCACCAGGTCGAAGGTGCCGGCGAGCTCGGTGAAGGTCGCCGGGTCGCTCGTCGCGTAGAAGTGGTCGGCGCCCAGCTTCAGGCCGTCCTCCTGCTTCTTCAGCGACTGGCTGAGTACGGTGACCTCCGCGCCGAGCGCGTGGGCGATCTTGACGCCCATGTGGCCGAGGCCGCCGAGGCCGACGATCGCGACCTTCTTGCCGGGGCCGGCCTGCCAGTGGGCGAGCGGCGAGTAGAGGGTGATGCCGGCGCAGAGCAGCGGGGCGGCCTCGTCGAGGGCGATGCCCTCGGGGATGCGCAGGGTGTAGTTCTCGTCGACGACGATGTGGCGGGCGTAGCCGCCGTAGGTGGGCTCGCCGTTCTTGTCGAGGGCGTTGTACGTGCCGGTCATGCCTCCCGTGCAGTACTGCTCCAGGCCCTGGAGGCAGTACTCGCAGGTGCGGCAGGAGTCGACGAAGCAGCCGACGCCCACCCGGTCGCCGACCTGGAACTTCGTCACGCCCGGGCCGACCTCGGCGACGATTCCGGCGATCTCGTGACCGGGGACCATCGGGAAGATGCCCTCGCCCCAGCCGTCCCTCGCCTGGTGGATGTCGGAGTGGCAGATGCCGGAGAACTTGATGTCGATGAGGACGTCGTGCTCGCCGACGGGGCGGCGCGGCACGGTGGTGCGCTCCAGGGGCGCGTTGGCGGCGGGGGCGGCGTAGGCGGGGACGGTGGTCACGTTCGTGGTCATGTACCCAGGCTGCCGGAGGACGCGGACATCACCCAGCCACCTGTTCTGCCTACGTCCAGCGTGCCTACCACTGGCAGGGACAGGAACAGGCGTCCGTCCGGGCGTACGACCTGGGATAATCGGGACGCATGGATCTCAGTGCCGAACTCAGCGAATTCCTGCGCTCGCGCCGGGCCCGGCTGAAGCCGGAGGACGTGGGTTTGCCGGAGTTCGGGCGGCATCGCCGCGTACCGGGGCTGCGCCGGGAGGAGCTCGCTCAGCTGGCCGGGGTGTCCGTGGCGTACTACACCCGGCTCGAACAGGGCAACGGGCGCAACGTGTCCATGGAGGTCCTGGACGCGATCGCGCGGGCCCTGCGGCTGAGCGACTCCGAGCGGGCGCATCTGACGCACCTGGCCAAGCCGACGGCGAAGAAGAGGCAGCAGCGGGCGGCGATCGCCCGCCCGCAGCAGGTGCGGCCCGGTCTGCGGCACCTGCTCGACTCGATGGACGGCGTCCCCGCCCTCGTCATCGGCCGGCGGCTCGACCTCCTCGCCTGGAACCGGATGGCTCGGGCGCTGCTCGGCGACTTCGAGACGATGGAGCCGGACGAGCGCAACATGGCCCGTCTCGTCTTCCTCGGGGACAACGCACGCTCTCTCTATCTGGACTGGGAGTGCAAGGCGACCGAGGTGGTGAGCGTGCTGAGGCTGTACGCGGGCTGCTATCCGGACGATCCCGCACTCCTTGCGCTGGTCGGCGAGCTGTCGGTGAAGAGCGAGGAGTTCCGCTCGTTGTGGGCGGCGCACACGGTCGCGGACAAGGGGCACGGGACGAAGCGGCTGCGGCATCCGCTGGTGGGCGAGATGACGTTGGGCTACGAGAGCCTGAAGGTGGCGGGCGGGGACCCGGACCTGGTGCTCGTGACGTACCAGGCGGAGCCGGGGTCGCCCTCGGCGGACGCGCTGCGGCTGCTCGCGCAGTGGGGTGTCGACGAGCCGGTGGACCTGCGGCAGTAGTCCCGGCGTAGCGGAAGGCCCCCTCCCGGGAGCGGGAGGGGGCCTTCGCACGTGCTGTCAGACTGCCGATCCGGCCTTCCAGTCCGCCCAGCTCATGTTCCAGCCGTTGAGGCCGTTGTCGGGGGCGATCGTCTTGTCCTTGGAGTTCTTGACGATCACGACGTCACCGACGATCGAGTGGTCGTAGAGCCAGGCCGCCGTCTGGTTGGGGTCGCCGGCGCCCTTGACGTCGTTGAGGCCCACGCAGCCGTGGCTGGTGTTCGAGGAGCCGAAGATCGAGTCCGGGCCCCAGTAGTTGCCGTGGATGAAGGTGCCCGACGTGGACAGGCGCATGGCGTGCGGCACGTCCTTGATGTCGTACTCGCCCTTGCCGTCGGAGTCGGTGAAGCCGACGGTGGCGCCGTTCATCCGGGTCTCCTTGAACTTCTCGGAGATCACCATCTGACCGTTGTAGGTCGGGTTCTCGGGGGAGCCGGCGGAGATCGGGATGGTCTTGATCGTCTTGCCGTCCTGGGTGACCGTCATGGTCTTGGTGGCGACGTCGACGGTGGAGACCTGGTTGCGGCCGATCTTGAAGGTGACGGTCTTCTGCTGGACGCCGAAGACGCCGTCGGCGCCCTCGACCCCGTCGAGCTCCAGCTTGAGGGTGACGGTCGAGCCCTCGGCCCAGTAGTCGTCGGGGCGGAAGTCGAGGCGCTGGGAGTTGAACCAGTGCCCGACGACCTCCTGGCCGCTGCTGGACGAGACGGTGATGCCGCCCTGGACAGCCGCCTTGTCGGTGATCGCCTTGTTGAAGGTGATCGAGACCGGCATGCCGACGCCGACGGTCGAGCCGTCCTCGGGCGTGAAGTTGCCGATGAAGCTGTTGGCCTTGGAGACGGTGGTGAACGAGGAGTTCTCGTGGGCCTCCAGGCCGGCCGCGTCCGTGGCGGTGGCGGCGATCTTGTAGACCGTGGCCCGCTCCAGCTGCTCGGTCGGCTTCCAGCTGAGGCCGTCGGCCGCTATCTCGCCCTTGACCACGGTGCCCTCGGCGGAGGTCATGGTGACCTCGGTGAGCTTGCCCTCGGCGACGGTGACCTTGGCGTCCTTGTTGATGGACGCGTTCTGCGTGCCGGTCTTGGGCGAGATCGTGATCTGCGCCGTGGAGGTCTTGGCCGCCTCGGCCGCCTCGTCGACCTGTGCCTGGGACGGTGGGGTCGCGGATCCGGAAGCGCTGCCGCCGTCGTCGCCGTTGCACGCCGAGAGCACCATTACGCCGCCGAGCACCGCGGCCGCGACCGCCAGGCTCCTGCGGCGCTTGCCGTCCGTCATCACACGCATCTCCATCGTCGCCGATTCCTGCCCAACGCTTACCTAAATACCCACGACACCCCGTCCGGTTCCGGAACGGGACGGATTGTGGGGAACGCCACTGATCGACACGCACGGGCGGTGCGTCCGGTTCCCCGGGCCAGGCAAAAGGCCCCGGGACGGTGTCCCGAGGCCTCCGGGCAGGGCGCCCTCCGGCCTCACGGCCGGTGGCGCTCGCCCCTACGACCGGGCGTCGTCGTCATCCGTTTCCCCTGCGGATTCCGCGTATTCGGCGTCCTCCGCGTCCCCATCTTCCTCGTCGAGGTCCCACTCCAGCGCATCGGGGTCGTACTCGACCTCCTCGCTGCTCCAGGAGGCCTGGACCATGTCGATGCCGGGGACGTCGCGGATGAGGTCGAAGGGCTCGATGAGGTAGGCGAGGGCCTCGGCGCTGTCCTCGCGGACGACGGCGCGGGCGGGCACGCGCTCCTCCTCGGGCATGAACTCGTCGGCGCCGATCCGGGCTTCGGCGGCCTCGGCGAGCTCGGCCGGTCCGTCGACCTCCAGAACCACATCGACGCGAAGGCGTACATAGCGTGCTGTCTCAGAAGTACTCATGGGTCGGAGCGTAAGGGGCCGGGGGGCCTCGGCTTTCCCGCGACCCGCTGTGTTCATTAGCATCGGCGCACCGACCAATTCGCGGTTTCCGCAAGGGGGATCGAAATTTCCGTGTCCGCCGCCCCACGCCCACTGCTGACCGCCATCGCCGCGGGCACGTTGCTGTGCGCCCTGTGGTTCGTGCCGTCCGCGAACGCCACCGACGAGGGGGGCGGGGCTCGGATCGGGGTGACCCAGGACGGTCCCGCCGCCGCGGACGACGACGGCCTGGCGGAGACCGGAAACCTGGGCACCACGCCGTACCTGTTGGGCGGGACGGGGTTCCTCGGGGTCGGCGCGGGCTTCGTGGCGCTCGCACTGCAGCGCCGGGGCCGGGCGGCCTGAGCGGCCCCACACGACGGAAGCGCCCGTCACACGACGGAAGGGCCCGTGCCGCGACGGAACGGCCCGCCCGGGGTGACCGGGCGGGCCCTTAGCGTTGACGGGCCGTCAGGCAAGCGGGCCGGTGACCGGCTCCACTGCGGCGACCAGCTTCCCTTCCCGTACGAAGGTGTCGGCGGCGGCCAGGTCGGGGGCGAGGAACCGGTCGGGACCGGGGCCCTCGACGCCGGCCGCGCGCAGCGCGTCGATGGCGGCCTGCGAGGCGGGGGCCGGGGTGAGGCCCTCGCGGAGCTCGACACCGCGGGTGGCGGCGTACAGCTCGACCGCGATGATCCGGTTGAGGTTGCCGATCGCGGTGCGCAGCTTGCGGGCGGCGGACCAGCCCATGGAGACGTGGTCCTCCTGCATCGCGGAGGACGGGATGGAGTCGGCGGAGGCCGGGACGGCGAGCCGCTTCATCTCGCTGACCAGGGCGGCCTGCGTGTACTGGGCGATCATGAGGCCCGAGTCGACGCCGGCATCCTCGGCGAGGAAGGGCGGCAGGCCGTGCGAGCGGTTCTTGTCGAGGAGCCGGTCGGTGCGGCGCTCGGCGATGGAGCCGAGGTCGGCGGCGGCGATGGCGAGGAAGTCGAGGACGTACGCGACCGGGGCGCCGTGGAAGTTGCCGTTGGAGCGGACCTGGCCGTCGGCGAGGACGACCGGGTTGTCGACGGCGGCGGCGAGCTCGCGCTCGGCGACGAGACGGGCGTGCGCCATGGTGTCGCGGCCGGCGCCTGCGACCTGCGGGGCGCAGCGCACCGAGTAGGCGTCCTGGACGCGGGGGGCCTCGCCGGCCTGGGCGTGGCCCGTGAGGCCGGAGCCCTTGAGCACGGCCAGCATGTTGGCGGCGGAGGCGGCCTGCCCGGGGTGCGGGCGGATGGCGTGCAGCTCGGGCTCGAGGACCTTCTCGGTGCCGAGGAGGGCTTCGAGGGAGAGCGCGGCAGTGATGTCGGCCGACTTGTAGAGGGTGTCGAGGTCGGCGAGGGCCATGATCAGCATGCCGAGCATGCCGTCGGTGCCGTTGAGGAGGGCGAGGCCCTCCTTCTCCTTGAGCTCGACGGGCGCGATGCCGTGGGCGGCGAGCAGCTCGCCGGCGGGCTTCAGGACGCCGTCGGGGCCCTCGGCGTCGCCTTCGCCCATGAGGGCGAGCGCGCAGTGGGAGAGCGGTGCGAGATCGCCGGAGCAGCCGAGGGAGCCGTACTCGTGCACGACCGGGGTGATGCCGGCGTTGAGGACGTCGGCCATGGTCTGCGCGACCTCGGGGCGGACGCCGGTGTGGCCGGAGGCGACGGTCTTGAGCCGCAGGAACATCAGGGCGCGCACGACCTCGCGCTCGACTCGCGGGCCCATGCCGGCGGCGTGTGAGCGCACGATGTTGCGCTGGAGCTGGGCGCGGAGTTCGTGGCTGATGTGCCGGGTGGCGAGCGCGCCGAAGCCGGTGGAGACCCCGTAGACGGGCTCGGGCTTGGCGGCGAGCGCGTCGATGACGTTCCGGGCGGCGGCGAGCGCCTGGACGGCCTCGTTCGACAGCTCGACGCGGGCACCGTGGCGGGCGACGTCGATGACGTCCTGCGGGGTCGTGCCGGACGTGCCGAGGACGACTGTCTGCATATCCATATTCAGCAGCCTACGGACTGAAGACCGACCTGTCACTAGGTGACTTTGTCACTGCCCAGTCAGGGGTCGGCCCCTTACCTTCCCGATGATCGGTTACGTGTCCCCAGTCTGCCGCCCCGGAGCGCGACGATCGGCGTGGCGGCGCGCGCGGAAGCCCTCCTGATCGACAAGCCGCTGCGGGCGGGTAGCCACCGAGGAGGTAGCCGCGGCCGCTTTGCCGCACGAAGTCGCAGCGGCCGGTTCGCGGCCGGGACGAGTGGGCCGGTCTCGACCGGCTCGGGGTGCGCCGAAGTCGAAGGGGGCGGCCCGGCCCCGGCTCAGCGGCCCCGGGAGGCGAAGTAGCCGGCCTTCGGCCCCGCCGGTGACTCCTGGTGGAGGGGAACAGGTAGACAACTCCGCAGTACCAGGCCGTTTTTGAGATGGTCAGTCGCGGCCCGCCCGGTCCGCCGACTGCTTATCCTTGCGATCATGACCGCCCAGCCTCCGGAACCCTCTGCGCGCCCTGCCCCATCAGGCGAGCTCCGCGCCTCCCATGATGACCGTGAAGCAGTTGTGGAGCAGCTGCGTGATGCGGCAGCCGAGGGACGAATCGATCTCGATGAGCTGGATGCGCGCCTGGAGCAGGCGCTGACGTCGAAGACTCAGGCCGAGCTGGCCGTCCTGACCGCCGACTTGCCGAGGCTGAATTCCGCTGGGAGCCAGTTGCCGCTGGTACTCAAGGGCGGCATGTATGGCGCGTCTCGAGGCCCCGGGCGCTGGGAGGTTCCCGGGCACGTGATCGCTCACGGAGGCGTGGGGGGCGTGAAGATCGACTTCACCCGCGTTGAATGCCGCCTCAATGAGGTCGCGGTGGAGGCGTACGGGGAGACATCTGGTGTCACGATCGTCATCCCCGACGGCTGGACCGCGGAGACCAGCGGCATGGATCCCGGCGTCGGCGGCCTGACGGACAAGACCACTCCCGACCGACTCCCGGGAGCGCCGCTGATCCGGCTCACCGGGTCCGGCGGCGCGGGAGGAGTGGTCATCCGCCATCCCAGCCGCCGAGAACTGCGCAAGCTGCGCAGCAACCCGACGCCGGGCTAGGAATCGGCGGCGACGCGGAGACGAACGGGCCCGGCCCGGCGACGGTCACGAGTCGCAAGGCGTGACCGGCAAGGGGCGGGTCCTTGGGGTGGCCGTGTCCGGTGGACCTCGGGTGGGACCGCCCTCCGAGCGTGAAAAGGCGGCCTCCGCCGCCGGGTCAAGGGTGGCCGCAGCCCATCGGCGCAGCCGACGCGACCGCAGGGAGCGCCCTTGACGCGGCGGCGGAGGCCGCCACACTCGGAAAGAGGGCGGCCGCGCCCGACACCCACCAGAAACGCCCACCCACCGAACCCCGGCCGGGACGCCCGTCAGCTCAGGAAGGTCTTCCGCCATTCCAGCGGTGACATGGTGAGTGCAGCCTCGGCGAGAGCCTGCGCCGACGCCGTCTTGAGGCTATTGAGGGACGTGTCGATCCAGTCCTGGACCAGCGTGTTGCCCTGAGCCCGGTACTCCACGGCCTGCACGAGGCACTCCAGCTTGTCCGCGTCCTTGGCCACGATCGCCTCAGGCGTGTCATTGGCCTCGTACTCCTCCACGACACGCTGCACCCCGGCCTTCACCGCCGGGTGCGCGGCGGCAACCTGATCCGCGGTGACCGTCTGATTCGTGGCGGCGTCGATGTACCGGCGCCCGATGTGCGGGATGTCCCCGATCCGGGTCTCCTGTGTGTCGTGGAACAGGCACATCAAGGCGACCTTGGCCGGGTCCACACCCTCCATCATGGCCAGTACGGCACCGATGACGCCGACGCGGAACGAGTGCTCGGCGATCGACTCGGGGTTGTTGTTCCCGGTGAACCACCATCCGGTCCGCTTGGCGTTCTTGAGCACGCCCATCTCGAAGATGAATCCGGCCGTGCCCTGGGCGTTCGCCGTCTCGTCTGCCATGTGGTGACCTCCGGTTCTCAGGTGCGATCACGCAAAACGTAATGCACGGTGCCGAGTTCGTGACGGGCCCTTCCGGAAGCGACACCCTCGTCCAACAACTGGCTCGTGCGCTGCGTCAGGTCGTGTGCAAGTCGTGGTGACGCCTGGGGAAGCCACGGGTGGGCGGCCAACAGTGCCCACAGGGTGTGTGCGTACAAGTCGACGTAACCCGGGGCGTGATGCATCCCGTACGTGAGCCCACGTAACAGGGTGATGGGGTCCCAGCCGGTTAGCTCCCGGTCCTGCATGAACCGGTCATCGGACTGGGGAAGCCGTACGCCGCCCAGCCAGTAAGCCCAGTAGTTGAGGTTCGCCGCCTCAGCCGTGTCGTCGCCGGACAAAGAGCGTTCGATGAAGTCCAGAAGCGGTTGCGGATCGCCCAGTCGGGCCAGTGCCGTTGAGGTCGATCGGGCCTCCGCCCAGTGCTCCGACCATCCCCGGCGGGCAAGAACACCCCGCCTGGCGTGGAGGGCATGTGCCGTCCACGCGGCTGCTTCCGGCCCCCGGTCGTACGAGACGAGGTAAAGCGCCTGTCGGTGCAGCAGCGCCCCTCCCCCTGGTCTCCGTGCGACCTCGGCGGTCCGACGAAGGCGGTCGAAGAACAACGTCCGGTTAGCCGCTCCTAGCAGCGGGGCGGCGGCAGCAGGCCCTCGCCGGGGAGCCGGGATGCGCCCGGCCAGTGCTGGGGGCGCCGCTCCGGTCAGGGCCCAAGCCAGCATGTGGGCGGTGTCCCGGGTATGGACCCAAGAAGCGAGTGGGTGCAACCCGATGTCGTCCGGCGGCTCCAGTGCGGCGCTGATGATCTGGTCGGCGTCCATCGCGGCGTCCAACAGCCCCACCACCCCCAGCTCCGCCCCCAGAGTGCCCAGCCGGCGTCGCAGGTTCAGCAGTGCTCCGGCTTTCACGTTCGCAAGCGGTCTACGGCCGGACTCCCACCCCTGCATCGTGGCCAGATCGACGCCCAGCGCTTCCGCCATGGACGCCTGCGTACGCGGGACGCTCTCCCGCGCCACACGCAGCAGGAATCCCGCGACGGTTCCAGCAACCGCACGTCCACGTACGGGCGGCTTCACCATGTCGGCTCCCGAGAGTGCTCCGTCCCCGCAACACGTACTGCCAGTCAGTCCTACCGCGTGCGCGCCGACCGTACGTTCAAGACGAGGAAACAACCAGCACCCGTATGGGTCACGGATGTTGACGTCCATGCGCCCGAAGAGAGGAGAAAGCCTATGGCCACCCCCGAGCTCCCCCGCAGAGCGCCCGGTTCCAGCGGACGGACGTACGCCGCCCCCGACCCGCCCCCGGGCGCCCCCAGCCGGGCGCTCCGCATGCGTGCGGCTGCCGGCTGGGTGAAGTTCATGCGGCGCGCCGAGATCGCGGAACAACTGCGCGAGGCGAAGACGTGAACCCGGTCGGTCACGACGGGTACGAGCAACACCCCTTGCTGCACACGCAGGTCCGCGACATCGCCAGCAAGGGCGAAGGAGAACTGACGGCCGTGACGCACGAGCTGCACAGCGACGGCCGCGTGGTCCGCGTCGCTCACATCCGGCCCACGAACGGCATCGAGTGGACGACCTCGGCCGAGAACGTCCACGCCGCTGTTCCGTAGCCCATCCCACGCGCTATCCGACCATCCGAACTTGGAGGATCCCTTGTTCCACCACACGGACCGGCTTCCGACGGGCACGCCCCTGCCCATGGGCCACGCCACCGCCACGCCTTGGGGCGTCCAGCGCATGACCCCGTACCCGGCCATGGCCCCGTTCTGGGCGCGCGCCGAAATCGACCCGGACACCCAGACGGCGCGCTACTTCGACGCCACCGGACAGGCCCTGGAGATGCCGGCGCACGGCACCAGTACCGGCACCAATCCGGGAACCAACACCGGCAACCCGTCCGATGGGTCCAGCGGCGGCGGCTCCGGTGGCGGGGACAGCGATACCGGGAACGACTCCGACCAGTGACCCACCTCGGTCCGGTGCTGGTCGTCACCATGATCGACGACCCCACAGCCGACCTGGTGATCGCCGAGCTGCACGATCGGGGCGTCTCGGTCGTGCGGTTCGACTCCGGGGACTTCCCCGCCACCTTGTCGTTCACGGCGACGCTCGGGCCTCACGGCCTCGCAGGGACGCTGTCCACTCCGTCTCGAACCGCCGAACTCTCCCGCGTACGGTCGCTGTATTACCGGCGGCCGTCCGGCTTCACGTTCACCCACCTCGACGAGCAGAACGCCCGCTTCGCGGTCACCCAGGCACGCTACGGCCTTGGAGGCGCCCTCGCCTCGCTACCCGGCTGCCTGTACGTGAACCACCCCCACCGCATCGGGGACGCGGAGTTCAAACCCTCCGGACTCGCCGCCGCCGTGTGGTGTGGATTCCGAGTGCCGCCGACGTTGATCACCTCGGAGCCCGATGCTGCCCGCGTATTCACCAAGACCCACAGGCCAGTCATCTACAAGCCGTTGTCGACGCCCCTCTATCGTCTCGACGGCGTGTCATGCACGGTCGAGGTCGGCGAGGTCACCACGGACCAGATCGACGAACGGATCGCCGGCACCGCGCACCTCTTCCAGCGCCGCGTCGACAAAGTCGCCGACGTCCGTGTGACCGTCATCGGGCGGCAGGTGTTCAGCGTACGGATCGACTCCGGGCTGCTGGATTGGCGTACGGACTACGACCGGCTCACGTACACCCCGGTCGAGCCTCCGCCCGAAATCTCCGACGCCCTACGCCGGTACCTCGACCACTTCGGGCTAGTCTTCGGCGCTTTCGACTTCGCGGTGGACCGTAGGGGGGAATGGTGGTTCCTCGAATGCAATCCGTCCGGGCAGTGGGCGTGGCTGGAACCGGAGACGGGGCTGCCCATGGTCGCGGCGATGGCCGACCTTCTGGAACGGAAGACTGCGTGAGCGACGACGAAACCCTTCGGCGGGGCTTGGCCGACCGGATCGCCGCCGGTGGTCAGCTGCGGTCGGCCCGCTGGCGCCAGGCTGTGATCGACACTCCCCGCCACGAGTTCCTTCGTGGCGGCTACTTCCGGCGGGTGGACGGCGACGGCCCGACCGGCTGGGAGCCGGTGATGGCCGAGGATCCGGCGTGGCTCCCGGCCGCGTACACGGACGATTCGCTGGTGACCCAGATCGCGGGGACGGTCGCCCCCGGCGACATTCAGGGACGCATCTTCCGGACCCCCACCAGCTCCAGCACCATGCCGAGCCTCGTCGTCCGGATGCTCGAGGACCTCCAGGTGAAGGACGGCATGCGTGTCCTGGAGATCGGCACCGGGACCGGCTACTCGACCGCCCTCCTCTCCCACCGCCTCGGCGACGACCTCGTGACCTCGGTCGAGGTCGACGAGGACGTGTCCCTCCGGGCCCGTGCCGCCCTCGGCAGCGCGGGACACATGCCCCGCCTGCTCGTCGGGGACGGTCTCGCCGGGGACCCTAACGGCGGCCCGTACGACCGGATCGTGGCCACCTGCGGAGTCCTGACGATCCCACCGGCCTGGCTCGCCCAGACGAGACCCGGCGGCCAGATCTTGGCCACCGTGTGCGGCTGGATGTACTCATCAGAACTCACCCGCCTCAACGTCGATGACGACGGCACAGCGCACGGCCGACTCCTGAGCGGCCAGGTCTCCTTCATGCTGGCCCGCCCCCACCTCCCGCCGTCCCTGGGAGTACTCCCCGACCTCGACGACGGTGAGGAACGCGAAACCGACCTCGGCCCCGAGACCCTGGACGACTGGACCACCCGGTTCGTTGCCCAACTCGCCGCGCCCCACGCTCAGCTCGTGCGGATTTCCCTAGATGGTGGCGAGGCACGCCCCGTACTCATCGACGTCGACACGGGGTCATGGGCCAGCCACTCCCGCGACGGCGAGCGCTGGATCGTCCGCCAAGGCGGTCCGGACCGATTGTGGGACCGGATCGAGGAGCACGTCTCCCGCTGGCGGCGGGACGGATCACCGGACCTCGACCTCTTCCGGATCACGGTCACCCCGCACACACAGACCATCACCTGGCCGAACTGACCAGCTCCTCCCTAAGAAGTCGGGTGTTGCGGCCGGCTCGGGGTGCGCCCACCGGCCCCCGCTACGAACCAAGCCCCCACCCACCGGGCCACAGACGCACGCCAACCCCAGCCGCTGCCCGGGGCTCCGCGTGGCCACGCCCCCCGGCCGCCCTCCGAGTGTGAAAAGGCGGCCTCCGCCGCCGGGTCAAGGGTGGGCGCAGGCCATCGGCGAAGCCGACGCGACCGCAGGGAGCGCCCTTGACGCGGCGGTGGAGGCCGCCACACTCGGAAAGAGGGCGGCCGCGCCCGAGGTCAGGCTGCTCGCCCGCCCCTTGGGCCTGGGCTTCACTCACACGGGGCTTCTTCACTCAACGTGCCTCCCCAGACACGCCTCGTGCTGTACGTTCACGCAAAACGGCCCCCGCCGACGGTTGCACCCGTCTGCGAGGGCCTGAACCACTAGTGGAAACTGGACCTCCACCGTGATCTACCGGCACTTTAACGCGCCTTCGCGCGCCTTCACCCAGTTCTCGAACGAGCTCATCCGGCATCCTCGGCTCAGTTCCGACTCCGTCCGGCTCCTCACCTGGCAGCTCTCCCTCCCCCAAGGG
>JOBE01000039.1 GCA_000717735.1 Streptomyces griseoluteus | reverse complement strand
GGTTCAGTGGGACGGCCCGGGGGCGGCGGTCGCTGGGGCCGTGGCCCGGCGGGAGGCGGGCGGCTGGGAGGTGTGGGCCCGTTCGGCCGCGGCAAGGGCGTCGGCGAAGCGGTCCAGGACGGCGGTGGCCTGCTCGTCGGTGAGGGTGAGCGGGGGCAGCAGCCGGACCACCGCGGAGTGGCGGCCGCCGAGTTCGACGATGAGTCCGCGGGCCAGGCACTCCTGCTGGACGGCGAGGGCCAGCGCGGGAGAGGCGGGCGGGACGAGGTCGTCGGGTCCGGCCGCGTCGGGGTCGACGAGTTCGACGCCGATCATCAGCCCCCGGCCGCGGACGTCGCCGACGCAGGGGTGGGCGGCGGCGAGGCCCCGGAGTCGGCCGAGGATGCGGTCGCCGAGGACGCCGGCCCGTTCGGCGAGCTTGTTCTCGCGGACGTACGCGAGGGTGGCCGTGCCCGCGGCCATGGCGAGCTGGTTGCCGCGGAAGGTGCCCGCGTGGGCGCCTGGTTCCCAGGCGTCGAGCTCGGACCTGTAGACGATGACGGCGAGGGGAAGGGAGCCGCCGATGGCCTTGGAGAGGACCATCACGTCGGGCACGACGCCGCTGTGTTCGACGGCCCAGAAGGCGCCGGTGCGGCCGACGCCGGTCTGGACCTCGTCGACCACGAGGGGGATGGAGCGGTCAGCCGTGATCCGGCGCATCCGGCGCATCCAGTCGTCGGGCGCGGGGATGACCCCGCCTTCGCCCTGGACGGCCTCGACGATCATCGCGGCGGGGGCGGTGACACCGCTCTTGGGGTCGTCCAGCAGGTTCTGGGTCCAGTGGGCTGCCAGTTCGGCGCCGCGGGCGCCTCCGACGCCGAAGGGGCAGCGGTACTGCTGCGGGTAGGGCAGCCGGGTGACGCGGACGTCGGTCGCTCCGCCGGAGGCGGCGAGGGCGCCGGCCGTCATGCCGTGATAGGCGCCGGTGAAGGCGAGGAGGCCGCTGCGGCCGGTGGCGGTGCGGACGAGCTTGAGGGCCGCCTCCACGGCGTCCGTGCCCGCCGGACCGCAGAACTGGACGCGGGCGTCGTCGGCGAGTTCACCGGGGAGGGTGGCGAACAGCTCGGAGGTGAAGGCGTCCTTCACGGGGGTGGCGAGGTCGAGGACGTGCAGGGGCGCACCCGAGTCGAGGACCTTCTTGATCGCTTCCAGGACCACGGGGTGGTTGTGCCCGAGGGCGAGCGTCCCGGCGCCGGACAGGCAGTCCAGATAGCGGCGGCCGTCGGCGCCCTCGATGGTGAGCCCCCGGGCGCGGACGGGGACGATCGGCAGGGAACGGGCGTAGGTACGGGCGGCGGACTCGCGCAGGGACTGCCTGCGCAGGATGCCCTCGTATCCGCCACCGCCCTGGTCGGGCGTTGCTCGGTCCGGGGCGCCCCGGACCGTCGGGTCGTGCGCCCCGGTGCCGGGGGCGTCCGGCGTCCCCTCGGGCGTCCGGGTCTGCGTCCGCGCGGCCGGTGGGACGGCCGGAGCTGATTCGGTCACGGCCACGGCTCGGTGTCCTCCCGCTGTAACAGTTGCGTTGCACATCGGGGCGTCGTGGAGCCGCCGCAAGGGCCGCCCTGTGCGCCACTGTTGTGTCCCCCGTCCGTACCAACGACGCGAACTGCCCGGGATCACGGGCCGGAGGCGAGAACTTGGCGTGTCCCGGATCACGGCACGGCAACGGACCGACGATGGCCGGAACCGGCGACCGGCCGCGTACCGTCCCCTCCGGCACCGGCATAGTGGGGGCCGTCGGCCGCTGTCCACGCCGGGCACGGCCGCTGTTCATCCATGCACCAGTTGACGTAGTCCCAGGGGGATCACGAGATGCGATCGATTCGTCCGCTCCTTACGGCGGCTTCCGCCGTCGCGGCGCTGACGCTCACCGTTACGGCCTGCGGGCCGAGCGAGGAGAACGCGGCAGACAAGCCCAGCGCGCCCGCCAGCCAGAACCCGGCCGACAAGATCAAGATTCCGGAGGACCTGAAGGACCGCCTGAAGGAACACGGGATCGACCTCGACAAGTGGCGCGGCGGCGAGTGGAAGAACTGGGACCGCGACAAGTGGCTGCGTGAGGCCCAGGACTTCGTCAACCCGATCATCGAGGACCTCTGGGACCCGGACCGGATGCGGGACGCCGAGCGTCCCGACAAGCCGGTCGAGGAGGAGGACATCTCGGGTGACGAGGGCGTGACCGACCCGACGCCGGATCCGGTGCGGGCGAAGGCCGTTCCGGCGAAGTACCACGGCAACGCCCCGGAGTCCGGGAAGGTCTTCTTCGACGGTCCCGAGGGTTCGATGGTCTGCTCGGCCACGGTCGTGCAGGACCCGGCGCACCCGGGCAAGTCGAACATGGTGTGGACGGCCGGCCACTGCGTGCACAAGGGCAAGCAGGGCGGCTGGTACCGCAACATCGCCTTCGTGCCGTCGTACAACGACTCCGCGCTGCCGACGTCCGCCCTCGAGAAGGCGACGCGGGAGCAGATCGCTCCGTACGGCGTGTGGTGGGCGGACTGGGTGAAGACCTCCGACCAGTGGATCGCCCAGGGCGCGTCCACCGGCGGTGCGGGCGCCCCCTACGACTTCGCGGTCATCCAGGTGACCCCGGAGAAGGGCGGCTCGGGCAAGTCCCTCGAGGAGACGGTCGGCTCCGCGCTCCCGGTGGACTTCAACGCGCCGGCGGTGCCGAAGATCGCGAGCATGGAGGCGACGGGTTACCCGGCGGCGCCGCCGTTCGACGGCCAGAAGATGTTCCAGTGCGAGGACAAGCCGGGCCGGCTGTCCCTGAAGGCGGAGCAGCCGACGATGTACCGCATCGGCTGCACGATGACCGGTGGTTCGTCCGGCGGCGGCTGGGTCGCCCAGGGCAGTGACGGCAAGCCCGCGCTGGTGTCGAACACCTCGATCGGCCCGTCGACGGCCGGTTGGCTCGCCGGTCCGCGCCTCGGTCCCGAGGCGAAGGCCATCTTCGACGAGGTCAGCAAGAAGTACGCCGGCCAGTAGGCACGGCGGAACGGGAGGCGGGGCCCCTGGGGTCCCGCCTCCCCCATGCTCGTCCGCCGGGCCGGAAGGCCCGTACCTCCACCACACCTCACCCGCGTCCGGTCCGACCGGCATACTGTTGCACCGCAAGTGACGCGTCCATGGCAACGTCAAGGCGGTATCGCGCCGGAATCGTGGCCGCTCCCGGACGCGGAATCATCACAGGGGGAATTCACCACATGCGTTCCGTACGACTCCTGCCCGCCGCCCTGGGCCTGGTCACCGCGCTCGCGCTGACCGCCACGGCCTGCGGCCCCACCGAGACCCCGGCCTCCGACAAGCCGTCCGCCGGGGCCAGCAGTTCCGCGCCGGCCGCCGACGGCGGCGACACCGACCTCACCAAGGACCTCGCCGACAAGCTCAAGAAGCACGGCGTCGACGTGGACAAGTGGAAGGACGGCGAATGGAAGAACTGGGACACGAAGACCTGGCTCCGTGAGGCCGAGGACTTCGTCAACCCTGTGATCGAGGACCTCTGGGACCCGGCGCGCATGCAGTCGGCGAAGAGCCCGGATCCGACGATCACCGCGCAGGCCGGCGGCAGCGGCTCCGACCCGACGCCCCGCCCCGTCCAGGCGCAGCGCGAGAAGACGCCGTACCACCGCAACGCGGCCCCGGTCGGAAAGATCTTCTTCGACTCGCCCCAGGGCCACATGGTCTGCTCCGGCACCATCGTGAAGGACCCGCGCCGGCCCGGTAAGTCCAACCTCGTCTGGACGGCCGGTCACTGCGTCCACGCGGGCAAGAAGGGCGGCTGGTACCGCAACATCACCTTCGTCCCGGCCTTCAACGACCTGGGCAAGTCGCCCGCCGCGCTCAACAACGCGAAGCCGCACGAGGTGTACCCGTACGGCCAGTACTGGGCCGACTGGGCCGTGACCTCGGGCGAGTGGATCAAGTCCGGCGGCAGCAACCAGGCCTGGCCGTACGACTACGCCGTGCTGCACGTGAAGCCGCAGCGGGGCGGCAAGTCCCTGGAGGAGACCGTCGGCGCCGCGCTGCCGGTCGACTTCTCCGCGCCGGCGCCCGCGCGGGCCGGAACGGTGGGGGCCTGGGGCTACCCGGCGGCACCGCCGTTCAACGGCATGATCATGCACAAGTGCCTCGACCGGGCGACGCGTTACACGACGGCTCCGGCCACGCCGACGATGTACCGGATCGGCTGCACGATGACCGCCGGTTCCTCGGGCGGCGGCTGGTTCCGCGTCATGTCGAACGGCAAGACGGCGCTCGTGTCGAACACCTCGATCGGCCCGGCCGGCCGGAGTGGCTGGCTCGCCGGACCGCAGCTGGGCCGGGGCGCCAAGAACGCCCACGAGATGGTCAGCAAGAAGTTCGCCCGCTGACGCACGGCCCGCGACACCCGTGCGTGGACCGGCCCACGGCACCGGTCCACGGACGCCCATGACGGAGGGCGCTGCCCTCCTCCCGTGACGGGAGGGGGACAGCGCCCTCTTTCGTTCAGCCGTGGGTCAGTGCGCGGCGGGAACGTACGGCGCGAGCATCGCCGCCAGCTCCTCGTGCACCCGGGCCTTGAGCAGGGTGCCCTCCGGGGTGTGCTCCTCGGACTGGACCTCGCCCTCGGCGTGCACCCGTGAGACCAGACCGCCGTGCGTGTACGGCACGAGGGCCTCGAGCTCGACCTGCGGGCGGGGAAGCTCGGAGTCGATGAGCGCGAGCAGCTGCTCGATGCCCTGGCCCGAACGGGCCGAGACGGCGATGGAGTGCTTCTCCATCCGCAGCAGTCGCTGGAGCACCAGCGGGTCCGCCGCGTCCGCCTTGTTGACGACGACGATCTCCTTGACGTTCACCGCGCCGACGTCCCGGAAGACCTCGCGCACGGCGGCCAGCTGCTCCTCCGGCGCCGGGTGCGAGCCGTCCACCACGTGCAGGATGAGGTCGGAGTCGCCGACCTCCTCCATGGTGGAGCGGAACGCCTCGACCAGGTGGTGCGGCAGGTGCCGGACGAAGCCGACGGTGTCGGCCAGGGTGTAGACCCGTCCGGTGGGCGTCTCGGCCCGGCGGACGGTCGGGTCGAGCGTGGCGAACAGCGCGTTCTCCACGAGCACGCCCGCGCCGGTGAGCCGGTTGAGCAGGGAGGACTTGCCCGCGTTGGTGTAACCGGCGATGGCGACCGACGGCACCTTGTTCCTGCGCCGCTCCTGCCGCTTGATGTCACGGCCGGTCTTCATCTCCGCGATCTCCCGGCGCATCTTCGCCATCTTCTCGCGGATACGGCGCCGGTCGGTCTCGATCTTGGTCTCACCGGGACCACGGGTGGCCATGCCGCCACCGCCGCCGCCGCCACCCATCTGCCGGGAGAGCGACTGGCCCCAGCCGCGCAGGCGCGGCAGCATGTACTGCATCTGCGCGAGCGCGACCTGCGCCTTGCCCTCTCGGGACTTGGCGTGCTGGGCGAAGATGTCGAGGATCAGGGCGGTCCTGTCGACCACCTTGACCTTGACGACGTCTTCCAGGGCGATGAGCTGGCCCGGGCTGAGCTCGCCGTCGCAGACGACGGTGTCGGCACCGGTCTCGATCACGATGTCGCGCAGTTCGCGCGCCTTGCCGGAGCCGATGAAGGTCGCCGGGTCCGGCTTGTCGCGGCGCTGGATCACGCCGTCGAGTACGAGAGCGCCCGCCGTCTCGGCGAGGGCGGCGAGTTCCGCGAGGGAGTTCTCCGCGTCCTGGACGGTCCCCGAGGTCCAGACACCGACCAGCACGACGCGCTCGAGGCGCAGCTGGCGGTACTCGACCTCGGTGACGTCCTCGAGCTCGGTGGAGAGGCCCGCGACGCGGCGCAGGGCCGCGCGCTCGGAGCGGTCGAACTGGTCGCCGTCCCGGTCTCCGTCGATCTCGTGGCTCCAGGCGACGTCCTCTTCCATCAGGGCATCGGCCCGAAGGCTCTCGGTACGGCTCGTCTCCGCGAAGCTCTGCTCGTCCTGGGAAGGGGAAGAAGAGGAGGTCATTTGATCCTTACGTCGATTGCTTCATGTCGATGGACTCGATGAAGCGATGAGTCTGATGCCGTCACAACGCGTGAGGGCGCCGGAAGATTCCCGGGCCGTCGGCCGCGTCGCCGACCTGACGATGGTGACACGGCCCGGCGGGGCCCGTCACCCGGGTTTCTGGGCGGTCCTGGCGGCCCCGGCCGGGGTGCTGCGCCAGTCCGGGTGTCCGGGCATCGCCGGGGTCTTCGCCTCGTACAGCCAGCCCCGGAAGAAGGCCGTGAGGTCGCGTCCCGCGATCTCGGAGGCCAGGGCGGTGAAGTCGGCGGTGGTGGCGGTGCCGTCCCGGTGGTCGGCGACCCAGCGGCGCTCCAGGCGCTGGAAGGCCTCGGTGCCGATCTCCTGGCGGAGCGCGTAGAGGACGAGGGCGCTGCCGTCGTAGACGACGGGCCGGAAGAGGCTGATCTTGTGGGTGGGCGAGGGGGGCTCGGGGGCCGCCGGGGGGCCGCCGTCGGCCCGCCACCCGTCGGAGGCGGCGTAGGCGGCCTTCATGCGCCGCTCCAGGGACTTGCCCGCGGTCTCCTCGGCGTACAGCGCCTCGTACCAGCTGGCGTGTCCCTCGTTGAGCCACAGGTCGGACCAGGTCCGGGGCGAGACGCTGTCGCCGAACCACTGGTGGGCCAGCTCGTGCACCATGATCGAGTCGACGTACCACTCCGGGTAGCCCGGCTCCGTGAAGAGTCCGCGCTCGAAGAGCGAGAGCGTCTGGGTCTCCAGCTCGAAGCCCGTGTCGGCGTCCGCGACGAGCACCCCGTACGTCTCGAAGGGGTACGGGCCGACCTGCCGCTCCATCCACTCCAGGTGACCGGGGGTCTTGCGCAGCCAGGGCTCCATGAGGTCCCGGTCGGCGGTGCGCACGACGTCCCGCACGGGCAGGCCGTGGGGGCCCGCCCGGTGCACGACGGTGGAGCGGCCGATGGAGACCTGGGCGAGCTCGGTGGCCATGGGGTGCCGCGTGCGGTACGTCCAGGTGGTGGTGGCGCCGCGGGTGACGCGGCCGACGGGCAGGCCGTTGGCGACGGCGGTCAGCTCGCTGGGGGCCGTGATCCTGAAGGTGAAGTACGCCTTGTCCGCCGGGTGGTCGTTGGACGGGAAGACCCGGTGGGCGGCGTCGGCCTGGTTGGCCATGGCGAGGCCGTCGCCGGTACGGACCCAGCCGCCGGTGTCGGCGGGACCGCTGGGGTCGCTGGTGTGGGTGACGGTGATCTCGACGGGCTCGCCCGCGTCGATCGGCGCGACGGGGGTGATGACGAGGTCCTCGCCGCTGGCGGTGTGCGCGGCGGGCAGACCGTCGACGGTGACGGCGGAGACCGTGCCGTGGGTGAAGTCGAGGTTGAACCGTTCCAGGTCTTCGGTGGCGACCGCGGCGATCCGGGTCACGGCGGCCAGCGGCTCGGTGTTCACCCCGCGATAGGTGAGGTCGAGGTCGTACGCGAGGACGTCGTAGCCGGGGTTGCCGAGGTGCGGGAAGAGCGGGTCCCCGATGCCGAGCGGCGCCGGGGCGGGCAGGGCGGCGGCGACGAGGCCTGCCGAGGCGGCGACCAGGACGGCGGAGCGGAGCCACCGCGCGCGGGGCAGGGGTGTTCGGACGAGCGGCATGGGCCAGGCCTTTCCGGAGGACTGGCCCTACGGCTACCAGCGGATCGGCCGCTCCCCCGGGCGGCGCGCTCGCCCGCCACCCGAAGGGGGACACGGTACGGAGCGCACGCCCGATCCTCGTCGTACTCCTCGCCGCTTCAGGCCCGGCGCGGTTCCCGGGACGAGCGGTGGCGGGCGCGACTCACGTCGTACACCCCGGGCACGTCCCGCATGGCCCGCATGAGGGCGGAGAGCCCGGCCACGTCGGGCAGGTGGAGGGTGTACGTGTGGCGGACCCGCTGCTCGTTCGGCGGCTCGACGTTCGCGGAGACGACGGCCGCTCCGGCGACGGCGATGGCCTCGGTGAGGTCGGCGAGGAGGCCGGGGCGGCCGAAGGACTCCGCGATCAGGGTGACCCTGCCCTGGGCCGTGTCGCCCCAGCGGACGGAGACGGGCTCGCGGCCCAGCCTGCGCATGGTGTCGACGGCCGCGCAGCCCGCGCGGTGGACGGTGACCGAGCCGCCCCGTACCCGGAATCCGGTGATCTCGTCCGGCGGTACGGGGGTGCAGCAGCCGGCCGGCCGGACGGTCGCGCTCGGCTCGCCCTCCAGGTCGGCGTGGAGCTCGACGCCCGCGCGGTGGTCGGCGTCGGCCTGGGCCTGGGGCCGGGCGCCCCCTGCGGTGGCGGCGACCGGCGCGGCGCTCTCGGGGTGCGCCCGGAGCCAGCCGGTGATCGCGATCCGGGCGGCCGGGGTACGGGCGTGGTCGAGCCACTCGGGGGACGGCCCGGACACGGGGTCCTGGGCGAGCAGCAGCTGGACGGTGTCGCCGTCGCCGAGGACGGTGCTCAGCGGCGCGAGGCGGCCGTTGACACGGGCGCCGAGGCAGCCGTGGGCCGCCTCGCCGTGCTGCGCGTAGGCGGCGTCGACGCAGCTGGCTCCGGCGGGCAGGCTGATCGTGCCGGGAGCACCTCCGTCGGCGCGGAAGACGGTGATCTCGTCGTCCTCGGCGAGGTCGGCCCGGAGGGAGGACCAGAACGTGTCCGGGTCGGGGGCGGCCTGCTGCCAGTCGAGGAGCCGGGAGAGCCAGCCGGGGCGGGTGGGGTCGACGCGCTCGCCGTCCTCGGACGGGAGCATGTCGCCGGGGCGGTCGGCGTCGGCGGATCGGTCGGCGTCGGCGTCGGCGTCGGCGGATCGGTGGGCCTCGGCGGGCTGCTGGGAGACGGCGCCGGGCCGGTCCTGCGAGGACGGCCGGCCCGCCGGGGCGATCGAGACGGGCCGGTCGGTCGTCGCGGGCGCGTCGGCGCCGGGTCGAGGAGCGGCGCCGGGTCGAGGAGCGGTGGCGGACCGAGGAGCGGTGGCCGGCCGCGCTTCGGTGGTTCGGGGCCGTGCCGTGGTGCCGGGTCCGTCGCCGTTCCCCGAGAGGGACGGCGGGGACGGCAGAGGGGGGGTGTTCCCGTCCGCCGTGGCGTCCGGGCGGCCTGCCGCACCCGCCGGTCCCGCGCCTCCCGGCTGCCCACCGGCTTCCTGGCCCACGTGCGGATTCCCGAGGGCGACGACCCCCGCCTCCGCGACCTTGTGCATCCGGTGGGTCCGGATGAGGACCTCGGCGACGGCTCCGTCGGGGGCGGCGATCGCGGTGTGCAGGGACTGGTACAGGTTGAACTTCGGGGCCGCGATGAAGTCCTTGAACTCGGAGATCACCGGGGTGAAACAGGTGTGGAGCTCGCCGAGGACCGCGTAACAGTCCGCGTCCTCCGCGACCAGGACGAGGAGCCGTCCGAAGTCGCAGCCGCGCAGTTCGCCGCGCTTGAGGCGGACCCGGTGGACGGAGACGAAGTGCCGTGGGCGGACGCCGACTTCGGCGCCGATGCCGGCCTCGCGCAGGACCGCAGACACCTGTTCCGCGACGGCGTTCAGCGCGTCGCCCGCGTGCGGGTTCGCGGCGATGATCGCGCGGGTGGTCTCGTACTCCTCGGGGTGGAGGATGGCGAAGACGAGGTCCTCCAGCTCCGTCTTCAGGGCCTGGACGCCGAGCCGTTCGGCGAGCGGGATGAGGACGTCGCGGGTGACCTTGGCGATCCTGGCCTGTTTCTCGGGCCGCATCACCCCGAGGGTGCGCATGTTGTGGAGCCGGTCGGCGAGCTTGATCGACATCACCCGGACGTCGTTGCCGGTGGCGACGAGCATCTTGCGGAAGGTCTCGGGTTCGGCGGCGGCGCCGTAGTCGATCTTCTCCACCTTGGTGACGCCGTCGACGAGGTAGGCGACCTCGTCGCCGAACTCACGGCGCACCTGATCGAGCGTCACCTCGGTGTCCTCGACGGTGTCATGGAGGAGAGAGGCGGTCAACGTCGTCGTCTCCGCGCCGAGTTCGGCGAGGATGAGGGTCACCGCGAGCGGGTGGGTGATGTACGGCTCGCCGCTCTTGCGGAACTGGCCGCGGTGCGAGGACTCCGCGAGCACGTACGCCCGGCGCAGCACCGTGAGGTCGGCGTCGGAGTGGTGGGCGCGGTGCGCCTCGGCGACGTGGCTGATGGCGTCGGGCAGCCGGTCACGGGGCGCCGGTCCCGCGGTGGCGCCCAGCAGGGCGGCCCGGCCGAGCCGGCGCAGGTCGATACGGGCGCGTCCGCGTCTGCGTACGGTCACATCGGCGGCGGCGGCTTCCGCCGCGCTCACAGGGTTGGTGGCCTCTGCGCTCATGGGGCACCTCCGGCAACGTCGACCGGCGGTGGGCGGGCCAGGCGTGCCCGGGGGGCCGGTGCTTGATGCTACCGACCCCACCACGCGGCGCAGTCGCCCTCTCGCTCAGCGTGAATCGGATCACCCATTCGAGCGACAAATCAGTCGTTGACTGTTTCGATTCTTCGATTCGCACGACCCGGTCGGGGGTCAGGGGTCAGGAGGCGAGCCAGGCCGGGTCGATGGTGCCTTCCGCGACGATCACGGCGGGGCCCGTCATGTCGATCCGGCCGTCGGGGTGCTCGGTGATGATCAGCGTCCCGCCGAGTACGTCGACGGTGTACGTGACGGGGGTGCCGCTCTCGGCGGGGTCGGCGCCGTCCCGGCGGGCGGTGGCGACGGCGACGGCGCACGCGCCCGTACCGCAGGAGCGGGTCTCGGCGGCGCCGCGCTCGTGGACCCGCATGGCGACGTGCCGGGGGCCGCGGTCGGCGACGAACTCGATGTTCACACCGTCCGGGTAGACCGCGGCGGGCTCGTACGGCGGCTCGGTGTAGAGCGTGCCGGCGTGGTCGAGGTCCTCGACGAAGGCGACCGCGTGCGGATTGCCCATGTTCACGTTCCGCGCGGGCCAGCTGCGGCCGTCGACGGTGACGGTGACCCCGGCCTCGGTCAGGACCGCGCGGCCCATGCCCACGGTGACGGAGCCGTCCTTGTCGAGGTGGACGCGCTTGATCCCGCCGCGGGTGGCGACGGCCACCTCGCCCGCGGTGATGTGACCGACGTGCTCCAGGTAGCGGGCGAAGACCCGGACCCCGTTCCCGCACATCTCGGCGACCGAGCCGTCGGCGTTCCGGTAGTCCATGAACCACTCGGCCTCGTCGGCCATGTGCCGGGCCTCGGGGTGGGCGGCACTGCGCACGACGTGCAGCAGTCCGTCGCCGCCGATGCCGGCCCGCCGGTCGCAGAGCCGCGCGACGGTGGCGGGGGGCAGGTCGACGGCGTTCTCCGCGTCGGGGACGATCACGAAGTCGTTCTCGGTGCCGTGGCCCTTGAGGAAGGGGAGGGGTGAGGTCTGCGCGCTGGTCACGAGATCAACTGTACGGGGTGGGGCGACGGACGGCCCGGTCGTCCACAGGGGACGGGCGGACCGGCGGGGCCGGGTGCTTCAGCGGAGGCGGGCGACGCGCCAGACCGCGAGGGCGACCAGGGCCGCGGTCGTCGTCGCGTACAGGGCGACGTACCGCCAGTTCGGGCGCTCGCCGGAACCGCGCTGCGGAAGGCCCGGCCAGGTGTAGCCGACCTTGCGGGCGGCCATCATGCCCCAGCCCGCCGCGCAGGAGCTGATCAGCAGCCCGAGCATGGCGAGGACGGCTCCGCCGTCCCCCGAACCGAAGGCGAGCGGGAACGCGAACATCAGGGAGCCGACGGCGGCCAGACCCACGATCGGGGCGAGCTGCCAGATCCGCAGCCGGCGCTGGGGGCGCAGTTCGACCTCGACCTCGTCGGCGTCCACCTCGACGGCGGTGCCCACCGCGTCGTCGGGACCGTCCGGGGTCAGCCCCGGAGCGCCGACCGGTACGTCGGCTACGCCGCCGCCGGTCGGACGGCCCGGTGTGTCACCTGTCGGGTCACCCAGGGCCGCTTCGTGCTGTTCTCTGTCGCGAGGGCTGGCCTCCATCGCCACGCGCCCTCCCCACTCGGACTCCACCTTGGTCGATCGATGCTCGATGATGGCACGCTCCTGACCGCCGGAATGACGGGCAGGGCGTCCCGATGCCATCACGTGATCAGGCTGTAACCGCTCGTTCGACCAACGACAGCGCCTCCCCCGGGAGTTCCCCCCGGTGATCGGCGGCTCCGCTGAGCCAGTGGACGCGCGGGTCGCGGCGGAACCACGAGTCCTGGCGACGGGCGAAGCGCTTCGTCGCCCGCACGGTCTCCGCGCGCGCCTCGTCCTCGGTGCACTCCCCCACGAGCGCCGCGAGGACCTGCTGGTAGCCGAGGGCGCGGGCGGCCGTGCGGCCTTCGCGCAGGCCACGTGCCTCCAGGGCGCGCACCTCGTCGACGAGGCCCGCCTCCCACATCCGGTCCACGCGGGTGGCGATCCGCTCGTCCAGCTCGGGGCGGGCCACGTCGACACCGATCTGGATCGTGTCGTAGACGGAGTCGGGCCCCGGCAGGTTGGCGGTGAAGGGCTTGCCGGTGATCTCGATCACCTCGAGGGCGCGGACGATGCGGCGCCCGTTGCTGGGCAGGATCGCCCGGGCCGCCTCGGGGTCCGCCTCGGCGAGCCGGGCGTGCAGGACGCCGGAGCCGCGCTCTTCGAGCTCGGCCTCGAGCCGGGCCCGGACGGCGGGGTCGGTGCCGGGGAACTCCAGGGCGTCGACGGCCCCCCGTACGTACAGTCCGGAACCGCCGACGAGGACGGGGGTGCGGCCGGCGGCGAGCAGCCGGTCGATCTCGGCCCGGGCGAGCCGCTGGTACTCGGCGACGCTGGCCGCCTCCGTCACCTCCCAGATGTCGAGGAGGTGGTGCGGAACGCCACCGCGCTCCTCCCGCGTCAGCTTGGCGGTCCCGATGTCCATCCCCCGGTAGAGCTGCATCGAGTCTGCGTTGACGACCTCGCCCCCGAGCTGCTGGGCCAGGAATACACCCAGATCGGACTTTCCGGCTGCCGTGGGGCCGACGACGGCGATGACCCGCGGGGCGGGAGCTGCGCTTCTCACCGCCCCAGTCTCGCAAACCTCACGGCCCGTCCCCGAACGAGCTACGTGACGGGCCTCATCCGGCTTCGTTGCCTGTTGCGAGGTTCCGGCCGTCGATCGCCATGGAACCACCCCCGTCCGAGTACGCTATGGAGTGAATATGGGCGTTTTTGCAGTGTTCCGCCGTAAGAAGAAGGATGCGGCGACGGTCTCGCCGGCGGCAGCGGCGGAGGAGGCCGGGACCGTGGCCGTGGACGGGACTCCGGTGGAGGACGGCGACGCGGCGTCCGGGGCGGACGCTCCGGAGGCCGTAGCCTCGACCGAGGTGACGGAGATCGAGACGGAAGACACGGACGAGACGGTCGCGGCGGAAGCCGTGGAGGCCGCCGCGGACGCCGTGGAGATCCCGAAGCAGCAGTCGGCCGAGGCCGCCGCGGACAACGAGGCGGGCGAAGGCGCCCGTCGCTGAGCCCCCGGGGCCCTGGGGGCAGGACACGGTTATCGGACCCCTCGGGGGTCCGCGGAGGGAAGGTGCCCCATGGGTCTCCTGGATTCGCTGAAGGCCAGGCTCAACCCCGCCAAGGACAAGGTCGCCGATCTCGCGCAGCAGCACGGCGAGAAGATCGACCACGGCCTGGACAAGGCGGCGAAAATGGTCGACGAGAAGACCAAGGGCAAGTACAGCGGCAAGATCCAGTCCGGCACGGGCAAGGCCAAGGAAGCCCTCGACCGGATCGGTCACAAGGACGACGGCAAGCCCGGGAGCGGCGGCACGACACCGCCGCCGGCCGCCTGACGTCCGACGTCACCCGACAGTCCCTCCCGCACGTCGGACGGCCGCGGAGCACCTCGCTCCGCGGCCGTCCGCCGTTCTCGGCCGTCCGCCGTTTCGTCGCGGTTCGCTCAGGACCAGGCGGCGACGAAGTACCCGACGCCGTACGGGGCGTCCTCGAAGAGCAGCCGGCCGTCGAGCCCGGCGTCCTCGGCCGCGCCCGCGAGGACCTGCCAGGGGGCGCGGCCGGCGACCTTCAGTTCGTACGCGAGCTCCGTGTCCATGGCCAGGAGTGCGGCCACGTCAGCCGTTCCCAGGGCGCGGGCCGCCTCGGCGTCGAAGCCGGCGGCCCGCTCGTCCAGGTAGCCGGGGGCCTTCACGGTCCGGCAGGCGCTGCCGTCCCCCATCACGAGCAGGGCGACCCGTTCGGCGGAGGCGGCGAGTCCGTGGCCGAGCCCGGCGCAGAGGCCGGGCGCGGCCGCCTCGTCGACGCCCAGGCCCTCGATCGGCGCGTCGGCCCAGTCGGCCCGGTCGAGGAGCCAGGCACCGACGGCGAGGGGGGCGGGCAGGGGGCGGTCATCCGACGGGGCCGTGCCCTTCGGCGCTTCGCCAAGCCGTACGGAGAGGTCGACGCCGAATCCGGCGAAGGAGCCCGCCGACCCGGCGGGGAAGACACCGTGGACGCCCTCCGGCACGGGACCCACGACGTACAGCCGGTCGGGGCGGGCGGCGGCGAGCAGCCCGACGGCGTCCAGGCAGGCGGCCCGCGCCGCGTCCAGCTCGGAGGCGGCGCCGGTCGCGACCTCGGGTACGAGGAGCGGCGGGCAGGGGCAGACGGCTGCGGCGACAAGCATGATCGGCAGCCTACTGCGCGAGGCTCAGGGACTCCGGGACCCGCGACACGCGGTACCCGACTGACAAAGCCGCGCGGCCATGCCTTGCCGTTATGCCTTGCCGTTATGCCTTGCCGTTATGCCCGGCCTCCGACTGCGCGTCGCCGGCCTGCGCGTCGCCGCGGCCGACCGCCAAGTGGCTGCCGTCGACGCACGCATCGTCGACCCGCGCGTCGCCGACGGCCCGGCGCCCGTGACCGGCGGAGCCCGCCGGTCGCTCGTGTCCCCGTCCGCTTCGGGTCAGTGGCTTCCGCAGGCCGGGGCGTCCATCGCCGGGAGGGGTTCCGGGGCGCCGATCTTCGGCAGGCCGAGCAGGACGCCCGCCGGCTTCGACGCGGCCTGCGTGGTGCGCTTCTCCCAGGCGTCGCCGGCGCGAGTGCGGCGCACCGCCGTGACGGGGCCCTCGGCGAGCAGGTGGTGCGGGGCGGCGTACGTGATCTCGACGGTCACGACGTCGCCGGGGCGGACGTCCTCGCCGGGCTTCGTGAAGTGCACGAGCCGGTTGTCGGGGGCGCGGCCGGAGAGGCGGTCCGTGGCGCCGTCCTTGCGGCCCTCGCCCTCGGCGACCATGACCTCCAGGGTGCGGCCGACCTGCTTCTTGTTCTCCTCCCAGGAGATCTCCTCCTGGAGGGCGACGAGCCGCATGTAGCGCTCCTGCACGACCTCCTTGGGGATCTGGTCCTCCATGTCTGCCGCCGGGGTCCCGGGGCGCTTGGAGTACTGGAAGGTGAAGGCGTTCGCGAAGCGGGCCTCGCGGACCGTGTGCATCGTCTGCTGGAAGTCCTCCTCGGTCTCGCCGGGGAAGCCCACGATGATGTCGGTGGAGATGGCGGCGTGCGGGATGGCCGCGCGGACCTTCTCGATGATCCCGAGGAAACGCTCCTGCCGGTAGGAGCGGCGCATCGCCCGGAGGATCGAGTCCGAGCCGGACTGGAGCGGCATGTGCAGCTGCGGCATGACGTTCGGCGTCTCGGCCATCGCCGCGATCACGTCGTCGGTGAAGTCGCGCGGGTGCGGGGAGGTGAAACGGACCCGCTCCAGGCCGTCGATCTGGCCGCAGGCGCGCAGCAGCTTGGAGAACGCCTCGCGGTCGCCGAGGTCGGAACCGTACGCGTTGACGTTCTGGCCGAGCAGGGTGATCTCGGAGACGCCCTCGGCGACCAGCGCCTCGATCTCGGCGAGGATGTCGCCGGGGCGGCGGTCCTCCTCCTTGCCGCGCAAGGCCGGGACGATGCAGAAGGTGCACGTGTTGTTGCAGCCGACGGAGATCGAGACCCAGGCGGCGTACGCGGACTCGCGGCGGGTCGGCAGCGTGGAGGGGAAGGCCTCCAGGGATTCGGCGATCTCGATCTGCGCCTCCTCCTGCACGCGGGCGCGCTCCAGGAGGACGGGCAGCTTGCCGATGTTGTGCGTGCCGAAGACGACGTCGACCCAGGGGGCCTTCGCGACGATGGTGTCGCGGTCCTTCTGGGCGAGACAGCCGCCGACGGCGATCTGCATGCCGGGGCGCGTGGTCTTCATGGGGGCGAGCCGGCCGAGGTTGCCGTACAACTTGTTGTCGGCGTTCTCGCGGACCGCGCAGGTGTTGAAGACGACGACGTCGGCGTCCCCGTCGGAGCCCTTGGGGGCCTTGACGTAGCCCGCCTCCTCCAGCAGACCGGAGAGCCGCTCGGAGTCGTGGACGTTCATCTGGCACCCGTAGGTGCGGATCTCATAGGTCTTCGTGCCGTCAACGCTCACTGCGGTGCTCCGGTCGCTGCTGCTCGTCATGCGTCCAAGGGTAGGCGGTCCGGGGAGGGCCTCCGCCCGGGTCCGGGAGGGCGTACGGTGAACCGGGCCGGGCCCCCGGGCGGCGCACCCTGCGGTTTCCCGCAGGGGCGGGGGTGCGGAGAACCGCACCGGGCTGGGCGGTCCTCCTCATACCGCCGCTGAGCAGGGGGTCCTAGGTTCGATGACGAAGCACGGGGCGCCCGCCCCGGGTCGACCTCCCGCCCGCTTTAAAGCCCTCGGCGATCTCGGTGGCGGTGGTGCTCGACGGGGAGCGGCTCACCGCTGGCCGCGCCCGTCCGCCTCGACGGGATGCGCCCTTCGGGACCGCTCCTCGACCTGCCCAAACTACGGTCGCCGAGCCGGGAGTTCATCGCCTCGCTCGGCGCGGACGAGCTGTACGCCCAGCTTCTCGCCTGGGCGGAGGAACACGACCCGGAGCTGGCGTCGGTCCTCGTCCGCCACCGGGGGCTCGCCCTTGCCGCCGTGGCCACGGGCCGTCCCGAGGGCGCGCCCGCCCGGAAGGACCTGGACCGCTGGTCCTGCTTCCGCGACCGTTACGGCTTCTTCTTCACGGAGCTCTTCGGTCCGCCGCCGGCCGCCGACGACGACTACGGCGGCCTCGCCCCGGATCTCGTACGCCGGATCGCGGCCGACTTCGCTGCGGCGGCGCCGCAGGCGGTGGACGCCGCCACGCCGGAGCGGTGGCTCGCGGAGCTCCGCGCGCTCGCCGTGCGGCACGGCTACGCGCCGGACACGGCGGCCTGGCGCCGGGATCCGGGCCTCTGGGCGGGCCCGCCGAGGGAGGTCGCGAACGTGGTCCGGGTCGCGCTGACGGGCGCCACCCGCAGCCCCGACCTGTTCGCGGTGGCCCGCGTACTGGGCGCGGAGGAGGTACTGCGCCGCCTCACCGCCGTGGCGGGGTGAGACGGCGCGGTCACGCACCACCGTGGGGGGGGGAGGCGGGCGCGGTCCCTCGCACCGTGGCGGAGGGGCGGAGCGGTCCCCCACCGCCAGGGTCAGTCCAGCGGCATGCTCCGCTCCGATGACCGCACACCGGGAGCCGTCGGCGCGGGGATCTTGAGGAGCCCCTTGTCGCTGGAGCTCGCGGGCGCGTCCGCGCCGACCGGGGTGGTGGTCATCGGCCGGGCGGCGGCGCAGCGCTGCTTCTCGGCCTCCGACATGGGTCCGGTGCGCTGGAGCAGCCGGTCGGGCACGGCCCGCGAGGGTCCGTCGATGACGGCGTGCAGCCGGTAGTCGTCCTTCTTGCTGACGAACCAGCCCTCGACCCGCTCACGGCTGGGCTGCATCTCGACCCAGCTGACCTCGCCCGGCTGGATCTTCTCCACGACGGTCCGCTGGTCGCTGCTGAACCACTGCCAGGGCCGCTGCCAGCCCTTCTCGTAGGCGAGGGCGAACTGGGTGGCCATGGGCCGCTCCTTGACCCGCTTCTCGTCCTCCTCGCGTACGCCCGAAGTGGGCAGCCTGGCCACCTCGTTGAGGGCGAGGTTGGCGTCGGCGTAGGTCTGGGAGACGCTGTCGTGCCCGCGCTCGGCGTAGGAGAGGAGCCGGGAGTGTTCCAGCGTGTTGCGGGTGCAGTTGACGAAGGCCTCGCCGATGACCCGCGCCCGGTCGTAGTAGCGGAAGGAGGTGCGGGAGTCCGGCCGGAAGGTGCAGGAGTTCTCGCCGTTGCAGGCGGCGGCCGCGTTGTGGAGGGTGCTCTCGCGTTCGTTGCCCTTGTACGCCTCCGAGGTCCCGAGCGCCGTCTTGTCGACGGTCTTGTCGAGGACCGGCGGGACCTCGACCGCGCGGACGCGGGCGATCATCGGCGAACAGGTCACGTGCGTACGGGAGTCGGTGACCTTGGAGGTGAAGGTGAGCAGGGGCTCGTTCTCGCCCGCGGTGAAGACGTAGCTGCGGGCGGTCCAGCGGCCGGTGCCGGGCTTCCCCTTCGTACGGTCGGGGTCCCCGGCGGTGGTGACCTCCCGGACGGGGCCGCCGGAGCCGCCGACGGTGTACGGCTGTCCGTCGACGACCTGTTCGCCGGTGCACTCCTTGGAGACGGCGGGGCTGTCCTCGTAGCTGACGGTGACGCGGGCACCGGCCCTGACTCCGCGCAGCCGTTGCTGGAGGGTGTTGCCGTCCTTCTGGAGGGCGACGCCGTGGGAGCTGTCGGAGCGGCCCGAAGCGGTGGGCGAGTAGCGCTGGTTGAGGCCGGTCCAGGATTCGATGCCGACGGTGGTGGGGCCGTCGCCCTTCATGACGGGGTCGGCGAAGTCGCCGTTGAGGACGGGGACGGCCTGGGCGGCGGGTGCCGCTGCCGAGAGGGGAGCGACGGGGAGCAGCAGCCCGGCGGCGCCGAGCACGGCGAACACGGACAGGGAGCGGTTCATGGCGGGGACTCCTCCGGGTTCAGGAACCGTTGGCGGACAGGACGACTTCACGCTTCGGGTCGGCGCCCGGCGGCACCGCTCGCACGGCCGGCACCTCTCGTACGGCGCCGCTCCGCTGCCCGGCGCGGAGGGTGTTGTCACCGTCGGGCGCGGTGTCACCGGCAGGACGCTTGCGGCCGCAGAGCTTGTCGGGGACGGCGTAGGTCTGGGCGACGAAGGAGCTGCTGTTGACCATGGAGGGGCTGTCCACGCTCACGTTGTGGATGGCGCTTCCCGTGTCGGTGACGAGCTTGCCGACCACGCGCCGCATGGCCGCGCTCGCGCCGAAGACGAGCATGTCGTACGGCTTGACGGTGGTCTTGTAGACGGTCGTCTCGGTGTTGTCGACGGTCCAGGACTTGGAGTACGTGGCCTTGAAAGCGGCTTCGAAGGCGAGTTTCGCGCTCATCGATCCCGCGGCCTTGGCCCCGCCGGCGACGGTGGTCTTGGTCCCGTTCGTGGAGGTCGGGCCGTCCTTGAGATTGGGCGTCTTGTTCTCGCTGGTGATGTCGTTGCTGAGGTTGGTGGTGACCTCGCCCGACGCGGTGACGGTGCCCTCGGCGGTGATCTTCCCGGAGATCTCGCCGCCGATGTTGTCGGTGCTGCTGGTCCGCAGGGTGACGGTCCGGTCGACGCCCATGTCGCTCTTGGTGCAGTTGACGACGGCGTTGCCGAGGGATCTGACGGCGGTGGCGTACTCGCGGTCGCTCTTCGGGTCGATCGTGAACGAGCAGGCCGTCCGCTTGGTGCCGCAGTACTCCAGGATGTCGGCGATCTTGGCGGCGCGGCCGTCCGCGGTGACGGCGCGGGCGACGGGGGTCTCGCCGGGGCCCTCCTCGACGGCGACGGCGGAGGGGGCGAGCAGCGCGAGAGGCGCGGCGAGCCCCATGGCGAGGGTGAGGGGACGGGCGAGCGGGGACAGGGCGGCGCGGGGACGGCGCGGGGGCATGGCGAAGGTTCCCTTCGAAGGGCTACGCGGGGGGGGTGGTTCAGGCGCCGAGCAGCGAGCAGAGCTGGGAGGCCGGGAAGGGGGACTGTCCCGGGTCGCTCGACCCCCCGGGCAGGGAGGCGGGGAAGGCGGCGCAGGTGGACTCGACGGCCTGTGCCGCGTTGTCGGTGGGCTCCGGCTGGTTCGTGGAGATGGTCGTGCTCATGTCCTTGAAGCCGTCCTCCTCGCGGCCTCCCTTGCCGGCGAGCTTCTCCATGCAGGAGCTGGACCCGGGCCGGCACTCTTCGAGCTTCTTCTCGGCGGCCTCGATGTCCTTGCCTGCCTGAGTGGCCGCCTGCTGGGTCTTCTTCTGCTGTTCCTCGATCTTCTTCGCCTCTTCGGCGTTGGCCTCCTTGTCCTGACAGGCCTGGTCCTCGGGCTTGCACTCCTCGCCGTACGCGGCGGGGGCAAGGGGGAGGGCGAGGGCTGCGGCGAGGAGGGCGACGGTCAGCGCACGACGCGGCGACGCCTTCGACACGGGCATGGGAACTCCCTTGGGACGGGGGGTGGTTGGCTCGCTCGGCCAGGGACGCCAGGGGCGGACAGGGGACTGTCCTCAAGATCACCGAGCGCAGACCGACGCTAACCGCAGGGGCCCCGGCGCCCCGGCAGGACACACGGCGCGGCGCGCGGTCCGGGGGCCGCTCACCACTTCGGCGGAGCGCACTCGGGTCTGCGGCGAGGGGCCGGCCGAGGGGTGTCCGCGAGCCGCCTCCCCGGCGTACCGGTCCACCCGTTCGTAGGGATTCGGGGGTACGGGTGAGAGCGCGGGCGACCGGGCACGGCGGGGCTCCTCACTCCCCCGGCCGCCGCCGTTCGGCGGCCCGCCGGCGCCGTCCGGGACGAGCCGACGGAAGGGGCGCCCCCGGGGCGAGTGCGCCCCCTCGGGCACCGCCCCGAACGGAGGTCCGACAAACGGGTGTTTCAACGCTTTCCGCTCGCCATGGTGATCGTTTTCGGACAGTCTGCTCATGTGCCCGGCGGCCCGTCCCGGCCGCCGCACCCAGCCGTGGGCGCCCCATGCCCAGAGGCCCGGCACACCGTGTTCGCATGACCCGCGACCGGACCCGTACGCCTCCGCCCTCCCCGCGGACGCCACGGGCCGGACGCCGCGCTCCCGTATGTCCCCGTCGAAGGAGAGCAGAGCCATGTCCCGTTCACGAACCCTCCCCCCGCGCCCGGCATCGCGCACCCGGCCCTTCGCCGCCGCGGTCCTCGCCACCGCCGCCCTCGCCGCCCTCCCGGCCCTCGCCCCCGCCGCCCAGGCCAACGAGGGCAACCCGACCGTCCTGAGCTGGGGCGCGGGCCGCACCGGCCAGCTCGGCAACGGCACCCTCAGCGACAGCCTCAGCCCGTCCTCGGTCACCAGCCTCTTCCGCGGCGACGTCGACCAGATGTCGGCGGGGGGCACCTCCTCCGCCGACTCCTTCGCCCTCGCCCGTACCGACAAGACGGTCAAGTCCTGGGGCCACAACTCCTCGGGCCAGCTCGGCAACGGCGGCAACGCCAACCAGACCGTGCCCACCACCGTCCCCCGCCTGAACAACATCAAGGACATCGCGGCCGGCGGGCAGCACGCCCTCGCCCTCGACACCAGCGGCCAGGTCTACTCCTGGGGAGACAACGCCTACGGCCAGCTCGGCAACAACCGCACCGGCGACAGCCGCACCGTCCCCGACCGCGTCCAGGGCATGCCCAAGGTCAAGCAGATCTCGGCCGGCTGCGACTTCAGCCTCGCCCTCCTGGAGAACGGCAAGGTGTACGCCTGGGGCCGCGGCATCCACGGCCAGCTCGGCACCGGCAACCGCGCCACCAGCTCCGTACCCCGGCAGGTCGAGGGCCTGAAGGAGATCGTGGAGATCGACGCCGGCTGCCACCACGCCCTCGCCCTCACCTCCGACGACACCGTCAAGGCCTGGGGCTACAACCTCTACGGCCAGCTCGGCAACTCCAGCACCAAGAGCTCGACCCTGCCGGTCGACGTCGACTGGGTGGAGGGCGTCTCCGACATCGAGGCGGGCGCACACCACAACTACGTCAGGACGAGCGACAGCCACGTCTGGGGCTGGGGCAACAACCAGTACGGCCAGCTCCTGGAGTCCGACGAGGCCTTCGACTCCAACGTCTCCCGCACCAACCGCACCGCCCCCGTCGAGATCCCGCGCCTCGAAGGCGTCCAGCACCTCGCCGCGGGCGCCCGGCACGGCGTCGCCGTCACGGCCGACGACGTCTTCGCCTGGGGCCACAACGGCGAGGGCCAGCTCGGCAACGGCACCACGGTCTCCCGCTACGAGTCGGTGAAGATCCTCAACGAGGGCTCGGCGATCAAGGCGGTGGCGGTGTCGCTCGGCGGCAACACGACGTACGCGTACTGAGGGGCGGGTGCGCGATGACGTACACCTGCGCCCGGCCTCTCGTCGCCCTGATCACGCTCCTCGTGGCCGGTACACCGGCCGCCGCCGAACCCAGCGACCCATGGGTGCGCTCCTGGGGACTCAACTCCGCCGGCCAGCTGGGCAACGGCTCCACGCTCGACCAGTGGACCCCGTCCGCGGTCAAGGGCCTGGCCCTGGCCGATGTGCGTGAGCTGGGCGGCGGCGGGGGCAACAACGTCAACTCGTTCGCCGTCGCCCTCCTGAACGACGGCACCGTCCGGTCCTGGGGCGGCAACAGCAACGGTCAACTGGGCGACGGAACGACCACCGGCCGGCCGTTCCCGGCGACGATCGCCGGTCTCTCCCGTGTCTCCGAGGTCGCGGCGGGGGTCCATTTCGCCTTCGCCGTCCGAGCGGGACGGGTCCTGGGCTGGGGTGACAACGCCTTCGGTCAGCTCGGCAACGGCAGCGCGGAGGCGGCGACGCGCCCGGTAGCGGTCCAGAGCCTGAACAAGGTGAAGGACATCGCGGCAGGCTGCTACCACACGGTGGCCCTCCGCGAGGACGGCACCGTCTGGACCTGGGGCCGGAACACCGACGGCCAGCTGGGCATCGGCTCCGCCACCGACCAGAACACCCCGAAGAAGGTCCCGGGTCTCACCGACGTCGTGGCCGTCACCACCGGCTGCTATCACAGCCTCGCACTCACCGCCGAAGGAACCGTGAAGGCGTGGGGCCGGGGCACGTCCGGCCAGCTCGGCAACGGCGCCACCGACTCGAGTCCGACCCCCGTGGACGTACAGCACCTCGACGGAGTCGCCCACGTCTTCAGCGGCGGCCACCACAACCTCGCCGTCCTGGACGACGGCACCGTCCGCGCCTGGGGCTGGAACACGGCGGGGCAGCTCGGCGACGGCACCGCCGTCGACCGGACGACCCCCGTCCCGGTCCCCGCGCTCGACGACGTGACCGCCGTCGCCGGGGGCTGGAAGCACACGATCGCCGTCCTCGCCGACGGGTCCGTCCGGTCCTGGGGCGACAACAGCTCCGGCCAGCTCGGCGACGGCACCACCACAAGCTCCCTCACCCCGGTCACCGCCCTGCCCCCGGGCAGCGGTACGACCCGCGTAGCGGCCTCCACCGTCTGGCAGACCAGCTACGCCTACTGACCCGAAAGGTCCTCCCGTGCACCACCGCAAGCGCATCACCCTGCTCACCGCCCTCACGGTGGCCACCGCCCTCACCGCCCCCGTCCTCACCGCCCACGCCGCCGCCGGCACCGACCCCTGGGTGCGCGCCTGGGGCGAGAACGCGCAGGGACAGCTGGGCAACGGCAGCATCCTCGCCCAGCAGACCCCCGCGGCCGTCTCCGGCATCACCCGGGACGACGTCCGTGAGCTGTCCGGAGGCGGCGGCGGTGCCGGCACCGCCGCGAACGGCTTCGCCGTCGCCCTCCTCAAGGACGGCACCGTCAAGAGCTGGGGCTCCAACGCCACCGGCCAGCTCGGCAACGGCACCACCGTCACCCAGTCCTTCCCGGCCACCGTCGCCGGACTCTCCGGGGTGAGCGAGGTCTCCGCCGGCGCGAACCACGCCCTCGCCGTCAAGGGCGGCCGGGTCCTCGCCTGGGGCAGCAACGCCTCGAAGCAGCTGGGCACCGGCCAGGACACCACCAACCCGTACAAGACCCCGATCCCCGTACAGAGCCTGGACAAGGTCAAGGACGTCGGTGCCGGCTGCGACTTCAGCGTGGCGCTGCGCCAGGACGGCACCGTCTGGACCTGGGGCCTGGGCACCAACGGCAGGCTCGGCACGGGCAACAACACGACCCGCGAGACCCCGCAGATGGTCCCCGACCTCGTCGACGTCGAGTCCATCGCGGTGGGCTGCGAGCACGTCGTCGCCCTCACCGCCGAGGGCACGGTGAAGACCTGGGGCAAGGGCACCGAGGGCCAGCTCGGCAACGACACCGTCGTCGACAGCAACAAGCCGGTCGACGTCGCCTACCTGGACGCGGTGGCCAAGGTCTTCGCCACCTCGGCGTCCGCCTTCGCCGTCCTCGACGACGGCAGCCTGGCCGGCTGGGGCAAGAACACCGACCGGCAGCTCGGCGACGGCACCAACGCCCACCGCACCACCCCGGTCGTCCTGGACGGCCTCAAGGGCGTGCAGGACATCGCGGGCGGAGCCGACTTCACCCTGGCCGCGCTCGACGACGGCTCGGTGATCGGCTGGGGCGCCAACGGGGCCGCCCAGCTCGGCGACGGTTCGACGACCACGCCCACGGCCCCGAGCGTCACCACGGTCGCGCTGCCGCCCGGCAGCGGCATCACCCACGTCACCACGACGAAGACGGGCAAGTCCGGCTTCGCCTACTGACGAGCCCCTGACGTCCGTACGGGCCCGCTCGCCCGGGTCCGTACGGACGCCCACACCGCCGATCCTGGCCAGGGACGGCGGTGAGCTGGCAGGATCGCCGTCATGTTCGCCTCGCTCTCCCGTGCCGCCCGCCGCCGTGTCCTGGCGGCCTCGGCCGCGCTGCTCGCGCTGTGCGGGGTGCTGGTGTGGTGGCTGGCACCCTTCGGCGCACCCGCGCCGAGCGGCACGGTCACCTTCAGTACGGGCGTCCCCACCGGCGTCTACCAGCGGTACGGGAAGCTGCTCAAGCAGGCCCTCGCCACGGACCTGCCCGAGGTGTCGATACGGCTCAAGGACAGCGAGGGCTCCCAGCAGAACCTGGCCCGGGTGGCCACGGGCGAGGCCGACTTCACCGTCGCGACGGCCGACGCGGTGGCCCAGTACCAGCGGGAGCGCAGGCCCGGCTTCGAGCGGCTGCGCGGCTGCGCCCGGCTGTACGACGACTACGTCCAGCTGGTGGTCCGCAAGGGCTCGGAGATCCGCGAGCCCCAGGACCTGCGCGGGCTACGGGTCGGGGTCGGCCAGGACGGTTCCGGCGTACGGCTGATCGCCGACCGGGTCCTCGCGGCGGCCGGCCTCACGCCCACCCGGGACGTCGAGCCGGTGTCGGCGGGCATCGACACGATGCCGGGGCTCTTGCAGAGTGGCGATCTCGACGCCTTCTTCTGGTCGGGCGGGCTGCCCACCCACGCGGTGCAGGGCCTGTCCGAGCGCTTCCCGATCCGGCTGATCCCGCTGGACGCGGCCCTGGTGGACCGGCTGCACCAGGCCGGCGACGCGACCCGGCACTACCGGTCGGCGGTGATCCCCGCCGACGCGTACACGAAGGCCCAGGACGGGCAGCAGGTGGAGACGCTGGCGGTGGCGAACCTCCTGGTCACCACGGTCGAGGCCGACCGGGACCTGGTGGAGGGCTTCACCCGTACGGTGATCAGGAGCCGGGACCGGATCGGCGGCCAGGTCCACCCGGCCCAGCTGGTGGACCTGCGGACCGCCGTCTACACGGAACCCCTGAAGCTGCACGAGGGTGCCCGCCGCTACTACCGCTCGGTGAAGCCCTGACCGGTGCTCCTGCCGCCGTCGGCGGGAGCGTGCCGGGGGACCGTCACCGTCACCCGTAGCCCGTGCGGCTCGTTCGGGGCGAACGCGAGGCTTCCGCCACCGGCCGTCAGCAGGACGCGCGTGATGGACAGGCCGAGCCCCGAGCCCTTGACGTTCTGGTGCCGCCCGGAGCGCCAGAAGCGGTCGCCGACCCGTACCAGCTCGTCCTCGGTGAGGCCGGGCCCGTGGTCGGCGACGACGACCGAGACGCCGTCGGTGCCCTTCGGCACCGGGACCGTGACGGTGACCTCCTCCCCCGGCGGCGTGAACTTGAGCGCGTTGTCGATCACCGCGTCCAGGGCGCTGGAGAGCGCCACCGGGTCCGCCCACCCCGTGGCGGCCCCGCACTCCCCGGTCAGCAGGACGCCCTTGTCGTCGGCGACCGGCCGCCAGGAGGCGACCCGCTCGGCGGTGAGCGCGCCGACGTCGACGAGCCGCAGCTCGGCCGCCGTGTGCTCGGCGAGGGCCAGGTCGAGGAGGTCGTCGAGGACCTGGGAGAGGCGCTTGCCCTCGGTCCGTACGGAGGCGATCTCCTCGTTCCCCTCGGGGAGCTCCATGGCGAGCAGCTCGATCCGCAGGAGCAGCGCGGCCAGCGGGTTGCGCAGTTGGTGGGAGGCGTCGGCGACGAACGCCCGCTGCTGTTCGAGCGCTTCCTCGACGTTGTCGGCCATCTCGTTGAACGAGCGGGCGAGGCGTCGCAGTTCGGGCGGCCCACCGGTCGCGGCGACGCGCGAGTTCATCCGCCCGGTGGCGATGTCGTGGGTGACGGAGTCGAGGACGCGGACGGGACGCAGGACCCAGCCGGTGAGCCGGAAGGCGGCGCCGACGGCGAGCAGCATGGCGGCGGCCTCGCCCGCGAAGATCAGCAGCCAGCCGCGCAGGATGCGGGAACGGAGCTGTCCGGTGGGCGAGTCGGTGACGACGACGGCGACGACGTCACCGTCCCTGACGACCGGGGAGGCGATGGTGATCCGGGCGTGCCCCTGCCAGGGCCACACCTGGGGCGGGTCGTGGCTGCGGCGGCCGAGCAGCGCCTCGCGGAAGGCGCGGCGGCCCTCCCCCTCGTACGGGACGACCCAGTCCTCGGGGGCGGCGGCCATGGACCGGTTGTCGCGGTAGAAGATGCCGACGCGGATGTCGTACACGTCGTGGTAGCTGGCGAGTTCGCCGCGGAGGGTGGCGCGCCGCTCGTCGGTGCCGGGGCTGGTGTCGCTGACGAACTGGGCCAGGGCGGCGAAGCGCGCGCCGTCGTCGAGCCGGTCGACGATGACCCGCTGCTGTTCGGACGCGGCGAGGCTGGCGGCGAGCGGGAAGCCGAGGGCGAGCAGGACGCCCGCCATCAGGACGATGAGCAGCGGCAAGAGGCGGGTGCGCACGGAGGGGCCGTCCCGCGGTCAGGCGGCGGGGGCGACCAGGCGGTAGCCGACGCCCCGCACGGTCTCGATGAGGGCGGGCATGCGCAGCTTGGAGCGCAGGGAGGCGACGTGCACCTCCAGGGTGCGGCCGGTCCCCTCCCAACTGGTGTGCCAGACCTCGCTGATGATCTGCTCCCGGCGGAAGACGACTCCGGGGCGCTGGGCGAGGAGGGCGAGCAGGTCGAACTCCTTGCGGGTGAGGGGGACGCTCTCGCCTTCGACGCTGACGCGCCGGGTGGGCAGCTCGATGGTGACGGATCCCAGCCGCAGCAGGGTGCCGTCGGTGCCGGTGCCGCTCCCGCCGGCCTCTTCGGTGCCGGCGTTGCGCCGGCTGACCGCGTGGATGCGGGCGAGGAGCTCGCCGGGGTCGTAGGGCTTGACGACGTAGTCGTCGGCGCCGAGGTTGAGCCCGTGGATCCGGGAGCGTACGTCGGCCCGGGCGGTCACCATGATCACCGGGGTGGTGGTGAGCTTCCGGATGCGGCCGCAGACCTGGTAGCCGTCCTGGTCGGGGAGGCCGAGGTCGAGCAGGATCACCCCGTAGGAGGGGCGCTCGCCCTGCGCCGTGGGCAGGACGGCCTGGAGCGCCTCCTCGCCGTTGCGGGCGTGGGTGACGGTGAAGCCGTGCCGGGCGAGGATCGCGGAGAGGGCGGCGGCGACATGGTCGTCGTCCTCGACGAGCAGCAGTCGCATACGTACCTCCTCCGTGGTGATGTGCCGATCGGCGGCTCTCTGTGTACCAGGTGGTACCAGGGCATGAACACCGATCTTCGGTGTCACAGTCAAGTGTCACCCTGTGTCGCCGGTGTTTCTGTTATGCACCCGGGACGGCTGCGGGTGTCCCGTTCACACACTGTGTCCGGTTGCGGCCGGATCGTTATCCTCAATTTCCGCTCAGATGTAATGACGGTCCTCACATCGGGTCTCTAGTGTCCTCCCCAACCGAGGAGGACGGAGCAAGAGCCCGATGAGCGGAGAGTCTGTGTCCCAGTCAGTGTCCAAGGGGCCTGAGGACACCCCGCGCGCCGCGGACGACCTGGTCGTACTGTCCGGCGTGAACAAGCACTTCGGCGCACTGCATGTCCTCCAGGACATCGACCTGACGATCAGCCGCGGCGAGGTCGTGGTCGTCATCGGACCGTCCGGGTCCGGCAAGTCGACGCTGTGCCGCACGATCAACCGGCTGGAGAGCATCGACTCCGGCTCCATCAGCATCGACGGCAAGCCGCTGCCGACGGAGGGCAAGGAGCTCGCCCGACTGCGGTCCGACGTCGGCATGGTGTTCCAGTCGTTCAACCTCTTCGCGCACAAGACGGTGCTCGAGAACGTGATGCTGGGGCAGATCAAGGTCCGCAGGACGGAGAAGAAGGCCGCCGAGGCCAAGGCCCGCGCCCTGCTGGACCGGGTCGGGGTCGGCACCCAGGCGGACAAGTACCCCGCGCAGCTCTCCGGTGGTCAGCAGCAGCGCGTGGCGATCGCCCGCGCCCTCGCGATGGGCCCGAAGGTCATGCTGTTCGACGAGCCGACCTCGGCTCTCGACCCCGAGATGATCAACGAGGTCCTGGAGGTCATGCAGCAGCTGGCCAGGGACGGCATGACGATGGTGGTCGTGACCCACGAGATGGGTTTCGCCCGCTCCGCCGCCAACCGGGTCGTGTTCATGGCCGACGGACGCATCGTCGAACAGGCCACGCCCGAGGAGTTCTTCAGCAACCCGCGCAGCGACCGGGCCAAGGACTTCCTCTCCAAGATCCTTCACCACTGAGCGAGTTCGGGCCTATTCTTCCCAACTCACTTCTAGATCAAGGGACATTCCTCGATGAAGCTTCGTCGCACCTCCACCGCCGTCGCGGCCGCCGCCGTCCTCGCCCTGACCGCCACCGCCTGCGGCGGCGGCTCGGACTCCGGCAGCAACGGTGACAAGATCAACGTCGGCATCAAGTTCGACCAGCCCGGCCTGGGCCTGAAGACCCCGGACGGCAAGTACGCCGGCTTCGACGTGGACGTCGCCCGTTACGTCGCCAAGGAGCTCGGCTACGCCGAGGACAAGATCGACTTCAAGCAGGCGCCCAGCGCCGAGCGCGAGAACCTGATCAAGAACGGTGACGTGAAGTTCGTCGTCGCCAGCTACTCGATCAACGACAAGCGCAAGAAGGAGGTCGACTTCGCCGGTCCGTACTTCCTGGCCCACCAGGACCTGCTCGTGCGCGCCGACGACAGCTCGATCACCAAGGTCGAGGACCTGAACTCCAAGAAGCTCTGCTCGGTCACCGGCTCGACCTCCGCGCAGAACGTCAAGGACAAGCTCGCCCCGAAGGCCGACCTCCAGCAGCTCGGCGGCTACTCCGAGTGCCTGACCGGCCTGGAGAACAAGCGTGTCGACGCCCTGACCACCGACGACTCCATCCTCGCCGGGTACGCCTCGCAGAAGGAGCACGCGGGCAAGTTCAAGCTCGCCGGTCTGCGGATGAGCGACGAGAAGTACGGCATCGGCGTCAAGAAGGGCGACGACGAGCTGCGCGGCAAGATCAACAAGGCGCTGGAGAAGATGGTCTCCGACGGCACCTGGGAGAAGCTCGTCAAGCAGCACTTCGGCCCGTCCGGCTACAAGTACGAGGCCGCGCCGAAGGTCGAGAACTGACCTGACCCGCTCCGGCCGTGACGGCCGCCCCCGAGCGGGGCGGCCGTCGCACCGGCCGCTGCCCACGCAGCGGCCGTCCCACCGACCGACCACCAGGGGAGAGCGCGGGCATCGTGTTCGACTTTCTTGATTCCGGGCAGTACGACCTGCTCGGCGCCTTCTGGGTGACGGCGAAGCTCGCCCTCTACTCGGCGATCGGCTCGCTGATCTGGGGCACCGCCCTGGTCGCGATGCGGGTCAGCCCGGTCCCGCTGATGCGCGCCTTCGGCACCGCGTACGTGAACATCGTCCGGAACACTCCGCTGACCGTGGTCATCGTGGCCTGTTCGCTGGGCCTCGACCAGACGCTCGGGGTCACACTCGGCGGCTCCGACTTCAAGGACATCGGCTTCCGGCTGGCGGTCCTCGGACTCACCGCGTACACCGGCACCTTCGTCTGCGAGGCGCTGCGCTCCGGCATCAACACCGTGCCGCCCGGCCAGGCGGAGGCGGCCCGCGCCCTGGGGCTGAGCTTCACGCAGGTCCTCACGCTGATCGTGCTCCCGCAGGCGTTCCGCGCGGTCGTGACCCCGTTGGCCAACGTCCTGATCGCCCTCACCAAGAACACCACCGTGGCAGCGGCGATCAGCGCCGCCGAGGCGGCGTTCCTGATGAAGGAGATGATCGAGAACGAGGCGGACGCGCTCTTCGCCGTCTTCGCCGTCTTCGCCTTCGGCTTCATGGTCCTCACCCTCCCCACCGGCCTGATCCTGGGCTGGGCGGCCAAGCGACTGGCGGTGAAGCGATGACCTCCGTCCTGTACGACACCCCCGGGCCCCGCGCCAAGCGGCGGAACGTCCTCTACACGATCGTCTTCCTCGCGGTCATGGCCGTGGCGGCCTGGTGGGTCCTGTCCGCCCTGGCCGACAAGAACCAGCTCGCCGCCGACAAGTGGACGCCGTTCGTCACCGACTCCCAGGTCTGGACGACGTACCTGCTGCCCGGCCTGACGGAGACCCTGAAGGCCGCCGCGCTCTCCATCCTGATCGCGCTGCCGCTCGGCGCTCTCCTCGGCATCGGCCGGCTGTCCGACCACCGCTGGGTACGGGTGCCCGTCGGCGCGGTCGTCGAGTTCTTCCGCGCCATCCCGGTACTGCTCCTGATGATGTTCGCGGCCGCCCTGTACCGCGAGTTCACGACGGTCAGCTCCGACTTCCGCCCCCTGTACGCGGTCGTCACCGGCCTGGTGCTCTACAACGCCTCCGTGATCGCCGAGGTCGTCCGGGCCGGCGTGCTCTCGCTGCCCCGGGGCCAGGGCGACGCCTCCGAGGCACTCGGCATGCGCAAGGGCCAGACCATGCTGTACGTCCTGCTGCCGCAGGCCGTCACCGTCATGCTCCCCGCCCTCGTCAGCCAGCTCGTCGTGATCGTCAAGGACACCGCGCTCGGCGGCGCCCTGCTCGGCTTCGAGGAGCTGCTCAGCCAGAACCGGCAGATCACGGCCAACTACGGCGCCAACACGATCGCCACCTTCACGGTCATCGCGTTGATCTTCATCGTCATCAACGCGATCCTCACCGCCCTCGCCGGACGCCTGGAGAAGCGCCTGCGGCAGGGCAAGAAGACCGCCGCGGTGGTCATTCCGGCCCAGGCCGGAGCCGCCGACGCGGTCAAGAAGGCCGTCAGCGACGCCTGACCCCGACGGGGGCCGTGGGACAACAGGGGTGGGCCGGAGCGGAACCGACTTCAGGTCGGCCGCACCGCGCCCACCCCGTCGCTTGACGCAAGCACCCTCAGTGGGTTGCATACGGTCTGTGATCAAGCACCGGGCTCGTGCCACACTCAGCTGTGCTGCCCCCATGACCGTCCGGCCTTCAGGAGCCGCGCCGTGGACCCGGTGATCATCGTGGGCGCGGGGCCGGTCGGCCTCGCGCTCTCCCTCGCGCTCGCCGCGCAGGGTGTGCCCAGCGTCGTCCTCGACGAGGGCTCGGGCAAGGAGGAGCCGCGCCCCGCCCGGAGCGTCGTCCTGCGCGCCGACACGGCCGCCATGGTGGAGCGGCTGGGCTGCACCACCCTCCGTGACGAGGGCCTCCGCTGGGTCGGCTGGCGCGGTATGCGCCGCCGCCAGCTGGTGCGCCACCACGAACTCGACCTCGGCCTCGGCGGCACGGAGGAATGGTCCGAGGACCCCGGCGCGCCCGCGACCCCCGCCGCGCCGCTGCACATCCCCCAGCACGCCCTCGCACGCGGACTCCGCGACGCCATCGCCCACCAGAAGCTCGTCCGGCTCGTCACCGAGTCCCGGCTCGACACCATCGAGCAGGACAAGGACGGGGTGGTCGCCCACACCCGGGGCCCCGGCGGCACCTGGTGGCGCGGCAGCCACCTCGTCGGCTGCGACGGATCCCGCTCGACCGTGCGCAAGCTCCTCGGGATCCGCTTCCCCGGCCGTACGGCGGTCGAGCGGCACGCGGTCGCCGCGCTCCGCACCGAACTCCCCTGGCCCGGCGAGGCCCTGCTGCACCGTCAGCCCCCCTGGCGGGGCGCCCCCGACGAGATCACCGCCCGCCCGCTGCCCGACGGGGTGTGGCGGATCGACTGGCTGCTGCCGCCCCGGGGCGACCTCGTCACCCCGGACGCGCTGGTCGCCCGGATCCGCGAGACCCTGGCCGGCTGGTGCGACGGGGTGACACCCCCGTACGAACTCATCGACACCGGCGTGCACACCCTGCACCAGCGGCTCGCCCGCCGCTGGCGGGTCGACCGGGTCCTCCTCGCCGGGGACGCGGCGCACCTGCTCGGCGCGGTCGGCACCCAGGGCCTCGACGAGGGGTTCAGGGACGTGGACAACCTCGCCTGGAAGCTCGCCCACACCTGGCACCACGGCGCCTCGGAGCGACTGCTCGACAGCTACCAGAGCGAGCGGCGTTCAGCCGTCGCCCACCGGCTGCGCGCGGCGGACCAGTCGCTTCCCGCCCTGCGCGGCGGCGGAGGCCTGCGGACCTACCTCCCCGGGGGCACTCGCGGCCACGACGCCCTGCTGTCCGACGGCCATGTGGGGCGCGGCCCGCTCGGCGCGCCCCCCGCGTACCCGCACTCCCCCCTCGCACCCCCGTACACCGAGGGACGGACGCCCGTGGGCACCCCGGAGGGCGCCCCCGTCGAGGACGTCCGCGTGACCGCCCCCGACGGCACGACCGTACGGCTCAGGGACCGGCTCGGCCAGGGCCGCCTCCTGGTCGTGCTAGTCGCTCCCGGTACGGGGGTGTGGGACCGGCGCCACTGGCAGGGTGCGGGGGTCATGCCCCGGCTGGACGAGGCGGTGCGCGCCCTCCCGGCGAAGGCGGAGGTCCTGGTGACCGAGGCGTACCCGGGCGCGCCGGCCCACGCCGTCCTGCTGGTACGGCCCGACGGGCACCTCGTCGCCGCGTTCTCCGGGGTCCACCCCGAGTCGCTGTACGCTGCGGCGGACGCGGCCCGCGGCGGCGCGGAGACGGACGGGGCGGAGGCGAAGACGGAGGAAGAGGTGGCGGCAGGGGTGTCCGCCGACAGCGACCGCACGGCGGACATGCGTTGATTCCCCCGGGCGCTCATGGTGTACTCCGGAGCGTGACCGACACCGATGTGCGCCTGTGGCGGAGGGTCCATATGGACCTCGTCCGCTATGCGGGCTGCGTGTGTCGCCCGTCCTGCTGATCTCGCCCTTGCCCCGCGCGCGCCACCACTGGTGCTGCCGCCGCGCGCTCTCAGCGAACCAGGACGGTCATCCGTGTCTCAACCCACCCCTGCACCCACCGCGAAACCCCACTCCCCTGCCGCTCCCTCCGGCGCCCCGACGGCGGCCGATCTCCTCGCCTTCGTCCGACGCACGGCGGCGGATCGTGAACTGGTCGACTCCCTGCCGCTCGACCCCGAGGGCCGCACCTGGGTGCGGCTCGAAGGCCCCGGCGGCAGCGAGGCCTGGCTCATCGGCTGGCCTCCCGGCACCGGCACCGGCTGGCACGACCACGCCGAGTCGCTGGGCGCCTTCGCCACCGCGCGCGGCACGCTGACCGAGAACGCGCTCGCGGTCCGGCTGCCGGCGAGCGGCTGGAAGACCCTGGAACTGGCCGACGGCCTCGACCGCTCCCGGCGCCTCGGGGAGGGCGGGAGCCGCGCCTTCGGCACCCACCACGTGCACGAGGTGCTCAACGAGGCCCCGGACACCCATGCGGTGTCGGTGCACGCGTACCATCCGCCGCTTCCGCTGATCCGGCGGTTCAGCCGGACGGGCGCGGTACTCCGTCTTGAGCAGGTCGAGCGCCCGGAGGACTGGCAGTGAGCGACGCACACGAGGAGGAACGGGTCGGCATCGACGAACTCCTGGAGCGGGTCAGGTCGGGCCTGGACCGGATCACGCCCCGGGCCGCCCACGAGGCGTACGAGGCGGGTGACGCGCTTCTGGTGGACACGCGCTACGCGGCCCTGCGCGATCGGGACGGGCTGATCCCGGGCGCGCTGGTGGTGGAGCGCAACGAACTGGAATGGCGGCTCGACCCCCGGGGCAGCCACCGCGCGCCCGAGGCGAACAGCCACGACCTGCGGGTGGTGGTCCTCTGCAACGAGGGTTACGCCTCCTCCCTCGCGGTCGAGTCCCTGCGCCGCCTGGGTCTCCACCGGGCGACCGACCTGATCGGCGGCTTCCAGGCATGGAAGGCCGAGGGCCTCCCGGTCCTGCCACCGGTCACGAGCGGCTGAGAGACGCGGGCGGCTGAGAGACGGCGCCTGACGGACGCGGCCCGGCCGCCCGGCCGTGCTCGGCTCGGCCCTACACGGTCCGGCTCGACAGGTCCTTCTGGTCTCCCCCCGGGGATCAGAAGGACTCGTCGAGCCCGTCCGTGTCCTCGCCCTCGGCCTCAAGGGCTTGGCGGACGACGCGGAGCGCCATGCCCTCGGGATATCCCTTGCGGGCGAGCATCCCGGCGAGCCGGCGCAGACGCCGGTCACGGTCGAGTCCGCGGGTGGCGCGCAGCTTGCGGGCCACGAGTTCACGCGCCGTGGCCTCCTCCTGCTCGGAGTCGAGCTGCTCCACCGCCTCCTGAATGAGGGTCGGCTCGACGCCCTTCGTCCGCAGCTCGCGGGCGAGCGCCCGGCGGGCGAGGCCCCGGCCGTGGTGGCGGGACTCCACCCAGGCCCCGGCGAAGGCGGCGTCGTCGATGAGCCCGACGTCCTCGAAGCGGGAGAGGACCTCCTCCGCCACCTCGTCGGGGATCTCCCGCTTGCGCAGCGCGTCGGCGAGCTGCTTGCGCGTGCGGGGGGTCCCGGTGAGCAGGCGCAGACAGATCGCCCGCGCCCGCTCCGCCGGGTCCTGGGGTGACAGCTCCTTCTCGGCCCTCGACGAGTCGGGGCTGTCACCCGGCCATTCGGTGCGACCGGTCACCGGTTCAGCTCTTGACCGCGGTGGCCTTGGTCGCCTTCGCGGTCTTGCTCGCGGGTGCCGGAACGCTCTTGGCCGCGTCGTCCGCGCCGGCCGCGTCCGCGGCGACCGCCGCGTCCGTCGCCGGTTCGGCCTTCGCGGCCTCGGGCCGGACGCCGACGCCCAGCTTCTCCTTGATCTTCTTCTCGATCTCGTCGGCGAGGTCGGGGTTGTCCTTCAGGAAGTTGCGGGCGTTCTCCTTGCCCTGGCCGAGCTGGTCGCCCTCGTACGTGTACCAGGCGCCGGCCTTGCGCACGAAGCCGTGCTCCACGCCCATGTCGATCAGGCCGCCCTCGCGGCTGATGCCCTGGCCGTAGAGGATGTCGAACTCGGCCTGCTTGAAGGGGGGCGCGACCTTGTTCTTGACGACCTTGACGCGGGTGCGGTTGCCGACCGCGTCCGTGCCGTCCTTGAGGGTCTCGATACGACGGATGTCGAGGCGCACCGAGGCGTAGAACTTCAGGGCGCGGCCACCGGTCGTGGTCTCCGGCGAGCCGAACATCACGCCGATCTTCTCGCGGAGCTGGTTGATGAAGATCGCGGTGGTCTTGGACTGGTTGAGCGCGCTGGTGATCTTCCGGAGCGCCTGGCTCATCAGCCGGGCCTGGAGACCCACGTGCGAGTCGCCCATCTCACCCTCGATCTCCGCGCGCGGGACGAGCGCGGCGACGGAGTCGATGACGATCAGGTCGAGGGCGCCGGAGCGGACCAGCATGTCGACGATCTCGAGGGCCTGCTCGCCGTTGTCCGGCTGGGACAGGATGAGGTTGTCGATGTCGACGCCGAGCTTCTTGGCGTACTCGGGGTCGAGGGCGTGCTCGGCGTCCACGAACGCGACCTGGCCGCCGGCCTTCTGGGCGTTGGCGACGGCGTGCAGGGTCAGGGTCGTCTTACCGGAGGACTCCGGTCCGTAGACCTCCACGACACGGCCGCGCGGCAGGCCGCCGACACCGAGCGCGATGTCGAGGGCGGTCGATCCGGTGGAGATCACCTCGATCGGCTCCTGGACACGGTCACCCATGCGCATCACGGCGCCCTTGCCGAATTGGCGTTCAATCTGTGCGAGCGCGGCGTCGAGCGCCTTCTCGCGGTCGGTTCCTGCCATGGGTTCCACCCGGTTTGCTTGAGTCGATCGCTTCATGTGAAAGACGCTAACCCCTGCCACTGACAATGGGCCCCGACGTCCCCTCCGGCCTGTGGACAACTCGCCGACAAGCCCGCGATTCCAAGGGCCGGGCTTCCATAAGAATGGATGTTCGATTTCAGTGTCAAGCGAGCCGCGCCGGTGCCGGAAGGGCGTGGCGGCCGGGTGCCGCGGGTGCCGTGCCCGGCCACGGAGCCTGCGTTGTCACCGGCTCCACGTACGGTCTGCGCATGGTTGATCAGAGACCCCCCCCGTCCTCCGTGGGTGCTTTCGCGGCCTGGGAACCCGTGCTTCGGCTCATGCTGGGCGACGACTCGGACAGGCGTGCCGCCCGGACGGTGCGTGTCGCGGGACGTGTCGGTCCGCACGGGTGGAGCCTGGCCCACCGGGGGGCTATGTCGTCGGCGGCGCGGATCGCGGTGGAGGGCATACAGAAGGCGCTCGCGCGCGGTGGGGTCCAGGAGGTCTCGTTCAGCGCCGAGGTCCGGCCGGACGGAAGGACCACGCTCGGCCTGGTCTGGCCGAGCCCGGTCGTGGAGCCGGCCGTCGGCGGTCCTGACCTGGGGGTGCTCGTCCTGGCCCAAGGTTCCCTCGCCGAGCCCTGGCTGCGCCGTCCCGAGCCGGTACCCGGGGCGATGCCGGCGCCTTCGGCGGATCCGGAGTCGCTGGAGCGGACGCTCCGCGCACGGCTGCCCGGCGCCGTCGGTGCGACGGAGGCGGAGATCGCCGCCACCGAAGCGCGCCTCGGTGTCACCCTGCCCGACGAACTCAAGGCGCTCTACCGGGTGACCCGGGTGGACTGGGTCGGCGACTTCGAGGCGGCGGTCCGCGCCGGCGAGGCGGTCGGCTGCGAGCTGTCCGGCCTGGACGACCTGGAGGGAGTCGACGCGGCGGCCCGTCACCCCGGCTGGGGCACCGCCGCCACGCACGCGGGCGGCACCGCGCCCGACGCCGCGGTGCAGGGCCTGGCCGGTTCACCGGGCTGGATCCGCTTCGGGGGCAACGGCGGAGACGACTTCGCGGTCGACCTGACTCCCGGTCCTGCCGGGTGTCTCGGGCAGGTCATCCTGATCGATCACGAGCAGAACTTCGGTGCCGCGCTCGTGGCCGATTCCCTCACCGATTTCGTGCTGGGCCGACTCCGGGAGGAACGCCGCGACCACCCTGACCGCCGCGGAGACAGACTTCCGGCCGTGGCCAGGGTCGGCGCCGGGGGCGCCGGACGCCCGGAGACCGTACGGGCCGCCGCTCATCCCGCCCTGGAAGTCCTGGCCGTCGAGGCGGCCGGGGACGGCGCCCCGTTCAGCCTCGCGCCCGTCTCCGGCCTGCCTCGTCTGCGTACCCTCACCGCCTCCCCCGGCGCACTGGCCGACCCCCTGGAGGTCGCCGGGCTGACCGGCCTGGAGTTCCTGGAACTCGGTACGGAGGAATGGCGCGCCCTCCTCGACGCCGGAGCCGTCCCGCGGACCCTGAAGGCCGCGGCGGTCACAGCACGGGACCAGGACCATCTGCCCGTCGTGGCGATCGCCAACGAGATCCTGGCTCTCTGGAACCGGCCCCTGATCGTCCGTACGCTCCTCGACGGAGACCTCGGCCCCGCGACCTGACCCACGGAGCCGTACGGGGCCTCGCGAGGGTGTCAGGCCTGGCTCTCCGACGGATGCGGCAGTCCCGTCCACAGGTCCCCGCCGCCGTTCGGATCCAGTCGCATCAGGGTGAGCGCCTTCGCCGGAAGCGGTTCCGACCGCAGGGCCCGTACGTCCGGGGTGGCGGCGAGGTCCCGGGTCGCCGCCTCCAGGATGGTCCCGAGGGTCGGCGCGTCGCCGGCGAGCGGGCCGAGCGCCCCGGTGACCAGGCTGCCGAGGACCTTGCGGCGGAGCACCGCCGGGTCGTCGTTCAGGAGCCGGCCGTGCAGCGGCGGGACCGGGATGCCGTGCCGGGTCAGGCGGGCGGGGCTGATCCGGATGTCGGCGAGGTCCCGGTAGACGAGGCGCACGACCCGGTCCTCGGCGTCGACGACGGCGAGCAGGTTCTGACCGTGCGCCTCCAGCGCCACCCCGAGGTCGAGCAGCTCCAGGCAGGCGCCGAGCGCCATGCGCGCGAACCCGACGGCCCTGTCCAGCCGTTCCCCCGGTGCGCGGGACGCGAGGAGCGCGGGGAGGACGGCCACCGGTACGACCCTCTCCCCGGCCGCCGCGTCCGCGTGGACGTGCGGTGCCTCGCGCAGGAGCACCGCCAGGTCGGCCGTTCCCGCCCCGGCCGCCGCCAGGTTGCGGGCGATGCGCAGCCGCCCGTCGAGCCGGTGGACGAGCCGCTCGACGAAGTCGGACGTCGCGACGGCGTGGGTGACGGTGTACGCCGAGATGTCCCGCACGGTCGAGGTGAGCCGGGTACTCAGCGACGTCTTGACGTGCGTGTCCGCGCCGATGTCGAGCGTGCGCAGCGACAGCAGCGGGTGCGCGGCGGGGCCGGGCCGCAGTGGTCTGCCGGACAGGACGTGCTCCGCCTGCCAGGGGTGGACGGGAATCAGCACGGAGGCGCCGTCGCGCAGCTCGCGGGGCCATTCCCCCGACACCGCCGCCTGCTCGACCGCGGCCAGCCTCAGGGCGACCACGGGCCGGTGCTCCGGTGCGTACGCCAGCTGCTCGGCGGTGGAGAAGCCGGGCCGTGAGCGGCAGCCCGGATGGTACGGGTGCCCGTCGGTCTCGCCCTGCTCCCATTCCCACGGGTGGACGGGCGGCGCCGCCCGCCGGGGGACCGTACGGGAGAGGGCCATGGACGCGACGCTGTGGTCGAGTTCGGCGGCCAGCCGCCCGCCGCCCGGCACGGCCAGGGCGGTCACCAGTTCAGCCGGATGGTCGTACCGGGCCCCGTCCAGGTCGAGCCCGGTCACCGACACCGCCGTCGCCCACGGGTCCGAGAGCGGCCCGTGCAGGCGCCGCCCGTCGTCCAGGCGCAGGGTGACCCCCTCCCGGCCGGTCGCGCGCCCGGCGACCCAGGGCAGCGGCTCGTGGACGAGGCCGCGCCACAGCCGGGTCAGCACCGCGGCCCTGGCCCCGGGGAGTCCCGCGGCGTACGCCGCCGTCAGCCCCGGCCGGACCGCGTCCAGCTCGGCGGCGAGGGTCCGCTCCGCGGCAGTTCGGCACATGCGGTTGTTCTATCGCGGCCGGGGGCAATCCACACATACTGATGTCGATGAACGCACTCACGCGGGCCGCCGACGCGCTGGCGGTGACGCCTCTGCTGAACTGCCTGCTCCGTGAGGCCGCGGACCCGACCGCTGATCCGGCGGCGGACCCGGCCGCGGACCCGGCGGCGGATCCGGCGGCGGACCCCGCCGCGAACCCCGGGACAGATCCGGCCGCGAGCCCGGCAGCGGATCCGGGCGCGGTGTACCGATCCGAGAACCGGGCCCCCGGCCAGCCCGAAAGCCCGCCCCCCGCGTACGTCGTCCACCGCCTGCGCGTCAGCGGCCGGCTCCTGCGGGTCCGCCCCGGCCACCGCCCCTCCGGCCCCGAGCTGTGGACGGGGCACGCCTGGCGCGCCCTGCGCCACGCCGGCCTCGTCGACCTCGCCGTCCAGGAGATGCACGCCGCCACCGGTCGGCCCAACCCCGCCCTGGCCGCCGAAATGGCCGCGAGCCGCGCCGCGGTGCGGGCCGTCCTCGCCGCGCGCGCCCGCACGGCACCGCCCGACGACCCCTGGCTGCGCTCCGAACAGGCCCTGGTCATGGGCCACCCGTACCACCCGGCCCCCAAGGCGCGCACGAGCGACGGCTCCCCCACCGCCTGGCTGCGCTACGCGCCCGAGGCGTACGCCCGGTTCCCGCTCACACTGCTCGGCGTACGCGAGGACGTACTGGTCGAGGACGGCGACACACGGGCCCTGGACGCCCTCGGCGAGGCTCCCCCCGGCTACCGGCTGCTGCCGGCCCATCCCTGGCAGCTCGAACTGTCCGAGCGGGCTCCACGCGTGCGTGCCGCCTTCGCCGACGGCCGCCTCATCCGGCTGGGCGTCACCCCGCGGCCGGCCCGGCCGACGGCCTCCGTGCGCACCCTGCACGTCGAGGGGGACGGCTCCCGTGACGGCGGTGACCTGTTCCTGAAGTTCAGCCTCGACGTCCGGATCACCAACGACGTCCGCCGGATGCGACGGCACGAGCTGCTCCACGTGCGCCGCACCGACCCGGTGGTCAGCGCCGCCTTCGCCGCCATGGACGGCCCGGCGGCCTGGCTGAGCGACCGCGGCTACCGCACGGTGGACGGCCTCTTCGAGACCTGTGCCGTCGTCGTCCGGGACGGCCTGGACCGGCATCTGCCCGCGGGCTCGACGGCCGTCCTCGCCGCCGCGCTCGCCGAGGGCTTCCCCGGCAACCCACTCGACCGGATCACCGATCCCCTGCCCTGGTGGTCGGCCTACCTGCGGTGTGTCGTGGCGCCCGTCCTGGAGGCGTTCGCCCGCTTCGGCGTCGTCGTGGAGTGCCACCTGCAGAACACCCTGATCGCCGTGGACGGGCGGGGTACCCCCGTCCAGGCCGTCTTCCGCGACGCGGAGGGCGTCAAGACGGTCCCGCTGACGCCCCGTGCGGCGGCCTGGCGGCGGCTCGTCTACTGCCTCGTCGTCAACAACCTCTCCGAGGTCGCCGGCGCCCTCACCCACCGCTTCCCGGGATCCGCCCCGGCCCTGTGGGCCCTGGCCCGCGCCGAGTTCGAGCGGGGCGGCCGGCTGCCGGCGCTGCCCGACGTCAAGGAGCTGCTCGACTCTCCCACCCTTCCCGGCAAGGCGAACCTGCTCTCCCGCTGGATCGGCGCGGAGGCGACGGCCCCCCACTACCTCCCCGTGCCCAACCCCCTCACGGGTTCTCGCTGAGGTCCCGTACGCGCCCGGCCCGACGCGCGCGTACGGCCCGTATCGCGCGCGTGCTGCCGTATCCGAGCAGCCACGGCAGCACCGTGAGGCCGAGGACGTACACGAGGAGGTAGCCCAGGATCTCGTCGGCCTCTTCGGCCAGGTTCCAGGAGTCGAGGGGAAGCACCACGACGCCGGCGGTGACCACGACCGGAACCAGCGGCAGGAGTACGGACGACAGCCGCGACCACTTGCCGGGCCGCCGGGCGCACCACACGCCCATGCCCGCCATGAGGAAGGGCCCGCACGGCACCCACAGCACCGCCGGGACGAGCAGCAGGGCCCACCATTCGTCCGACGCACCGAACATCATCGAAGCCGCCCCCTCACCCCGCCCCTGTCCCGCACCGCCCCCGGCCGGAACCCGAACCCCGCACGGGCCCGCCTGGACCCGGGCCCCGCACGAAGCGCCCACACAGGCACCCCCCGCACGGCCCGCCCCGGCGCGAACCCCCGCCTATCCTTCGACGCATGTCCCTCCCCCTCCGTTCCCCCGGCGGCGGGCGCCTTTCGCCGCGTGCCGCCGACGCCCTGGTCGCGGGTGTCGTCCTGGCCGTCGTCGCCGTCTGGACGCTCGTCTCCGCGCACTGGGCGAGCGAGCCCGCCGTCCGTACGGTGCTCGGCTGGACGCTGATCCTGGTGGGGTGCGGGGCTCTCTGCTTCCGGCGGCGGCAGCCGGTCGGCGTCGCCGTCGTCACCCTGCTGGCCTGTGTCGTCTACTACCCGCTGTCCGCCCAGGACGGCCCGCTCATGATCGCCTTCGCGCTCGCGCTGTACACGACCGCCGCGGAGGGCCGGTTCGCCGCCGCCGTCGCGCTCGCCGCCGTCACCCTGCTCGCGGTGGGCGTCGGCGAGATCCGTCAGCAGCCGGGGCACCGGCAGATCGACGAGACCTCGCTCGCCATGCTGGCGGGCTGGCTGATCAGCCTCGTCGCCGTCGGCCGGGCCCAGCGGACCCGGATCGCCTACCTCCACGAGGTGGAGCAGCGGGCGCTCGCCGCCGAGCGGGAGCAGGAGGCCCGTGCCCGGCAGAGCGCCACGGAGGAGCGGCTGCGGATCGCCCGCGAGGTGCACGACGTGCTGGGCCACAGCATCTCGCTGATCAACGTCCAGTCCGGGGCGGCGCTGCACCGCCTCGGCAAGGGTCCCGCCCCCGAGACCGGGCTCGTCACCGCCACCGAGGCCCTGGAGGCGGTCAAGGCCACCAGCAAGGACGCGCTGCGCGAGCTGCGGGCGACCCTCGGGGTGCTGCGCCGCGCCGACGAGCCCACGCCGACCGCCCCGACGTCCGGTCTCGCACTCCTCGGCGACCTCGTCGGGCGTGCCCGGAGCGCCGGTCTCGACGTCCTTACGGAGACCACGGGCACGCCCGTACCCCTGCCGCCGCCCGTCGACCTCGCCGCGTACCGGATCGTGCAGGAGTCGCTGACGAACGTGACCCGTCACGCGGGCGCGCGGACCGTCCGCGTCGCCCTCGACTGGGGTGCGGACGTGGTGCGGCTGCGGATCGAGGACGACGGCGGGGGCGCGCCGGAGGGCCCGCCGCCGGGCAGCGGCGTCCGGGGCATGGCCGAGCGGGCTCGTGCGCTCGGCGGCGAGCTGACCGCCCAGAATGGGGACGGCGGCGGTTTCCTGGTGGACACCAGGCTGCCGTACTCCGTACCCACCGTGTCCGAGGGGGACTCCCGATGATCCGTGTCGTGCTCGCCGACGACCAGACCCTGGTCCGGGCCGGCTTCCGGTCGATCCTCTCCGACGAGGAGGACCTGGAGGTCGTGGGCGAGGCCGGGGACGGGGAGCGGGCGATCGCGCTGGCCCGTGAACTGCGCCCGGACGTCGTCCTCATGGACATCCGCATGCCGGTGCTCGACGGCCTCGAAGCCACCCGCCGTATCACCGCCGACGATCGGCTCGAAGGGGTCCGGGTGATCGTCCTGACCACGTTCGACGCGGACGACCACGTGTACGGGGCGCTGCGCGCGGGCGCGTCGGGTTTCCTCGTGAAGGACACGGAGCCGATGGAACTGCTGCACGCGGTACGGGTCGTGGCGCGCGGCGACGCCCTGATCTCCCCGGCCGTGACCCGCCGTCTGATCGCCGAGTTCGCCGGCCGGGCGGAGCGGCAGCCGGATCCGAGCCCCCGGCTGAACGCCCTCACCGAGCGGGAGCGCGAGGTCCTCGGCCTGGTGGGCGCGGGACTCTCGAACGACGAGATCGCCGGTCGTCTCGTCCTGTCCCCCGCGACGGCGAAGACCCATGTCAGCCGGATCATGACCAAGCTGGCCGTACGGGACCGGGCGCAGCTGGTGATCCTGGCGTACGAGTCCGGGATGATCACCCCCGGCTGGCTGGCCTGACCCGTAGGGGATCGGGGGCGGCTGTCGCGACCCGGGGAGTACGCGCGCGTGGACCGGCACAACCGGTGGGGTACGGCCGGTGTCCACCGGGGGGTGACGACGGGCCCCTGACCGTACGCCGACGCTGAGCGGGTGAAACAGGACGTACTCGATCTCGCGCGGCTGCAGTTCGCCCTCACGGCGGGCGGCCACTTCCTCTTCGTCGCCCTCACCCTGGGGCTCGCGACCGTCGTCGCCGTGCTCCAGACGAAGGCCACGCTCGGCCGGAAGCCGCTGGACGCGCGCATGGTGCGCTTCTGGGGCCAGCTGTACGTGATCAACTACGCGGTCGGGATCGTCACCGGCCTCGTGATGGAGTTCCAGTTCGGCATGGCCTGGAGCGGACTCACCCACGAGGCGGGGAACGTCCTCGGGGCCTCGCTCGCCGTCGAGACGATCGTGGCGTTCTTCGTCGAGTCGACCTTCCTCGGCCTGTGGATCTTCGGCTGGAACCGGCTCAACCGCTGGGCCCACCTGGCCGCGATCTGGATCGTCGTCCTGACCGCCTACCTGTCGGCGTACTGGATCCTCGTCTCCAACGGCTTCCTCAATCACCCGGTGGGGTACGGCTCCGAGCACGGCGAGCTCGTCCTCGACGACCCGCTCGCGGTGCTCACCAACCCCTCCGCGCTGCTCGCCTTCGGGCACGTCCTGGCGGGGGCGCTGCTCACCGCGGGCTTCTTCATGGCCGGGGTGAGCGCCTACCACCTCTTCCGGCGCAGCCCGGAGTGGGAGTTCTTCGGCCGCAGCCTGCGGATCGGGGTGTTCCTGTCGGCGCCCGCGCTCGTGGCGGCCGCCGTCTTCGGCGGCGTGCAGTTCGCGGTCCTGGATTCCTTCCAGCCGATGAAGTCGGCGGTGTTCAGCGGGCAGGCGGCGGAGATCGCCCGGGTCCAGGCGGAGATGGTGGAACGTTTCGGGCCGGGCGACTACGTGCCCTCGGAGGCGTGGACCCGGGGCGGTGCGCTGCTGATGCTGATCAGCTTCGCCCTGATGATGTACCTGTGCTTCGCGGGGGTGATCCTGGCCTCCTTCAAGAAGGTCGTCCTCCGGTTCCGGTTCTGGCACCTCGTCCTGATGGCGGCCGTGCCGCTGCCGTATCTCGCGATGACCAGCGGCTGGGTCTTCCGGGAGTCCGGGCGGCAGCCGTGGGTGGTGTACGGGCTGCTGAAGACGGAGGACGCCGTCTCGGACCTCTCCCCCGGCACCATGCGCCTCTCCCTCGCCGTCTTCACCACGGTCTTCGTCCTGCTCGCCGCCCTCAACGCCTGGCTCCTCACCCGCCACGCCCGGCGGGGTCCCGTCGAGTCCGGCCTCGGCCACGACGAACGCCCCGCCGAAGGAGCGGCGGAGGGCGGCGCGCCCGACCCGGCCGACGCGCTCCCCGCGCCCCGCTACTGAGCCCCTGAACCTCCCTCCCCCCCACCGAGAACCCCGAGGAGCCCCCGTGGAGACCCTGGCCATCGCCCTGCTCGCCTTCTTCGCGGCGGGCTGGTTCGTCCTCGCCGGGGCGGACATCGGCACCGGCATGCTCCTCCCCCGGCTCGGCCGGAGCGACCGCGAGCGAAGGCTCGTCCTCGCCTCCTTCGCCCCCTTCTTCCTCGGCAACGAGGTCTGGCTCGTCGCCACCGCCGGGGTCCTGGTCGGCTGCTTCCCCGCCCTCGAAGGGGAGCTCCTGAGCGCGCAGGTCCCGGTCCTCGTGGCCCTGCTCACCGGCTGGATCGTGCGGGACGCGGGACTCTGGTCGCGCGGCCGGGGCCCGGGTCCGCGCTGGCGCGCGGCCTGCGACGGCGCCGTGACGTGCGGCAGCTGGGCGGTCGCGCTCTCCTGGGGGTGGCTGCTCGCGGCGCTCCTCACCGGACGGCCGTACGCGCCGGCGGCCGGCCCCACCGGCCTCCTCGCCGCGCTCGCCGTCGCCGCGCTGTTCGCCGCGCACGGGCTCGGTTTCGCCAGCCTCCGGCTCACCGGTCTGCCGTACGAGCGGGCCCGCAGGCTCGTCGGACACGCCGGGCGGCCCTGGCAGTCCTTCGCGCTGACCGCGGTCCTGATGGGCGGGCTGCCGCTCTGGGCGGGGACCGCGCTCCCGCTGGCCGAGCGGGCGGCCGCCCCCGGCACGCTCGCTCTGCTCGTGCCCGCCCTGCTGTGCGTCACCCCGCTGCTCGTGGCCGTCCAGGCCTGGATCTGGCACACCTTCCGGCACCGGGTGACCCGGCCTTCGTACCTCTGAGGCCTTCCTACGCCTGAAGCGAGGGCTCAGGTGCCGTCCGGTCCGCCGGTCTCCTTCTTGTGGTGCAGGGCCTTCTGCAACCGGGCCACCACCGCCTCGCCGTATCTGCGGTGGCCGTGGACCCGCGGGTCGTCCGTCACGTCGTACCGCTTCACATAGGCGCCGAGGAAGGCCTGGAGGGTGGCGACGGCCGGGATCGCGATCAGCGCGCCGACGGCGCCGAGCAGCGCCGTCCCGGCGATGACCGAACCGAAGGCCACCGCCGGGTGGATGTCCACCGTCTTCGACGTGAGCTTCGGCTGGAGCACGTAGTTCTCGAACTGCTGGTAGATCACGACGAAGCCGAGCACCCACAGCGCGTACCAGGGGTTGACCGTGAAGGCGATCAGCATCGGCAGCGCACCGGCCAGATAGGTGCCGATGGTCGGGATGAACTGCGAGACCAGGCCGACCCACACGGCGAGCGCGGGCGCGTACGGCACGTCCAGGATCTCGAGGAGCACGAAGTGCGCGAGACCCGAGATGAGTGCCATGAGACCGCGCGAGTAGAGGTAGCCGCCGGTCTTGTCGACCGCGATCTCCCAGGCCCGCAGCACCTCGGCCTGCCGCGCGGGCGGCAGGACGGAACAGAGCGCGCGCCGGAGCCGGGGCCCGTCGGCGGCGAAGTAGAACGAGAACAGGAAGATCGTCAGGAGCCGGAAGAGGCCGCCGAGGACCGTGGCGGAGACGTCGAGCACACCGGACGCGCTGTTCTGCACGTACTTCCGCAGCCAGTCGGAGCTCAGGAGACTGTCCTGGACCTCGACCCGCGACAGGTCCGTGTGGAAGGTCTGGTTGATCCACTTGATCACCGAGTCGAGGTACTGGGGGAAGTTCTCGACCATGTCCACGATCTGGCCGGCGAGCATCGAGCCCAGGAGCACGACGAAGCCGACGCCGAAGATCAGGACGGCGATGAAGACGAGGAAGGTGGCGAGGCCGCGCCGCATCCCGCGCGCCGCCATGCGCCCGACCGCCGGCTCGATGGCGAGGGCGAGGAAGAAGGCGAGCAGGATGTTGACGAGGAGCCCGACGAGCTGATGGAAGGCCCAGTTGCCCAGCAGGAAGCAGGCGTAGAGCGCGAGCGCGAGGACGAGCGCACGGGGCAGCCAGCGCGGCATCCGGGCGGTCGGGTCGGCGCTCACGGGGACCTTGCCACCACGGCCGTCGCCCCTGCCGGCCGTCCTGACCGAGGAAGTCGCATCGTTCGTATCGGCCGCATCGGTCGTATCGGCCGCGTCGGTCGCCTTGATCGCGGAGGTGGGGTCGGGCGTCTTCGTCGTCTCGGTCGCGGAGGTCGGGTCGGTGTCGTCAGTCGGGGCCACCCCGCCAGTCTCGCGCACCGCTCGGACATTCCACCCGGGACCCCTCACATCCCGGCCGTCCACCCCGCCCCCACCAACCGTTATCGCTTGTCCGCCGGCACGTCGACGGCCGCGCAGACGGCCCGCCACACGTCCTTCGCCTCCCAGCCGGCGTCCAGCGCCTCGCGTACCGTCCGGCCTCCCAGCTCGGTCATCACATGGTCACGCGCGAAGGACTCGGCGTAGGACCCACCGAAGTGGTCCGCCATCCGCTCCCAGAAAATCGTCAACCGCATGACCCCAGTATCCCGCTCCCAAGAGTGCAGCCCGCTCCGTAGGCCTTGTCACCGCGTCTTTCCGCCCTACGGTCGGACCATGGCCGAAAAACCCCTCTCCTCCCCGCCCCCGACCCCCCTGGCCCGCGCCGAGCGATTCGTCTGGCTGACGGCCCGCGTCCTCGAACAGCGCCGGTTCGCCTACCACTTCCTGCGCGGTGGCGCGGATCAGGTGGAAACGGCGCTCGCGGCGTACCTCAACGAGGACGGCGGCTACGGCCACGCGCTCGAACCCGATCTGCGCGGGCCCGTCAGCCAGCCCCTGCACACCGCGCACGCACTGCGGGTCCTCGACTCCATCGGCCGCTGCGGCGGGCTGCGCGTGGAGCGGATCTGCCGCTACCTCACGGAGGTGTCCACCCACGACGGCGCGCTCCCGGCGATCCACCCCTCGCAGCGCGCCTACCCGTCGGCGCCGTTCGTGCCGGTCGTCGACTCCCCGCCGAGCGCGCTGCTCACGACCGGACCCGTGGTCGGGCTGCTGCACCGCAACCAGGTGTGGCACGCGTGGCTGTTCCGGGCCACCGAGTTCTGCTGGTCGGCCGTGGAGTCGCTGGAGAAGACCCATCCGTACGAGGTCGAGGCCGCCGTCGCCTTCCTGGACGGGGCCCCGGACCGCTCGCGCGCGGAGGCTGCGGCCGACCGCCTCGGACGCCTGGTGCGCGAGCAGCGGCTCGCCGTACTCGACCCCGACCGGCAGGAGGAGTATCCGGTGGCCGAGGGCTACGCGCCCGGGGAGCTGCACTTCCCGCACGACTACGCGCGCGTGCCGGACTCGCTGGCCGCGCGCTGGTTCACGGACGAGGAGATGGCCCGGTCCCTCGACCGGCTCGCGGCCGACCAGGAGGAGGACGGCGGCTGGCCGATCCGCTGGCGCGCCTGGGCCCCCGGCTCGGCCCTGGAATGGCGGCCGATCGTCACGGTCGAGGCCCTGCGCACCCTGCGCGCCCACGGCCGCGCCGTCGACTGACCCGGGGCCCGCGTCCCCACCCCAGATCCCTGCCGGCGGCCGTCACCAGCCCAGGGCCCGTACCCCCGCGGTGACGGCGACGGCGGCGCCCACGACGACCAGGAACGGCGCACGCAGGACGAGAGCGACGGCCGCCGCGGCGAGTCCGGCGGCGCGGGCGTCCAGGACGACGGCGTCGCCCGCGCCGAACGTCTGCTGGGCGGTGAGCGCGGCGAGCAGCGCGACGGGGAGCAGGGTGGCGAGTCGCTGGACGAGCGGCCGCTCCAGCGTTCCCGCGGGTACGAGCAGGCCGAGCAGTTTGACCAGGTAGCACCCGACGGCGGTGAGGCCGATCGCGATCCACACGTTCATCGGGAATCCCTCTCTCGTCCGGCCGTGGCGGCCGCGCGGCGGCCCTGGGCCCAGAGCACGGCGGGCGCGGCGAGGGCCGCCGCGAGGACCGGGACACCGGCGGGCAGCACGGGCAGCAGCCCGAGGCCGAGGAGGACGGCGATCCCGGCGGTGGCCCGCTCGGTCGCGGACTTCAGCATGGGGGCGAGCAGGGCGAGGAAGACGGCGGGACCGGCCGCGTCGAGCCCCCAGGCCGCGGTGTCGCCGATCGCCTCGGCGCCGAGCGCCCCGAGCAGGGTGGTCGCGTTCCACAGGACGTACAGCGTGAGCCCCGTGACGGTGAAGCCGATCCGGGCGGCCCGGCGGGACGGCTGGGCGAGGGCGACGGCCGTGGTCTCGTCGATCACCCAGTGGGCGGCGACCGGCCTGACGGCCTTGGGTACGGCGAGGAGCTGGGAGAGCCGCAGTCCGTAGAAGGCGTTGCGGGTGCCCAGGAAGAAGGCCCCGGCGGCGGCCGTGAAGGGGTTGCCGCCCGCGGCGAGTGCGCCGACGAGGGCGAACTGCGAGGCGCCCGTGAAGACCAGCAGGCTGAGGACGCAGGTCTGAAGGACGCTGAGACCGGAGCCCGCCGACGTCACGCCGAAGGCGAAGCCGGAGAGTCCGACGGCGACGCCGACACCGAGGGCGTCGCGGACGACGGCAGCGTCGGGTTTGGCCGGCGTGCCGTCGCGTATGACGGGGGGTGCTGTCTGTTCTGCCACGTCAGCGATGGTACGGCGGCCCCGGCGGCCCGGGCCTGTCCGTTTCAGGAGCGCGAGCACCAGCGGATTCGCGCAGGTCCGGGCGGTTGTCAGTGGGTGGGTGCACGATGGGGGGCATGGTCAGGTCCGCGCTCGACTCGTTCTCCCCCGCGACCCGTGGTTGGTTCACCGGGGCCTTCACCGCGCCCACGGCGGCGCAGGAGGGTGCCTGGCAGGCCATCGGCGCGGGCTCCGACGTGCTCGTCGTCGCCCCGACGGGCTCGGGCAAGACGCTGGCCGCCTTCCTCGCCTCCCTGGACCGGCTCGCCTCCGCACCCCCGCCGGCCGAGCCGAAGAGGCGCTGCCGCGTGCTGTACGTGTCGCCGCTGAAGGCCCTCGCCGTGGACGTCGAGCGGAACCTGCGCTCACCGCTGACCGGCATCCGGCAGGAGTCGGTGCGGCTCGGACTGCCCGAGCCGGACGTACGGGTCGGCATCCGCTCCGGTGACACGCCGCCCGCCGAGCGCCGGTCGCTCGCGACCCGGCCGCCGGACATCCTGATCACCACGCCCGAGTCGCTGTTCCTGATGCTCACCTCCGCCACCCGCGAGGCCCTGGCGGGCGTGGAGACGGTCATCCTGGACGAGGTCCACGCGGTCGCGCGCACCAAGCGGGGCGCGCACCTGGCCCTCTCCCTGGAGCGACTCGACGAGCTGCTGCCCCGCCCCGCGCGCCGGATCGGCCTGTCGGCGACGGTCCGCCCCGTGGACGAGGTGGCCCGCTATCTGTCCCCGGGGCGCGCCGTGGAGATCGTCCAGCCGCCGTCGGGGAAGGAGTTCGACCTCTCCGTCGTCGTCCCCGTCGAGGACATGGGCGAGCTGGGCGGCTCCCCGGCCTCCGAGGGCAAGGACGGCGGCGACAAGCCGTCGATCTGGCCGCACGTCGAGGAGCGGATCGCCGATCTCGTCCAGGCGCACCGCTCCACGATCGTCTTCGCCAACTCCCGGCGTCTCGCCGAGCGCCTGTGCAACCGGCTCAACGAGATCGCGTACGAGCGGGCGACCGGCGAACCCCTCCCCGACACGGCCTCCCCGGCCGAGATCATGGCCCAGTCGGGGGCGGCGCAGGGCGCCCCCGCGCTGCTGGCCCGCGCCCACCACGGCTCGGTGTCGAAGGAGCAGCGCGCCCAGGTGGAGGAGGACCTGAAGGCCGGCCGGCTGCCCGCCGTGGTGGCCACCTCCAGCCTGGAACTGGGCATCGACATGGGCGCCGTCGACCTCGTCGTGCAGGTCGAGTCGCCACCGTCGGTCGCCTCGGGTCTCCAGCGCGTGGGCCGCGCCGGACACCAGGTGGGCGCGGTGTCGACGGGCGTCGTCTTCCCGAAGTACCGGGGCGACCTGGTGCAGGCCGCCGTGGTCACCGAGCGGATGCGCTCGGGTGCGATCGAGTCGATGCGGATCCCCGCCAATCCGCTGGACGTCCTGGCGCAGCAGCTGGTCGCCATCGTCGCGCTCGACACCTGGCAGGTGGACGACCTCCTGTCCCTGGTGCGCCGGGCGGCGCCCTTCTCCTCCCTGCCCGAGTCGGCGTTCACGGGCGTGCTCGACATGCTCGCGGGCCGCTATCCCTCGGACGCCTTCGCCGAGCTGCGCCCCCGCGTGGTCTGGGACCGGGTCGCCGGGACGGTCACCGGGCGGCCGGGCGCGCAGCGCCTCGCCGTCACCTCCGGCGGAACGATCCCCGACCGGGGCCTGTTCGGCGTGTTCCTCGCGGGCTCGGACCCCAAGAAGGGCGGGGGCAGGGTCGGCGAGCTCGACGAGGAGATGGTGTACGAGTCGCGGGTCGGCGACGTGTTCACGCTGGGCACCACCTCGTGGCGGATCGAGGACATCACCCGGGACCGGGTGCTCGTCTCGCCCGCGCCCGGCGTTCCGGGCAGGCTGCCGTTCTGGAAGGGCGACCAGCTGGGCCGCCCGCTCGAGCTGGGCCGTGCGGTGGGGGCGTTCCTCCGCGAGGTCGGCGCGCTCGCCGACGAGGACGCGCGGCTGCGGCTGCTCGCCGCGGGCCTGGACGCCTGGGCCGCGGACAACGTCCTGGCGTACCTCAAGGAGCAGCGCGAGGCCTGCGGCCACGTGCCGGACGACCGGACGATCCTGGTCGAGCGTTTCCGGGACGAGCTCGGGGACTGGCGGGTCGTCATCCACTCGCCGTTCGGCGCGCAGGTGCACGCCCCCTGGGCGCTGGCGCTCGGCGCGCGGCTCGCCGAGCGGTACGGCATGGACGCGCAGGTGATGCACGCGGACGACGGCATCGTGCTGCGCCTCCCGGACGCCGACCTGATGGGCCTGGACATGGGCCTGGACCTCCTCGACCACGAACCGGTCGACCCGAGCCGTCACCTGGACACGACGTACGACGCCGACAAGGCGCCCGTCGGCGCCGCCGACGCCCTCTTCGACAAGGGCGAGATCGGGCAGATCGTCACCGACCAGGTGGGCGGCTCCGCGCTGTTCGCGTCCCGTTTCCGCGAGTGCGCCGCGCGTGCCCTGCTGCTGCCCAAGCGGAACCCCGGCAAGCGCACCCCGCTCTGGCAGCAGCGGCAGCGCGCGGCCCAGCTCCTCCAGGTGGCGAGCGAGTTCGGCTCGTTCCCGATCGTCCTGGAAGCCGTCCGCGAGTGCCTCCAGGACGTCTTCGACCTCCCCGGTCTGACGGAGCTGATGGGGGACATCGAGGCCCGCCGGGTCCGCCTGGTCGAGGTCACCACCCAGGAGCCCTCGCCCTTCGCCCGCTCCCTGCTCTTCGGCTACGTGGCGCAGTTCCTGTACGAGGGCGACTCCCCGCTCGCAGAGCGGCGGGCGGCGGCGCTGTCCCTGGACTCGCGGCTGCTCGCGGAGCTGCTCGGCCAGGCGGAGTTGCGCGAGCTGCTCGACCCGGAGGTCCTGACCGAGCTGGAGCGGGAGCTCCAGTGGCTGACCGAGGACCGGCGGATCAAGGACGTGGAGGGCGTCGCCGACCTGCTGCGGGTCCTGGGCCCGCTGACCGACGCCGAACTCGTCGAGCGCGGTGCCGAAGCCGGCTGGGCGCCCGACCTCGGGGCCGCGCGCCGCGCGATCCGGGTGCGGATCGGGGGCCGGGAGCACTGGGCGGCCATCGAGGACGCGGGCCGGCTCCGGGACGCCCTGGGCACGGCCCTGCCGGTCGGCGTGCCCGAGGCCTTCACCGAGCCGGTCAAGGACCCGCTCGGCGATCTCCTCGCGCGGTACGCGCGCACGCACGGCCCGTTCACCTCCTCCCAGGCCGCCGCCCGCTTCGGCCTCGGCGCGGCCGTCACCGACGGCGCCCTCCAGCGGCTGGCCGCCTCCGGCCGGGTCGTCCAGGGCGAGTTCCATCCCTCCGGCATCGGCCAGGAGTGGTGCGACGCGACCGTCCTCCGCCGGCTGCGCCGCCGTTCCCTCGCGGCCCTGCGCCACGAGCTGGAGCCGGTGCCCCCGACGGCGCTCGCCACCTTCCTGCCCCAGTGGCAGCACCTGGGAGGCAACAGCCTGCGCGGCATCGACGGCCTCGCCCGGGCGATCGAGCAGCTCCAGGGCGCTGCCGTCCCGGCCTCGGCCCTGGAGAAGCTGATCCTGCCGTCGCGGGTCCGCGACTACACCCCGGCGCTCCTCGACGAGCTGACGACCACCGGCGAGGTCCTCTGGGCTGGCGCCGGGTCCCTGCCCGGCAAGGACGGCTGGGTCTCGCTGTACCTCGCGGACGCGGCACCGCTGCTCCTCCCGCCGCCGCACCCGCTGGAGCTGTCCGCGCTGCACGAGTCGCTGCTGACGACCCTCTCCGGCGGGTACGGCCTGTTCTTCCGCCAGATCGCCGACCAGGTCCGGGCCACCACCCATCCGGACGCGACCGACCCCCAGCTCGCCGACGCCCTCTGGGACCTGGCCTGGTCGGGCCGGCTGACCAACGACACCCTGGCTCCGCTGCGCTCGCTCCTCGGCTCGGGCCGCACGGCCGGGTCCACCGCCCACCGCGCCCGGCGCACGGTCCCCCGCGGCCGGTACGGCACCCTGACGGCGGCCGCCAGGCCCGCCTCCCGCACGGGCCCGCCCACGGTCTCCGGCCGCTGGTCCCTGCTGCCCCCGCTCGAACCGGAGCCGACGCACCGGGCGCACGCCCTGGCCCGCACCCTCCTGGACCGGCACGGAGTGGTCACCCGGGGCGCGGTGGCCGCCGAGGGCGTGCAAGGGGGTTTCTCGGCCACGTACCGCATCCTGGCCGCCTTCGAGGACAGCGGCCAGGCCCGCCGCGGCTATGTCGTGGAGGGGCTCGGCGCGGCCCAGTTCGCCATGGACGGGGCGGTGGACCGGCTGCGGGCCGCTGCGACCGCCCGCGACCGGGGCGTGGAGGCGGCGGCAGGCCCGCGCGCGGTGGTCCTGGCGGCGGCGGATCCCGCGAGCGCGTACGGGGCGGCCCTGTCCTGGCCCGAGCCGCCGGCCGGCGCCGGGCACAAGCCGGGACGCAAGGCGGGCGCGCTGGTGGTGCTGGTCGACGGCGAGCTCACGCTGTACATGGAGCGCGGCGGCAAGACGCTCCTCTGCTGGCCGACCGAGGCGGACGACCCCGCCCTGACGGCCGCGGCGGAGGCGCTGGCCACGTCCGCCCGCGCGGGCGCCCTGGGCACGGTCACGGTGGAACGGATCAACGGCACGACGTCCCTCACGTCCCCCCTGGCCCGCCCCCTGGAGGCGGTGGGCTTCCTGGCCACCCCGAGAGGCCTCCGCCTCCGCGCCTAGGGCCTGCCCCTCACGTCGCCAACGCCCCCACCCTCCCCACCCCGGCATCATGGAACCGTGCCCGAAGGCGACACCATCTGGCAGACCGCCCGCCGTCTGCACACCGCGCTGGCCGGCCGGACCCTCACCCGCGCGGACCTCCGCGTGCCCAGGTTCGCCACGGCCGACCTCACCGGCCGGACGCTCCTCGACGTCACTCCGCGCGGCAAACACCTCCTCGCCCGGATCGACGGCGGCCTCACCCTCCACTCGCATCTGCGGATGGACGGCGCATGGCGGGTGTACGCCACCGGGGAGCGCCCGCGCGGGGGCCCCGACCACCAGATCCGGGCGATCCTCGGAAACGCGGAGTCCACGGCGTACGGCTACCGGCTCCCGGTCCTGGAGCTGATCCGTACCGCGGAGGAGTCCCGTGTGGTGGGCCATCTCGGCCCGGATCTGCTCGGCCCCGACTGGGACGCCGAGGAGGCGGAGCGCCGGCTGGGCGCCGACCCGGCCAGGTCGCTCGGCGAGGCCCTGCTCGACCAGCGGAACCTGGCCGGCATCGGCAACGTGTACAAGTCGGAGCTGGCCTTCCTCGCCGGCGTCACGCCCTGGCTGCCGGTCGGCGAGCTCGCCCCGGGTGTGCCCGCCCGTCTGGTCGTGACGGCCCGCCGTCTCCTGGAGGCGAACAAGGACCGCCCGGACCGGCGGACCACCACGACGCGGCGCCCCGGCACCCCGCTGCACGTCTACGGCCGCGCGGGGCAGCCCTGTCTGCGCTGCGGCGCCCCGATCCGCAAGGCGGAGCTGGGCGACCGGATCACGTACTGGTGCCCAGGCTGCCAGCACGGCCCCACCGGGACGACGGACCCCACGCCCCCGGCCGACGGACGGGACAGCCGCGACAGAAGCGACAGACGCCCCGTCAATTGACGGTCCGTCAGATCTGGCCGTACCGTCCGGACATGACGACACTTCCCGCGTACGACCTCACCGGCCGCACCGCGTTCGTCACGGGCGCCGCGAGCGGCATCGGCCGCGCGACGGCCGTCCTCCTCGCCCAGGCCGGTGCCACCGTGCACTGCGCGGACCGGGACGAGGCCGGACTCCTGGACACCGTGGCCATGACCGCGCGCGAGGGCGGCGCCGCCCACCCCCACACCCTCGACGTCACCGACCGCACCGCCCTCGCCGCCGCCGTCCGCGCCGCGGGCCCCCTCCACGTCATGGCCGCGGTCGCGGGGATCATGCACACGAGTTCGGTCCTGGAGACCCGCGACGAGGACCTCGACCGCGTCCTCGCCGTCAATTTCAAGGGCGTGCTGTACGCGTGCCAGGAGGCGGCCCGCTCGATGATCGCCGCGGGCGTCCCGGGTTCGATCGTCACGATGGCCTCGGGCGCGATGGACACCGCGAGCCCCGGGCTGCTCTGCTACAGCGTCACGAAGGCGGCCGTGGTCCAACTGACGAAGACGCTGGCGACGGAGGCCGGCCGGTACGGCATCCGGGTCAACGCGGTCGCCCCGGGCTGGATCCGCACCCCCATGACGGACCGCCATGAACCGGCCGCCCAGCAGCAGGCGGAAGCCGCGATGATCCGTCATTCGCCGCTGGGCCGGGTCGGGGAGGCCCAGGACATCGCGCACGCGGTCCTGCACCTCGCGTCGGACGCCTCCGCGTTCACGACAGGCCAGATCCTGCGCCCCAACGGCGGCGTCGCGATGCCCTGGTGACGCGCCGCCCGAGCACGCCCGGCCGCCGCGTCGCGGCGGCCACGTGCACCGGCAGCAGGCTCAGGCCCCAGCCTCCCGCGGCCACCGCCCCCTCGACAGGACCGGTCTCCCCGGGCGCGAGGAGCAGGCGCAGCACCGCCCACCACCAGAGCCCCCCGGCCGCCAGCCCGATCGCGACCAGCGCGAGCGTCGCCGGCGTAACCCGTCGCCGTACCATGGCCGCCTCCTGCGGTCGACGCTAGACCGGCAGAATCACCCTGCGGGAGGGCGCACCGGAGGCAAAACCCGGCGCGCACGGCCCAGTCGTGCGTCCCCCCACCATGGCACGGCACACCGGATCCCGGCATCTCAAGCAATTGACACCAAAATCAACAAAAGAGAGACAGGTCACCGAAAAAAGGAGAAAAGCCCCGGTCAGCACCTCACGAAGAGGCACCGACCGGGGCTTCGCCCCACTTCGGTCAGGCAGCGACGACGTCCACCGCTTCCGCGGGTGCCTTGATGGTCACCCGCCCGGTGGGCACACCCGCCACCGACGTCACCGACACCGAGTTGAGCATCGGGCGCACCGGCGTCGGCACCGGTTCGCTCGCCCGTGCCGACTCGGCCAGTTCGGCCAGTGACAGTTCGTCGCTCACTTCACGCATGAGCTCGGACATCCGTACGTCCAGCGCGTCGCAGATCGCGGAGAGCAGCTCGGAGGAAGCCTCCTTCTGCCCCCGCTCCACCTCGGAGAGATAGCCGAGCGAGACTCGGGCGGACGAGGAGACTTCGCGCAGAGTACGGCCTTGGCGCTGGCGCTGCCGACGCAGCACGTCACCCAACAGGCGACGGAGCAGAATCATCGGTGGCTCCCTCCTCGGACCGCGTAGCCGCATCCTTCACGCCCCACCGTACCGCCTCGCGCTGCGGCCGTGCGGGGAGCGATGTCGTGTTCACTCAGGGCTGCAAACATCAATTCCCCCCGTTGTGTTCCGTATCCTGTGCCCGCGCATTTCCCGAGAGTTCCTCAAGGAGCAGTTCCAGCACGCTCCGTACACTCTCTCTACGGATTTCCGCACGGGCGCCGTTCAACCTCAACGAGACCACTTTCCCCGCGCCGGCGCCCGTCGCGGCCGGTCCCGCGACCGCCACGTAGACGGTCCCGACCGCCTGTCCGTCCTGCGGGTCGGGCCCCGCCACCCCGGTCGTCGAGACACCCCAGTCGGCGCCGAGCCGGTCCCGCACACCGGCCGCCATCTGCAGCGCGACCTCCGGGTCCACCGCCCCGCGCTCCGCGAGGAGGCCCCCGTCGACACCGAGCAGTTCCCGCTTGAGGGCCGTGGCGTAGGCCGTGACGGACCCCCGGAAGGCGGCCGAGGCTCCGGGCACCCCGGTCAGCTCGGCGGCCACCAGACCACCCGTGAGCGACTCGGCGACGGCCAGCGTGTGACCACGCTCCGCCAGCAGTGCCAGCACCCGGGCGGCCTCGGTCATCGCGTCGCCGTCTCCGACCGCGCCGCAGCCCGCTCCTCTGCGAGCCCCTTGCGGCGCAGCACGACCGCCTGTCGTACGTAGTCCAGACCGGTGACGACCGTCAGCACGACGGCCACCGCCATCACCCAGAAGCGCAGGGTGGCCAGGGGACCGGTGAGCATCAGCACGTACATGCCGACCGCCGTGCCCTGGGCCAGCGTCTTCATCTTGCCGCCGCGGCTGGCAGGGATGATCCCGTGCCGGATCACCCAGAACCGCATCAGGGTGATCCCCAGTTCGCGGGCCAGGATGACCCCGGTGACCCACCAGGGCAGGTCCCCCAGGACGGACAGGGAGATGAGTCCGGCCGCCATGATCGCCTTGTCGGCGATCGGGTCGGCGATCTTCCCGAAGTCCGTGACCAGGTTGTACGCACGGGCGAGGTGCCCGTCGAAGACATCCGTGATCATGGCGACGGCGAACGCCGCCCATGCCCAGGCACGCCAGGCGGGGTCGTGGCCGCCGTCCTGGAACAGCAGCAGCACGAATCCCGGCACGAGAACCAGCCGGATCATGGTGAGGATGTTCGCGATGTTCCACAGGCTGGCCTGGTTGACGGCCGCCGCGCCCAGCTTGCCGCGGGGCGCCGGCCTTCCGGTCTCGCCCGTCGCGGATGCCGGGACTCCGGTCATCTGCCCGCCTCCTCGAAAAGACACTCGGCCACCAGGTCGACGCCTTCCGTGCCGACGACCTTCGCACTGACCATACGGCCCGGGGTCAGGTCAGGGTTCATACCGTCGGCCGTGGTGAGAACCACCTGCCCGTCGGTCTCGGGGGCCTGGTGGGCGGCGCGGCCGATCACGCCGTCCTCCTCGTCCACGGATTCGACCAGTACTTCAAGGGTCTCTCCGATCCGCTCCTCCGCGCGCTGTGCGGTGAGCTCCTCGGCGAGCCGGGAGAGGTGGGCGAGCCGGGCGTCGACGACGTCCTGGTCGAGCTTGTGCTCGTACGTGGCGGCCTCGGTGCCGTCCTCGTCGGAGTAGCCGAAGACGCCGATGGCGTCGAGCCGGGCGTGGGTGACGAAGCGCTCCAGCTCGGCGAAGTCCGCTTCGGTCTCGCCCGGGAAGCCGACGATGAAGTTGGAGCGGGCACCGGCCGTGGGGGCCTTGGAGCGGATGGTCTCCAGGAGCTCCAGGAAGCGGTCGGTGTCGCCGAAGCGGCGCATGGCCCGCAGCACGTCCGGGGCGCTGTGCTGGAAGGACAGGTCGAAGTAGGGCACGACCTTCTCGGTCGACGTGAGGACGTCGATCAGGCCGGGGCGCATCTCGGCGGGCTGGAGGTAGCTGACGCGGACGCGCTCGATGCCGTCCACGGCGGCCAGCTCGGGCAGCAGGCTCTCCAGGAGCCGGATGTCGCCGAGGTCCTTGCCGTAGGAGGTGTTGTTCTCGGAGACCAGCATGACCTCCTTCACCCCCTGCTCGGCGAGCCAGCGCGTCTCGTTCAGGACGTCCGAGGGACGGCGCGAGACGAAGGAGCCGCGGAAGGAGGGGATGGCGCAGAAGGAGCAGCGGCGGTCGCAGCCGGAGGCCAGCTTCACGGAGGCGACGGGGCTGCTGTCCAGACGGCGCCGGAGGGGTGCACGCGGCCCTGAGGCGGGCGCGACGCCCTCGGGAAGGTCGGCGGGGGCCTCGGGAACGTCCACGGAGCCGTGTCCCGGCAGGGCCACGGCCGCGGCGGCCTCCTGGCGCTCCACGGGCGAGAGCGGCAGCAGCTTGCGCCGGTCACGCGGGGTGTGGGCCTCGACGCTGCCACCGTTGAGGATGGTCTGGAGGCGGTTGGAGATGTCGGCGTAGTCGTCGAAGCCGAGGACGCCGTCGGCCTCCGGGAGGGCCTCGGCGAGTTCCTTGCCGTACCGCTCGGCCATACAGCCGACGGCGACCACGGCCTGGGTCTTGCCGTGGTCCTTCAGATCATTGGCTTCGAGCAGGGCGTCGACGGAGTCCTTCTTGGCGGCTTCGACGAATCCACAGGTGTTGACGACGGCGACGTCCGCTTCTTCGGCGTTCTCGACGAGCTCCCAGCCGTCCGCTGCCAAGCGGCCTGCGAGCTCCTCCGAGTCCACCTCGTTACGGGCGCAGCCAAGAGTGACAAGGGCGACGGTACGGCGTTCGGGCATGGACTCAAGACTACTTCGTCCCGGCCGTTCCCCCGTCGCGCAGGGTTCACCTGCGCGACAGAGGTCACATCGGGACCGGGATCACGGGGCTCAGCCCGCCTCGGGGTCGCCCTTGGTGTAGGTCAGCCGCTCGACCTGGCCGGATTCGAACTTGTCCGCGATCTTCTTGCCGTTCACGTGGAGCTCGATCGCGCCGGCGTTGCCGAGCACCAGGTCGATGCGCTCGTCGTCCTGGAAGGTCTTCGACTCCCCCTCGAGGAGGAGGCCGTCGAAGAGCAGCTTGCCGTCGTGGCCCTTGGCCGAGATCCAGCTCTTGTCGTCGATCGCGGAGAGCTTGACCGTCACCTTGTCCTGCGGGACGGCGGCGATGGCGCTCTCGGTCGGCTTCGGGGCGGGCTTGACGGGCGTGGGCTTAGCGGCGGAGGTGGCCTTCTCCGGCGCGGGCGCCGGGCCGCCGTCGGCGGTGGTGGTGCCCTTCGGAGCCTCGTTGCCGTTGAACATCGTGAAGCCGACGAAACCGACGACGGCGACGATGGCCGCGACCATCGCGGCGGTCCAGTTGGGCCGGCGCGGCTCGGGGCGGATGCGTTCCGCCTCGAACAGCGGGGCGGCGGGGGTGGGCGCGGGACGGCCACCGTGCTCGGCGTCGTACTGCTCGATCAGCGCTGCCGGATCGAGGCCGACGGCGCGCGCGAGGGTACGGATGTGCCCGCGGGCGTAGACGTCGCCGCCGCACCGCGAGAAGTCGTCCTCCTCGATGGCGTGCACGATCGGGATCCGGACACGGGTGGAGGCACTGACCTCTTCGACGGTGAGACCGGCGGCGATGCGGGTCTGCTGGAGAGCGCGACCGATCGAGTCCCGGTCGTCTGCCGGGAAGGTCCGGTCGTCTTCGGGGGAGTTGCCGATGGACACGAGAGCGCCTTTCGAGCGTGTAGCCACCTGCTGGACGTTCAGTCTATGGGTGGTACGAAAGGGTGGGGCAACCGGGCGGGTGCTGTTTGTACGCCATGAGGATGGGACATCCTTCTGTCCCTCCTTCCAACTTGACGTACGGCCAGGGGAAACGGTTGCCCTCCGTTCCCTTACGAGTGAGTCTCGGCCAGGTCTCGATCGCGTACCCCGCCGCCCCGCGCCCACTCCCCACACCGGCGCCACTCCCCGGCTGCTCCCCGTCCGCGCACCCGCTACTCCCCCGAAAGCGACTCCCCGCGGATGACGGCGAGCACCCCGTCCAACTCGTCGGGCTTGACGAGCACGTCACGTGCCTTCGAGCCCTCGCTCGGCCCGACGATGTTCCGGGACTCCATCAGGTCCATCAGCCGGCCGGCCTTCGCGAAGCCGACGCGCAGCTTCCGCTGGAGCATCGACGTGGAGCCGAACTGCGTGGAGACGACGAGTTCGGCGGCCTGGCACAGCAGATCGAGGTCGTCGCCGATGTCCTCGTCGATCTCCTTGCGCTGCTTGGTGCCGACGGTGACGTCCTCCCGGAAGACCGGGGTCATCTGGTCCTTGCAGTGCTGCACGACGGCCGCGACCTCGGCCTCGGTGACGAAGGCCCCCTGCATGCGGACGGGCTTGTTGGCACCCATCGGCAGGAACAGACCGTCACCCTTCCCGATGAGCTTCTCGGCGCCGGGCTGGTCGAGGATGACGCGGCTGTCGGCGAGCGAGGAGGTCGCGAAGGCGAGCCGGGACGGCACGTTCGCCTTGATGAGACCGGTGACGACGTCCACGGACGGCCGCTGGGTGGCGAGCACCAGATGGATGCCGGCGGCGCGCGCGAGCTGCGTGATGCGCACGATCGAGTCCTCGACGTCCCGGGGCGCCACCATCATCAGGTCGGCGAGCTCGTCGACGATGACGAGCAGGTACGGATACGGGTTGAGCTCCCGTTCGCTGCCCTCGGGCAGCTTGATCTTGCCGTCCCGGATCGCCTGGTTGAAGTCGTCGATGTGCCGGTAGCCGAAGGCGGCCAGGTCGTCGTAGCGGAGGTCCATCTCCTTCACCACCCACTGGAGGGCCTCGGCGGCCCGCTTGGGGTTGGTGATGATCGGGGTGATCAGGTGCGGGATGCCCTCGTACGCGGTGAGCTCGACCCGCTTGGGGTCGACCAGGACCATCCGGACGTCCTCCGGGGTCGCTCTTATCATGATCGAGGTGATCAGGCAGTTGATGCACGAGGACTTGCCGGAGCCGGTGGCGCCCGCCACCAGGACGTGCGGCATCTTCGCCAGGTTGGCCATCTCGTAGCCGCCCTCGACGTTCTTGCCGAGCGCCACCAGCATCGGGTGGTCGTCCTCGGCCGCGGCGGCGAGCCGCAGCACGTCTCCGAGGTTGACCATCTCCCGGTCGCTGTTCGGGATCTCGATGCCGACCGCGGACTTGCCGGGGATCGGCGAGATGATCCGCACGTCGGGGGAGGCGACGGCGTACGCGATGTTCTTGGTCAGGGCCGTGATCTTCTCGACCTTCACGGCGGGCCCGAGCTCGACCTCGTACCGGGTGACCGTCGGCCCCCGGGTGAAGCCGGTGACGGCCGCGTCGACCTTGAACTCGGTGAAGACGTTGGTCAGCGCGTCCACCACGGCGTCGTTGGCGGCACTGCGCGTCTTGCCCGGCCCGCCCCGCTCGAGCAGGTCGAGCGAGGGCAGGGAGTACGTGATGTCGCCGGACAGCTGGAGCTGCTCGGCCCGGGGCGGCAGATCGGTCGGCTCGGGCGCGGGCTTGGTCAGATCCGGTACGCCTCCGCCGGGCCGCTGGTCCCCACCACGGGCCGGCGGCACGGGAGCGGCCCCGGCCCCCGCTTCCACCACCTCCCCGGCACCCTTCGCGGCGGCGGCCTTCGCGGCCTTCCGCTCGGCGGTGACGTCCCTGGTCAGGTCGGCGACGATCGGCGAGGGCGGCATGCCGTTGAGCACCGCGCCGTCGAGCGCGGCGGCGGCCGCCGCGGCGACGTCCACCGGGTCGAGGCCGTGGTCGAAGGCGGGCCGCTCGGAGGGGCGCCGCGCCGCACGCCCGCGCCGCTCCAGCATCTCCTCCTCGGCCCGGTCCACGTCGTACGGCTCCGCCGGGCCGGCCGCGCGGCGCCGGACGGGCCGGGGCCGCGGTCGCGCCTCCCGCCACTCCTCGTCGTACCCCTCGTACCCCTCCCGATCCTCGCCGCGGTCCGCCGCCGGGTCGTACGCGGGTTCGACGATGCCAAGCCTGGCGCCGAGGGCGCGCAACCGCTGCGGGATCGCGTTGACGGGGGTGGCGGTGACGACGAGCAGCCCGAAGATCGTGAGCAGCACCAGCATGGGTACGGCCAGGACCTCGCCCATCATGAAGACGAGGGGCTGGGACGCGGCCCAGCCGATCAGGCCGCCGGCGTCCTGCATGGCCTCGCTGCCGTCCCCGCGCCCCGGCGAACCGCAGGCGATGTGGACCTGGCCGAGGACACCGATGACCAGCGCGGAGAGGCCGATGCTGATCCGGCCGTTGGCCTCGGGCTTCTCCGGATAGAGGATCAGCCGCACACCGATCGCGCCCAGGAGCAGCGGTACGAGCAGATCGAGCCGGCCGAAGGACCCGGTCACCAGCATCTCGACGAGGTCGCCGACGGGCCCGCGGAGGTTGGACCAGGTGCCCGCGGCGACGATCAGCGCGAGGCCGAGGAGGAGCAGCGCGAGCCCGTCCTTGCGGTGGGCCGGGTCGAGGCCCTTGGCACCACGCCCTATCCCCCGGAAGATCGCCCCCACCGCGTGGGCGAGACCGAGCCAGGCACCGCGGGCGAGCCGGTACACACCCCCGGTGGGGGACGGCGCGGGCCGGGGCGGGGCCTTCTTCGCCGCCGTCTTCCGCGCGGGCGCCCGCTTGGCGGGCGCGGCCTTCTTGGCCGGTGCCTTCTTCGCGGGCGGCTTGACGGGGGGCTTCGCGGGTGCCGCTTTCTTCGCGGCGCCCGTCGTACGGCCGGCGCGCGGCTTTGCGGTGCCCGCCGTGCCCTGGGAACCCTTGCCGGACGTACGTGAAGCCATGGTGCCGAGGTTACCGGTGTGAGGTCCGGCTGTCCGCCTCACCCGTTCGTGTCGCCCCTGCGGTGGCGTCGAGCTGACGCCGCATCATGACGGACCGCGCGGCTGCGACGCCCCGGTGACGGCGGGTCAGCTCTGGGCCGGCAGCGTCGGCGCGGCGCCGGTGCCGGGCTCCAGCGCGTCCAGGGCCCGGCGCAGCCCGGTGAGCTTGCGCTCCAGATGCGCGGCGGTGGCGACGGCCGCCGCGTCGGCGGAGTCGTCGTCGAGCTGCTTGGACAGCGCCTCCGCCTGCTCCTCTACCGCCGCGAGGCGGGCGGAGAGCTCGGCGAGCAGACCGGCGGACTCCTTGCCGTGCCCGCCCTCGCCGCCCTCCAACTGCAGCCGCAGCAGGGCGGCCTGCTCGCGCAGCTTGCAGTTCTTCATGTACAGCTCGACGAAGACGGAGACCTTGGCGCGCAACACCCACGGGTCGAACGGCTTCGAGATGTAGTCGACCGCCCCGGCCGCGTACCCCCGGAAGGTGTGGTGCGGGCCGTGGTTGATGGCGGTGAGGAAGATGATCGGGATGTCCCGGGTCCGCTCCCGCCGCTTGATGTGCGCGGCGGTCTCGAAACCGTCCATCCCCGGCATCTGGACGTCGAGCAGGATGACCGCGAAGTCGTCCGTCAACAGCGCCTTGAGCGCTTCCTCCCCGGACGATGCCCGCACCAGCGTCTGATCGAGCGCGGAGAGAATGGCCTCCAGCGCCAGCAGATTCTCCGGCCGGTCATCGACCAGGAGGATCTTGGCCTTCTGCACCATGCCCCGTCCTCCTCGTCCCGGCAACGGCTCTCCCCGGCTCCCCGAACCAGGAGAAGCACTGGGCGCCGCCCCAGAAGACGACTCCCTAACGCCGTCCGTCCTTGTGCCGGTCATCGTAGCCGCACCCCGCCCGTCGCCACACCCTGTCACCGCGATGTCACTGTGCACGTACCTGAAACGCGGTGGGAGACCAGAAGGTTCCCCGTATCCCGGCCTCTCACACCCCCTTGGCGACAGTCCGTCAGCGAGGACCCGGGGGCCCGAGCGACGCTGCGCGCGGGCCACCGGAGCGGAGTCACTCCCCCCGCATCCACTGCTCCATCACCGACAACAGATGATCCGGATCCACCGGCTTGGTCACGTAGTCCGACGCACCCGACTCGATCGCCTTCTCCCGGTCGCCCTTCATGGCCTTCGCCGTCAGCGCGATGATCGGCAGCCCCGCGAACTGCGGCATGCGCCGAATCGCGGTCGTCGTCGCGTACCCGTCCATCTCCGGCATCATGATGTCCATCAGGACGATCGACGCGTCGTCGTGCTGCTCCAGGACCTCGATGCCCTCCCGCCCGTTCTCCGCGTAGAGCACCGCGAGCCCGTGCTGCTCCAGGACGCTCGTGAGCGCGAAGACGTTACGGATGTCGTCGTCGACGATGAGCACCTTCTCCCCGGAGAAGGAGAAGGTCCGGCGCGGCTCCGCCTCCTGCTCCGTCCGGTCGGCCGCGGCCTGCTGACCGGACTGCCCCGGCACCGCCGTCCGCGCCCCGCTCGCCTCCGCCGCCGCCTTCCGCCGGTGCCGGAACAGCGCCCCGGCTCCCGACCGCGCCTCCGTCCGCACGGGCGGCGGCGGGAAGTGCGGGAAGGGGTGGTCGGCCCCGGCCGCCCCGTGCTCGGCATCCTGCGGATCGTCGGCGTCCTGCGTCCCCTGCCCGTACGCACCCGACGGCAGCTCCGTCGGACTCAGCGGCAGATAGAGCGTGAACGTCGAACCCCGGCCAGGCTCGCTCGCCGCGAAGATCTCACCGCCGAGCAGCCGCGCGATCTCCCGGCTGATGGAGAGCCCGAGACCCGTACCGCCGTACTTCCGGCTGGTCGTGCCATCGGCCTGCTTGAACGCCTCGAAGATGACCCGCATCTTGCTCGCGGCGATCCCGATCCCGGTGTCGGTCACCGAGAAGGCGATCAGGTCCGCCTCCGGGTCCCGCAGCGAGCCGGCCTCCAGGAGCTGCTCCCTGATCGACTGCGGCACGTCCGCCCCGGACGGCCGGATCACCAGCTCCACCGCGCCCGTGTCGGTGAACTTGACCGCGTTGGACAGCAGGTTGCGCAGCACCTGGAGCAGCCGCTGCTCGTCGGTGTGGAGCGTGGCCGGCAGCTCGGGCGAGACCCGCACCGAGAAGTCGAGCCCCTTCTCCGCCGTGAGCGGCCGGAAGGTCGCCTCCACGTAGTCGACGAGCTGGACGAGGGCGATCCGCGTCGGCGAGACGTCCATCTTGCCCGCCTCGACCTTGGACAGGTCGAGGATGTCGTTGATCAGCTGGAGCAGGTCGGACCCGGCGCCGTGGATGGTCTCGGCGAACTCGACCTGCTTCGGCGTCAGGTTCGTCTCGGCGTTGTCCGCGAGCAACTTGGCAAGGATGAGCAGCGAGTTGAGCGGGGTGCGCAGCTCGTGCGACATGTTCGCCAGGAACTCGGACTTGTAGCGCATGGAGACGGCGAGCTGCTCGGCCCGCTCCTCCAGGACCTGCCGGGCCTCCTCGATCTCGGTGTTCTTCACCTCGATGTCGCGGTTCTGCCGGGCGAGCAGCTCGGCCTTCTCCTCCAGCTCCAGGTTGGAGCCCTGGAGCTCCTTCTGCCGGTGCTCCAGCTCGGCCGAGCGCTCCTTGAGCTGCGAGGTGAGCTCCTGCGACTGCTGGAGCAGCACCTCGGTCTTGGTGTTGACGCTGATGGTGTTGACGGTGGTCGCGATCAGCTCGGCGATCTGGTTGAGGAAGTCCCGCTGGATCTGCGTGAACGGCTGGAACGAGGCCAGCTCGATCACCCCGAGGACCTTGCCCTCGAAGAGCACCGGAAGCACGATCACGTGCGCGGGCGAGGCCTCCCCGAGCCCCGAGGAGATCTTGAGATAGCCCGGCGGCACGTTGACCTGGATGGTCCGCTTCTCCTCGGCGGCCGTCCCGATGAGCGTCTCCCCGGGCCGGAACGAGGTCGGCATGGAACCGGTGGAGTATCCGTAGCTCCCGCGCATCCGCAGCTCGTACGAGCCGTCGCCCTCACCGACGAGTTCGGCGTCGCTGTGGGCGGAGCCCGTCGGCATGGCCACGAAGAAGGCGCCGTGCTGGGCCGAGACCACCGGCGTCAGCTCGCTCATGATGAGCGAGGCCACGTCGTCGAGGTCCCGCCGGCCCTGCATGAGGCCGGAGATGCGGGCCAGGTTGCTCTTGAGCCAGTCCTGCTCGTCGTTGGCGAGGGTGGTGTCGCGCAGGTTGGAGATCATCGTGTTGATGTTGTCCTGCAGCGCCTGGATCTCGCCCGCCGCGTCCACACCGTCGATCTTGACGTTGAGGTCGCCGCGGGTCACCGCGGTGGCGACGGCCGCGATGGCCCGCACCTGCCGGGTGAGGTTCCCGGCCATCTCGTTCACGGACTCGGTGAGGTCGCTCCAGGTGCCCTCCACGTCCCGGACCCGCGCCTGGCCGCCGAGCTGGCCGTCGGTGCCCACCTCGCGGGCCACGCGGGTGACCTCCTCGGCGAAGTTCGACAGCTGGTCGACCATCGTGTTGATGGTGTTCTTCAGCTCCTGGATCTCACCGCGCGCGTCGATGTCGATCTTCTTGGTGAGATCGCCCTTGGCGATGGCGGTGGTGACGGCCGCGATCTGCCGCACCTGACCGGTGAGGTTGTCGGCCATCGAGTTCACCGACTCGGTCAGGTCCTTCCAGGTGCCGGAGACGCCCGGAACCCGCGCCTGGCCGCCCAGTTCGCCCTCGGTACCCACCTCGCGGGCCACCCGGGTGACCTCGTCAGCGAACGACGACAGGGTCGTCACCATGGTGTTGACGGTCTCGGCGAGCTCGGCGACCTCGCCCCGCGCCTCGACCGTCACCTTCTTCGTCAGATCGCCGTTGGCGACGGCCGCGGAGACCCGGGAGATGTTCCGCACCTGACTGGTCAGGTTGTTGGCCATCAGGTTGACGTTGTCGCTGAGGTCCTTCCAGGTGCCGGTGACTCCCCGCACCCGGGCCTGACCGCCGAGGATGCCCTCGGTGCCCACCTCGCGGGCCACGCGGGTGACCTCGTCCGCGAAGTTCGACAGCTGGTCGACCATCGTGTTGACGGTCGTCACCAGCTCCAGGATCTCGCCCCGGGCGTCGACCGTGATCTTCTTCGACAGGTCGCCCTTCGCGACGGCGGTCGTGACCTCGGCGATGTTCCGCACCTGGATGGTGAGGTTGTTCGCCATGAAGTTCACCGACTGGGTCAGGTCCTTCCAGGTGCCGGAGACCCCCTGCACCTCGGCCTGACCGCCCAGGATGCCCTCGGTACCCACCTCGCGGGCCACCCGGGTCACCTGCTCGGCGAAGTTCGACAGCTGGTCCACCATCGTGTTGAGGGTGTTCTTCAGCTCGAGGATCTCGCCGCGCGCGTCCACGTCGATCTTCTGCGACAGATCGCCGCGGGCCACCGCGGTGGCGACCTGCGCGATGTTGCGCACCTGGGTGGTGAGGTTCCCGGCCATGCCGTTCACCGAGTCCGTCAGGTCACGCCACACCCCGGCCACGCCCGGCACCTGAGCCTGACCGCCGAGCCGCCCGTCCGTGCCCACCTCGCGGGCCACCCGGGTCACCTGCTCGGCGAAGGCGGAGAGCTGGTCGACCATCGTGTTGATGGTGTTCTTCAGCTCGAGGATCTCGCCGCGCGCGTCCACGTCGATCTTCTGCGACAGGTCACCCCGCGCGACGGCCGTCGTCACCTGCGCGATCTGCCGCACCTGCGAGGTCAGGTTGCCGGCCATGAAGTTCACCGAGTCGGTGAGCTCCCGCCAGCGCCCGGAGACGCCGTCCACCCGCGCCTGACCGCCGAGCCGGCCCTCGGTGCCCACGTCGCGGGCCATCCGGGTCACCTGGTCCGCGAAGGACGCCAGCTGCGACACCATCGTGTTGACGGTGTTCTTCAGCTCCAGCATCTCGCCGGCCACGTCCACGGTGACCTTCTGCGACAGGTCGCCGTTGGCCACCGCCGTCGTCACCTGCGCGATGTCCCGCACCTGACCGGTCAGGTTGCGGAAGGCCGTGTTCACCGAGTCCGTGAGGTCCTTCCACGTCCCCGCCGCCCCCGGCACCTCGGCCTGACCGCCGAGCAGACCCTCGACGCCGACCTCGCGGGCCACCCGGGTCACCTCGGAACCGAACGCGGACAGCTGATCCACCATCGTGTTGACGGTGTTCTTCAGCTCCAGCATCTCGCCGGCCACGTCGACCGTGACCTTCTGCGACAGGTCGCCGTTGGCCACCGCCGTCGTCACCTGCGCGATGTCCCGCACCTGCGTGGTGATGTTCCGGAAGACCGTGTTGACGGAGTCCGTGAGGTCCTTCCACGTCCCCGCGGCCCCCGGCACCTGCGCCTGACCGCCGAGCAGACCCTGCGCACCGACCTCGCCGGACACCCGGGTCACCTCGTCGGCGAACGTCCGCAGCGTCTCGGTCATCTGGTTGATGGTGTCCGCCAGCTGCGCGATCTCACCGCGCGCCGACACCCGCACCTTCTGCGACAGGTCGCCGTTGGCGACCGCCGTCGTCACCTCGGCGATGCCCCGCACCTGGTTGGTCAGGTTGCCCGCCATCGTGTTGACGGAGTCCGTGAGGTCCTTCCACACACCGGCGACCCCGGCCACCTCGGCCTGACCGCCGAGCTCGCCCTCCGTACCCACCTCACGGGCGACGCGGGTCACCTCGGAGGAGAACGACGAAAGCTGGTCCACCATCCGGTTGACGGTGTTCTTCAGCTCCAGCATCTCGCCGGCGACGTTCGCCGTGACCTTCTGCGACAGGTCGCCGTCCGCGACGGCCGTCGTCACCAGTGCGATGTCCCGCACCTGCGCCGTCAGCCGGTTCGCCATCGTGTTGACGGAGTCCGTGAGATCCTTCCACGAACCGGACACCCCGCGCACCTGCGCCTGCCCGCCCAGCTTGCCGTCGGTACCCACCTCGACGGCGACCCTGGTCACCTCGGAGGCGAACACCGACAGCTGGTCGACCAGGTTGTTGGCGGTACGCGCGACCTTCAGGAACTCGCCGCGCAGTGGCCGTACGGCCCCGTCGGCACCCTCCGAACGCAGGTCCATCCGCTGGTCCAGATCACCCTCGGCCACTGCCGAGAGCACCCGGCCCACCTCGGAGACCGGCCGGGCCAGATCGTCGACGAGCGCGTTCGCGGCCTCGATCGCCGCCGCCCACGCCCCCTCGCTGGCCCCTGCCTCCAGACGTTCGGACAGCTTGCCCTCGCGCCCCACCACCCGGCGGACCCGCGACAGCTCGCCCGTCACGTGCATCTGCCGGTCCGCGACCTCGTTGAACACGGCGGAGATCTCCGCCATGACCCCGTCGCCGGACACCGTGAGCCGCCTGCGGAGGTTCCCGTCCCGCATCGACACCAGAGCGCCCAGAAGCCGCTCCAACGCCGCAGCGTCCACCTGCACCGTCCCCCCACGGGAACGCCCGCCCCTCGCGCGCGTACCGCTGCCTCCGCCGCGCCGCGCCGCCGTGCCAGGTTCCACCGTGTCCCTCCCGAAAGGGGTCGACCGTTCCGCTCCGGCTTCCGCCGATAGCCTGCCCAGTGTTTCACCGCCACCGAACCAGGCGATAACAGTTCGGCAGCTTCGCACAGCGTCCCTACCCCCGGGGGACGGAATCACCACGACCGGCATCCGCGCGCACCGCGAAGGTAAGTAACCTGGCTTCCGGCTGTCCAGCCGCCCCGGTCCGCCCGGCAGGGGCGGTGTGGTGTGCGCACGACCACCGGGCAGCGGGAGGGACAGACCGAGCATGGCAGAGCCGGGCGTCGAGACGCGTACGAGGAGTGCTGTGATCACCGCGCGGGCGACTGCCAGCTTCGAGCCCGTCGGGCGGTCCGTCGCGGCCGCCCGCGCCTTCGTCCGGGACACCCTCCAGGGCTGGGGACACCCCGAACTCGTCGACGACGCCGTCGTCCTCACCAGCGAGCTCGTCACCAACGCCGTCATCCACGCCGGCACCGCCGCAGAGGTCCTCTGCCTCCGCTCCGACGACAGCATCCGCGTCGAGGTGGCCGACCGCTACCCCGAACGCGAGATCCCCGTCCAGGGCGGCCGCTCGCTCGGCAGCCCCGACCGCGAGAACGGCCGGGGCCTGCTGCTCTGCGCCGCCCTCGCCCACCGCTGGGGCGTCGACTACACCCCCACCCGCAAGCACGTCTGGTTCCACCTCGACCTCGCCCAGCGCCCGGTCGGCACCCGCTCCGCGGGCCCGGTCCTCCCCGACGCCCTCCTCCCGGTCACCGACAGCCGCGTCCGCGTCGCCGTCGTCCAGATCGACCGCGGCGGAGCCGTCACCGCCTGGAACGAGCACGCCCAGGACCTCTTCGGGTACGACCCCGACCAGGTCACCGGCAAGCCCCTCGGCGACCTCGCCGCCTGGCCCCACACCCCCGGCATCGGCACCGGCCTCGCCGAGGCACTGCGCCTCTCCCGCTGGGAGGGCAGCTACGGCATCCGCTGCGCCGACGGCCGTGTCATCCCCGTGTACGCCGCGCACCTCCGGGTCCGCGACGCCCAGGGCGAACCCTCCACCGTCTGCCTCCTGGTACGCGAGCACGAGCGGGCCGTCCTCCAGACGCCGCACCGCCCTGCCGCCGAGGGCTCCGAGAGCCGGGCCGCCGACCCCTTCGAGGTCTTCATCGGCTCCCCCGCCCCCGACGACCTCGACGGCCTCCTCCAGCGCACGGTCGAACGCGCCCGCGACATGCTCGACGGCGACGCCGCCTTCCTGCTCCTCGCCACCGACGACGAGACGGAGCTGGAGGTACGGGCGACCACCGGCCTCCCGGCCGCCCGCCAGCGCTTCGCCCGCGTCCCCGTCGAGACCGGCGCCAGCCGTTACGGCTCCGCCCGGATGCCCGCGGTCCACGAGGACCTGGCCGCGGTCCCGGGGGCCGTCCCGCTCCTCGAAGGCACCGGCATGCGCTCGGTCGTGACCGTGCCCCTCAAGGTCGAGGGCCGGCTCACCGGCTCCCTCGGCGTGGCCGCCGAGTCCGCGAACCGCTACTCCAACGAGGAGGCGCTCCGCCTCCAGTTCGCTGCCGACCGCATCGCCCTCGCCGTCGAGTCCGCCCGCCTCGGCGAGCTCGAACGCCTCCGCCGAGGCTCCCTCAGCTTCCTCGTCGAGGCCTCCGACCTCCTCGCAGGCACCCTCGACCGAGACCAGACGCTGGCCCTGATGGCCCAGATGACGGTCCCGACCCTCGCCACCTGGTGCGCGGTCTACACGATCGCCGACCAGTCCTCCGACCCGTACCTCTCGTACGTGCTGCACGAGGACGAGGACCGCATCGACGGCCTGAAGGACCTGCTCTCCTCGATCGCCCCGCCCGACCCGGTGCCGACGCCGGGCGCCCGCGTCTGGACGGCACCGGCCGACGCCGCCCACCGGGCCGCGCTGAGCGCCTCGGTCCGCGCCCTCGACCACCCCACGAGCCCGCTCTCCTCCGGCATCGACACCACCCTCGCCACCGCGACCACGGTCGCCGGCGAGACGGTCGTGCTGCCCCTGGTCGCCCGCAACCGGGTCATCGGCATGCTGACGCTCGGCAGGCCCTCGGACGACCACTTCCGCCAGGAGATCCTGGAGCTCGCCGAGGACCTCTCGCGCCGGGCCGCCCTGGCCCTGGACAACGCCCGCCTGTACTCGGAGCGCATGGCGATCAGCCAGTCCCTCCAGCGCAGCCTCCTGCCGCCCGGCCTCCCGGTGATCCCCGGCGTCGAGGTCGACGTCATCTACCGCGCGGCCGGCGAGGGCAACGAGGTCGGGGGCGACTTCTACGACCTCTTCCCGATCCGCGAGGGCGTCTACGGCTTCGCCATCGGCGACGTCTGCGGTACGGGCCCGGAGGCCGCCGCCGTCACCGGTCTGGCCCGCCACGCACTGCGCCTCCTGGCCCGCGAGGGCTTCGGCGGCCCGGCCGTCCTGGAACGGCTGAACGCGGCGATCCTCGACGAGGGCGCCCGCAGCCGCTTCCTGACCCTCCTCTACGGCGAGATGCTCCCGCAGGAGGACGGCTCCGCGATCCTCAAGGTCGTCTGCGCGGGCCACCCGCTTCCCCTTCGTCTCCGCCCGGACGGCACGGTCAGCCCCGCAGCCGAACCGCAGCCGCTCCTCGGCGTCATGGAGGACCTGGAGCTGTACGAACAGAAGATCACGCTCGACCCCGGCGACGTCCTTCTCTGTGTCACGGACGGTGTGACGGAACGCCGCGAGGGCACCCGCATGCTGGGCGACGACGGCCTGGCCGAAGTCCTCAAGACGTGCACGGGCCTGACGGCCGGCGCGGTCGCCTCGCGAGTCCTCCGAGCCGTGGAGCGCTTCGCGCAGGCCCCTGCCTCCGACGACATGGCCATCCTGGCGATGCGCCTCCGCGAGCCGGACCCCCACTGACGACACCCGGCGGTCCCCGAAAGGGGACCGCCGGCCCGGCGCACTCCTGGAAACGCAAAAAGGCCCCCGCCATAAGGCGGGGGCCTTTTTACTTTGAGCCCTTTAACGGAATCGAACCGTTGACCTTCTCCTTACCATGGAGACGCTCTACCGACTGAGCTAAAAGGGCGGGTGTTCGGCGGCGTCCTACTCTCCCACAGGGTCCCCCCTGCAGTACCATCGGCGCTGAAAGGCTTAGCTTCCGGGTTCGGAATGTAACCGGGCGTTTCCC
>JOBE01000038.1 GCA_000717735.1 Streptomyces griseoluteus | reverse complement strand
CCGGAGGCCGCCCCGGCCGCCGAGGCCGTCGTGGAGGAGCCCGCCGAGGCCGCTCCGCCGGCCCGGACCCGCCGCCGCGCCACCCGTAAGGCCACCGCTCCGGCCGGCGCCCCCGCCGCCGCCGAGGAGACCGTGGCCGCGGCCCCCGCCGAGCCGGTCGCGGCCGCCGAGCCGGTCGCGCCCGTCGCCGAGGTCGCGGAGGAGGCCGCCGCGCCCGCCCCGCGTACCCGCCGCCGTGCCACCCGTAAGGTCACCTCCCCCGAGGCGGCCACCGAGGCGCCCGCCGAGGCCCCGGCCGCCGGTGAATCGCTGCCGACGTCGACCGTCGCGCAGATCGCCGCCGAAGAGGCCGAGGTCACCGCCGCCGAGACCGCCGCCACCCGTGGCCGCGGCCGCCGTCGCGCGACCTCCCCGCAGTTCACCTCCGAGCCGGCCCCGGTCCGGGAGACGCGCCGCGCCGCGCGCCCCGCCGTCGCCGTCTTCCAGGCCCCGGTCTTCGCGGAGCCGATGTTCCAGACCCCGGAGACCGCGGCCGCCGCGGCCGCCGCCGGTGTGGTGGAGCCGGAGGACGAGGAGACGGTCGAGGAGATCGAGCCCGTCGAGACCGCGGCCGAGGCCGTGGAGGCCCCCGAGCCTGCGGAGACCGGCGGCCGTCGTCGCCGCCGTCGCCGCGGCGAGCCCGTCGCCGTCGAGCCCGTCCCGGCCACCGTCGCCGACGAGCCCGAGGTGGAGGCCGTCGCCGACGACATCGACGAGACCGTCGAGATGGAGGAGCCCGAGGCGGCCGCGGAGGCCGAGGAGACGGACGAGTACGAGGACCGTCCCTCCCGCCGTCGCCGCCGTGGCGGCCGTCGCCGCCGTCGCGGTGAGCTCGCCGAGGTCGACGAGGCCGAGGAGGGCGAGGAGCCGCACGCGGAGGACGAGACCGCCGAGGCCGAGGAGGGCGAGGAGGAGCCGGACGACGCCGACGCGTTCGCCGGCGGCTCCAGCAGCTCCCGCCGTCGCCGTCGCCGCCGCCGTCGCAGCGGGGACGCCTCCGCCGACGTCGAGGGCGCCGAGGAGGAGGGCGTCCGCACGGTCGTCAAGGTCCGCGAGCCCCGCCCGGCCCGCGAGAAGGCCGAGCCCGGCACCGGCGTCGACGAGGTCCAGTCCATCAAGGGCTCGACCCGCCTGGAGGCCAAGAAGCAGCGCCGCCGCGAAGGCCGCGAGCAGGGCCGCCGCCGCGTCCCGATCATCACCGAGGCCGAGTTCCTGGCCCGCCGCGAGGCCGTCGAGCGCGTCATGGTCGTCCGCCAGAACGGCGAGCGCACCCAGATCGGCGTCCTCGAGGACAACGTGCTCGTCGAGCACTACGTCAACAAGGAGCAGGCCACCTCGTACGTCGGCAACGTCTACCTGGGCAAGGTCCAGAACGTCCTGCCGTCCATGGAGGCCGCCTTCGTCGACATCGGCAAGGGCCGCAACGCGGTCCTGTACGCCGGCGAGGTCAACTTCGAGGCCCTCGGCATGGGCAACGGCCCGCGCCGCATCGAGACCGCCCTCAAGTCCGGCCAGTCGGTCCTCGTCCAGGTGACGAAGGACCCGATCGGCCACAAGGGCGCCCGTCTCACCAGCCAGGTCTCGCTGCCCGGCCGCTACCTCGTGTACGTGCCCGAGGGCTCGATGACCGGCATCAGCCGCAAGCTCCCCGACACCGAGCGCGCCCGCCTGAAGACCATCCTCAAGAAGATCGTTCCCGAGGACGCGGGCGTCATCGTGCGCACCGCCGCCGAGGGCGCGAGCGAGGACGAGCTGCGCCGTGACGTCGAGCGTCTGCAGGCGCAGTGGGAGGACATCCAGAAGAAGGCGAAGAGCGGCAACGCCCCGACGCTGCTCTACGGCGAGCCGGACATGACCGTCCGGGTCGTCCGGGACATCTTCAACGAGGACTTCTCCAAGGTCATCGTCAGCGGTGACGACGCGTGGGAGACCATCCACGGGTACGTCCACCACGTCGCCCCCGACCTGACCGACCGCCTGTCCCGGTGGACGAGCGAGGTCGACGTCTTCGCGACGTACCGGATCGACGAGCAGCTCATGAAGGCGCTCGACCGCAAGGTCTGGCTGCCGAGCGGCGGCTCGCTGGTGATCGACAAGACCGAGGCGATGATCGTCGTCGACGTCAACACCGGCAAGTTCACCGGCCAGGGCGGCAACCTCGAAGAGACCGTGACGAGGAACAACCTCGAAGCGGCCGAGGAGATCGTGCGCCAGCTGCGGCTGCGCGACCTCGGCGGCATCGTCGTCATCGACTTCATCGACATGGTCCTGGAGTCCAACCGAGACCTGGTGCTGCGCCGCCTCCTGGAGTGCCTGGGCCGGGACCGGACCAAGCACCAGGTGGCCGAGGTCACCTCGCTCGGCCTGGTCCAGATGACCCGCAAGCGGGTCGGCCAGGGCCTCCTGGAGTCCTTCTCCGAGACCTGCGTCCACTGCAACGGCCGCGGTGTCATCGTCCACATGGAGCAGCCGACCACCGCCGGCGGCGGTGGCGGCGGCAAGCGTGCGAAGAAGCGCGGCCGCGGCGGCGCCGAGCACGTCCACGAGCACGAGCACGCCGAGGCGACGGAGGCCGAGGCCGACCTCCTGGAGACCGAGGCCGAGGTCGCGGCCGAGCTGGCCGCACCCATCGCGCTGCCCGAGCCGATCGCCGCCGACGAGGAGCTGTACGGCTCCATCGCCGAGGCAGAGGCCGCCGCCACGCGCGGTCGTGGCCGTCGTCGCGCGACCCGCAGGGTGTCCGCGCCGGTCGCCGCGCGGCCGGTCGTGGAGACCGAGGCGGTCGACTTCGAGGCGAAGCCGAAGGCCGAGCCGCAGCGCGAGTCGAAGCCGGAGCCCGTCGTGGCGCCGGAGCCGGTCGCCGAGACGGTCGTCGAGCCCGTGGCCGAGCCGGTGGTCGAGGAGACCCCGGCCCCGGCCCCGCGTGGCCGTCGCCGTGCCACCCGCCGGGTGACCTCCCCGGTCGTCTCGACCACGGAGCCGACCCCGGAGCCGGCCGTCGCGCCGGTCGCCGAGGCCGCCCCGGAGCCGGAGCCCGTCGTGGCGCCGGTCGCGGAGCCCGTCATCGAGCCCGTCGTCGAGGAGGCCCCCGTGGCCGCCCCGCCGCGTGCCCGTCGCCGGGTGGTCCGTAAGGCCACCGCGCCCGCCGGTTCGCCCTCGGGCGCCGAGGAAGCGGCGGTCGTCGTGGTGACCACGGCCCCGGCCGAGGCCGCCGAGGCGCCCGCGGAGGCCGCGGAAGCGGTCACCGAGGCACCCGCCGAGGACGAGACCGCCCCCGCCAAGAAGACGGCGGCGCGCAAGACCGCGGCGAAGAAGGCCACGGCCAAGAAGGCCGCCACCAAGAAGACGGCGGCGACCAAGAAGACCGCGGCGAAGAAGACCACCGCCAAGAAGGCCCCGGCCAAGAAGGCGGCGGAGAAGACCGCCGCCCCGGCCCAGGACTGACCGGCGGGTACGGGGCCGTCCCTCCGGGGGCGGCCCCGTACCGCACGGGCGAATTTGACCCCCCGAGGCAGCCGCCCGTAACCTAGACCGTCGGCGTGTCTATTGATACGCCACGCCTCTGAGCACCTCCCTCCCGCTCGTCGGGAGAGGCCGCTCGTCCGATTCCGGAACGCCGCGGGCCCTCGGGTCCGTGTGAGTGGCTGGCTTCAGAGGTTTCGATCCCGAGTGAGAGAGAGATCCGCGTGTACGCCATCGTGCGCAGCGGTGGTCGCCAGCACAAGGTTGCTGTCGGCGACATCGTTGAGGTTGACAAGATTTCCACTGCCAAGGTTGGCGACACGGTCGAGCTCTCGACCCTGCTCGTTGTCGACGGCGACGCCGTGACCAGCGACCCGTGGGTCCTGGCCGGCATCAAGGTCACGGCCGAGGTCGTCGACCACCACAAGGGTGTCAAGATCGACATCCTTCGTTACAAGAACAAGACCGGCTACCGCCGTCGCCAGGGTCACCGCCAGCAGTACACGGCGATCAAGGTCACCGGTATCCCCGCGGCTGCGAAGTAAGAGGGACTGAGACATGGCACACAAGAAGGGCGCATCGTCCACCCGTAACGGGCGCGACTCCAATGCCCAGCGGCTCGGCGTGAAGCGCTTCGGCGGTCAGGCCGTCAACGCGGGTGAGATCCTGGTCCGCCAGCGTGGCACCCACTTCCACCCCGGCTCCGGCGTCGGCCGTGGCGGCGACGACACGCTGTTCGCCCTGCAGGCCGGTGCGGTGCAGTTCGGCACCCACCGTGGCCGCAAGGTCGTGAACATCGTTCCGGTCGCCTGATCGGTTCTTTTGCGGAGGCGGACCTCACTTCCCGTACGGGAAGCGGGTCCGCCTTTCGCGTGTTACTAGATAGACATTCCGCACGTATGTAATGGAGGCACAACCATGACCACCTTCGTGGACCGCGTCGAGCTGCATGTCGCCGCGGGTAACGGAGGCCACGGCTGCGCCTCCGTTCACCGGGAGAAGTTCAAGCCGCTCGGCGGCCCCGACGGCGGCAACGGCGGACGTGGCGGCGATGTGACCCTGGTCGTCGACCAGGCGGTCACCACGCTCCTCGAGTACCACCACTCCCCGCACCGCAAGGCCACCAACGGCCAGCCCGGCGCCGGTGACAACCGCTCCGGCAAGGACGGCCAGGACCTGGTCCTCTACGTACCCGACGGCACCGTCGTCCTCGACAAGCAGGGCAACGTGCTCGCCGACCTGGTCGGCCAGGGCACCACCTTCGTCGCCGGCCAGGGCGGGCGCGGCGGCCTCGGCAACGCCGCGCTGTCCTCGGCGCGCCGCAAGGCCCCCGGCTTCGCGCTCCTCGGCGAGCCGGGCGAGGCGCGGGACATCGTCCTGGAGCTGAAGACCGTCGCCGACGTGGCGCTCGTCGGCTACCCGAGCGCCGGCAAGTCCTCGCTCATCTCGGTCCTGTCGGCCGCCAAGCCGAAGATCGCGGACTACCCCTTCACCACCCTGGTGCCGAACCTCGGCGTCGTCACGGCCGGCTCGACGGTCTACACGATCGCCGACGTGCCGGGCCTGATCCCGGGCGCCAGCCAGGGCCGCGGCCTGGGCCTGGAGTTCCTGCGGCACGTCGAGCGCTGCTCGGTGCTGGTGCACGTCCTGGACACGGCGACGCTGGAGTCCGACCGTGACCCGGTCACCGACCTCGACATCATCGAGGAGGAGCTGCGGCAGTACGGCGGCCTCGAGGACCGGCCCCGCATCGTCGTGCTCAACAAGGTCGACATCCCGGACGGCCAGGACCTCGCGGAGATGATCCGCCCGGACCTGGAGCAGCGCGGATACCAGGTGTTCGAGGTCTCCGCCGTGGCCCGTCTCGGCCTCAAGGAGCTCTCCTTCGCCCTCGCCGGCATCGTCGCCGAGGCGCGCGCTTCCAAGCCGAAGGAGGAGGCGACCCGTATCGTCATCCGTCCGAAGGCCGTCGACGACGCGGGCTTCACGGTCACGTACGACGAGGTCGAGGACGTGTACCGGGTGCGCGGCGAGAAGCCGGAGCGCTGGGTCCGCCAGACCGACTTCAACAACGACGAGGCCGTGGGCTACCTGGCCGACCGCCTCAACCGCCTCGGTGTCGAGGACAGGCTGATGAAGGCGGGCGCCCGTGCGGGCGACGGCGTCGCCATCGGCGCCGAGGAGAACGCGGTCGTCTTCGACTGGGAGCCGAGCATGATGGCCGGCGCCGAGATGCTCGGCCGCCGTGGTGAGGACCACCGGCTCGAGGCCCCGCGTCCGGCGGCCCAGCGCCGCCGCGACCGCGACGCGGAGCGCGCCGACCCGGACCGCGAGTTCGAGGAGTTCAACCCGTTCTAGCGGGCGGGGCGGCGTCCGCCGCCCATCGGCTCGGACGGCCGGGCACCTTCGGGTGCCCGGCCGTTTCCGTGCGTGCCTGGCCGGGTGTTTCGTCGGGCTCCGGTCCTCCGGAGGCCGTTCGGGGGACACGTAGGATTCACGGGTGAGTGAGACCCCGCAGCCGCAGACCCCCGCGCGCGCCGACGCTGTCAGCACTGTCAGCGTGATCGTCATCGCGTACAACGACGCGGCACACGTCGGCGACGCCGTCCGTTCCGCCCTCGCCCAGGGCGAGGCGGTCGGCGAGGTGATCGTCGTCGACGACGCCTCCGGGGACGCGACCCCCGAGGTGCTCGCCGGGTTCGCCGACGAGCCGCGGGTACGGCCGCTGATCCGGCGGGAGAACAGCGGCGGCTGCGGCACCCCCCGCAACGACGGCATCTCCGCCGCCGTCCACCCGTACGTCCTGTTCCTCGACAGCGACGACCTGCTGCTGCCCGGGGCAGTCGACGGGCTGCTCGCCGTCGCCGCCGAGCGGAGCGCCGACGTCGTCGCCGGGATCTGCGTGCGCCGCGAACTCCCCGAAGGCCGGGAGACCGTCTGGGCGCCCTCGCTGTACGACGTGTCCCAGGGCGCCACGCTTCCCGGCACCGTCCTCGACGGCGTCGAGAAGCACCCGGAGTTCGTCCTCGACACCCTCTCCGTCAACAAGCTCTACCGCCGCGACTTCCTCGACCGGCACGCCATCCGCTTCCCCGACGGCGCCTTCCACTACGAGGACTTCGTCTTCAGCGCCCGGGTGCAGGCCGCCGCCCCCCGGCTCGCCGTCACCGACGTCCCCGTCTACGTGTGGCACGTGCGGCGGCAGGCCGCCACCCTGTCGATCTCGCTGCGCCGCGCCTCCCTGGCCAACTGGGAGCACCGGATCGCCGCGCACGCCGCCGTCCTCGACGTGTTCCGTACGGCGGGACGCCCCGCGCTCGCCCGCGCCGCGCAGACGAAGTTCCTCGACTACGACCTCCCCATGTACCTGCGCGAGCTGCCGCAGCGGACCGCCGCCTACCGGGCCGACTGGTGGACGGCCACCCGCGCCCACCTGTCCGGATTCGAGGCCGAAGCGGTCGCCGACGCCCAGGCGCCGTCCCGCTGGCTGCACGCCGCGCTCACGGCGCTCGCCGTCGTGCCCGAGGGGTGGGAGCTGACCCGGTTCGTCGAGCTGGCCGCGCCCCTGCCCCGGCTCGTCCCGCCGTACCCGCGCGCCGGGGACGGCACGCCGGTCCTCGCCGCCGCTCCCGCCGACGTACCCCTGGAGGGTCTCGCGGAGATCGCGCCCGCCGAGCTGCCCCTGGCCGTGGACGGTTCCGTGACCGTCGGCGCGTCGACCCGGCTGACCCTGACCGTTCACGATCTGTACGGGCGGGTCGCCGAGCTGCGCCCCACCGCGGTGCGCGTGGTCTTCACGGAGCGGGTCTCGGCGGCCGAGGTGGCCCTCGACGCGCCGCTGCTTCCCGCCGACGAGGGCTGGACGGCGACCGTGTCGCTGCCGACCGCGAAGCTGCTCCGCGCGGGCCGGCTCGCCGCGTGGTCGCTCCGTGCGGAGCTGCGCTGTGCGGCGGGAACGATCGGAAACGCCGAGGTCAGGGCCCCGCAGGGGGCCGTGGACCGGCGTGGCATGGTCCTCGGACGACTGGGCCGGGTGCTGCTCGTCCAGGTCGTGGCGTCGGCGCGGCGCGGGCTCGTCCTGCGGTTCGCGGGCGGTGTGGTCGGCGCCCGGCAGGTGGTGTCGGGCCGCTTCCGGAGGCTGCTTGCGATGCGGTGAACATCACCGAAGGTCCGGGAGAGCAGGTATGGAACAATTCCTCCTGCCGGGTAATCTTTCCGGTCGCCGGGTGGCGCCCATGGAACGCGCGGGGCGGCACCCTTCACCACTGAAGGCAGTAGTGCGCCATCGACCATGGCGCAGGCAGCGCCGCGCCTGGCCGGAACGCGTGCCAGATGTTGCCGCCCGCACTTGTGAGAGGACTTGGATGCCGACTAGCGACGTCCCTGATGTGAGCGTCGTCGTCATCGTCTACAACGATGAGGAACGGCTCCCGCGAGCGGTTGGGTCACTTCTGGACCAGACCCTGAACAACCTCGAAGTGATCATCGCCGACGACTGCTCGACCGATGGCACCGAGCGCGTCGCGCGCGCCCTCGAGGCGTCCGACCCGCGCGTGCGCTACGTACGCCTGGAGCAGAACAGTGGTGGCTGCAGCGCGCCCCGCAACCGCGGCATCGAGGTCGCGCGCGCGCCGTACGTCATGTTCCTCGACAGCGACGACGAGCTGCCCCGGCACGCGTGCAAGAGCCTGATGCTCGTCGCCGAGGAGACCGGCGTCGACTTCGTCACCGGTGAGGTGACCCGCCTCTTCGAGGAGTCGAACACCACCGGCCTCTGGTATCCGCACCTCTTCACCGAGAAGCGGGTCGTGAACGGCATCGCCGAGCGCCCCGAGTACTTCTTCGACCACCTGTCGACGAACAAGCTCTACCGGACCGCCTTCATCCGGGACAACGCGCTCACCTTCCCCGAGGGCATCCACTACGAGGACCAGCTGTTCTCCGCGCAGGCCTTCTCGCTCGCGGAGACCTTCGCCGTCGTCCCGTGGTCGGTCTACACCTGGCGTCTGGCGCCCGAGAGCGTCTCCATCTCCTCCAGCCGTCACAAGATCCAGAACGTCGCGGACCGCATCGGCGTGGCCCGGCTCATCGACACCTGGTTCGAGGAGAACGGCCGCGCGGAGCTGCGCCCGGAGAAGGACTACAAGTTCCTCCGCCACGACTTCCGGCTGTACCTGGGTGACCTGCCGTTCCGCGACGCCGACTGGGTCGCCGAGTTCGCCGACGTGGTCAACCCGTACCTGGACGAGATCTCCGACGAGACCTACGCCCGGCTCTCCCGCGAGGAGCGCATCTGCATCCACCTGCTGCGCACCGGCCGCCTGGACGAGCTCCAGGTCGCCGCCCGCCAGCTGGGCCGGCCGCAGCTCGCCCCGCGCTTCACGACGGAGGACGGCGAGGTCACCTACTGGGGCGCCGTCGCCCCCGCCGACGACACCAGCCGCAGCGAGCTGGACATCAGCGAGTGGTACATGCGCGACCAGGTGCTCGCCACCGGCCGCATCCGCCACGAGCTGACCTCCGTGTCGATGCGGGGCCCGGTCCTGCACCTGGAGATCCGCACGTTCGACCCGGCCGGTCTGATCACCGAGGGCACCAAGGCCTCGGTGAAGCTGGCCGCGCACAAGACGCCGCTCACGGTGCCGCTGACCCTGCACCCGGAGGGCGAGGGCCAGTACGTCTCCAAGGCCGCGCTCGACTTCCGCAAGGTGCCCGTCGGCAAGGTGGGCGTGGCGACCCGACGCCACCCCGTGGTCTCCCTGGAGCGCGACGGCGCCCGCCGTACGGACATCCTGCTGGCGAAGCACGACCAGCCGGACTTCCGCGCCACCGTCACGTACCACACGTTCGGCATCCACCACCTCCGCGTCAAGGCGGAGCAGAAGGGTGCCGGACGCCTGGAGGTGACCTGGCAGCGGTCCGGTGTCCTGAAGTCCCTCGAACCGCTCGGCCCCTACGCCCGCAAGGCCAAGGGCAAGGTCGGCAAGGTCAGGAAGATCCTCGTCGGCAACGAGGGCAAGGCCACCGCGTACGACGCCGTGTCCAAGCTCCCGCGCAAGCGCAGCCTCGCCGTGTTCGAGGCGATGGAGGGCCGCGGCTACGCGGACAGCCCGCGCTACATCTACGAGGAGCTCAAGCGCCGCAACCTCCCGATCGACGTGGTCTGGGCGTACTCCGGCGACCGCTCGTCCTTCCCCGAGGACGTCACCCTCGTCAAGCGCGGAAGCTTCGCGTACGGACGTGCGCTGGCCCGCGCCACCTACTGGGTCGACTCGCACAACCTGCCGTACCTGTACCCGAAGCCGAAGGGCACCCGGTACCTGCAGACCTGGCACGGCCAGACCTTCAAGGCGATGGGCTTCGACGTGCCCTCGCTGCGCGGCGCGTCGGACATCGAGAAGGGGCGCTTCCGCTCCGCGGTGGGCCGCTGGGACGCGCTCGTCTGCCCGAGCGCCGAGTTCGAGCGGACCTTCGTCCCGGCCTTCGAGGTCTCGGCCGACCTGATCCGCTCCGGCTACCCGCGCAACGACGTGCTGGTGCGCTGGGCCGAGCCCGAGCAGCAGGCCAGGGCCGCCGCCGTCCGCGAGGCCCTGAACATCCCGGCCGACAAGAAGGTGCTGCTCTACGCACCGACCTTCCGTGACGCGGCCCGCCGCACCGGCCAGTCGGTGCGCGTGGACTTCGAGTCGCTGGCCCCGCACCTTTCCGACGAGTGGATCATCGTCGTGCGGACCCACCCGTACGACCGGTTCAAGATCGCCCCGGAGCTGGGTCACTTCCTGCGCGACGGCTCGTCCTACGCCGACATCAACGACGTGATGCTGGCCTCGGACGCGGTCCTCACGGACTACTCGTCGCTGATGTTCGACTACGCCAACACCGGCCGTCCGATAATCCTCTACACGGACGACTACGAGGCGTACAAGGGCGGCGACCGCGGCACGTACTACGACCTCGAGGAGATCGCGCCGGGGCCGATGGTGACGACCACCGAGGACCTCGCCGCCGCCGTGCGGGACCTCGAGGGCACCCAGGAGCGCCACGCCCAGCGGTACGCGCGCTTCCAGGAAATGTTCTGCTCGTACGAGACCGGCCACGCCAGCAAGATGGTGGTCGATGCTTTTTTCGAAGGCGGCACCCATGACTGAGGCATCCCCTGTCCGCAACGTGTTCTTCGTCGGCATCGACGTCGACTCGATGGGCGGATCCCAGCGGGTGCTGCACACCCTCGCCCAGGGCATGGGGGAGCGGGGCCACCGCGTCGAGCTGATCGGCATCCGGCCGAGCCCGGAGCCCTTCCCGTACAACGCCACGCGCGCGTACCGGCACTCGACGCTCTACCCGGCGCCCTCCGAGCCCAAGCCGCCCGTGCGTACGGTCGGCGACCGGATCAGCCTGGCCCGGCGCGCCGACGCGCGACGCGCCCGGACCGACCGCGACAACGCGCGGGCGGAGTTCGAGCGGAAGCTGGCCGAGGTCGAGGACGGCTACATCGTCTTCGGCTCACCGTGGGCGGTGGACTGGGTCCTGCCGCTGAAGTGGCGTCACCTCAAGGGCATCGGGCAGTACCACGAGTCCTTCGCGCAGGCGAAACGGAGCGCCAACCTGGGCCTGATCCGGCGCCACTACCCGGCGCTCGAACAGACCCTGGTGCTCTCCGAGGGCGACGCCGTCGAGTTCGTCAACCAGCGCGTGCCGAACGTGCGGGTCATGCCGAACCCGCTGCCGTTCTTCCCGGACGAACTGGCCCCGCTCGACACCCGCAAGATCGGCGCGGTCGGCCGGCTCGACCCGATCAAGCGGTACGACCGGATGATCGAGGCCTTCGCCCAGGCGCACAAGGGCCGCGACGGCTGGGAGCTGCACCTCTTCGGCGAGGGCCCGCTGGAGGGCGAGCTCCGGATGCGCGCCGAGGACCTCGGCGTCGCCGAGCAGGTCGTCTTCCGGGGCACGGCGCAGGACATGGCCGCCGCCTACCGCGAGCTGTCCGTCGTCGCGATCAGCAGTGAGCGCGAGGGCCGCCCGATGGCGCTGGCCGAGGCCGCCGCCTGTGGTGTGCCGTGTGTGAGCTTCGACGTCTCCGGCGGTGTCCGGGAGCTCGTCGCGGACGGCGTCTCCGGCACCCTGGTGCCGCCGGCCGACGTGCCGGGGCTCGCCGCCGCGCTCGGTGAGCTGATGGACGACGCCGACATGCGTCAGCGGTACGGCAGGGCCGGGCGCGAGCACGTCGCGCACCTGGCGCTGCCGCACGTCCTCGACCAGTGGGAGGCGGCGTTCGAGGAGATCGAGCGCTAGGGTCTTTCGTTTGGATCAGGCCGGATCAGGGTGCGGTGCCAGACCCCCGCGAGCCCGGCATGATCCCAACGAGAGGCGCTAGACCCCTGTGACGCACGAGCCCCGCCCGACCACCCGTCAGGGCGGGGCTTCGGCGTGTCCGGGGCCACTTCCAGGCCTCCGGGAGGGCCCGGAGGCTGTGGCTACACTGTCGGAATGACCTGGCTCATCACCGGCGGCGCCGGTTACATCGGTTCCCACGTCGTCAAAGCAATGACCGAGGGCGGCGAGCACGTCGTCGTGGTCGACGACCTCAGCACCGGCAACCCGGCGCGTCTTCCCGAGGGCATCGTCCTCGAGGAGGGCACGGTCCTCGACCGCGCGTTCCTCGACCGCGTGCTGCGCGAGCACCAGATCAAGGGCATCGTCCACCTGGCCGGCAAGAAGCAGGTCGGCGAGTCCGTCGAGAAGCCGCTGTTCTACTACCACGAGAACGTGACGGGTCTCCAGACCATCCTCGACGCGGCGGCCTCCGCGGGCGTGAAGAGCTTCCTCTTCTCCTCCTCCGCCTCCGTCTACGGCATGCCCGACGTGGACCTCGTCACCGAGGACACCGAGTGCCTGCCCCTCAGCCCGTACGGCGAGACCAAGCTCGTCGGCGAGTGGATGGCGCGCGCCGTCGGCAAGGCCCACGGCCTGTCCACGGCCTGCCTGCGCTACTTCAACGTGGCGGGCGCGGCGGCCCCGGAGCTCGCCGACACCGGCGTCTTCAACCTGGTGCCGATGGTCTTCGAGCGTCTCGACGCCGGCGAGTCCCCGCGCATCTTCGGTGACGACTACCCGACGCCGGACGGCACCTGCATCCGCGACTACATCCACGTCGCCGACATCGCGGACGCGCACCTGGCCGCGGCCCGTGCGCTCGCCGCGGCGGGCGAGGCCGGCGAGACCGCCACGCTGACCCTCAACATCGGGCGCGGCGAGGGCGTGTCGGTGCGCGAGATGGTCGACCTGATCAACGAGATCACCGGGCACAGCGTCGAGCCCGTGGTCACCCCGCGCCGCCCGGGCGACCCGGCGCGTGTGGTGGCGTCGGCGGAGCGCATCGAGTCCGAGCTGGGCTGGAAGGCGCAGCACGACGTCCGCACCATGATCAGCTCGGCCTGGGAGGGCTGGGGCGCGAACCGCGCGGTCCGCGCGGGCGTCTGACGTTCTTCTTGAGGCGGGGTGCCCCGGGTCCGGGGCGCCCCGCTTTCGCGTGTCCGCGGGTCTCAGGGCCGGTGGATGCGGTCCACGCCGTAGTACGTGGCCGTGCACCGCGCCGCCCAGTCCCGCTCGTACGAGGACGCGAAGAGCGGTTCGGTGAGAAGCCCGATGAGGAGCGGCTGGTACGCGACCTCGCGGGCACCCGCCGCCGCCTCCTCCCGGATGCGGGCGTCCTGGCGGTCCCAGGCGACGGCGCGCACCACCGTGCTCGTGGTCAGGTCGTACACCGGCCGCACCAGGGCTGCCGTGCTGCCGACGGCGACCGCGCCGACCGCCACGAGGACGGCGACGCGCCCGGCGGGGCGGGGGCTCGCGGGGGCCAGGAGGCGCCGTCCGAGAAGGTGGCCGCCCCACGCCCCGTACGCGCAGAGGGCGAGCAGCAGCGGCAGGAGGAAGCTCACCCAGGCGCGGCCGTACGACCAGCCACCGTCTCCGTAGCCGCTGCGCAGTCCGAAGACGACGGCCAGGGAGGCGAGGCCGATCAGCGGCAGCGGCAGGAGCACGGCGAGGCGGAACACGGAGTGCGGGGGGAGGCCCGTGGGGCGGCGCCGGGCGCTCCCGGCCCGGCGGGGGCCGGCGGCGGCGAGCGCCAGGCCGAGCAGCACGCCGACGGCGACGGCTCCCAGATAGGCCCACTGGCCGCCGACCGTCAGCCAGAGGCGACACCAGTCGCGGAGCGCTTCCCCGATCCCCTCGGCCGACAGATGCTCCTGCGGACGCTGAGCACGGCGCCAGCGCGCGCCCGGTGAGGTGTAGAGGAGGACGAGGCCGCAGAGGAGCCCGAGGCAGGCCGCCGCGCACCAGGTGGACACGTACCGGTCCCGCGCCCAGCCGAACCGGGGCAGACAGAGGACGCCCACGGTGACCGCGACCACCCCGGCCACCAGGGCGAACGGTTCGCTCAGCATGCCGACCGCCGCCCCGATCACGAACACCGAGACCACCGCCGCGCTCCTGGCCCACCGCACACCGCGACGCGCGGCCCAGACGGCGCCGAGCACGGTCCAGAGGCCGATCACGCTCGGCACGGTGTGGGAGATCGTGGCCGGCGCCCAGAGCAGGACCTGGTACGCGCGCGTACCGGCGAAGAACAGCAGCGCTTCGAGCATCAGGACCGCCGCCGCGGTCGCCACCACCGGGAGCGGCAGTCGCAGGGCGCGCAGCACCTCCCGGGCGAGGAGGAACAGGCCGACGCCGAGCGCGACCACGAGGAGGGCGGGCAGCAGTTTCGGCCCGCGCATGTCGTCGGAGTAGAGCAGACCGGTCAGGAAGGCGTTGGTGACACGCCCGTTCTGGGTGCGGTAGAAGTCCGCGGTGATGCCGAGGACGCCCATGTCCCGGCTCTTCCAGAGGGCACACCAGTCGTCCGACGTGGGGCGCACGAAGAAGCCGAGGAAGGCGCCGACCGCGAGCAGCGCCCCGGTGCCGGCGCCGACGACGAGGGCGACCCCGCCGAGCGCCCGGCGCAGCCGGCCCCCGTCGGCGGTGTCGGCGTCCTCGCCGTCCCCCGGTCTCCGTGCGTCACCGCGTTCCGAGATGGTCGTACTGCTCACCGTGATCGCTCCCGCCGGCCCGAGGTGTCGTCCCTATGGGTGACAAATGGTGTAAAAATGCCAGGTATATCAATATCTGGCACGCATGCTTTGCTGCATGGACGACATGCCGACCGGGGGTGGTCACTCGGGAGACGCCGGGCGGTCACCGCCGCTCCGTACCCTGGCCGCGCTGCTCGAAGGAGAGTTCGGTGGCGGTCCCTCAGGACGTACTCTCGCCCATCCCTCTGGAGTGACCGTTCATGACCAGGCTTTCCGTCGTCGTCCCCTGCTTCAACGAGGAGGACGTCGTCGAGCGCTTCGACGCCCGGATGCGTCAGGTGCTCGACTCCCTGCCGGTCGGCTACGAGATCTGCTACGTCGACGACGGCAGCTCCGACGGAACGCTTGACAAGCTCCGCGCCATCGCCGCCCGGCACCCGCACCGGACCCAGTACGCCTCCTTCAGCCGCAACTTCGGCAAGGAGGCCGCCATGCTCGCCGGCCTCCGCAAGTCCACCGGTGACGCCGTCGTCATCATGGACGCAGACCTCCAGCACCCGCCCGAGCTCCTCGCGCGCATGCTCGACCTGCACCACCAGGGCCACGACCAGGTCATGGCGCGCCGGACCCGCGAAGGGGACAAGAAGCTCCGCTCCGCGCTCAGCCGCGTGTACTACCGGGCCGTCAACCGCTGGGTCGACGTGGAACTCACCGACGGCGTCGGCGACTTCCGGCTCCTGTCCCGCCCCGCCGTCGACGCCCTGCTCTCGCTGCCGGAGTACAACCGCTTCTCCAAGGGGCTCTTCTCCTGGATCGGCTTCGACACCGTCACCTTCGACTACCAGAACGCCGCACGCGAAGGCGGTGAGACGAAGTGGAAGTTCAGCTCGCTGGTCAACTACGGCATGGACGGGCTGATCTCCTTCAACAACCGTCCGCTGCGCATCGCCCTCTGGCTCGGGATGATGCTCACCGGCCTCGCCGCCGTCTACGCCGTCTGGGTGGCCGCCGCCGCCCTCAGCCAGGGCGTCACCGCCCCCGGATACGTCACCCTGGTCGCGATCATCGTGGGTCTCGGGGGCGTGCAGATGGTGATGCTGGGCCTGATCGGGGAGTACATCGGCCGCATCTACTACGAGACCAAACGCCGGCCGCACTTCCTGGTGAAGGAGACCCACCGCTCCTTCGGACGCGGGGCCGCCGAACGCGCCGCCGCCGAGCGGATCCGCGTCCCGGCCACCGAGCGGGAGCACTGATGGGAGACGGCCCTCGCACGCCGAGGCGCGCACGGTTCGCCGAGATCCTCCGCTTCGCCCTGGTCGGCGGCGTCAACACCGGCACCTTCTTCGGGTGTTACCTGCTGCTCCACCCCTGGATGCCGTACTTCGCCGCGTACTCCCTCGCCTTCCTCCTCAGCATGATCGGCTCCTTCTTCCTCAACACCTACTTCACCTACCGCACCCGCCCGACCTGGAAGAAGTTCGCCCTCTTCCCCCTCACCAACGTCACCAACTACCTGGTGCAGAGCGTCGGTCTGTACGCGCTCGTCACCTGGGCCGGAATGGACGACAGGATCGCGCCACTCGTCGCGGCGGTCGTCGCCATCCCGTTCACCTACCTCATCTCCCAGCGGATCCTGGTCCCCCGGAACACCGGGACGGATCCCGGCGCCCCCGGTCCAGGGACCGAAACGGACGAGCGGCAGCCCTCCCGGCTCGCGTAGATTGCCTGGCAGCCGCGGCCGGCGAGAAGCATGCGGCGCGCGGGAAGCCGAGTGAGGACGACGCAGGTGGCGGCACAGGTGACGACGCGGGTGACGGGACAGACGGACGTGGCAAGGCAGTACGTGACGGAGGCCCGCAGGATCGTCGTCAAGGTCGGCTCCTCCTCGCTCACCACGGCCTCCGGGGGACTCGACGCCGACCGCGTCGACGCCCTCGTCGACGTGCTCGCCAAGGTGCGCAGCGGTGGCGAGAAGGAGATCGTCCTCGTCTCCTCCGGCGCCATCGCCGCGGGTCTCGCCCCGCTCGGCCTCACCCGCCGCCCCAAGGGCCTGGCCCGTCAGCAGGCCGCCGCCAGCGTCGGCCAGGGCCTCCTCGTCGCCCGCTACACCGCCTCCTTCGCCCGCTACGGCGTCCGCGTCGGACAGGTCCTCCTCACCACCGACGACACCAGCCGGCGCGCCCACTACCGCAACGCGTACCGGACCCTCGACCAGCTCCTGGCGATGGGCGCGCTGCCCGTCGTCAACGAGAACGACACCGTCGCCACGGACGAGATCCGCTTCGGCGACAACGACCGGCTCGCCGCCCTCGTCGCGCATCTGGTCCGCGCCGACCTGCTCGTCCTGCTCTCCGACGTCGACGGTCTCTACGACGGGGACCCGTCCAAGCCCGGTACGTCGAGGATCACGGAGGTCACCGGTCCCGAGTCCATCGCCCACGTGGAGATCGGCTCGGCCGGCAAGGCGGGCGTCGGCACCGGCGGCATGGTCACCAAGGTCGAGGCCGCCCGGATCGCCGCGGCCGCCGGCATCCCCGTGGTCCTCACCTCCGCGAGCCGCGCCGCCGACGCCCTCGCCGGCCGTGACACCGGCACGTACTTCCACCGCACCGGCCGCCGCTCCGCCGACCGGCTCCTCTGGCTCGCCCACGCCTCCACCCCGCAGGGCTCCCTCACCCTGGACGACGGAGCCGTGCGAGCGGTCGTCGAGGGCAAGAAGTCCCTGCTCGCGGCCGGTGTCGCCGGCGTCGAGGGCGACTTCGTGGCCGGCGACCCCGTCGAACTCCGCGACACCGCGGGCCGGGCCGTCGCCCGCGGCCTCGTCAACTTCGACGCCAAGGAGATGCCCCGGATGCTCGGGCGCTCCACCCACGAGCTCGCCAAGGCGCTCGGGCCCGAGTACGACCGCGAGGTCGTCCACCGCGACGACCTGGTCGTCATCCGCTGACCCTCGCTCCCCTCCCGAAACGGCTGAAAGTGCGGCCATCCGGAAGGGACGTTTACCAAAACCGCCCCAAGTGCCGCCTCGGACTGGTCAACTTTGTCTCGGGGGTAAGAGAGCAGGGCGGGGTACAGCACCACACGCATCACACAGGAGGCCGCCGGTGAGACGAGCGCGCCCAGGGGCACCGCCCCGAGGGACTGCCGAACGCGCCCTGACCAGTGTCGAGGCCGGAGCCGACTTCGACGAGGCACGGGACAGGTCCACGGACAGAAAGACCGAGACCACCACCGAGACACGAGAGGTTCGCGAGACGCGTGAGGCACGCGTCAGGGAACAGCCCGTGTCCAAACTCTGGCACATCACCCTCAGCGTGTCGGGTGTGGAGTCGCCGCTGAAGGAGGTGCGTCGCGGGCTCGAACAGCTGGCCCACGACCACCCCTTCCTGCTGACCAGCCGGTACGCCAACGACCACGCCGAGATCAGGTACTGGGAGGAGGCCCGCGACCTGCACGACGCCGCGGCCGTCGCCCTGCGCCTCTGGGGCGAGCACCGGCAGACCGCCAAGCTGCCGCCATGGGAGATCGTCGGCCTCGAGGTCATCGACCGCGAGACCTACCACCAGCGGATCGCGGAGGGCTACGGCCCGCCACCCGCCGCTCCGGTCGGCGTCCACCCGTACTGACCGGCCGACCGTGCTGACCGGCCGACCGTGCTGACCGGCCGACCGGCTGACCGGCGAAGGCGTTTCCCCGGGACAGGCGTCTCGCGGTCGGGGACGTACGTCTCGGAGTGCGGGATACGTGAGGGATGTCCGCAGGGCTGCCAGTACCCTGCGGGCATGACCTCGCTCACGCCCCTCGACAACCTCTCCCCGGTCACCCGGGCCGCCTACCGGGCCCGTGGCGCCGCCGCCGAAATCGCGCCACTCCCGCGCGCGGCCAAGGACGACGCCCTGCTGGCGATCGCGGACGCCCTCGAAGTCCGCACCGCCGAGATCGTCGAGGCCAACGCCGAGGACATCGCCAAGGCCCGCGAAGCCGGGACCAGTGAGGCGATCATCGACCGGCTCACCCTCACCCCCGAGCGCGTCCGCGCCATCGCCGCCGACGTCCGTGACGTCGCCGCGCTGCCCGATCCCGTCGGCGAGGTCGTCCGAGGCTCGACCCTCCCCAACGGCATCGACCTGCGCCAGGTCCGCGTGCCGCTCGGCGTCGTCGGCATCATCTACGAGGCCCGCCCCAACGTCACCGTCGACGCCGCGGCCCTCTGCCTCAAGTCCGGCAACGCCGTCCTGCTCCGCGGCTCGTCCTCCGCCTACGCCTCCAACACCGCCCTGGTGACGGTCCTGCGCGACGCCGTCGGCGGCGCCGGCCTGCCCGCCGACGCCATCCAGCTCGTCCCCGGCGAGTCCCGCGAGTCGGTCCGCGAGCTGATGCGCGCCCGCGGCCTCGTCGACGTCCTCATCCCGCGCGGCGGCGCCTCCCTGATCAAGACGGTCGTCGAGGAGTCCACCGTCCCCGTCATCGAGACCGGCACCGGCAACTGCCACGTCTACGTCGACGCGCAGACCGACCTCGACATGGCCGTCGACATCCTGATCAACTCCAAGGCCCACCGGGTCAGCGTCTGCAACGCGGCCGAGACCCTCCTCGTCCACCAGGACGTCGCCGCGGCCTTCCTGCCGAGGGCCCTCGACGCCCTCGCGGAGGCCGGCGTCACCGTCCACGCCGACGAGCGGGTCCTCGCCCTCGCCGAGGGCTCCAAGGCCACCGTCGTACCGGCCACGCCCGAGGACTGGGAGACCGAGTACCTGTCGTACGACATCGCCGCCGCCGTCGTCGACTCCCTCGACAAGGCCGTCGAGCACATCCGGACGTGGTCCTCCGGCCACACCGAGGCGATCGTCACCACCTCGCAGGCCGCGGCCCGCCGCTTCACCCAGCTGGTCGACTCCACCACGGTGACCGTGAACGCCTCCACCCGGTTCACGGACGGCGGACAGTTCGGCTTCGGCGCGGAGATCGGCATCTCCACCCAGAAGCTGCACGCCCGTGGCCCCATGGGCCTTCCGGAGCTGACCTCGACCAAGTACATCGTCACCGGTGACGGTCACGTGCGGTAAACACTCCTTTCGGTACGGGCGGGGAGGTCTCGCACTCTCCCTGCCCAAATCCACCGCGCGGGTCTACTCTGAATCCGTGCCGGACGACGTGGGGGACAGGCCGTTCCAGGACGGCGGGGACCCCGAGGACTCTGTCGACCGCGGAGGCGCCGACGAGGTCTGCGCCGACGTGGTGTTCGACGAGGACTTCGTACGGGCAGCGGCCGTTCACGAGCCGACCGCCGTGGAGCGCCTCCTCGCCGCCGCCCAGGCACGCGCCGAGGCGGAGGCCGCCCGGGCCCGCGCCGGCGGCGGACCGGCCGAGGACGACCCCTACGAGGGCCCCCACGACCACACCGGCCTCACCTACGAGCCTGACGACGTCGGCGACGACGCCAGCCCCTACGGACGCCACGGCGGCGCGCTGCGGCCCTACCGGGGCAGCCCGCGCTGGCACCGGCCCGTCGCCTGGCTGCTCGCGCTCCTCATGGGGATCGGCATGGTCGCCCTGGCCTTCAGCGCCGTCTACCGGGGAGCCGCCGCCAACCGCCAGGACCAGGTCCCGCCGCCGGCCACGACCGGCGTCGACACCCCGAGTCCCAACCCGGCCCCACCGGTCCCACCGGCCGCCCGCGCACCTGTGGCCCGGTCGGCGTCCGCCGAGTAGCCCTGACGGCGGAACTCTTCCGAACTTGGCGTGTACCTCGGCGTTTACCGAAGCCCCCGCGGACCTACCCTGAAGGTATGGCAGGGCGTGGCGACCCGCCTGAGGGGACGCCCGAGGGGTTCCCCGGCGGTGAGGACGAATACCGATCCGTCGTCTTCGACGAGGCGTTCATCCGTGCTGCCCGCCTCCAGGAGTTCTCGGCCCAGGAACGGCTGGGTGAGCACTCCCAGGCCGTCCGCAGCCGCGCGTACTCCGGCGTCGGGGAGAGCCGCAGCGGCTCGCGCCAGGCCGTCCTGCTCGTCCTGCTGATCCTCCTGGCCTTCGGCACCGCCATCTATCTGGGCGTCCGCAACCCGTACCAGCCCCCCGTCGACCAGCGGGCCGAGCCGCTCAGGACCACCGTGGTCCCGCTCGCCCCCCAGGGCCCCGTCGTGGGCGGTGTGCCCGCCCGGCTCTTCGACCGCAGCCCCGCCGCCGAGTACCGCACCGGGGCCGCCGGCATCAACCTGCCCGTCGTCGGACGCACCACCCACTTCGCGGAGAGCCAGGTCGTCACCGCCCTCAGCATCGCCAAGGACTATCTGGTGGCCTCGTCCCTCGAACCCGACGTGCTGTCCGGGGCGACCGTGCGGCCCGCGCGCCTGCTGATCGACCCGGACCAGCTGCAGCAGTTCGACCGGAGCGTCGAGGCACCGGCCGACGACGGCCGCCACGCCCTCGCCGGCTGGCTCGTCCGCTTCGACCCGCGGCAGGTGGCCCTCGCGGACCCCGCCACCCGCGTGCAGGGCACCCTCCGCTTCGAGGAGACCAGCCCGGACACGCTGGACGTCACCGCCGACCACACGTACACCTATGCCGTACGCCCGGCTGTCCAGGGCGCGGGACCGGTCGCCGAGGCGTCCCTCTTCACCGTCCACCGTGAGGTGCACTTCCGCTTCGACCGGGAGGACCTGCGCATGCACCGGGCCGAGCTGGTGACCAGCACCGTCGAGGCGGGCCCACAGGCGTGCGGCGCGGACACCACCGGCTCCCTGAAGCCGCTCCTCGCCGGAGCACGGGTCCCCGAGACGGACGGCGGCCCGGCGGTAACCGATCCGTACGCCACTAGCCGCCCCGCCGCGCCCTCGCTGTGCGGGGCGCTGGCCCCGAGCGCTCAGCCCTCGCTCTGACCGTCCCCCGAGGCGCTCCGCGGACCGCCTTCGCCGCCCTTGTCGTCCGCGGCCGCCGCTCCGCCGTCGGCCGGCTTCGTCGGGCCCTGGCCGCCGCCGAACCGGCTGCGCAGCCGACCGCCCAGGTCGCCCGCCAGGTCACCGGCACCCCCGGCTATGTCCCCGACGAGCTTCATCAGCGGATCCTTGCTGGTCCGCACCGTGTCGGCGTAATGCCCCGCCGACTCGCGGAAGGAGTCCGTGACCGAGGTGTCCTTGTCCTCCGAGCGCTTCGGGTAGTGACCGTCCATGATCCGCTGGAAGTCGCGGCTCTCCGACCACTTCCGCAGCTCCGCGGCCCGGACGGTGGTGAAGGGGTGCGTGCGCGGCAGCACGTTGAGGATCTTCAGGACCGAGTCCCGCAGGTCCCCGGCCTTCTCGTACTCGTCGGCCTGCGCGAGGAACGCGTCCACGTTCATCTCGTGGAGGTGGTTGCCACCGGCGATCTTCATCAGACCGCGCATCGAGGCCTGCGGGTCCTGCCCGACGAGGAGCCCGGCCCGGTCGGCGGAGAGCTCCGACTTCCGGAACCACTCGCGCAGTGCCGTGACGATGGCCATGATGGCCACGTTCCCCAGCGGGATCCAGGCGATCTTGAGTGCCAGGCCGGTGAGGAAGAGCAGCACCGTGCGGTACACGGAGTGCCCGGAGAGGGCGTGCCCTACCTCGTGGCCGACGACCGCCCGCATCTCCTCCTCGTCGAGGAGCTCCACCAGGCCGGTGGTGACGACGATGATCGGCTCGTCCAGACCGATGCACATGGCGTTGGGCTTCGGGTCCTGCGTCACGTACATCGGCGGGACCTTCTCCAGGTCCAGGATGTAACAGGCGTCCCGCAGCATGTCGTTGAGATGGCTGAACTGCGCGTCGCTCACCCGGACGGAGTCCGAGAGGAAGAGAAGTCGCAGGCTGCGCTCGGGCAGCAGCCCGCTGAGCGCCTTGAAGACCGTGTCGAAGCCGCTGAGCTTGCGCAGCGCCACCAGCGCCGAGCGGTCGGCCGGATGCTCGTAGGCCCGCGAGGAGATGCCGGGGAACCGCTTCCGCTGCCTGCTCGGCACGTTCCCCTGGTCGTTCTCGGTCATGGATGCCCCCTGTTCGTACGAGTCGGTGCTCGTCCCCCTGACGCACCCCAGCCTAGGCGTTGGCGCTTTCGCGTGCCGGGGCCTGTGGATAACCCGGGCGGCGCGGACGACGACAGCGTCGGCGGCGGCGCGGACGGCGGCACGCGGCGGGACGCCAACGCCTGAGTCGGCGTGAGTGTGTCAGGACGGCCCGCATACGATGTGCGCGAAGTCTCCGCTCCCATCCCCGATCGATAGGTCTGTCGAAGATGAGCCTCCACAGCACCGCCGCCAACCTGGTCTCCCTCGCCGAGGGCGCCGAGCACGGCGGCAACCACGAAAGCCTCAGCCCCTACCTCACCGGCTTCGGCGCCTTCGGTGTCTTGATGCTGCTGCTGTGGATCACGACCCGCTTCAACCGCGACCGCTGAACCGGCGACCCTGATCAGGCGTCCGCTGCCGTGCCAGTAGGCTCTGCACGCATGGGAGAGCAGGAAATGCCTACTGGCGGGCGCGGGAAGCGCAGACTCGGGGTGATGGGCGGAACCTTCGACCCGATCCACCACGGACACCTGGTGGCGGCCAGTGAGGTCGCCGCCCTGTTCCACCTGGACGAGGTGGTGTTCGTGCCGACCGGGCAGCCGTGGCAGAAGAGCGACAGGGCCGTGTCGGCCCCCGAGGACCGCTATCTGATGACGGTCATCGCGACGGCGTCCAACCCGCAGTTCTCGGTCAGCCGGATCGACATCGACCGCGGCGGTGCGACCTACACCATCGACACCCTGCGGGACCTGCACGCCCTCAACACCGACTCGGACCTCTTCTTCATCACCGGGGCCGACGCCCTCTCGCAGATCCTCACCTGGCGCGACGCCGAGGAGCTGTTCTCGCTCGCCCACTTCATCGGCGTCACCCGGCCGGGCCACGACCTCACCGACGACGGACTGCCCAAGGGCGGGGTGTCGCTGGTCGAGGTCCCCGCGCTCGCCATCTCCTCCACCGACTGCCGGGCCAGGGTCGCGCAGGGCGATCCCGTCTGGTATCTGGTCCCGGACGGCGTGGTGCGCTACATCGACAAGCGCCAGTTGTACCGCGGCGCGTGAGCTTCGGGGAGGGGCACCGGTGAACGATCAGCAGCATCCGTACGACCCGTACTATCCGCAGCCGCAGATCATCGGCTACGACGAGTACGGGCAGCCGGTGTACCAGCAGCAGGCGCCGCAGCAGGCGCCCGGGCAGCACTACGACCCCTACGGCCAGCAGCAGCAGTCGCAGCAGGGGTACGGATACGACCCCTACGCCCAGCAGCAGCCGCAGCCGCAGCAACACCAGCAGCAGCCCCAGCAGCAGTCGTACGACCCGTACGACCCCTACGGGCAGCAGGGGTACGCCTACCCCTCCTACGACACGGGGCAGCAGTGGGCCGCCCAGGCCGAGCCCGCCCCCGCCCCCACCCAGGCCGCACCGGTCGCCCCCTCGGCTCCGGCCGCGCCCGTCGCCGCCCCGGCCGGCGTCCCCGGGCAGCGCCCCGCGTCCGAGCGGACCGCTCCGGCCCGGCCGTCCGCCGACGGCGACGGCGAGGGCCGTGAGTACCGCACCGAGCAGTTCTCGTTCATCGAGGAGCCGGACGAGGACTCCGAGGACGTCATCGACTGGCTCAAGTTCACCGAGAGCCGTTCGGAGCGGCGCGAGGAGGCCAGGCGGCGCGGCCGCAACCGGGTCGTCGCACTCGTCGTCGTGCTCGCCCTCGCGGTCGTGGGAGGCGTCGGCTACCTCTGGTCCGCGGGCCTCCTCCCCGGGGCGTCCGAGGAGAAGCCGAAGGGGAACACCGCGACCGGCCCGCAGAAGCGCGACACGATCGTCATCCACCTGCACGACCTCAAGAGCGGCGGCACCTCCACCGCCCTGCTCGTGAACAACACGAGCACCCGCCAGGGCACCACGGTCCTGCTCCCCAACTCCGTCCTCGTCGCCGCGGGCGACGGCTCCGTGACCACCCTCGCCAAATCGGTCGAGGACGACGGCGCCGGCGGGACCCGGGAGGCCATCGACAACCTCCTCGGAACCCGGATCACCGGCACCTGGCGCCTGGACACCCCGTATCTGGAGAACCTCGTCGAGACCGTCAGCGGTATCGAGACGGACACCGACACGGAGGTGCCCGACACAAAGAAGGGCGCCGAGCCGCTCGTCAAGAAGGGCGAGAAGCAGGCGCTGAACGGCCGCGCCGCCGTCGCCTACGCCACCTACCGGGCGCCCGGCGAGGCCGAGGCCAAGCAGCTCCAGCGCTTCGGGCAGGTCCTGCTGGGCGTGCTGCGGAAGATCTCCTCCGACCCGGAGGCCGCCACGGTCACCATCGAGACCCTCCAGCAGATCCTCGACCCCTCGCTCCCCGAGAAGGACCTGGCCGCCTCCCTGGCCAGGCTCGCCGAGCACGCCAAGATCGGCGACCACAAGACGGCCGTGCTCCCGGTCGCGCAGGACGGCACGCTGACCGAGGACGCCGGCGGCAGTGTGGTGAAGGACATCCTCGGCGGAAAGGTCACCGCTCCCGAGGCGGGCGACGTTCCCCGCGTCTCGGTACGGGATGGTTCCGGGAAGAAGGCGACCGAGGCGGCCAAGGTCGTCCTGATCAACGGCGGCTACGCCTTCGTGGGCGGCTCCGACACGGCCACCCAGGCGAAGTCGCAGGTCGTCTACGGTGACGACGCCCAGAAGGCGACGGCCGCGGAGGTCGCCAAGACACTCGGTCTGCCGGCCGGCTCGGTGATCAAGGGCAAGACCTCGGGATCGGCCGCGGTCACCGTGGTCCTGGGCCGGGACTACGAGGTTCGGGGAGCTCCGTAAAGGCGCTCCGGAAAACGTTGGCGGGGCCGTCGGCGGTCCGTGAGACCCTGGAGGGGTACTGGACCGCCGACGAAAGCCTGCATGTGACCGCCACGGATCGCTCCATCGAACTCGTCAACGCCGCCGCTCAGGCGGCCGCCGACCGGCTCGCGCACGACATCATCGCGTACGACGTCAGTGATGTGCTGTCGATCACCGACGCCTTCCTGCTCGCCTCCGCGCCCAACGACCGCCAGGTCAAGTCGATCGTCGACGAGATCGAAGAGCGCCTGAACAAGGACCTCGGCGCCAAGCCGGTCCGTCGTGAGGGCGACCGGGACGCCCGCTGGATCCTCCTGGACTACGTCGACATCGTCGTCCACGTCCAGCACAGCGAGGAGCGGGTCTTCTACGCCCTGGAGCGGCTGTGGAAGGACTGCCCCGAGCTGCCGCTTCCCGAGGACGCGCGGAACACCCGCGGCAAGGCCGCCGAGCACGCCGAACTGACCGGCGTCGACCTCAACGACCACGCCGCCGGCCTCCCCGACGAAGCGGACGGTGAGCTGCGCTGAGCACCACCAAGGGCGGCAGAGGCCGCCGTATCGTCCTCTGGCGCCACGGCCAGACCTCCTGGAACCTGGAGCGCCGCTTCCAGGGCTCGACCGACATCGAGCTGACGGAGACCGGCGTCGCCCAGGCGCGCCGGGCCGCACGGCTGCTCGCCTCGCTGAAGCCGGACGCCATCGTCGCCTCCGACCTGAAGCGGGCGGCGGCCACCGCCGCCGAGCTGGCCGCGCTCACCGGGCACGCCGTCGCCCACGACTCCGCGCTGCGCGAGACGTACGCGGGGGAGTGGCAGGGGCTGACCCACGACGAGATCGTCGCGCGGTACGGCGAGCAGTACGCCGCCTGGAAGCGCGGCGAGCCCGTGCGCCGGGGCGGCGGCGAGCTGGAGACCGAGGTGGCCGACCGGGCCGCCCCGGTGGTCCTGGAGCACGCCGACAAGCTTCCCGAGGACGGCACGCTCGTCGTCGTGAGTCACGGCGGCACGATCCGCACCACCATCGGCCGGCTCCTCGACCTGGAGTCCCAGCACTGGGAGAGCCTCGGTGGCCTCTCGAACTGCTGCTGGTCGGTCCTCGGTGAGGGCGCCCGTGGCTGGCGTCTGATGGAGCACAACGCGGGCACGCTGCCAGAGCCGGTCCTCGGCGACGACGACTGAGCCCCGTGGCCGGCCTGCCGGGCCCGGATTTCACTTTCCGGCAGGTCACAGGCTAAAGTTCTTCTTGTTCGCAGCGCAGAGCGCGAAGAACACGAGGGGCTATAGCTCAGTTGGTAGAGCGCCTGCATGGCATGCAGGAGGTCAGGAGTTCAATTCTCCTTAGCTCCACAGTCACCGGATCCCGTCCCCAGTAGGGGGCGGGATTCGTCGTTCCGTCACCTCGCGCAGAGACGCGAGCCCCTGGCGGCTCTCCTCGTCGTTCGGCGTGTACGTCACGATCCGGCACTCCGGCATCCCGTTGACGGAGAGGGAGACCGAGGTCAACCGCACCTCGCCCACTCGCTCGTGGCGGAAGGCCTTCACCCGCGTCCCCGGCGGGACCACGTCGCCACTGCGCCACAGCCGGGCGAACTCCGCACTGGCCTCCGCGAGCAGCCGTACGAACTCCTCCCAGGTGGGCTCGCCCACATGACGTCCGTACGCGCCCCTCAACTGGGCCACCATCAGCGGCAGCTCCCGCTTCCGGTCGACCAGCGGGCATGTGGCTCCGGGCACGGTGAACAGCGCCCACAGCACGTTGCGTATGCCGAACGGGCCGGTGTTCATGCCCTGTCCGCCTCGTTCGTCCTGGAAGAAGAGGCGCTCGTACATGGCGTTGGTCGCGAGCACGTCGTACCGCGCGTTGTAGAGCACCGCCGGGTGGGGGTCGAGGGCGTCGAGGATGCCCTGGAGCTCCGGGCTGACCACCGCGATGTCCGCGGCGGACCGCTCCGGCGCGTACGGCACCTCGGCCAGGTGGTAGAGATGCTCGCGCTCGGGCCGGTCGAGGCGCAGCGTGCGGGCGACCGCGTCGAGGACCTGCGCGGAGGCGTTGATCGGACGGCCCTGCTCCAGCCACGTGTACCAGGTGACGCCGACCCCGGAGAGCTGGGCGACCTCCTCGCGGCGCAGCCCGGGCGTGCGGCGGCGGAGTCCCGGCGGCATCCCCACGTCCTCCGGGGTCACCCTGGCCCGGCGGCTGCGCAGGAACGCGGCCAGTTCCGGCCGCCGGCGCCGCTGTGTCGGTACTGCTGCCACGATCGTCACACCCCCATGGTCGAGTCCCCGTGCCGCCGCTGCCAGGTGGTGTCAGTACCAGCATCAGCGGGCTCTCGTTACCCGTATTCGATCGCGGTCACGCTCGACGCATGACCTCGACCGCATCACGTCCCGTACTCAGTAAAGACGGTGGCACCGACAACCGCCCCGGACCACTGCTCGGCGTGGTGCTCGCCGCGCAGTTCATGGCGCTCCTCGACGTCTTCATCGTCAACGTCGCCGCGCCCACGCTCCGTGCGGAACTCTCCTCATCCGGGGCCGAACTCCAGCTCGTCGTCGCCGGATACACCATCGCCTACGCGGTGTTGCTGATCACCGGAGCCCGCCTCGGCGACCTGCTCGGGCACCGGCGGGCCTACCTCGGCGGCCTCGCCGTCTTCACCGCGGCCTCCCTCGCCTGCGGACTCGCTACCGGGCCAGGCCAGTTGATCGCCTTCCGGCTCGCGCAGGGCGCGGGCGCGGCCCTGATGATCCCGCAGGTGCTCAGCCTCATCCAGCGGAACTTCACCGGCGAACGCCGGGTCCGGGCGCTGAGCGCCTACTCCGCGGTCCTGGCCACCGGCGCCGCCGCGGGACAGGTCGTCGGCGGGGTCCTTGTGAGCGCCGACCTCTTCGGCACCGGCTGGCGGCCCGTCTTCCTCGTCAACGTCCCGATCGGCATCGGCCTGCTCGTGCTCGGCGCCCGGGTCCTGCCCCGCGACAATCCGACAGGACCCACGCGCGCGCGTGCCCTCGATCTGCCGGGCCTCCTCCTGCTCGGCGCCGCCGTATCCCTGCTGACCGTGCCCCTGGTCCTCGGCCAGGAACAGGACTGGCCGCTGTGGTCCTGGTTCTCGCTCGGCGGCTCCCTGGTGCTCCTCGTCCTCTTCGGCACGTACGAGTCGCGGCTCGCCCGGCGCGGCGGTGCGCCGCTGATCGCCCCGCGCGTCCTGCGCCTGCCCGGCATGGGGCGGGCGGTGCTCTGGATCACCGTGGCCATGGGCGTCAACGCCGGCTTCCTGTTCACCCTCACCCTGCACCTGCAGGGCGGGCTCGGCCACAGCGCCCTGCGCGCCGGACTCACCTTCGGTCCCGCAGCCGTCGTCTTCGGCGCCGTCGGACTGACCTGGCGGAACTGGCCCGCCCGGCTGCACCGCGCGCTGGTGCCGGGCGGATTCCTGCTCGCCGCCGCGGCGGCCGTCGCCATCGGCGGGCTGCTCAAGGACGGCGGTACGGGCGGCTGGGGGCTCTACCCGGCCCTGGGCGTGTTCGGCGCGGGTATCGCGCTGGCCTTCAGCCCCGCCCTGACCGGCGCCCTGGCCACCGTACGGGCCGAGGACGCGGCCGACGCCAGCGGGCTGCTGGCCACCGTCACCCAGCTCGGCCAGCTCATCGGGGTCGCCGCCTTCGGGACCCTCTTCCTCGGTGTGACCGCCGAAGACGGAGCGGGGGACTCCGCGGGCGCGCTCTGGGTGACCACGCTCGCCCTGACCGTCGCCGCGATCGTCGGGGCGGCGGCCGGACCGGCACGCCGAGCACGCTGACGCTCTTGCGGGGCCATGGCAGAATCGGACGGCCGGAGGGGGACGAGGATCCGGACGGGAGGGTGGCCCAAGTGCTCGGCGAAAACGGCGGGGTGTCCTATGGGTGCACGGCCTGCGGCCACAGCTGGAGCTGACTGATGGGTGCACACAGGCGGAAATGCGACTGGTGCGGCAGCGGCACGCCCATCGTGCGCGACATGGACCCCGTCAATCCGGGGTTCCAGTACTGGTGCGAGGAGTGCGCGCGGGCGCTGATCATAAAAGGCGACCCCATCGAGACGTACCGCGAGCTTGAGGGGGAGCCGATCTACGGCCGGCTCCTCGACGAGCACTGCACCCTCAAGCGGTTCTACTCCTTCGCGACGGCCTGAGTCCGAGCCTGAGCCTGACGCCGCAGCGTCAGCGCGTATCCGACAAGCAGCGCCGTCGCCGTCAGGGGATAGATAGCGGACAGCACCATCTGACCGGCATTCTGGTCCAGTTCCGGCCGGCCCGGGTCGTGCGGGACCCACCACAGCGCGAACGAGGCGAAGGCCAGGCCCACCGCCCCCGTCACGGGCCACGCGCGCGCGGCGCGGTCCGCGAGCAGGATCAGCAGGGGGACGCACCAGACCCAGTGGTGGGACCAGGAGATCGGGCTGATCATCAGCGCCGTGAACGCGCAGACGACCACCGCCACCGCCTTGTCGCCGCCCAGCGCGGCCCGGACCGCCAGCACCATCGCCACGCCGCCCAGGACGGCCGCCGTCACCGCCCACCACATGCCCGGGTCGTCGGTGTGCATCAGCCGGGCCAGGACCCCTCGGATCGACTGGTTGGCGGTCTCCTCGGCGAAGCCGACCCGGCCGGTCTCGAACAGGGTCTCCGTCCAGAACCGCTTCGAGTCCGCCGGCAGCGCGAGCGCCACGGCCAGCGTGGTTCCCAGGAACACCACGGTCGCCGTCACGGCCGTGCGCAGCCAGGTGTTCCAGACCCGGTCACGGCGCCACAGCAGCAGACCCGCGACGAGCAGCAGGACCACGAACAGGCCCGGTGTGAGCTTCACCGCGGTCGCCAGACCGATGCCGAGCCCGGCCCAGCGGCTGTCCCGGCGGCGGGTGAGATCCCAGAGCACCGCCACCGCTATGAGCAGGTTGATCTGGCCGTACCGCAGGGTCGTCCACACCGGCTCGCACCAGACCACGACCGCGGCGACCCACAGTGTCGTGCGCCACAGGTCCGTACGGGACAGCGAAGGGCGGACCAGCTGCAGCGAGAGCTGCACCAGGGCGACCACGAGGAGCAGGTTCCCCGCCGTGCTCAGCGTCCGCATCAGCGGCACGCTCACCAGGGTCAGGGGGACGAACAGCAGAGCCGCGAACGGCGGGTACGTCATGCCGAGGTTCGCGGAGGTGGCGCGCATCGCGTAGAGATCGCCGCCGGCCCGGACCGTCTCGCCCTCGGCCCGGTAGACCATCACGTCGAGCATGTTCACGTGGGCGAGGCGTTGCGCCACCCAGAAGGCCGCGAACGAGAGCAGGCAGACCGCCGCGGCGGTGGCCAGGGGCCACGGCCGGGCGCGGGTTTTGGAGAGCACGGAGACGGACACAGTCGGCGACCCTACCCGGCAGGTCAGGAGGGCTCCGAGAATCGATTTGGAGATCTGCCGGGGAGCCGGTTAATGTTCTGTCTGTCGCCGCGAGGGAAACCGAAACGGAGACGGAAACAAGCAAGGGGCTATAGCTCAGTTGGTAGAGCGCCTGCATGGCATGCAGGAGGTCAGGAGTTCAATTCTCCTTAGCTCCACAGAAGAGAAAGCGGGCCACCCGGATCGGGTGGCCCGCTTCTTCGTGTTCGGCATCCCTTGGGTGTGTGCCGCCCCTGCTCTCCCCGCCCCTCGCCCCGTACGCGCGGGCGCCACCACGTGAACGCCGGTGCGGCCCGCGTAGGCCCTGCGGTACCCTGGCGCCATGCGTGCCGTACGCCTTCTGCTTACCGAGCCGCGCTGATCAGTCCCGACGGATGACAGACATCCTGTCGGAGTCGGCGCGGCGTCCCCTCCTGTGCGAGGGGATTTTTCATTTCACGGCAGTCCGTGGCAGTGGGCAGAGACGATCGATGGAGCTTCAAGGACCATGACCGAGATCAATACGGCCGCCGAGACGGCGGCCCCGCATCGCTACACGGCGGCCATGGCCGCCGACATCGAGGCACGCTGGCAGGACTTCTGGGACGCCGAGGGCACGTACGAGGCCCCGAACCCCACCGGTGACCTGGCGGGCGACCCCGTGATCGCCGCCCGGCCCAAGAAGTTCATCATGGACATGTTCCCGTACCCCTCGGGTGCGGGTCTGCACGTCGGCCACCCGCTCGGCTACATCGCCACGGACGTCTTCGCCCGCCACGCGCGCATGACCGGCCACAACGTGCTGCACACCCTGGGCTTCGACGCCTTCGGCCTGCCGGCCGAGCAGTACGCCGTGCAGACGGGCACGCACCCGCGCGTGTCCACCGAGGCCAACATGGAGAACATGAAGGTCCAGCTGCGCCGGCTGGGCCTGGGCCACGACAAGCGCCGGTCGTTCGCCACGATCGACCCGGAGTACTACAAGTGGACCCAGTGGATCTTCCTGCAGATCTTCAACTCCTGGTATGACGACGAGGCCGACAAGACCCGTCCGATCGCCGAGCTGATCGAGCAGTTCGAGAACGGCACCCGTGACGTTCCCGGCACCACGCGCGCGTGGAGCGAGCTGAGCGCCGCCGAGCGCTCCGACGTCCTCGGCGAGTACCGCCTGGCGTACGCCTCCGACGCGCCCGTCAACTGGTGCCCCGGCCTGGGCACGGTCCTGGCCAACGAGGAGGTCACCGCCGACGGACGCTCCGAGCGCGGTAACTTCCCCGTCTTCAAGTCCAAGCTGCGCCAGTGGAACATGCGGATCACCGCCTACGCGGACCGCCTGCTGGACGACCTGGACGCGCTGGACTGGCCCGAGGCCATCAAGCTGCAGCAGCGGAACTGGATCGGCCGCTCCGAGGGCGCCCGCGTCGACTTCCAGGTCGGCGACACCGGCGCGATCACCGTCTTCACCACCCGCCAGGACACCCTGTTCGGCGCCACCTACATGGTTTTGGCGCCCGAGCACGATCTGGTCGAGAAGATCGTCCCGGCCGTCTGGCCCGAGGGCACCCACGACGTGTGGACCGGCGGGCACGCCACCCCGTCCGAGGCCGTCGACGCCTACCGCAAGCAGGCCGCCTCCAAGTCCGACGTCGAGCGGCAGGCCGACGCCAAGGAGAAGACCGGCGTCTTCACCGGCGCGTACGCGACCAATCCCGTCAGCGGTGAGCAGGTCCCGGTCTTCATCGCCGACTACGTCCTGATGGGCTACGGCACCGGCGCCATCATGGCCGTCCCGGCGCACGACAGCCGCGACTTCGCCTTCGCGCGCGCCTTCGAGCTGCCGATGCGCTGCGTCGTGGAGCCCAGCGACGACCGCGGCACCGACCCGTCCACCTGGGACGAGGCCTTCGCCTCCTACGAGGCGAAGCTGGTCAACTCCGCGAACGACGAGATCTCCTTGGACGGCCTGGGCGTCGTCGACGCCAAGGCGAAGATCACCGCCTGGCTGGCCGACCGCGGCATCGGCGAGGGCACCGTCAACTTCCGGCTGCGCGACTGGCTGTTCAGCCGCCAGCGGTACTGGGGCGAGCCCTTCCCGATCGTCTACGACGAGGACGGCGTCGCCCACTCGCTGCCCGAGTCGATGCTGCCGCTGGAGCTGCCCGAGGTCGAGGACTACTCGCCGCGCACCTTCGACCCGGAGGACGCGGACACCCAGCCGGAGACCCCGCTGTCCCGAAACGAGGACTGGGTCAACGTCACCCTGGACCTCGGTGACGGCGCCGGTCCGCGCCGCTACCGCCGCGAGACCAACACCATGCCCAACTGGGCCGGTTCCTGCTGGTACGAGCTGCGCTACCTCGACCCGCACAACTCCGAGAAGCTGGTCGACCCGGCCGTCGAGCAGTACTGGATGGGCCCCCGCGAGGGCATGCCGACCGGCGGCGTCGACCTGTACGTCGGCGGCGCCGAGCACGCCGTGCTGCACCTGCTGTACGCGCGCTTCTGGTCCAAGATGCTGTTCGACCTGGGACACATCTCCTCGGCCGAGCCGTTCCACAAGCTCTACAACCAGGGCATGATCCAGGCCTTCGTGTACCGGGACGCTCGCGGCATCGCCGTGTCGGCGGCCGAGGTCGAGGAGCGCGACGGCGGCTTCTGGTACCAGGGCGAGAAGGTCGGCCGCGTCCTGGGCAAGATGGGCAAGTCCCTGAAGAACGCCGTCACGCCGGACGAGATCTGCTCCGAGTACGGTGCCGACACCCTGCGCCTGTACGAGATGGCGATGGGTCCCCTGGACGTGTCGCGTCCCTGGGACACGCGCGCGGTGATCGGCCAGTACCGGCTGCTGCAGCGGCTGTGGCGCAACATCGTCGACGAGTCGACCGGTGAGGTCACCGTCGTCGACACCGCGCCCGACGAGGAGACGCTGCGTGCCCTGCACAAGGCGATCGACGGTGTCGCGCAGGACATGGTCGCGATGCGCTTCAACACCGCCATCGCCAAGATCACCGAGCTGAACAACCACCTGACCAAGTCCGGCGGCGCGCTCTCCCGGCCGGTCGCCGAACAGCTGGTGCTGCTCGTCGCCCCGCTGGCCCCGCACATCGCCGAGGAGCTGTGGCGCAGGCTGGGCCACACCGACTCGGTCGTCCACCAGGGCTTCCCGGTCGCCGACCCGGCGTACGTCGTCGACGAAACCATCACCTGCGTCGTGCAGATCAAGGGCAAGGTCAAGGCCCGCCTGGAGGTCTCGCCGTCGATCACGGACGCCGAGCTCGAGACGCTGGCGCTCGCCGACCCGCACGTCGTCGCCGCGCTCGGCGGCGCCGAGATCCGCAAGGTGATCGTGCGGGCGCCGAAGCTGGTCAACATCGTCGCCGGCTGACGGGGGTCTCCCGACATAGGGGGCTTCCCCGCATAGGGGCTTTCCCCTACGGGCAGGTTGGGGGTTCAGATGGAACCCCCGGCCTGCCCCTTCCGTTTACGGTGGAGGAACCACAACCGTGGGGACTCGACGGACGCCGGAGGGGCGCGCACATGGAAGCCGCGATTATCACGATCATGGCGCTGCTCTTCTTGTCGTTCGTGGCGCTCGGGGCCTACGTCACCGTGAAGGCGGCCAAGGCCGCCGCGCGGGGGGTCGACCGCACCCTGGACCAGGCCAGGCGCACGGTCGAGGACACCACACTGAGGGCCAAGAGCTTCGGCCAGACCGGGGTGGCGGGCGAGCTGGCCAGACTGCGGCTCTCGCTGCGCACCTCGATGCGGGCCACCCAGGAGGCGCTGCAGGCCGGTGTCGGCGAGGACGCCTCGCTGAAGGAGTCGCTCGCCCTGTTCCACCGGCTCAGCGGGCACGCGCGCGAACTGGACGAGGACCTCAAGCGTCTCGAGAGGGAGCCGGACCGGGCATGGGTGTCCGGGCAGCTCCCCGAACTCGCCGCGCGGACCGAGCGCATCACGGGCTCGGCCGACGCACTGCGCAGGGCCGCAAGGGACCGGGCCGTGAAGTTCGCCGAGGACGACCTGTCGACGCTCAGCGCCGAGATCGACGTCGAGGCGGGCGCGCTGCGCCACTGGACCGAACCGGAGACGACGCAGGGGCCGGCGCCGGAAGCCGCTGCCGGGAGCGCCACCGGCGCGTCGGGACAGTCCGGTCAGGCAACTCCGCGGGGCGGCGGCGAGCCGTCCGCGATCACCGCGCCCGATCCCCGGCGGACCACCTACCCCTGGGAGAAGTCGGCCCGCCCGGAGACCACCACCTGACAGGGGGCCGGGCTGCCCTGCGGCGGCCTCGGCGGGTAACCTCCCGCTCATGTCCCGGCATGTCGCGATCGTCACCGATTCCACGGCCTACCTGCCACGCCAGACCAGGGAGCGGCACGCCATCACCACGGTCCCGCTGACCGTCGTCATCGGCGACCGCGCCCTCGAGGAAGGCACCGAGATCTCGGCGCAGGCCCTCGCGGAGGCCCTGCAGAAGCGGCGGGCCGTCACCACGTCACGCCCGAGCCCCGAGACCTTCGCCGAGGCCTACCGCGAGGCCGCCGCGGCCGGCGCGAGGAGCATCGTGTCGCTCCACCTCTCCGCCGAGGTCTCAGGAACCCATGACGCGGCCGTGCTGGCCGCCAAGGACGCCCCCGTGCCCGTACGGGTGGTGGACACCCGCATGGTCGGCATGGCGCTGGGGTTCTGCGTCCTGGCGGCGGCGCAGGTCGCGGAGGCGGGCGGTTCGCTCGACGAGGCGGTGGCGGCGGCCGAGAAGCGCGCGGCGGGCACCTCCGCCTACTTCTACGTCGACACCCTGGACTACCTGCGCCGCGGCGGGCGCATCGGTGCCGCGCAGGCGCTGCTCGGCTCCGCGCTCGCGGTGAAGCCGCTCCTCGAACTCGACGGCGGCCGGATCGAACTGCGGGAGAAGGTGCGGACGGCCTCGAAGGCCATCGCACGGCTGGAGGAGATCGCGGTGGAGCGTGCCGGCTCCGGCGCCGTCGATATCGCCGTCCACCACCTCTCCGCGCCCGAGCGGGCCGCAATCCTCGCCGACCGGCTCCGGGAGCGGGTGCCCGGCATGGGGGAGCTCCACGTCAGCGAGGTGGGGGCGGTCATCGGCGCCCACACGGGACCGGGGCTCCTGGCGGTCGTCGTCTCGCCACGCTGAGGCCGCCCGTCCCTCGGGAGAGTGACGGAGTTTTCCACAGAGGGGCCCTTGTGCACGGAACGGGAGCGAGACCCGCACGGCACGGCGGTGATCCCTACCGTCACCTGCATGACTCTTCGTACACGCATCGCATCGACCACCCCTGACGTCCTGGGCGCGCCGGGCGCTCCGTCCAGCGGACCGGGCCGGGCGCCGGGCTCCGACGGCCGGAGCCGTCCCGGGGCGCGTGGTGTGGCTTCCGGACGGGCCAGGAGGCGGGCCCGGGTCAGGAGGACCGCCACGCTTTCCGAGGCCGTCGTACGGCGGCGGGGGGACGCCCTGTTTCCGCAGGCGGGACGGGCGGTGGCTTCGGCGGGACGGGCCGGGGTGCCGGTGGGGTCGGCTCCCGGCCCCGATACGGGGGCACGGGGTGGGGCGAAGGCCCCTGAGGCGCTGGAGAGGGGATCCCCGCCCGGGACGCGGGAGCGGTGGGCGGCGGTGCTGCGTGAGCGGACGCCGGTGTGGGCGCAGACGCGGTTCGGGCTCGAGCCGAGGGCGCTGGCCGCACTGACGGTGGTCCTGCTCGTCGCGGCGGGTCTCGCGGGCGGCTACTTCTGGACCGGGCGGCCGGAACCGGTGCGCGCTCCCGAACTGGTCCGGGCCGCCCCCGTGGCGGCCGCGCCCGCCACACCGGCGGGGCCGGCGGTGGGGTCGGCGGCGCGGCCCGCGGCGGGCGGGGCGAGGGTGATCGTCGACGTCGGCGGCAAGGTGCGCAGGCCGGGGGTGCTGACCCTGCCCGCGGGGTCGCGTGTGGCGGACGCCTTGCGCGCCGCGGGCGGGGCGAAGCCGGAGGCCGATCTCACCGGGCTCAACCGGGCCCGTGTGCTGTTCGACGGTGAGCAGGTTCTCGTCGGCCTGCCGGGGACGCCGGTCGGCGGCACCGGCTCCGGCTCGGGTTCCGGTGCCGGGAGCGGAAGCGGTGGTGGTGGGCCGCGGGTGCCGCTGAGCCTCAACACGGCCACGGTGGAGCAGCTCGACACGCTTCCCGGCGTCGGACCGGTCCTCGCCCGGCACATCGTCGACCATCGCACGGAGCACGGTGGGTTCCGGTCGGTCGGGGAGCTGCGGGAGGTCAACGGCATCGGTGAGCGCAGGTTCGCCGACCTGGAACCGCTGGTCCGGCCGTGAACCGGGGGACGACGGCGGCCGAGGAGAGTGGGACGGAGGAGCGGGGGACGGCGGAGGGGAGGGCTGGGGAGTCGGGGGCCGGCGCGTCCGCGTGGGTGGAGGGGCCGACCGATATGCGGCTCGTCCCGCTCGCGGTGGCGGCCTGGGTCGCGGCGGCCTGGGCGGTGGGCGTCAGCGGGTGGTGGACGGTGGTGGTTGTCGGGGTATGTCTGGCGGGAGCCGCCGCTTTGCTGACACCGGTCTCGGCCCGGTGGCTCCGCGACACGCAGGCCGTTCGGGGCCTGTCCGGCCGGCGGTTGTGGACGACCGCCTGCGCGGGAGTCCTGCTGTGTGCCGCGGCAGGGGCCACGTCGGCGGGGCTGCATACGGCGGACCTGCGGCGCGGCCCCGTACCGGCCCTGGCCCGGGAGGACGCGCGGGCGCGGCTGGAGGTGACGGTGACCTCCGATCCCCGGCTCACCCGGCCCCGGGTGCGGGGCAGCGCGACGGTCCCGGTCTCCGTGGTCCTGGACGGCGAGGTGACCCGTGTCGAGCGGCCGGGCGGCACGGTCCACCGGACCAGGGCGCCGGTTCTGCTCGTCGTTCCGCCGGGGGAGGGCCGGGAGGAGTGGCTGCGGCTCCTGCCCTCCACCCGGCTGAGTGTCGGCGCTCGGCTCGCGCCGCCCTTCCGCCCCGGCGATCCCTTCGCGGCGGTGCTCAAGGTCGACGGGGAGGGGCCGCCTCGCGTCCTCGGACCTCCGAGCACGCTGCAGCGGACGGCGGGGGATCTCCGGGCGGGGCTGCGACGGGCGACCGAGGGGCTCGCCCCGGATGCCAGGGCCCTGTTGCCCGGCCTGGTGGTGGGGGACACGTCCAGGGTCGGGCCCGAGCTGCGGGACGCGTTCGAGGCCACCGATCTCACTCATCTTCTGGCCGTCTCCGGCAGCAACCTCTCCATTGTCCTGCTTCTTCTCGTCGGGCGTCCCGGGCGGGCGCACCAGGTGGAGCGCGGTGGGCTCGCGCCCCGGCTGGGGCTGTCGCTGCGGGTCACGGCGCTGGCCGGGGGAGCGCTGACGCTGGCCTTCGTGGTCGTCTGCCGGCCCGATCCGAGCGTGCTGCGTGCCGCGGCCTGCGGTCTCGTCGTGCTCCTCGCGATCGGGACGGGCCGCAGGAGATCGTTGATTCCCGCGCTGGCCGCCGCCGTGCTGGTCCTGGTGCTCTACGACCCGTGGCTCGCGCGGAGTTACGGATTCCTTCTCTCGGTCCTGGCCACCGGTGCCCTGCTCACGGTCGCCCCGCGGTGGAGCGAGGCGCTGCGGCGACGCCGGGTGCCGGGCAGGCTGGCGGAGGCGCTTGCGGCGTCCTTGGCGGCGCAGGCGGTGTGCGCGCCTGTCGTGGTCGTGTTCGCGGCCCGGGTGAGCCTGGTCGCGATCCCGGCGAATCTGTTCGCCGAGCTCGCGGTGGCGCCCGCGACGGTGTTCGGTTTCGCCGCGCTGGCTGTCGCACCCGCGTGGGCGCCGGCAGCGGAGGGTCTGGCGTGGGTGGCGGGGTGGCCGGCCGGGTGGATCGCGCGGGTGGCCCGCACCGGGGCTGCCCTGCCGGGGGCGGAGCTGACGTGGCCCGGCGGGTGGTGGGGCGGCCTCGCCCTCGCACTGCTGACGGCCCTCGTGGTGCTCGGGGTGCGTCGCCTGCCGCACCGGGGGCCGGTCGGTGCGCTCGTCGCCCTCCTGCTCTTGCTGGTGGTGGTGCGACCGGTGCCGCTGGCCCGGTGGGTCACCGGATGGCCGCCGCCCGGCTGGGTGTTCGCGATGTGCCAGGTGGGCCAGGGGGATGCGACGGTGCTGGCGGCGGGTGGGGACGCGGCCGTCGTGGTGGACGCGGGCCCCGACCCCGTACCGGTGGACCGCTGTCTGCGTGAACTCGGTGTGCGGCGGGTGCCGTTGTTGGTGCTGACCCACTTCCACGCGGACCATGTGGCCGGCCTTCCCGGGGTGTTGCGGGGACGGTCGGTGGGGGCGATCCAGGGGACGTCGCTCGAAGAGCCGCCCGGGCAGGTCGCGTTCGTCCGGCGGACGGCCGCCGCGGCGGGTGTGCCGCTGATCCGGGCGGGGCCCGGGGAGCAGCGGCGGGCCGGGACGCTGGAATGGCGGGTGCTCTGGCCGATGACGGGTGCCGCGGGTGCGGAGGGCTCGGCGGGTGCCGGCGGAGTGGCGGGTCCCAGGGCGTCGGCCGGTCACGGGGAGTCGGCCGGAGGGCCGAACGACGCCAGCGTCACCCTGCTCGTCCGGACCGCCGGAGGGCTGACGCTGTTGCTGCTCGGCGATCTGGAACCGCCGGCCCAGCGGGCATTGCTGCGGGCCCATCCGGAGCTTGCGCCGGTGGACGTCCTCAAGGTGGCCCATCACGGTTCCGCCCACCAGGACCCGGGATTGATACGGGCCGTGCGGCCGCGGCTCGCGCTGGTCTCGGCGGGGCGGGAGAACCCGTACGGGCACCCCTCGCCCCGGACACTGGAGTCGTTGCGGGCCGGTGGGGCGCGGGTGCTGCGGACCGACCAGGACGGGGCGATCGCGGTGGTGGGGGCGGGGAGGGGGCTGGTGGCCGTACCGAGGGGAGGGTGAGGGCGGGAGGGCGCGGCGGGAAGGAATGCATGTGCGGGAGGGAGCGGGTGAGAGTGGTCGAGAGCGCTGGTAAAGAAGTGCTTGTAAAGGAGTCTTTCTAAAGATATCTTTCCATCATGCCGGAGATCAGTGACCCGCAACCCGCGGACGAGCAGCCCCGCAGTATCCGACTCACCGACCCGCGCGCCCTGCGGGCCTACGCCCATCCCCTTCGGATGACGCTGGTGGGGCTGTTGCGCGCCAACGGGCCGTTCACCGCCACCAGGGCTGCCGAGCTGACCGGGGAGTCCGTGGCCAGCTGCTCGTACCACCTGCGGATACTCGCCAAGTACGGGCTCGTGGAGGAGGCGCCGGGCGGCCGTGGGCGGGAGAAGCCCTGGCGGGCGACGGCGCGGTACACCGAATGGCCCGAGTACAGCGAGGACGCGGCGGTCTCCCAGGCGGCCGACGCGCTGAGCGCCGCCATCGCCGAGCGGTACTTCGAGCGGGTCACCCGCGTCATGGAGAACCGGCACCGGCTCCCGAAGGAGTGGCGCGAGGCCGAGCAGTTCGGCGACTCGCTGCTCCACCTCACTCCCGGGGAGCTGACCGGCCTCGGGGAGCGGATCGACGCCCTGCTCCTGCCCTACGAGGCGCGCGCCTCCGACCCGTCCCTCCGGCCGGAGGGCGCTCGGCCCGTCATCGTCCTGCGGATCGCCTACCTGGATCAGGACACCCCCGAAGGCGCAGACACCCCCGGAGGCGCAGACAGCCCCGGAGGCGCAGACGCCCCCGAAAGCGAAGAGGAGTGAGCGGCGTGGCCCTCGTGGAACGCATACCGGCGCTGCTGCGCGAGCGGACCTTCCGCCGTTACTGGACCGGGCAGACCATCTCCCTCGCCGGGGACCAGATATCACTGATGGCGATCCCGCTCGCGGCCGTCCTCGTCCTCGGGGCCGACGCCGCGGCGATGGGCTGGCTCAAGGTCGCCGAACTCCTGCCCGCGCTCCTGCTCAACCTGCCGCTCGGCGCCTGGGCCGACCGGCAGACCAGTCGTCGGCGCGCCATGATCGCGGCCGACCTCGGGCGGGCGGCACTGGTGCTGACGCTGCCCGTCGCCTACATGCTCGACGCACTGACGCTCACCCAGCTGTACGTGGTGGCCTTCGGGATCGGCGCGCTCACTGTGCTCTTCGAGGTCTGCAACACGACGCTCTTCGTGGCGCTCGTCCCCACTGAGCGATATGTGCAGGCGAACGCGCTGGTCAACGGCAGTCGCTCGACGGCCTGGCTGGCGGGGCCGGGTGTCGGTGGCCTCCTCGTGCAGTTCCTCACGGCGCCCTTCGCCCTGGTCGCGGACGCCCTCACCTATCTGGTGTCGGCCGGGTACCTGGCCCGGATCAAGCCGGTCGAACCGCCGCCGGCCCCCGTGGCCAAGGGCCACTTCACGGAGGGGCTGCGCTGGCTGGTCCGGGAGCCTTCGATGCGCGCACTGTTCGCCGCTTCCGGCACGGTCCAGTTCTTCAACTACATGTTCCACACCCTCTTCGTGCTCTACGTGACCACCGAACTCGGCATCAGCGCGGGCCTGCTCGGGCTGATACTCGGAGCCGGAGCCGTGGGCGGTCTCCTCGGGGCGGTGCTCAGCGGGGCGGTCGTCCGGCGGATCGGCATCGGGGGCTCGCTCGTCACCGGCTTCCTCGGATTCACGCTGCCGCTGCTTCTGGTGCCTCTGGCGGACGGGCCGCTCCCGCTCGTGGTCTTCGTGATGTTCGTGGCGGAATTCCTCTCCTGTGTCGGGGTGATGATCGTGGACATCGCCGCGGGATCGTTCCAGATGGCGCTGATACCGGACGCGGTCCGGGCTCGGGTCATGGGCGCGTTCCGGACGCTCAACCACGGGTTCCGCCCGATCGGTGCGCTCGTCGGCGGTCTGCTCGGCACCACGATCGGGCTGCGCCCGACGCTGTGGATCGCCACCGCGGGGGCCGTCCTCGCCGTGCTGTGGGTGCTGCCCTCGCCCCTGGCGCGGATGCGAGAACTGCCCACCCGGGAAGAGGAATCGGCACCCGTCGGCTAGGACTCCGGCAGTGACCGGCTCCGCCTGTGCATTCCCCGGGGCCGCCTCGGAATCGCCGTCGTACCCGGTGATGCAGTCCGTTGGCCGAGGGGTGGGAATTCCGATTCGGGCCCTCAGTCACACTTACTGCCGGTTGCCCGGTTTGCCTCGAACGTGCTGATGGTGATCGAATGCGACTTCGTTGCACAGTAAACGAGTCGCACGGGGGTGCGCGAAGAATGTTCGATCGTCTCTTCGGGAAGCACGCGGGGGGCGCCGCGCGAGGCGGCCCGCTCGCCGGTGTCGCCGTTCCCGCCTCGGCGGGGGTCCTGAGCTGCCGGGTGCTCGACCCCGTGCACGAACCCCTCCGGCAGGCCGAGTTCGTCGTCAGCGACGCCGCCGGCCGCAAGGTGCTCGGCGGGGAGACCGACCCGTACGGTACGGCGTTGGTGACCGTGCCGGCGGGCGAGTACCGGCTCGCCGTCACCGCCGAGGGCTACACGCCGCACCACGGCAGCGCCGTCGTCACCGAGGGAGGCCACACGGGCCTCGGCGACGTACTGCTCCGGGTCGCCCCGCAGCCCCAGCTCCCCGAACCCGGCGACTGGGAGATCGACCCCTCGCATTCGCAGATCGGCTTCACCGCACGCCACATCGGCCTCGCCCGGATCCACGGCCGGTTCAACAGCTTCGCCGGCGCGGTGCGGATCGGTGACCGGATGGAGCACTCGGCGATGCACGTCGTCATCGACGCGGCCTCCATCGACACCGGGGTGCAGATGCGCGACGACCACCTGCGCTCCGGTGACTTCCTCGACGTCGGCGCCTACCCCACGCTGGAGTTCTTCAGCGAACGCTTCACGCACAAGGGCGGCACGCGCTGGGCCGTCACGGGGGCGCTCACCCTGCACGGGGTGAGCCGTACGGTCACCCTCGACACCCAGTACCTCGGCCTCGGGAGCGGTCTCGAGGGCGAGGCGCGGTGCGCCTGCCGGGCCACCACCGAGCTGCACCGGGAGGACTTCACCCTCACCTGGCAGACGCTCCTCGCGCGCGGCATCGCGGCCGTCGGGTCCAGCATCAGCATCGACCTCGACATCCAGATCGTCCCCAAGGCGGCGGAGCGGGGCTGACGGGGGCGTTACTCGGCTTCCAGCCAGCCCTCGTACTCGGCGGCCAGCTCGTCGAGTGCCGTCGGGTCCAGACGGCCCGCCGGATCCTCGACGACGACCAGCCACTGGGCGTCCTCGGCGTCGTCCTCGCCGGCCAGGGCGTCCCGTACGAGCTGCGGTTCCTCGGCAAGGCCGAAGCGGTCGGGGAGCTCGCCCGCGACCTCCTCGGCGGCGTCGCGGTCGGGGAGTACCAGTACGTGTCGTTCGCTCACCCCGCCATTCTCGGGCATCGCTGTCAGTGGCCCGTGGGATGCTGGATCGCGATGGCCACCAGAAAGACTTCCCCCGACGACCTCCTCGGCCCCGTGACGCTCGCCGTGGGGCAGGAGGACCTGCTCCTCGACCGCGTCGTCCAGGAGGTGGTGCGGGCCGCCCGTGCCGCCGACGCCGACACGGACGTGCGCGACCTCGCGCCCGAGCAGCTCCAGCCCGGCTCGCTGATGGAGCTCACCAGCCCCTCGCTCTTCGCCGAGCGCAAGGTGCTCGTCGTGCGGAACGCCCAGGATCTCTCCGCCGACACGATCAAGGAGGTCAAGGCCTACCTCGACGACCCGATCGAGGACATCTCGCTGGTCCTGCTGCACGCGGGCGGCGCCAAGGGCAAGGGCCTGCTCGACGCGGCGCGCAAGGCCGGGGCGCGGGAGGTGGCCTGCCCGAAGACGACGAAGCCGGCGGAGCGGCTGACGTTCGTACGGCAGGAGTTCCGGGCGCTCGGGCGGTCGGCCACGCCGGAGGCGTGCCAGGCGCTCGTGGACTCGATCGGCAGCGATCTGCGGGAGCTCGCGTCCGCGGTCGCGCAGCTCACGTCCGACGTGGACGGGACGATCGACGAGGCCGTCGTCGGGCGGTACTACACTGGCCGCGCCGAGGCCTCCTCCTTCAACATCGCGGACCGCGCGGTCGAGGGACGGACGGCGGAGGCCCTTGAGGCCCTGCGCTGGTCGCTCTCGACCGGGGTCGCGCCGGTGCTCGTCACCAGCGCGCTCGCCCAGGGCGTACGGGCGATCGGCAAGCTGTCCTCGGCCAGGGGCGGCCGGCCCGCCGACCTGGCGCGGGAGCTGGGCATGCCGCCCTGGAAGATCGACCGGGTGCGGCAGCAGATGCGGGGCTGGACGCCGGACGGGGTGTCGGTGGCGCTGCGGGCGATCGCCGAGGCGGACGCGGGGGTGAAGGGCGGCGGGGACGACCCGGAGTACGCCCTGGAGAAGGCGGTGGTCGCGGTGGCGCGGGCGGCGAGGATGCGGCGCGGGGTGTGAGGGGGCTTTCCCCCACCCCGCCCCTTCCCGAAACCCTGCCGGGGGCTGGTGGGGGCTGAGGTTTCTTCCCGGGGGCTCCGCCCCCCGGACCCCGCGCGGTCGGGCGGCGGCTTCGCGCCGCTGAGTCGACTTGGCGCGTGTTCTGGCCTCTGCCGGAGGGTTTCCCGGGGGCTTCGCCCCGCACCCTGTGCGGTCGGGCGGCGGCTTCGCGCCGTCGAGTCGACTTGGCGCGTGTTCTGGCCTCTGCCGGAGGGTTTCCCGGGGGCTCCGCCCCCGGATCCCGCGCGGTCCCGCGGCAGCTCCGCGCCGTCGAGTCGACCCGGCGCCCCGGCCTTCGGCGGAAGGCGGCTTCCGCCGCGGCCCCCGGCCCCGCCACTCCCCGCTCGGCCTCGTCCAGCCCCTGCCGCCCCGCCTCTGGTCCCGGACCGCGCTGCTGGCCGGGATGCGGCGAAGGCCCCGCCGCTCCTGGGGAAGGAGACGTGGGGCCTTCGTCGTACAAGCTGGGTGGGCTCGCACCCGCGTGGCGAACGCGTCCGCGTGCGAGTCCTGGTGGCCGGGCGGGAGCGGGAGAGAGGGCCCGCTGGGTCCCGTACGGCCGGTTACATCAGAGCTCAGCCCTGGAGAGCGGCAGCCTTGGTGGCCAGCGCCGACTTCTTGTTGGCGGCGGCGTTCTTGTGGATGACACCCTTCGAGACAGCCTTGTCGAGCGCGCGGGAGGCGGCGCGAGTGGCCACGACGGCCTTCTCGACGTCACCCGCGGCGACGGCCTCGCGGGCCTTGCGGATCGCGGTCTTGAGCGAGGACTTGACGGCCTTGTTGCGCAGGCGCGCCTTCTCGTTCGTCTTGTTCCGCTTGATCTGGGACTTGATGTTCGCCACGAAAAGAGCCTTTACAGGTTCGATGTTCCTTCTGGAGTGTGACTCGAGGCTGAGAGGGCGCACGAGACACAGCTGTCCACAGTATCAGTCACCCTCACGCCCGCCCAAACCGGGCGCAGGGCGACGGGCATGGGACCATGGAGCCTACGTATCGATCCGACATCGCCCCGAGACGAGACCCTGCGTGCCCGCGACTCCTACCAACGTGCCCGAGCCGAGCCGTACCGACCCGGCTCTGATCCGCAACTTCTGCATCATCGCGCACATCGACCACGGCAAGTCCACGCTCGCCGACCGGATGCTCCAGCTGACCGGTGTGGTCGACCAGCGGCAGATGCGTGCCCAGTATCTCGACCGGATGGACATCGAGCGGGAGCGCGGCATCACGATCAAGTCCCAGGCGGTCCGGCTGCCGTGGGCGCCGACCGAGGGGCCGTCCCAGGGCGCCACGCACATCCTGAACATGATCGATACCCCCGGGCACGTCGACTTCACGTACGAGGTCTCGCGTTCGCTCGCGGCCTGTGAGGGCACCGTCCTCCTGGTCGACGCGGCCCAGGGCATCGAGGCGCAGACCCTCGCCAACCTGTACCTGGCGATGGAGAACGACCTCACCATCGTCCCGGTCCTGAACAAGATCGACCTGCCGGCCGCCCAGCCGGAGAAGTTCTCCGAGGAGCTCGCGAACCTCATCGGCTGCCAGCCGGAGGACGTCCTCAAGGTCTCGGCGAAGACCGGTGTCGGCGTCGACGCGCTGCTCGACCGGGTCGTCCGGGACGTCCCGGCGCCCGTCGGTGTCGCCGACGCCCCCGCCCGCGCGATGATCTTCGACTCCGTGTACGACTCGTACCGGGGCGTGGTGACCTACGTCCGTGTCGTCGACGGCCAGCTCAACAAGCGCGAGCGCATCAAGATGATGTCGACCGGCGCCACCCACGAGCTCCTGGAGATCGGCGTCTCGTCCCCCGAGATGACGCCGGCCGACGGCATCGGCGTCGGCGAGGTCGGCTACATCATCACCGGCGTGAAGGACGTCCGTCAGTCCAAGGTCGGTGACACGATCACCTCCCTGAACAAGGGCGCCACCGAGGCCCTCGGCGGCTACAAGGACCCGAAGCCGATGGTGTTCTCGGGCCTCTACCCGCTGGACGGCTCGGAGTACCCGGACCTCCGCGAGGCCCTCGACAAGCTCCAGCTGAACGACGCCGCCCTCGTCTACGAGCCGGAGACCTCCGCCGCGCTCGGCTTCGGCTTCCGCGTCGGTTTCCTGGGACTGCTCCACCTCGACGTGATCCGTGAGCGGCTCGAGCGCGAGTTCGGGCTCGACCTGATCGCCACCGCGCCGAACGTCGTGTACCGCGTGGTCATGGAGGACGGCAGCGAGCACACGGTCACGAACCCGAGCGAGTTCCCCGAGGGCAAGATCAACGACGTGTACGAGCCCGTCGTACGCGCCACGGTCCTGGCCCCGACCGAGTTCATCGGCGCGATCATGGAGCTGTGCCAGACCCGCCGCGGCACCCTTCTCGGCATGGACTACCTCTCCGAGGACCGGGTCGAGATCCGGTACACCCTGCCCCTCGCGGAGATCGTCTTCGACTTCTTCGACCAGCTGAAGTCCAAGACGCGCGGTTACGCCTCCCTCGACTACGAGCCCACCGGCGAGCAGGCCTCCAGCCTGGTCAAGGTCGACATCCTGCTGCACGGCGACAAGGTCGACGCGTTCTCCGCCGTCACCCACAAGGACGCCGCGTACGCCTACGGTGTGCGGCTCGTCGCCAAGCTGCGCGAGCTCATCCCGCGGCAGGCCTTCGAGGTGCCGATCCAGGCCGCGATCGGCTCCCGGGTCATCGCCCGCGAGACCATCCGCGCCATCCGCAAGGACGTCCTCGCCAAGTGCTACGGCGGTGACATCTCCCGTAAGCGGAAGCTGCTCGAGAAGCAGAAGGAAGGCAAGAAGCGCATGAAGATGGTCGGCTCGGTGGAGGTGCCGCAGGAGGCCTTCATCGCCGTCCTGTCGAGCGACGAGTCCTCCGGCAAGAAGAAGTAGTCGCCGCGGAGTCAGTCGATGAACGGGCCCACGTGCAGAGCGCGCGTGGGCCCGTTCTGCATCGGTACGCGGGTTCGTTCGTTATTGAAGCGACGTCAAGCGACGCCCTGCAGACCCTTACGCGCCGGTCCCCAGGCCTTTACTCTGATCCCGGCTCGAAGGTTACTCGCCAGTTAGTTTTACGAACCACCAGAAGGCACCGCCGCCGCCCGGAGGACGTCGTGAGCGACACACAGACCCAGATCGAGAACCGGCCGCCCTCCGTGGCTGCCCTCTTCCTTGAGCGCGTCGAGCGGACTCCGGACGCCGAGGCCTACCGGTATCCGGTGCCCGCCGCCTCCGGCGCCGGCCCCGACGACTGGAAGTCGCTCAGCTGGGGGCAGGCCGCCGAGCGGGTCTACTCCATCGCCGCCGGCCTCGCCGACCTCGGCGTGCGGTCCGAGGAGCGCGTCGCCCTCGCCTCCGCCACCCGCGTCGAGTGGATCCTCGCCGACCTCGGCGTGATGTGCGCCGGCGCCGCGACCACCACGGTCTACCCGCAGACCAACGCCGAGGAGTCGGCGTTCATCCTCTCCGACTCCGAGTCGAAGGTCCTCATCGCCGAGGACGCGACGCAGCTCGCCAAGGCCGTGGAGCGCCGCGCCGACCTGCCGAACCTCCACCACGTGGTCGTCATCGACGCCACCGGAGTCGAGAGCGACGGCGAGTTCGTCCTCTCCCTCGCCGAGCTGGAGGCGCGCGGCAAGGCGTACCTGGAGAAGCACCCCGAGGCCGTCAAGGAGCGGGTCGCGGCGATCACCTCGACCCAGCTCGCGACCCTCATCTACACCTCGGGCACCACCGGCCGCCCCAAGGGCGTCCGCCTCCCGCACGACAACTGGTCGTACATGGCGAAGGCCATCGCCGCCACCGGTCTCGTCACCCAGGACGACGTCCAGTACCTGTGGCTGCCGCTCGCGCACGTCTTCGGCAAGGTCCTCACCTCGGGACAGATCGAGGTCGGGCACGTCACCGCCGTCGACGGCCGGGTCGACAAGATCATCGAGAACCTGCCGGTGGTCCAGCCGACCTACATGGCCGCCGTGCCGCGCATCTTCGAGAAGGTCTACAACGGCGTCGCCGCCAAGGCCCGCGCGGCCGGCGGAGCCAAGTACAAGATCTTCCAGTGGGCCGCCGGCGTCTCCCGCGACTACGCCAAGGCGACCCAGGACAACTTCCGCCGCACCGGCACCGCCTCCGCGCCCTTCGGCCTCACGGCCAAGCACAAGGTCGCCGACGCCCTCGTCTACGCCAAGATCCGTGACGCCTTCGGCGGCAACCTGCGCGCGTGCATCTCCGGATCCGCCGCGCTCGCCCCCGAGATCGGCTACTTCTTCGCCGGCGCGGGCATCCACATCCTGGAGGGGTACGGACTCACCGAGTCCTCCGCCGCCTCCTTCGTCAACCCGGGCGAGGCCTACCGCACCGGCACCGTCGGCAAGCCGCTCCCCGGCACCGAGGTCCGGATCGCCGACGACGGCGAGATCCTGCTGCGCGGCCCCGGCATCATGGAGGGCTACCACGGCCTGCCCGAGAAGACGGCCGAGGTCCTGGAGTCCGACGGCTGGTTCCACACCGGAGACATCGGCGAGCTGTCCGCCGACGGCTACCTGCGGATCACCGACCGCAAGAAGGACCTGATCAAGACGTCCGGCGGCAAGTACATCGCGCCGGCCGAGGTCGAGGGCCAGTTCAAGGCCGTCTGCCCGTTCGTCTCGAACATCCTCGTCCACGGCGCCGACCGGAACTTCTGCACCGCGCTGATCGCCCTCGACGAGCCCTCCCTCCTCGGCTGGGCCGCCGAGCACGACCTCGCGGGCAAGTCGTACGCCGAGATCGTCGCCGCCCCGCAGACCGTGGCGATGATCCAGGGCTACGTCGACCGCCTCAACGCCGGTCTCCAGCGCTGGCAGACGATCAAGAAGTTCCGGCTGCTGCCGCGCGACCTCGACATCGAGCACGGCGAGCTCACGCCGTCGCTGAAGCTGAAGCGGCCGGTCGTCGAGCGGGAGTACAAGGACCTCATCGAGGAGATGTACGCGGGGTCCCGGGAGTCCTGACCCTCGCCCCTGTGGAGAGGTTGTCCACAGGCCGGGCGTTCACCTCGGGCAGTACGGGACAATGGGGCTCATGCCTTCCGTACTGCCCGATGGTGAGACCGTTCCCGACGACGGGGCGCTGCCCCCGCACGCCCTGGAAGGGGCAGGGGAGCGGCCGCTCGGGTTCTACCTGCACGTGCCGTACTGCGCGACGCGCTGCGGGTACTGCGACTTCAACACCTACACGGCCAGTGAGCTGCGCGGGACCGGGGGCGTGCTCGCCTCCCGGGACAACTACGCCGAGCAGGTCGTCGAGGAGATCCGGCTCGCCCGGAAGGTGCTCGGGGACGACCCGAGGCCGGTGCGGACCCTGTTCGTCGGCGGAGGTACGCCCACGCTGCTCGCCGCCGGTGATCTCGTACGCATGCTGGGGGCCGTCCGCGAGGAGTTCGGGCTCGCGGACGACGCCGAGGTGACGACCGAGGCCAATCCCGACTCCGTGAACCCGGCCTATCTGGCGGAGCTGCGGGCCGGAGGCTTCAACCGGATCTCCTTCGGCATGCAGAGCGCCAAGCAGCACGTCCTGAAGATCCTCGACCGGACGCACACCCCCGGGCGCCCCGAGGCGTGCGTCGCGGAGGCGCGGGCGGCCGGGTTCGAGCACGTCAACCTCGACCTGATCTACGGCACCCCCGGCGAGTCCGACGACGACTGGCGGGCCTCGCTCGACGCGGCCATCGGCGCCGGGCCCGACCACGTCAGCGCGTACGCGCTGATCGTCGAGGAGGGTACGCAGCTCGCGCGGCGCATCCGGCGCGGCGAGGTGCCCATGACCGACGACGACGTCCACGCCGACCGGTACCTGATCGCCGAGGACGTCCTCTCCGGCGCGGGCTTCGAGTGGTACGAGGTCTCCAACTGGGCCACGTCCGAGGCCGGGCGCTGTCTCCACAACGAGCTGTACTGGCGTGGGGCCGACTGGTGGGGCGCCGGCCCCGGCGCCCACAGCCACGTCGGCGGCGTCCGCTGGTGGAACGTGAAGCATCCCGGTGCGTACGCCGCCGCGCTGGCCGCCGGGAAGTCGCCGGGGGCCGGACGGGAGCTGCTCTCCGACGAGGACCGGAGAGTCGAACGCGTGCTCCTCGAACTGCGGCTCAAGGAGGGTGTCGAACTGTCCCTCCTCAAGCCGGCGGGCCTCGCGGCGTCCCGCAAGGCCCTCGCCGACGGCCTGCTCGACGACGGGCCGTACGCCGCCGGGCGCGCGGTACTGACCTTGCGGGGGCGGCTGCTCGCCGACGCGGTCGTGCGGGACCTCGTGGACTAGGCGGTCTCTTGCCGATCAGGCCGGCCGGCCCCCTGCGCCGACAGCACCCCGCGTGACGGCAGGGCGATGAGCAGTGCGCCCAGGACGAGGAGGCCGCTCGCCCACAGCGGTCCGAGCGTCCCCGCCCCGGTCCTGAGGGCGACGGCGGCGACGAGCGGTCCGGCGGCCGCCCCCACGTTGAGCGCCGCGGTCGCGTAGGAGCCGGCCATGGTGGGGGCGCCCGCGGCCTCGTGGAGGACCCGCGCGATCAGGATGCCGCCCAGTGCGAACGACGCCGTGCCCTGCACGAACACGAGGGTGAGCAGCGCTACCGGCTTGTCGGCCAGTACGGCCAGGGCGGGCCAGCCGACGAGCAGCAGCGGACCGCCGACCGCGACGACCTGGCCCGGGTACCGGTCGGACCACCGTCCCGCGAGGGTGATCCCGGCGAAGGAGCCGACCCCGAAGAGGACAAGGGCGACCGGGACCCACAGGTCGCCGAGCCCGGCGGAACCGGTCACGACGGGCGCCAGGAACGTGAAGCCGGCGAAGGTCGCCGCGTTCACCAGGGCGCCGAGCAGCATCACCAGGAGCAGCCGCGGCCGCCTGAGCCGCGCCAGCTCCGCGCGCAGGTCCGGCACCTCGGCCGTGCCCTCCTGAGCGGGCCGCGCCGGGAATCCCCGGAGGACGCCGAGGGCCGCGGGCAGGCAGAGCGCGGCGACGGCCCAGAACGTGGCCCGCCAGTCGAGCAGCGTGCCGAGCAGCGATCCCGCGGGGACCCCGGCGATCGTGGCCACCGTCGTCCCCGACAGCAGCACGGCCAGCGCGCGCCCCTTCCGGTCCGGCGGCACGAGCCGGGTGGCGGTCGTCAGGGCCAGGGCCAGGAACCCGGCGTTCGCGAGGGCCGCGACGACCCTGGTGGCGAACAGGACGGCGAAGCTGGTGGTGACGGCGCCCAGGACGTGCGCCGCCGAGAACACGAGGACGAACCCGAGCAGGCTCGCCCGCACCGGCCAGGTGCGGGCGAGAGCGGCCAGGAGCGGGGCGCCGACGATCATTCCGACGGCGAAGGCCGAGGTGAGCAGGCCCGCGCTGCCGACCGTGACACCGAGGTCGGAGGCGATGTCCGGCACGAGACCGGCGAGCATGAATTCCGAGGTGCCCATGGCGAAGACCGCCAGGGCGAGCAGAAAGAGCGGGAGGGGCATCGAGTGGCTCCGGGGTGAGGAGAATGACGGCAGAGGCATCTCGTCACCGCGGTCAGCACCCACGGGCACACGCGTCCGGCCGCGGAGGGCGGCGGGACGACAAGGTGGCAGGACTGCGAACCCAGCGGTCCGCAGGGACCCGGTGGTTCGAAGGGCCGGGTGGTTCGTGCGGCCTCAGGGGCCGTACGGACGCAAGGGCCCGTGAGAACTCAGGGGTTCAGGGGCTGACGGCGTGACCGAAAGCCCCCGACGTGTCCGACTCGGGGCTCGACATGCCGCGCACGCTATCCGACCGGGCCCCGGCGAGGCACCCCCGTTCGCACGGGGGCGGGAAGGCCCCTACGGCGCCGTCACGAAGTCGATCAGCTCCTCCACGCGGCCCAGGAGTTCCGGTTCCAGGTCCTTGTACGACGTGACCCTCGACAGGATGTGCTGCCAGGCCGCGCCGGTGTTGTCGTGCGGCCAGCCCAGCGCGCGGCACACGCCCGTCTTCCAGTCCTGGCCCCTGGGGACCCGCGGCCACGCCCGGATGCCCACCGACGACGGCTTCACCGCCTCCCAGACGTCGATGTACGGGTGGCCGACGACCAGCACGTCCGGGGAGGTCACCTGCGCGGCGATCCGCGACTCCTTCGAACCCGGGACCAGGTGGTCCACCAGGACCCCCAGGCGAGCGTCCGGGGCGGGGGCGAAGTCCGCCACGATCGACGGCAGGTCGTCGACGCCCTCCAGGTACTCCACGACCACGCCCTCGATCCGCAGGTCGTCGCCCCAGACCCGCTCCACGAGCTCGGCGTCGTGGCGGCCCTCGACGTAGATCCGCCCGGCCCGCGCCACGCGCGCGCGTGCGCCCGGCACCGCGACCGAGCCCGAGGCCGTACGGGTGGGGCGGGCGGGGGCCGCGACCGGGCGGACAAGGGTCACCACCCGGCCCTCCAGGAGGAAGCCGCGCGGCTCCATCGGGAACACCCGGTGCTTGCCGAAGCGGTCCTCCAGCGTCACCGTGCCCGCCTCGCAGCGGATCACCGCCCCGCAGAAGCCCGTGGCGACCTCCTCGACGACGAGGTCGCGGTCGGCCGGGATCTCCGGGACGGGCTTCGGCTTCTTCCAGGACGGCGTCAGGTCCGGGTTGTAGCTGCGCATTTCGGTGACGTTAGGCCACGTGGAAGCGGTGTGCCAGTTCATCGCGCTGTGCCCGTACGAACGTGGCGTCCACCACCGCCCCGTGCCCCGGCACGTACACCGCCTCCTCGCCGCCGAGCCGCAGCAGCCGGTCGAGCGCGTCCGGCCAGCGGGAGGGGATCGCGTCCGGCCCGGCCTGCGGCTCGCCCGACTCCTCGACCAGGTCGCCGCAGAACACCACCTCCCGCTCGCCCGGCACCAGGAGCACCAGGTCGTGGCCCGTGTGGCCGGGGCCCACGTTCGCCAGGAGGACCTGCCGGCCTCCCAGGTCGAGCGTCCACTCGCCCGAGACCACGTGCCGCGGGGCCACCAGGGCGTCCACCGCCTCCGCGGCCGCCACCGGATCGAGCCCGTGCCGTACCGCGTCCCCGCGCAGTTCCTGCCGGTCCCGCACCCGGCCGAGCAGCTCGTCCGAGCCGACCGCGCCGAAGACCTCCGCGTCCGCGAACGCCGCCGTGCCCAGCACATGGTCGAAATGGGGGTGGCCGAGTGCGATGTGCGTCACTTCGCGGCCGTCCGTGAGGCCCGCGATCTGGGCCCGCAGCTCGGCGCCCTCCGCGAGCGACGAGCCCGTGTCGTACAGCAGCACGGCCCGTTCACCCAGGACAAGCCCGACCGTGGCGTCCCAGCGGGGCAGCCGTCGCCGGCCCACCCCGTCCGCGAGCCGCTCCCATCCGTACGCTTCCCAATCCACGTCCATGAGGCGACGCTAACCGGTGGGAGCGCCGCCACCTTGCCAGGAGCGACGCCCGCCGCCGTACACTGGCCGGGGGATCGCTGGCACTCGAACAGGGCGAGTGCCAAATGCGGAGCAACCGGAACGACGACGAGAGCTGGAGGTGCGCACGATGCTCAGCGAACGCAGACTCGAGGTGCTGCGCGCCATCGTCCAGGACTACGTCGGGACGGAGGAGCCCGTCGGCTCCAAGGCGCTCACCGAGCGCCACAAGCTCGGCGTCTCGCCGGCCACGGTGCGCAACGACATGGCCGTCCTGGAGGAGGAGGGCTTCATCGCCCAGCCCCACACCAGCGCCGGCCGCATTCCGACCGACAAGGGCTACCGGCTCTTCGTCGACCGGCTCGCCGGCGTCAAGCCGCTGTCGACGCCCGAGCGCCGGGCCATCCACAACTTCCTCGACGGCGCGGTGGACCTCGACGACGTCGTCGGCCGCACGGTCCGGCTGCTCGCCCAGCTGACCCGCCAGGTCGCCGTCGTCCAGTACCCCTCGCTGACCCGCTCGACCGTCCGGCACGTGGAGCTGCTCTCGCTGGCCCCCGCCCGCCTGATGCTGGTGCTCATCACGGACACCGGTCGCGTCGAGCAGCGGCTCATCGACTGCCCCGCGCCCTTCGGGGAGACCTCGCTCGCCGATCTGCGGGCCCGGCTCAACAGCCGGGTCGTCGGCCGCCGGTTCGCCGACGTGCCGCAGCTGGTGCAGGACCTCCCCGAGTCCTTCGAGGAGACCGAGGACCGCGCCACGGTCACGACCGTGCTCGCGACCCTCCTCGAAAGCCTGGTCGAGGAGCACGAGGAGCGGCTGATGATCGGCGGCACCGCCAATCTCACCCGCTTCGGACACGACTTCCCCCTGATGATCAGGCCCGTCCTCGAAGCTCTGGAGGAGCAGGTCGTGCTCCTCAAGCTGCTGGGCGAGGCCAAGGAATCGGGCATGACCGTACGCATCGGGCACGAGAACGCCCACGAGGGGCTGAGCTCCACGTCCGTCGTCTCGGTCGGCTACGGTTCGGGCGGCGAAGCAGTCGCCAAACTCGGCGTGGTCGGACCGACCCGCATGGACTACCCCGGAACGATGGGAGCGGTACGCGCAGTGGCACGTTACGTCGGACAGATCCTGGCGGAGTCGTAAGTGGCCACGGACTACTACGCCGTACTCGGCGTGCGCCGCGACGCTTCCCAGGACGAGATCAAGAAGGCCTTCCGGAGGCTCGCCCGCGAGCTGCACCCGGACGTCAATCCCGATCCCAAGACGCAGGAACGCTTCAAGGAGATCAACGCCGCCTACGAGGTCCTCTCGGACCCGCAGAAGAAGCAGGTCTACGACCTCGGCGGCGACCCGCTCTCGGCCTCCGGCGGAGGCGGCGCGGGCGGCTTCGGCGCGGGTGGCTTCGGCAACTTCTCCGACATCATGGACGCCTTCTTCGGCACGGCCTCGCAGCGCGGCCCGCGCTCGCGGACCCGCCGCGGCCAGGACGCCATGATCCGTCTGGAGATCGACCTCAACGAGGCGGCCTTCGGTACGACCAAGGACATCCAGGTCGACACGGCGGTCGTCTGTACGACCTGCTCGGGCGAGGGCGCCGCACCCGGTACCTCCGCGCAGACCTGCGACATGTGCCGCGGCCGCGGCGAGGTCTCGCAGGTCACCCGGTCCTTCCTCGGCCAGGTCATGACCTCGCGCCCCTGCCCGCAGTGCCAGGGCTTCGGCACCGTCGTCCCGACCCCGTGCCCCGAGTGCGCGGGCGACGGCCGGGTCAGGTCCCGTCGCACCCTCACGGTCAAGATCCCGGCCGGTGTCGACAACGGCACCCGGATCCAGCTCGCGGGCGAGGGAGAGGTCGGCCCCGGCGGTGGCCCCGCCGGCGACCTGTACGTCGAGATCCACGAGACCCCGCACGACATGTTCCAGCGGCGCGGCGACGACCTGCACTGCACGGTCACCCTGCCGATGACCGCGGCCGCGCTCGGCACCAAGGTGCAGCTGCAGACCCTCGACGGCCTCGAGGAGATCGACATCCGTCCGGGCACCCAGTCCGGCCAGTCGATCCCGCTGCACGGCCGGGGCGTCACGCACCTCCGCGGCAACGGCCGGGGCGACCTGATCGTGCACGTCGAGGTGCAGACCCCGGGCAAGCTCGACGCGGAGCAGGAGCGCCTCCTGCGCGAACTGGCCAAGCTGCGCGGCGAGGAGCGGCCCACCGGCCAGTTCCAGCCCGGTCAGCAGGGGCTGTTCTCGCGGCTGAAGGACGCCTTCAACGGGCGGACCTGACCCGGTCCGTACACCGGAGTGGGAGGGGCGGGACGGCCGTGAGCCGTCCCGCCCCTCCGCGTTTTCCGAACCGACGATGACCGCCCGGGAGCCGCTCTTCCTGACATGACGTACGGATTCGGCGCCGAAGCAGGGGCATGGCACGATGCCCATATGTCCACCACCGCACTGAACGATCTCTCTCGGTTTCCGATCGTGCAGGCCCCCATGGCGGGTGGCGCCTCCTGTCCCGAACTGGTCGGAGCCGTCTGCGAGGCCGGGGCGCTCGGCTTCCTGGCCGGCGGCTACAAGACGGCCGGAGGCCTGTACCAGGAGATCAAGCAGGTACGCGGGCTCACCGCACGCCCCTTCGGCGTCAACCTCTTCATGCCGCAGACCGGGCGGCCCGCCGACCCCGCCGCCCTGGAGGTCTACCGCCACCAGCTCGCCGGCGAGGCCACCTGGTACGACACCCCGCTCGGCGAGACCGACGACGGCCGTGACGACGCCTACGACGCCAAGCTGGCCATCCTCATGGACGACCCGGTCCGCGTCGTCTCCTTCACCTTCGGCTGCCCCGAGCCCGAGGTCCTCGCCTCCTTCGCCCGCGTCGGTACGTACACGATCGTCACGGTCACCTCCGCCGACGAGGCCCTCGCCGCCCAGCGGGCCGGCGCCGACGCCCTCTGCGTCCAGGGCGTCGAGGCCGGCGGGCACCAGGGCGCGTACCGCGACGACCCCGCCGACGACGCCCCGGGCACCGGACTGCTCCCCCTCCTCACCCAGGTCCGCGAGAGCGTCGCCCTGCCGATCGTCGCCACCGGCGGGATCATGCGCGGCGCGCAGATCGCCGCCGTCCTCGCCGCCGGGGCCGACGCCGCCCAGCTCGGCACCGCGTTCCTCTGCTGCCCCGAGTCGGGCGCCCACCCGCTGCACAAGCGGGCCCTGACCGACCCGCTGTTCACCAGGACCGCCTTCACCAGGGCCTTCTCCGGGCGCCCGGCGCGCGGCCTCGTCAACCGCTTCATGCGCGAGCACGGGCCGTACGCCCCCGCCGCCTACCCCGAGATCCACCACCTCACCGCCCCGATCCGCAAGGCCGCCGCCACCGCGGGCGACGCCCAGGGCATGGCCCTGTGGGCCGGCCAGGGCCACCGGCTCGCCCGCGAACTCCCCGCGGGGCAGCTGATCGAGGTCCTGGCCGCCGAACTCGACACCGCCATCGCCGACCTCTGCGACACCTCCGGGTTCGCCCACAGGAGCACCTCATGACCGCACCCGTCTTCGTCGTCGACGCCGTCCCCGGCGCCGGCACCTTCGTGCTCGAAGGGCCCGAAGGGCGGCACGCCGTCTCCGTGAAGCGGCTTCAGGGCGGTGAGGACCTCGTCCTCGCCGACGGCCGCGGCCGCTGGGCCGACTGCGTGGTGCTCACGGCCGAGGGCAAGGACCGGCTGACGGTGCAGGTGTCGGGCGTGTACGAGGACCCCGAGGAGGAGCCGCGGATCACCGTCGTCCAGGCGCTGCCCAAGGGCGACAGGGGTGAAGTCGCCGTCGAGACGATGACGGAGACCGGGGTGGACGCCGTCGTGCCGTGGGCCGCCTCCCGCTGCATCACCCAGTGGAAGGGCGACCGGGGTCTGAAGGCGCTCGCCAAGTGGCGGTCCACCGCGCGCGAGGCCGGCAAGCAGTCGCGCCGCACCCGCTTCCCCGAGGTCTCCGACCTGATGACGACCAAGCAGGTAGCCGCGTTTCTCGCGGGCGCCGACTTCGCGGCCGTCCTGCACGAGGACCGCGACCACCCGAGCGGCGCGCTCGCCACCGCCGAACTCCCGGAGAAGGGCTCGATCGTGCTGATCGTCGGCCCCGAGGGCGGTGTCTCGCCGCAGGAACTCGCCGCGTTCGAGGAGGCCGGGGCGAAGCCGTACCGGCTGGGCCGGAGCGTGCTGCGGACCTCCACGGCGGCGTTGTCGTCGGTTGCCATGGCTCCGCCATGGCGCCCTCCTCCGCCTTGCGATCCACGGCACCGGATCCCGCTCCCTCATCCGGCCTGATCCAAACGAAAGACCCCAGCGCAGGCGAGCGCGCGGCACCCGGTGGACAGCGGCCCCCCGGCGCTCCTTAGGGTGGCCGCATGGCCGACGAGTCCCCCCTGATCCGCAGTCTGCGCGCCGCCGTGGCCGCCGCCCCCGGTGACGTACCCCTGCGTCTTCACTTCGCCGAACTCCTCCTGTCCGACGGGCGGAACGACGAGGCCGTCGCGGAGGCGGCGGTCGCGCTCCAGCACGCGCCGGGGGACGCGGACGCGCGCGCCCTGATGATGCGCGCGATGGGGGTTCCGCCGGTCACGACGCCAGTCGAGAAGCCAGTCGAGAAGCCGGTCGAGAAGCCGGTCGAGAAGCCGGTCGAGACGCCTCCGGACACGTCCGGCGCCGCCCGTCCCTCCTTCGACTGGGACGCCGCCGAGCAGCAGGTCCAGGACCTCGTGGGACCCCGTTTCCTGGAGGACCCGCAGGCCGCCGACGGCGAGGGGGCGGCAGGGGACGCCGCCGCCTGGGACGTCGACGCCCCCGGTTCCGTACGCCTCGCCGACGTCGGCGGCATGGAGGAGGTCAAGGACCGGCTCGAAGCCGCCTTCCTCGCCCCCATGCGCAACCCCGAACTGCGCCGCCTGTACGGCAAGTCGCTCCGCGGCGGCCTGCTCCTGTACGGGCCGCCCGGCTGCGGCAAGACCTTCATCGCGCGGGCCGTCGCGGGCGAACTCGGCGCGAACTTCCTCACCGTCTCCCTCTCCGACGTCCTCGACATGTGGATCGGGGCCTCCGAGAAGAACATCCACGACATCTTCGAGACCGCCCGCCGCCAGGCCCCCTGCGTCGTCTTCCTCGACGAGCTGGACGCCCTGGGGGCCAAGCGCTCCCGTACGCACCACAGCGGCCTGCGCAACGTCGTCAACCAGCTCCTCACCGAGCTCGACGGCATCGCGAGCGGCGCCGGCAACGAAGGCGTCTTCGTGCTCGCCGCCACCAACGTCCCCTGGGACGTGGACATCGCGCTGCGCCGCCCCGGGCGTCTCGACCGCACCCTGCTCGTGCTCCCGCCGGACGCCACCGCCCGCGAGTCGATCCTCCGCTACCACCTGCGCGAGCGCCCCATCGAGGCCGTCGACCTCGGCAAGCTGGTCAAGGCCACCGAGGACTTCTCCGGCGCCGACCTCGCCCATGTCTGCGAGACCGCCGCCGAGGCCGCTCTCCTCGACTCCGCCCGCAGCGGATCCGTACGCCTCATCACCACCAAGGACCTGCTCGGCGCGGCCAAGCAGATCAAGCCGTCCACGGAACCGTGGTTCGCCGCCGCCCGGAACGTCGCCATGTTCGCCAACGAGGGCGGCCTGTACGACGACCTCCTCGCCCACCTCAAGCGGAAGCGCAAGCTGTGACGACCCCGACCGCCCTCCTGCGGGCCGAGGCCCTCTACGACACCGGGCGGTACGCGCAGGCCGGCCAGCTCGTCGCCCAGCACCTGGCGACCGAACCGGAGGACGCCGAGGCGCTCGTCCTGCTGGCCCGCTGCCACCACCGCGCCGAGGACCACCCGGCCGCCCTCGCCGCCGTGGACCGGGCGCTCGCCGCCGAACCCGAGCTGCTCATGGCCTGGCTGATGCGGGTGCAGATCCTGCTGGGCCTGCGGCGCTTCCAGGACGCCGAGACCTCCGCCCGGTACGCCGTCCGGCTCGCCCCGCAGTACTGGGGCACCCACTACGCCCTCGGCACCGCCCTCGCCCAGTTCGGGGAGCACGCGCGTACGCCCGCGCGTACCGTCGAGGCGTACGAGGCGGCGCGGGCCGCCGTCGCCCTCGCCCCCGAGGAGGACGCGGCCCACTTCCTCGTCGGGCTCACCGCCCAGCGCCGGGGCGACCACGCCACCGCGCAGCGGGCGTACGAGACGACGCTGCGGCTCAACCCGCAGAGCAGCGAGGCCCACAACAACCTGTCGCTGCTGCGGCTGCGGCGCCGCTGGTTCCGGCGCGGGGCCTGGACGCAGGCCGCCGAGGGCTTCGTCGCCTCCGCCGCGCTCGACCTCCAGGACCGCAAGGCCCGCTACAACCTGGAGGCCATGGCCTGGAACACCGTCGCCGGAGCCCGCTGGGTGGCCCTGATCGGCTTCCTCGCCTCGACGTTCGGCGCCGCGCCGGCGCGGAGCGGGGCCGTCGGCGCCGAGGCGGTCGTGCCCCTCGTGATCGGCGCGGCCGTGCTCCTCGGGGCCTGGGGCGGCTGGGTGCTGTGGATGGGCCGCCGGGTGCCGCCCCGGCTGCGCCGCCCCCTGCTCCTCGTGGCGCGCTCCTGCCGGCCGGTGATCGCGATGGCCACCGCCGTGGGACTGCTCGGGCTCTACTCGCTGGTGACGATGGCCCTGTGGTCGCTCGGCGCGGGAGCGGTCGGCGGACTCGGGACGCCGCTGTTCTGGGCCGTGATCATCACGTACTGGGTGAGCCGCTCGGCCCTGAACCGGCGCGCGCCGAAGGACTGACCGGGGACGCGTTCCCGTCGGTGACGGCGGATAGCATTCCCGGAGTACCGACCGACAGACGCCGTCCGACCGACGGACGCCGTACCGATCGACAGAGGCGAGGAGGCCCGGGCCATGGCCGGAGAGCCGCAGAGCGACTGCCTGTTCTGCAAGATCTCGGAAGGCGAGGTGCCGGCGACGATCGTTCGCGAGACGGAGACCACCGTCGCCTTCCGCGACATCAACCCGCAGGCACCCACCCACGTCCTCGTGATCCCGCGCCTCCACTACCCGGACGCCGCGTCCCTCGCCGCCGCCGCGCCGACCGTCGCCGCCGACGTGCTGCGCGAGGCCGGTGAGATCGCCGCCCAGGAGAAGATCGAGGGCAGCGGCTTCCGGATCGTCTTCAACACCGGCGCCGGCGCGGGACAGACCGTTTTCCACGCCCACGCGCACGTGCTGGGCGGCCGCGGCCTCAACTGGCCCCCCGGCTAGGCCGTGTCCGTACGCGAACTGGTCGTCCTCGGGACCGCCAGCCAGGTCCCGACCCGGCACCGCAACCACAACGGCTATCTGCTGCGCTGGGACGGGCAGGGCATCCTCTTCGATCCCGGCGAGGGCACCCAGCGCCAGATGCTGCGCGCCGGCGTCGCCGCGCACGATCTCGACCGGATCTGCGTGACGCACTTCCACGGCGACCACTCGCTCGGCCTGGCCGGGGTGATCCAGCGGATCAACCTCGACCAGGTCCCGCACCCGGTCACCGCGCACTACCCGGCGAGCGGACAGCGCTTCTTCGAGCGCCTGCGGTACGCGACGGCCTACCGCGAGACGGTGAAGCTGACCGAGTCGCCGGTCGCCGCCGACGGGCCGATCGCCGTCACCGACACGTTCACCCTCGACGCGTACCGGCTCTCGCACCCCGTCGAGTCGTACGGCTACCGGCTCACCGAGCCCGACGGGCGCCGCATCCTGCCCGAGCGGCTCGCCGCCCACGGCATCAAGGGCCCCGACGTGGGCCGGATCCAGCGCGACGGCGTCCTGGACGGCGTGACCCTCGACGAGGTCAGCGAGATCCGGCGCGGGCAGCGCTTCGCCTTCGTCATGGACACCCGGCTCTGCGAGGGCGTGCACACCCTCGCCGACGGCGCCGACATGCTCGTCATCGAGTCGACCTTCCTCGACGAGGACGTCCGTCTCGCCACCGACCACGGCCATCTGACGGCCGGCCAGGCCGCAGCCGTCGCCCGCGACGCGGGGGTGCGGCACCTCGTCCTCACCCACTTCTCGCAGCGCTACTCCGACCCGGCCGCGTTCGAGCTCCAGGCGCGGGCGGCCGGGTTCGACGGCGAACTGAGCATTGCCCAGGACCTCATGAGGGTCCCCGTACCGAAACGAACGTGAACATGCCCGTACCCAAGGCCGAACTGCACCTCCACATCGAAGGCACCCTCGAACCCGAGCTGGCCTTCGCGCTCGCCGCGCGCAACGGCGTGACCCTGCCGTACGCGGACACCGACGAGCTGCGCGGCGCGTACCGGTTCAGCGACCTGCAGTCCTTCCTCGACCTGTACTACGGCCTGATGGCCGTCCTGCGCACCGCCGAGGACTTCACCGCACTCGCCGACGCCTATCTGGAGCGGGCCGCCGCGCAGGGCGTCCGGCACGCCGAGATCTTCTTCGACCCGCAGGCGCACACGGCCCGCGGCGTCCCGATCGGCGCCGTGATCGAGGGCCTGAGCGCCTCCCTCGAACGCTCCGAGGAGCGCTACGGGATCTCCACCCGGCTCATCATGTGCTTCCTCCGCGACGAGTCCGCGGAATCGGCGCTCGCCACCCTGGACGCCGCCAAGCCCTACCTGGACCGGATCACCGGAGTCGGCCTCGACTCGGCGGAGGTCGGCCACCCGCCGGCCAAGTTCCGCGAGGTGTACGAGGCCGCCGGGGCCCTCGGTCTGCGCAAGGTCGCCCACGCGGGAGAGGAGGGCCCCGCCGCGTACATCCGCGAGGCCCTCGACGTCCTCGGCGTGGAGCGCGTCGACCACGGCCTGCGCTGCATGGAGGACGCGGACCTGGTCGACCGTCTCGTCCGCGAGCGGGTGCCGCTCACCCTCTGCCCGCTGTCGAACGTACGGCTCCGCACGATCGACACGCTCGCCGACCACCCGCTGCGGGCGATGATGACGGCGGGTCTCCTCGTCACCGTGAACTCGGACGACCCGGCGTACTTCGGCGGGTACGTGGGCGACAACTTCGACGCGGTGCGGGAGACGCTCGGGCTTGAGCCGGAGCACCTCCGTGAGCTGGCCCGCAACTCGTTCCTCGCGTCGTTCCTGGAGGACGACGAGGAGCGCCGGGCGCGGTACCTCGCCGAGGTGGAGGCGTACGTGTTCGGGGGCGGCCCGGCGTAGGCGCCGGCGGCGGGCTTCTTCCCCACCCCGCCCCTTCCCGAAACCGGGGGCTCCGCCCCCGGACCCCCGCGCCTCAAACTCCCCCTACGCCCTTGCGGGCGTGGGGGACCCCAGGCGGGGCTGGATTTCACCCCCGGTCGCTCGGCCTCGCCAGGCGGAACGCCGACTTCGCCAGACGGCGGCGGCCGGCCGGGGTCGCGACCGTGATCGGGGCGACCTCCTGCTCGCGGGCGCCCATCTGGGGGACCACGGCCGGGGTCGCCGAGGCGTTCCCCGCCAGGACCGCCGCCGGCGCGCCGCCCCTGCGCCGCACCGAGCCGGGGACCAGCGGCCGGCCGGACGCGTGGCGGGCCACCGCCGTCATCGGGAGCGCGACCAGGACGAGCAGGGCGCACAGGACCAGGCCCATGCCCGGGTATCCGGCGCTCTCCGACAGCAGGCTCCCGGCCACCGGGCCGCAGGCCACGCCCAGGGAGGACGCCGAGCCCACCAGGACGGCCCAGCGGCCGCGCGGGTCGAGCGAGGCGGCCAGGCCGAGCAGGTACGAGAGGACCACCGGGTAGAAGGCGTTCCACAGGATCTCGCCGGTCGCGAACGAGACCAGGCCTTCGGCTGCCGAGCTGAGCAGTACGCAGCCCGCGATGAGGACGGTGCCCGCCCCGATGGGCACGGCCCGGCCCAGGCGGGAGCCGAGCGCCCCCGCCGCCGTGACCCCGGCGAGGCCCGCGCCGAGGGCGGCGGCGAAGACCGCGCCGACGGTCACCTCGGAGAGCCCCGCCTGAGTGAGCCCGATGCGGCCGCTCACGCCCCACAGCGCGTTCTGCGCGAGGGACCAGCACAGGATGCCCGCCGCGAGCACCACCCCCGCCCGCCGGTGGGGGAGCGGGCCGGAGACCGTCGGGGCCTCCCGTACCGCGCGCGTGCGCCCCGGCAGCCGGCCGGTCAGCGGCCACACCAGGGCCGCCGCGCAGGCGATGGCGAGCAGCGCGGGCGCGTGGCCGCCGGCCAGGTGCGGGAGGGTCAGGTAGAGGGCGCCCGCCGTCGCCGAGACGGACAGCAGGCCGAGCGTCGCTGCCCGGTGCGGGTCGCGCTGCCCGGCGATCCCTGCGGCGGCCACCGCCGTCGCCGTACCCGAGCCGAGGCCGCCGAGGACGGCGCCCGCCACCACCAGCGGCACGAGGCCGGTCGCGGCGGCGGAGCCGTATCCGACGGCCATCGCGAGCAGGCCCGCGCGGGCCGCCGTGCGGGGGCCGATCCGCTCCCCGTGCGCTGCGAGCGCGAAGCCCGCGCACGAGGAGCCGAGCAGGAGCACGGAGCCGACCAGGCCGGCCTGCGCCGGCGTCAGGCCGAGACCGGCGGAGAGCCGGCCGACGACGGTCGGCAGCAGGTACGGGGCCAGGTAACCGGCGGTGAAGAGGGCGACGAGGGCGGCGAGAGCCCCCGGGACGCGCGGGCGCGACGACATGGGCGTTCCAGGAACTGAACAGGGAAATGAGACGGCGCCCGGTGATCCACGGGGTCGCGGCACCATGTGTATCAAGCATCCGAGTGAGCGGAGAAGGCGGTATCCCCCGATTCGGCCTGTGATACGGGTCACTGTCGGTTTGGGGGTGGACCGGTGGGGGAATGCGTGACGGCCGTGTTGCGTAACCCCCGTCTCGCCACCCCCATCGGGCACACTGTCCGGATCGGCACCACGGTGCCGATCCGCCGCACCACGACCGGGGAGTCCGCCGTGACCACAGCAAGGGGAGACCAGCCGCAACCCGATGCCGAGGTCGACCCGTTGGTGTGTCTTCGCGAGCCCACCGACCCCGCCTGCGACGTCTTCCTGACCGGCACCGTCTTCCTCGACATCATCTTCACCGGCCTCGACAGCGCCCCCGTCCGAGGCACCGAGTCCTGGGCCCGCGGCATGGGATCGAGCCCCGGCGGCGTCGCCAACATGGCCACCGCCCTCGCCCGCCTCGGCCTGCGCACCTCCCTCGCCGCGGCCTTCGGTGACGACCACTACGGCGAGTACTGCTGGGACGCCCTGGAGCAGGGGGAGGGGATCGACCTGTCGCTCTCCCGCACCGTCCCCGGCTGGCACTCGCCCGTCACCGTCTCCATGGCCTACGAGGGCGAGCGGACCATGGTGTCCCACGGCCACGCGGCCCCACCCGTCGACGCCGTCGGCGCCCTGCCCGGCTACCCGCCCCACGCGCGTGCCGCCGTCGCCTCCCTCGCCCCCGGCCGCAGCGAGGAATGGGTCGCCCGCGCCGCCCGCGACGGCGCCAAGGTGTTCGCCGACGTCGGCTGGGACGACACCGGCCGCTGGGACCTGGCAGGACTCGCCGACCTGGCGCACTGCGAGGCCTTCCTGCCGAACGCCGCCGAGGCCATGCGCTACACCCGCACCGACTGCCCCCGGGCCGCCGCCCGGGCCCTCGCCGACAAGGTCCGCTACGCCGTCGTCACCCTCGGTGCCGAAGGCGCCTACGCCGTCGACGGCGCCACCGGCGAGACCGCGGAGGTGCCCGCCATCCAGGTCTCCGCCCTCGACCCGACCGGCGCGGGGGACGTCTTCGTCGCCGGGTTCGTCACCGGCACCCTCGCCGACTGGCCGCTCGCCGACCGGCTCGCCTTCGCCGGGCTCACCGCCGCCCTCTCCGTCCAGGAGTTCGGCGGCTCCCTGTCCGCCCCCACGTGGGGCGAGATCGCCGCCTGGTGGCAGCACGTCCAGGGCCACGCCATGCAGGACCCCGAGACCCTGCGCGACCGCTACGCCTTCCTCGAACGGCTCCTGCCGGCCCCGGACCGGCCCTGGCCGCTGCGCCGGGCGGTGCCCACGATCGGGTTCCGTGCGGCTGCTTCGTAAATCCCTTCGGGCTGTCGGTGCCAAGTCGTAGGCTGGGTAACCCAGAGGTTGTCGAGCAGCGAGAACCCCTGCAACGGGAGGTATGCGCAGGCCTCAGTGCCGGCCCATGACTCAGACACCCACAGCCCACGAGGACGCGCCCGGACAGGCCCGCGCCCACTTCGTCGTCCCCGCCAAGCACCCGATGGTCACCCTGCTCGGCTCCGGTGACGCGCTGCTCCGTGTGATCGAGCGCTCGTTCCCGCGTGCGGACATCCACGTCCGGGGCAACCAGGTCAGCGCGGTCGGAGACGCGGCGGAAGTCGCTCTCATCCAGCGCCTGTTCGACGAGATGATGCTGGTGCTCCGCACCGGTCAGCCGATGACGGAGGACGCAGTGGAACGCTCGATCGCCATGCTCAGGGCGAGCGAGAACGGTTCGGCGGAGGGCGGGGACGAGACCCCCGCCGAGGTCCTCACGCAGAACATCCTGTCCAACCGGGGCCGCACGATCCGCCCCAAGACGCTCAACCAGAAGCGGTACGTCGACGCGATCGACAAGCACACGATCGTCTTCGGCATCGGCCCCGCGGGCACCGGCAAGACCTATCTCGCCATGGCCAAGGCGGTCCAGGCCCTGCAGTCCAAGCAGGTCACCCGGATCATCCTGACCCGTCCGGCCGTCGAGGCCGGCGAGCGCCTCGGCTTCCTGCCGGGCACGCTCTACGAGAAGATCGACCCGTACCTGCGCCCGCTGTACGACGCCCTGCACGACATGCTCGACCCCGACTCGATCCCCAAGCTCATGGCCGCGGGCACGATCGAGGTCGCGCCGCTGGCGTACATGCGCGGCCGCACCCTGAACGACGCGTTCATCATCCTCGACGAGGCGCAGAACACGAACCCCGAGCAGATGAAGATGTTCCTCACCCGCCTCGGCTTCGACTCGAAGATCGTCATCACCGGTGACGTCACCCAGGTCGACCTGCCGAACGGGACGAAGAGCGGTCTGCGGCAGGTCCGCGACATCCTGGACGGGGTCCAGGACGTCCACTTCTCGACGCTCACGTCGCAGGATGTCGTCCGGCACAAGCTCGTCGGCCGTATCGTCGACGCGTACGAGCAGTACGACAGCCGTAACGGCCGCAACGGGAAGTAGCAGAAACCGCACATGTCGATCGACGTCAACAACGAGTCCGGTACCGAGGTCGACGAGCAGGCGATCCTCGACATCGCCCGCTACGCGCTCGCGCGCATGCGTATCCACCCGCTCTCCGAGCTCTCGGTGATCGTCGTGGACACGGAGGCGATGGAGCAGCTCCACATCCAGTGGATGGACCTGCCGGGGCCGACGGACGTCATGTCCTTCCCGATGGACGAGCTGCGTCCGCCGGCGAAGGACGACGAGGAACCCCCGCAGGGGCTCCTCGGCGACATCGTGCTCTGCCCCGAGGTCGCCACCCAGCAGGGCAAGGACGCGCCGACGGAGCACTCCATGGACGAGGAGCTCCAGCTGCTCACCGTCCACGGCGTGCTGCACCTCCTCGGGTACGACCACGAGGAGCCCGACGAGAAGGCCGAGATGTTCGGCCTCCAGGCGGCGATCGTCGACGGCTGGCGCGCGGAGAAGGGCCTGACCGGCCCCTCCCCGGCGCCGACCGTCTCCTGACCCCGTGGACATGTCGCTGATCCTCGGCGCGGTCGCCCTGGTCGTCGTGGCCTGGCTCGCGGCCTGCGCCGAGGCCGGTCTCGCCCGTGTCTCCAGCTTCCGCGCCGCCGAGGCCGTACGGTCCGGGCGGCGCGGCGGGGAGAAGCTCGCCCAGGTCGCCTCCGACCCGACCCGCTATCTCAACGTGGCGCTGCTCGTGCGGGTCGCCTGCGAGATGGCGGCAGGCGTCCTCGTCACGTACGCCTGCCTGGAGGCCTTCCCGGAGACCTGGGAGGCCCTGCTCATCGCCATGGCCGTCATGGTCCTCGTCTCGTACGTGGCCGTCGGCGTCTCGCCGCGCACGATCGGCCGCCAGCACCCTCTGAACACGGCGACGGCCGCCGCGTACGTGCTGCTGCCGCTGGCCCGGATCATGGGGCCGATCCCGCAGCTGCTCATCCTCATCGGCAACGCGCTGACCCCGGGCAAGGGCTTCCGGAAGGGCCCCTTCGCCTCCGAGGCGGAGCTGCGGGCCATGGTGGACCTCGCCGAGCAGGAGTCGCTGATCGAGGACGACGAGCGCCGGATGGTGCACTCCGTCTTCGAGCTGGGCGACACGCTCGTACGGGAGGTGATGGTGCCCCGCACCGACCTGGTCTCCATCGAGCGGTACAAGACGATCCGCCAGGCCCTCACCCTCGCGCTGCGCTCCGGTTTCTCCCGGATCCCGGTCACCGGTGAGAACGAGGACGACATCGTCGGCATCGTGTACCTGAAGGACCTGGTCCGCAAGACGCACATCAACCGGGACTCCGAGGCCGACCTGGTGTCGACCGCGATGCGGGCCGCCGCCTTCGTGCCCGACACGAAGAACGCGGGCGATCTGCTGCGCGAGATGCAGCAGGAGCGCAACCACGTCGCCGTCGTCATCGACGAGTACGGCGGCACGGCCGGGATCGTCACCATCGAGGACATCCTGGAGGAGATCGTCGGCGAGATCACCGACGAGTACGACCGCGAGCTGCCGCCGGTCCAGGACCTCGGCGAGAACCGCCACCGGGTCACCGCCCGGCTCGACATCGGAGACCTCGGCGAGCTGTACGGCCTGGGCCCCGACGAGTACGACGACGAGGACGTGGAGACCGTCGGCGGTCTGCTCGCGAAGGCGCTCGGCAGGGTTCCGATCGCGGGGGCGAAGGCAGTGGTGGAGCTGCCGGACGGGCGTTCGCTGCGGCTGACGGCCGAGTCCCCGGCCGGCCGGCGGAACAAGATCGTCACCGTTCTCGTGGAACCGCTGGAACCGGAGGAGAAGCCGGAATGACCCCCGAGCAGCTGCGCGCCCTCTGCCTGGAGTTCAACGACGCGTCGGAGGAGTTCCCGTTCGGCCCCGACGTCTCCGTCTTCAAGGTCGCCGGGAAGCTGTTCGCGCTGTCGTGGCTCGACTCCGAGCCGCTGCGGGTCAATCTCAAGTGCGATCCGGACGAGGCGGTACGGCTCCGTGAGGAGCATCCGGCGATCGCCCCCGGCTATCACATGAACAAGCGGCACTGGAACACGGTGACCGTCGGAGAGCTCCCGGACCGGATGGTCCGGGAGCTCGTCGAGGACTCGTACGACCTGGTGGTCGCGGGTCTGCCGAAGGCCGTACGGCTGCGCCTCGACCGCCCCTGATCACCTGCGCCGCAGACCCAGGGCGACGAGCGCGGCCGTGCCCAGCACGATCGCCGCGTCCTGGACGAGGACCGTGCGGACACCTCCGAACAGGTCCCCGCCGGTGGTGGCGAGCACGCCGAGCAGCGGGATGCCGACGGTGAGGCCGACCTGCTGGGTCGTGGTCACCAGACCGGTCGCCAGGCCCTGCTCCTCGTCGGGGACGCCGGAGGTGACGATCAGGCCGTACGAGATGATCGCGCCGAGATGGCACATGGAGGCCAGCGAGACCGCGACGGTCGCCAGGACCACGCCCGACTCCTCGCCCAGACCGAGCAGCGCCGCCGTGAGCAGGCCCTGCCCGACGAGCGAGCCGACGAGGGTGCGGCGGGCGCCGATCCGGCCGATCACCTTCGACGCGAACAGTCCGGCCACGACCGACGCCACGCCCTGCACGCCGAAGACCAGACCGGTCAGGAAGGCCGAGAGGCCCAGCGTCTCCTGGAGGTACAGGGTCAGGACGAAGACGACCGCCGACATCATCGAGAAGGTGACGAGACCGCCCAGGTTGCCGAAGGCGACCGTGCCGCGCCGCAGCATCGGCAGCGACACCAGCGGGGCCGCGTGCCGGGACTCGACCCGGACGAACACGGCGAGCAGCACGATGCCCGCCACCAGTGTGACCAGCACGTCCGTGCCGCCGAAGCCGCGCTCGGCCGCCGTCGACAGGGCGTAGATCAGGGCGAGCAGACCGCCCGTGACGGTCACCGCGCCGGGCACGTCGAGCCGCGGTCGCTCGGCGGTGCGGGACTCGGGGAGCAGGCCGGGGGCCAGGGGCAGCACGATCACGCTGAAGAGGGCCAGCAGGCCCATGGTGGAGCGCCAGCCGAGGGTGTCCGTCATGACGCCGCCGAGGATCATGCCGACGGTGAAGCCGAGCGAGAGCAGGGTGCCGGAGATGCCGAGCGCCCGGTCGCGCAGCGGTCCCTCGGGGAACGTGGTGGTCAGCAGGGACATGCCGGTGGGCACGATCGCGGCGGCGCCGATGCCCTGGAGGGCGCGTGCGGTGAGGAACGCGGCCGGGTTCCAGGCGAAGGTGGCGAGCAGCGAGGCCGCGCCGAAGAGGGCGAGTCCGGCGAGGAACAGCTTCTTGCGTCCGTAGAGGTCGCCGACGCGTCCGAAGAGGAGCAGGAAGCCGCCGGAGGGCAGCGCGAAGGCGGTGACGGCCCACTGGAGGGCGGACTGGTCGAGGCCGAGGTCGGCGCCGAGGACGGGCAGCGCCACGTTCAGTACGGAGAAGTCGAGCGAGACCATGAACTGGGCGGCGCACAGCACGAAGAGGATGAGCCGGGTGCGGCCGGTGATGGCCGGGGGAGCGGCCGGGTCGGTGGGGGTGGTCGGGGCGGAGGTCGTCGTTGCCATGGCCCCACCCTCGGCGTCCGGGAACAAGGCTGGGGAGCGGGAACTTACCCTGTTGGTCGCACCACCAGGCACCACCAGGCGTCCAGGGGGAGGAAGCACACGTGGCCACCGCTCTCGAGAGCACCAGCGCGAAACAGCACCGACTCGGCGAACTGCGCGAGTTCCTGATGAGCCGTCGGGCCCGGATCAGCCCCGCCGAGGCGGGACTTCCCGACGGCGGCGCGCGGCGCCGCACGCCGGGGCTTCGCCGGGAGGAGGTCGCGGTCCTGGCGGGTGTCGGGGTCTCCTGGTACCAGTGGCTGGAGCAGGGCCGGGACATCACGGTCTCGCCGCAGGTGCTCGACTCGGTGGCGCGGGTGCTGCGGCTGAGCCCGGCGGAGCGGCGTCATCTGTACGTCCTGGCGGCGCTGAACCCGCCGGCCCTGGAGGCGGCTCCGGAGGACCGGGACATGTGCGAGGGGCTGCGGCGCCTCATCGACGCGTGGATGCCGTTCCCCGCGCACATCATGGACGTCTACTGGAACACGGTCCTGTACAACGACGCTGCGGCGATCGTGCTCGGGATGCGGCCGGAGATCTCGCAGAACTGCCTGGTGAACTTCTTCACCGACCCGCTGTACCGCTCGCGGGTGGGGCACTGGGAGGAGCTGGCGCCGAAGGTCGTCGCGCAGTTCCGTTCCGCCTGCTCGGAGTGCCCGGACGACGAGGGGTTCCGCGCCGTGGTCGAGGAGGCCAGGGAACTGAGCCCGGAGTTCGCTGAGCTGTGGGAGCGGCGGGACATCCTGCCGGGCGGCCAGAACCGCAAGGAGATGGACCATCCGCTGGTCGGCACGCTGGTGGTCGAGGCGACGCAGCTCAGGGTCCCGGCCCGGCCGGACCTGGTGATCGTGATGCACACGCCGCTGCCGGAGGCGGACACGGCGGAGAAGCTGGAGTGGCTGGCGTCTCCCGCCGGGCGCCGTGGGGCGATGTACCCGGTCGCGGGCTGAGACGGACGGCTCGCGGGCCGGGACGGACCGGGGCGCGCGGCGAGCCGGCCCGGTCGCGGACTGAGACCGGCCGGGTCGTGGGATGAGACGGGATCCGGGTGCGCCCGGCCCGCGACCTATGCTCGGGCCATGACACTCAGCAGCGAGCACGGCGACCTCGGCGCCGAGGACCTCAAGATCATCACCCTGGCGCGGAGCGCCCGCGCCCGCAACGGTGTGCCCGAGGGGGCGGCGGTGCGGGACGAGACCGGCCGTACGTACGTGGCGGGGACCGTGGAGCTGGAGTCGCTCAAGCTGAGCGCGCTGCGGACCGCGGTCGCGATGGCGGTGGCCAGCGGCGCCCAGTCCCTGGAGGCGGCGGCCGTCGTGTCGAACGCCGAGGCCGCGACGGACGAGGACCGCGCGGCGGTACGGGACCTCGGCGGCCCGGAGACCCCGGTGCTGCTCGCGGGCCCCGACGGGCAACTGCGCACGGCGGTCACCGCGGGCTGACACCAGAACGGCAGAGGGGCCCGGCGTCTCGACGCCGGGCCCTTGCGCGTTTGTGAAGGATCACCGCGACTTCTCTTGCCTTCCCCGGCGGGCTGCGCATCAATAGCAGCGACCGGTCCGACGGACCGTCAGATTCACGTCCTTCACGCAGAGTCCGCACCCCTGCGTTCGTCATCGGAAGGGGTACGAACCCGCCATGAGAAGCAGAAGCACCTTAGGGACCGTCGCGGTCCTCACCGGCGGCCTCGCCGCCGCCGCGCTCGCCTTCGCGCCGACGGCCGCGGCCGTCTCGCCGGGGTCGGCCACGGCGACGTACGACTGCGGCAGCTGGGGCGGCGGCACCGCCACCCTCGCCGCGACCCAGAGCGGCACGGCCGCGACCATCACCGTCACGTCGGCCGTCACGACGCCGATCGCGGTCGGCGCCGACCAGATCAACGCCACGCTGACGATGGCCAAGGCGGGTGGCGGCACCCGGGTCTTCGCCGGCAAGAAGAACCCGGCGCTCGGTGCCGGGAAGTCCGTCGTCATCGGCCCGCTGAGCGGGACGGTGGCCTCGGGCGACAGCCTCAACTCGTACTTCGCGGGTGTCGCCCTCAAGATGGTGATCTTCGGGGTCACGGTGAACTGTGACGCGGTGACCTCGCAGTCGCCGGGTCCGTTCGTCTTCAGCTGAGCCCCGCGCAACCCGGACCGGTGTCGCCGTCGGCGGCACCGGTCTCCGTCGTGTCCGGGGGCGAAACCGGCCGTGTGACCTGGGGAAACGCCCCGCCTTCGACGATCTTGCCATTATCTGATGGGTCATCAGTCGATGGCTTTCGCGTGCATTGACTTCTCTCGGCCCGCAGCCGTCAATGGCGCCCACTCATCCCTCAGGAGGGGGCACATCCATGGCACTCACCCGATCCCGGGCGGCGGCCCGAAGACGGCGCTGGACCGCCGTCCTCGGCGCCACCGCCCTCGCGGTCGCCGCCGGCGGCGCACTCGCCGCCCCGGCCGGCGCGACCAGCACGTCCGTGGAGGTCCAGTTCCCCACGCGCTGCGTCCCGCCGCCGATCGCCGGCATCCCGCCCATCGAGGGCACCACCACCGCCGCGATCACGGTCGACAAGAGCAGCCCCAAGGTCGGCGACACCGTGACCGTCACCTACACGATCACCAAGCCCGCCGCGTCCAACCCGGTCGACCTCGCGCTCCCGGCCGACATCATGACGCCCAGCGGCAAGGTCGTCCTCGGCGGCGCCCAGACCGGCGCGATCAGCGTCACCGGACCCAAGAAGAACCCGCCGGTCCCCGGCAAGGGCTCCTTCCCCGCCTTCTCCATGACCGGCACCTTCACGGTCACCCAGGCCGGATCGATCACCCTCTCGCCCGGCGACTACAACATCCACACCAGCTACCTCATGGAGCTGGACACCCCCTGTACGGTGCTCAGCCCGCCCGCCCCGGTCTCCGAGACGGTCGTCGCGAGCCCCGTCACCAGCCCCAACGCCCGCACGCTCCAGCTCGACAGCGCCTCGGGGGACGCCGGCGTCCGGGTCACCGTCAACGGAGCCAAGTTCACCCCGCTCACCGAGGTCACCGTCGCCGGCCGCGCCGGAGCGGCGGAGACCGCCGACCGGATGACCGTCACGACCGACAGCGAGGGCGGTTTCGCCGCGCGCCTGAAGGTCAACGACGCGGCGACCACCGGGATCGTGGCGTACGAGGGCGCGGCCTGGGACCCCGAGAAGGGCGCGGGACCCGCCGCGTACAAGGTCGTCGTCCCGGCCCCGCCGAACAGTCAGACGATCACCGCGGCCGTCACGGCGGGCGAACTGTCCATGACCCAGGCCGGGGACGCCGTCCAGCTGTCGTCCGTCGACTTCGGTCAGGGCGGCGCCGCCACCGGCGACCTCAACACGGTGACGGTCAAGGACTTCCGCGGCGGCCCCGCGGGCTGGTCCCTCACCGGCAAGGTCACCGACTTCACCGGCCCCGGCGGCTCCATCGGCGCCGGGAACCTCAGCTGGACCCCGGCCTGCACCGCCAAGGCCGGCAGCCCCAGCACCTGCGCGGCCGGCTCGTCCGGCCCGGTCGGCAGCGGCGGCGCGAGCCTCGCCTCCACTCCGAACGGCACCCTCACGGGCGGCGAGTTCACCGTCGGCGCCGGGCTCTCCCTCGACGTCCCGGCGTTCACGGCGCCAGGCGCGTACGCGGGCGTGCTCACCCTCACCCTGTCCTGACCGTCCGGCGGGCCGGGCGCGCACCCGCCCTGCCCGCTCCCATCCGCACCCCGGGGGGTCCGCACCCGTGCGCACCAAGCCGTACGTCCTCCTCCTGAGCCTCCTTCTCGCGGGCCTGTGCCTGGGCACCGCGCCGAGCGCGCACGCCGCCGAGAACGGCGAGTGGGCCGTCTACCCGGCCGCCGCCCGGCTCGGCAGCCGCCCCTACTTCTTCCTCACCGCCGATCCAGGCGCCACCCTCACCGACCGGGTCACCGTCGCCAACAAGACGGCCGCCCCGCTGACCTTCCGGCTCTACGGCGCCGACGCCTACAACACCGACCGCGACGGCGGCTTCGCCGTCCGCACCCAGCGGGAGGAGCAGACCGGCGCCGGGGCCTGGATCAAGCCCGCGCAGAGCCGGATCACCGTCCCGCCCGGCAAGGCCGTCACCGTCCCGTACACCCTGACCGTCCCCGCCGACGCCGACCCCGGCGACCACCCCGGGGCCCTCGTCGCGCTCGACGAGCGGATCAGCCCCGGCGGGAAGGGCTCCGTCGCCGTCGGCGTGCAGCGCGCGGTCGCCGCCCGGCTCTACCTGCGGGTCAGCGGCCCGACCGTCCCCGCCCTCGCCGTCGAGGACGTCACCCTCGACCAGGACCGGCCGCTGGTCCCCGGCACCCGGGCCGGCAGCGCCGTCGTCTCGTACACCCTGCACAACCGGGGCAACGTCACCCTCGATCCCAAGGTCGCGCTCCGCGCCGAAGGCCTCTTCGGCCGCACCCTCCTCGACCGCGACCTCGCGAAGGTTCCGGCCGAGCTGCTGCCCCGGCAGAAGATCCGGCTCACCGAGCGCTGGACCGGCTCCCCGCAGCTCGACTGGGGCGACGTCACCCTCACCGCCACCGCGAAGGACGTGCGGGAGACCGGCACGGTGTCCTTCCTCGCCGTGCCCTGGGCCGCCGCCACGACCCTGCTCGCGGGGGCCGCCGCCGGCCTCTTCGGGCTGCGGATACGACGGCGCCGGGCGGCCCGTACGGCCCCGGATCCGCACTGAGGTACGTGAGGCGGGCGTCCATCGGGGACAATGGCCCCCATGAGCGCTCGCAACCAAGAAACCGAAGCCGTCCACCGGGCCGGCTTCGCCTGCTTCGTAGGCCGCCCCAACGCGGGCAAGTCCACTCTCACGAACGCTCTGGTCGGCCAGAAGGTGGCCATCACCTCGAACCGGCCGCAGACCACCCGGCACACCGTCCGGGGCATCGTGCACCGCCCCGAGGCGCAGCTGATCCTCGTGGACACCCCCGGCCTCCACAAGCCGCGCACCCTCCTGGGCGAGCGGCTCAACGACGTCGTGCGCACCACCTGGGCCGAGGTCGACGTGATCGGCTTCTGCCTGCCCGCCGACCAGAAGCTCGGCCCCGGCGACAAGTTCATCGCCAAGGAACTCGCCGGGATCAAGAAGACCCCCAAGGTCGCGATCATCACCAAGACCGACCTGGTCGACTCCAAGACGCTCGCCGAGCAGCTCATCGCCGTCGACCAGCTCGGCAAGGAGCTGGGCTTCGAGTGGACGCAGATCGTGCCGGTCTCGGCCGTCGGCAACAAGCAGGTCCAGCTCGTCGCCGACCTGCTGATCCCGCTGCTCCCCGAGTCCCCGCCGCTCTACCCGGAGGGCGACCTCACGGACGAGCCGGAGCAGGTCATGGTCGCGGAGCTGATCCGCGAGGCCGCGCTCGAAGGCGTACGGGACGAGCTGCCGCACTCGATCGCGGTGGTCGTGGAGGAGATGATCCCCCGCGAGAACCGCCCCGCGGACCGGCCGCTGCTCGACATCCACGCCAACGTGTACATCGAGCGCCCCAGCCAGAAGGGCATCATCATCGGCCCCAAGGGCAGCCGCCTGAAGGAGGTCGGCATGAAGTCCCGCAAGCACATCGAGGCCCTGCTCGGCACGCCGGTCTTCCTCGACCTGCACGTGAAGGTCGCGAAGGACTGGCAGCGGGACCCGAAGCAGCTGCGCAAGCTGGGTTTCTAGCCCAACCCCCCACCGTCCGGCCGGAGGCCGGCGCAGCCGCGCGAAGCCCGTGAGGCCCCTCGGGGCCGAGCGGTGCGAGGGCGGCAAACAGAAGAGGCCCCGAAGCAGCCGCGGAAGCTGGGCTTCTAGAGCAGCCCTGGCGCCGGGCGTCCCGCTAGCCCGTCTACGCGCCTTCCTTGAGGACCCTCGCGATGAGGGTCCTCTGGGCGTCCGAGAGGCGGGGGTCGCAGCAGCGGATCGTACGGTCGTCGATCGTGATCTCGTACGCGAAGCCGTCCGGTACGCCCCGGCTCTCGTCGCTGCCCCCGTCGAGGACCCGCCCGGCGAGGGCCTGCCAGTCGCCGGCATCGGGCAGGCCCGAGGTGTCCACCTCCGCCGACCGCTCGATGCCCGCGAAACCGCCCGTGCGCCGCACTCGAATCCGCATGGGACCTGTCTACCAGGGTCCGGCGCGTCGGGTCAGTCGGTCGGCACGCCGACCGCCGCCCAGGCCTTCAGGACGGCCTGGATCTCCTCCCCGTCGCCGTACCGGGCCCGCGCCGCCGCCACCGTGGCCGCCGCGAACTCGGAGAAGCGGGCCTCGGGCGTGAGCGTCCCGCCGGTCATCACGTCGTACCAGATCTGCCCGGCCCGGTCCCAGGCGTTGCCGCCGAGCTCGGTCGCGGCCAGGTAGAAGGCGTGGTTGGGGATGCCGGAGTTGATGTGCACCCCGCCGTTGTCGCGGCCGGTGCGGACGTAGTCGTCCATGTGGCCGGGCTGCGGGTCCTTGCCGAGGACGTCGTCGTCGTACGCGGTGCCCGGGGCCTTCATGGAGCGCAGCGCCGTGCCCTGCACGTTCGGGTGGAAGAGGCCCTCGCCGATGAGCCAGTCGGCCTGCTCGGCGCTCTGGCCGTGCGCGTACTGCTTGACCAGGGAGCCGAAGACGTCGGAGACGGACTCGTTGAGGGCGCCGGACTGGCTGAAGTACTCCAGGTTCGCCGAGTACTGGGTGAAGCCGTGGGCCAGCTCGTGGCCGATGACGTCCACGGGCAGGGTGAAGTCGAGGAAGATCTCGTCGTCGCCGTCGCCGAACACCATCTGCTCGCCGTTCCAGAAGGCGTTGCCGTAGTTCTCGTCGTAGTGGACGGAGGCGTGCAGAGGCAGCCCCGCGCCGTCGATCGAGTCGTGTCCGAAGACGTTCATGAAGAGGTCGAAGGTGGCGCCGAGGCCCGCGTACGCCCGGTTCACGGTGGCGTCCGGGGTCGCCTCCTCGCCCTCGGCGCGGACCCGCTCGCCGGGCAGGTCGGTCCCCTGCCGGCAGTCGTAGACGGTGCGGTGCGGACGGCCGGCCTCGGCGGGGGCGAGCGTGGGCGCCGTGCCGGGCAGCGGCAGCACCCGGAAGGTGCGGGCGGAGGCGTCCGCGATCAGGGTGCGCCGGGCGGCTGCGGCGACGGCCGGGTTCGAGGAGTGCGCCAGGTGCTCCAGGAGGTGCGGGGGGACGATCGAGCAGAAGGCATGCGTGTGGGGAGTCATCCCCGCAATGTGGCACTGCGTGAGGTCACTGTCACGAGATGCGACGAGGATTGGCGAAATGGAGTGATCCGTCACTGATCAGCCTTGACGCGCGAGCCGTCCCGCATACTGGAACAGGACGTCGGCCTCCGACGTCCCTGGGCTAGGCTGCGGCACATCATGCGTTTCGGGCTGCTTCTCCTTAGCTGCCGCGGCGAGGGCCTGTAGTCGTAGGCCGACCCCCTCCCCGCGGGACCTGGTGTTGCGTTCGATCAGTCGGCCGTCCCTCCCCAGCAGGACCCGAGGAGCCCAACGCAATGAGCCAGTCGCCGTTCATCGAGCGCCCCACGCCCGTCACCAACGCCACGCAGCTGCAGAAGCCGTCCGGGATGCCGATCCACAAGTACGGCCGCTACGAGGCCGTGGTCATCCCCGACCGCACCTGGCCCGAGCAGCGCATCACCAAGGCCCCCCGCTGGCTGTCCACCGACCTGCGTGACGGCAACCAGGCCCTGATCGACCCGATGAGCCCCGCCCGCAAGCGCGAGATGTTCGACCTGCTGGTCCGCATGGGCTACAAGGAGATCGAGGTCGGCTTCCCGTCCTCCGGCGAGACCGACTTCGCGTTCGTGCGCTCCATCATCGAAGAGGGCGCGATCCCGGACGACGTCACCATCTCCGTACTGACCCAGGCCCGCGAGGACCTGATCGAGCGGACCGTGGAGTCCCTGGTCGGTGCGAAGCGCGCCACCGTCCACCTGTACAACGCCACCGCGCCCACCTTCCGCCGGGTCGTCTTCCGCGGCTCGAAGGAGCAGATCAAGCAGATCGCCGTGGACGGCACACGGCTGGTCATGGAGTACGCGGAGAAGCTGCTCGACGAGCGCACGGTCTTCGGCTACCAGTACAGCCCGGAGATCTTCACCGACACCGAGCTGGACTTCGCCCTGGAGGTCTGCGAGGCGGTCTGTGACGTCTGGCAGCCGGGTCCGGGCCGCGAGATCATCCTCAACCTGCCCGCCACCGTGGAGCGTTCGACGCCGTCCACGCACGCGGACCGGTTCGAGTGGATGTCCCGGAACCTGACCCGCCGCGAGCACGTCTGCCTGTCGGTCCACCCGCACAACGACCGCGGTACGGCCGTGGCCGCCGCCGAGCTGGCCATCATGGCCGGCGCGGACCGCATCGAGGGCTGCCTGTTCGGGCAGGGCGAGCGCACCGGCAACGTCGACCTGGTGACCCTGGGCATGAACCTGTTCTCGCAGGGCGTGGACCCGCAGATCGACTTCTCCCAGATCGACGAGATCCGCCGCACGAGCGAGTACTGCAACCAGATGGAGGTCCACCCGCGCCACCCCTACGCGGGCGACCTGGTCTACACCGCCTTCTCCGGCTCCCACCAGGACGCCATCAAGAAGGGCTTCGACGCGATGGAGGCCGACGCGGCCGCCAAGGGCGTCACCGTCGACGACATCGAGTGGGCCGTGCCGTACCTGCCGATCGACCCGAAGGACGTCGGCCGTTCCTACGAGGCCGTCATCCGGGTCAACTCGCAGTCCGGCAAGGGCGGCATCGCGTACGTCCTGAAGAACGACCACAAGCTGGACCTGCCGCGCCGGATGCAGATCGAGTTCTCGAAGATCATCCAGCAGAAGACCGACACCGAGGGCGGCGAGGTCACCCCGGCCGCGATCTGGTCCGTCTTCCAGGACGAGTACCTGCCCAACCCGGACAACACTGCGGCTCGTTGGGGGCGCATCCAGCTGCGCTCCGGCCAGACCACCTCCGACACGGACGGCACGGACACGCTGACCGTCGAGGCGGTCGTCGACGGTGTCGAAACCGTCCTGACCGGCTCCGGCAACGGTCCGATCTCCGCGTTCTTCGCCGCCCTGCAGGCGATCGGCGTGGACGCCCGCCTGCTGGACTACCAGGAGCACACGATGAGCGAGGGCGCCTCCGCGCAGGCCGCCTCGTACATCGAGTGCGCCATCGACGGCCAGGTCCTGTGGGGCATCGGCATCGACGCCAACACGACCCGCGCCTCCCTGAAGGCGGTCATCTCGGCCGTCAACCGCTCCGCCCGCTGACCCGCTCGGCAGCCGCTGCCCCGTACCTCCCCGTGAGGTGCGGGGCAGCCGCGTGTGCGTCCGGTCCGCCACCCCGGAGGGTGATCTCGCGACGACCGGTTCGGCCATCGGGCCCCGGCGCGATCGGTGCCGCCGTGGCGGCCGTCCTCGTCGGCGGAGGGTTCCTGGCCTTCGCAAAGCGTCGCCGCCGCGCTTCCTGAGGGCCGCCGGGCGATGGCATGTCTCGGCCAACTCCCCACCGAAGTCGTGACGAGGTGCTGACGCCACATCAAGGATGTGGCTAACATCACGCCAACGCCGGCAGCGCAGCCGGGCCGTTGAGGAGGTGCGTATGCCGTCTGCCCGGAATTCACGTGGCGCGAAGGTGGGCGTCTGCGGAATCCGTACCTCCTGGAACACCGTGGGAGACGGCGAGTTCTTCTGCGAGGAGTGCGGGGGCGACCGCAACTACCGGCGGCGCACCGGCCGCCGCAGGTTCGCCGTCCTGGGCGTCCCGGTCCTGCCCCGCGGCTGTACGGGCCCCGTCGTCGAGTGCGCGGCCTGTCACACGCACTTCGGCACGGAGGTCCTCGACCGCCCCACGACCGGCCGTTTCTCGGCGATGCTGCGGGACGCCGTGCACACCGTCGCCCTGGCCGTGCTCGCGGCCGGCGGCACCGACTCCCGCGCGGTCCTCGACCGGGCCGTCAGCGCGGTCAGGTCCGCCGGCTTCGCCGAGTGCACGGCCGTCCAGCTCGTCGACCTCGTCGAGGCCCTGGAGGCCGACACCGGACGCTTCATGCCCGAGGTGAACCCCGAGGGGGCGCTCCTCGCGATCGAGCTGCACGAGGCCCTGGAGCCGCTCACCCCGCACCTGGCGCCCGCCGGGCGGGAGTCGATCCTGCTCCAGGCCGCCCGGATCGCCCTCGCCGACGGGACCTACAGCCCGGCCGAGCAGGAGGTCCTCGGCACCGTCGGGAACGCGCTCGCGCTCGCTCCCGACGACACCATCCGGCTGCTCGCCTCGGCGAGGACCGTGCCGTAGACGGGACTCCTACGGAACGATGTTCTGGTTGAGCCGGAACACGTTCCCGGGGTCGTACCGGCGCTTGACCGTGCGAAGCCGGTCGAAGTTCTGACGGTAGTTGGCCCGCACCCGGTCCTGGTCGTCGGTGTCCATGAAGTTCACGTACCCGCCCTCCTGGGTGTGCGGGCGCAGGGCCCTGTCGTAGGCGCGGGTCCAGGCGATGTTCCGCTCCGTGTCCGCCGCGTCGGTCCAGGTGCCGCCGAAGGAGTGCGAGAAGACGGCGTCCCGGTAGGCGAACGCGGTGTCCTCCGCGCCCACCCGGTGGCAGGCCCCGTCGATGGGGAAGATCGCCGTGTCCGACTCCAGGGACGGCATGGTCGCGCCGTACTCCATGTGGGCCGCGATGGCCCCGTCCGACATCTCGCGGCTGAAGTTGCCCTTCCAGTAGTGGAAGAGCCCCGGCGGCAGCTGCTCGTCGAAGAGGGTGTTGACGACCGGGTACGGCATGCGTTCCATGAACCGGCCGATCACCGGGCCGAGACCGTCCAGGCGGGCCAGGACCTTGGCGTCCTCCGACGACGGACCGCTGTGGCAGGTGAACGCGGCGCAGATCGGACGGCCGTGCCAGCGCTCCGGCAGGAACGGTTCCTCCGGGCCGAGCGCCAGGACCAGGATCACGTTCAGCTCCTCGGGGGAGTCCGCGATCAGGTCCGCCCACGCACGGACCATGTCCCCGTCGAGCGGGTAGCACGTCAGGCCGCCGAAGACGTCCGAGACCGGGTGGAGCCGGTACGCGAGCGAGGTGGCGACCCCGAAGTTGCCGCCGCCGCCCCGCAGCGCCCAGAACAGGTCCGGATGCCGCTCGGCGTCACAGGAGACGAGGGCGCCCTCGGCGGTCACCACGTCCGCCGCGACCAGGTTGTCGCAGCTCAGGCCGCAGCGGCGGGCCAGGTGACCCATGCCGCCGCCGAGCGTCAGACCGCCGACGCCGGTCGTGGAGATCACCCCGCCGGTGGTGGCCAGCCCGAAGGCGTGGGTGGCGTGGTCGAAGTCGCCCCAGGTGGCGCCGCCCTCCGCCCGCGCCGTACGGGCCTCGGGGTCCACCCGGACACCCCGCATCCGGGACAGGTCGACGACGAGCCCGTCGTCGACGGTGCCGAACCCGGCCACCGAGTGGGAGCCGCCGCGCACGGCGAGCGGCAGGTCGTGCTCCCGGGCGTGGAGCACCGCCGCGATCACGTCAGCGGTGTCCACGGCGTGGACGACGACGGCGGGGCGACGGTCGTGCAGGGCGTTGTAGACCCGGCGGGACACGTCGTACGACGGGTCGCCACGGGTCACGACGGTGCCGCGCACGGCACCGCGAAGCGTGTCCAGGGGATCGGTGATGGTGGTCATGTCTCCGGTGTAGCCCCCGGGGCCCGGCGACCGCATCGCCCGAACCACCCATGCCGGCGACGGTCCCGTATGGGCCGTTCAGACCAGACCGTGGGCGTACGCGTAGGCCGTGGCGGCGGCGCGCGAGCCGACGCCCAGCTTGGCGAAGATGTTGTTCAGGTGCCGGGCGACCGTGTGCTCGCTGATCACCAGGGCGCGGGCGATGTCCTTGTTCGTCCCGCCCGCCGCGACGAGCCGCAGCACCTCCGCCTCCCGCGCCGTGAGCCCGCCGGGCAGCCGCCGCCGCGCCCCCGCCGAGAGCAGCGCCGCCGCGCGCCGGGCGTCCGGTACGGCCCCGAGCCGCTCGAACACGGCCCGTGCGGTGCCCAGTTCGAGGCGGGCCGCCTCCTCGTCGCCCGCCGCCCGGTCGGCCGCCGCGAGCAGCATCCGTACCTGCGCGGCCTCGTACGGCACCCGGAGCTCCAGCCAGCCGGCGAGCGCCCGCCGCAGCGGCGGCAGCGCGTCGGCGGTCCGCCGGGCCAGGGCCACCGAGCCGAGCGCCGTGTCGGCCAGGGCGCGCAGCAGCGGTACGTCCCCGGCCAGGGCGTCGAGGTCCGCCGCGGCTTCCGCCGCACCGGACACGTCCCGGACGGCGAGGGCCACCTCCGTACGGGCGGCGAGCAGCCGGGCCAGGCCCAGGACGTCGTGGTCGGTTTCGCCCCGGCAGGCCAGGGCCAGGTCGATGCCCGCCACCGCCGCGTCGGCGCGGCCCTGCGCGAGCCGCAGCAGCGCGAGGCCCGGCTGCGGGATCCTGCCCAGCTCGTGGGCGTGCCCGTACGACACGCCGGCCTCGTCCAGGCGGCCCTGGCGCCGCTGGACGTCACCGGCGGCGTAGTAGGCGGCGGCGGCCGACTCCAGGCAGTCCACCGGCACCTCACGGCAGGCCTGCCGGGCCTCCGCCTCGGCGAGCGCCCAGGCGCCCAGGAGGTCGAGGACCTCGACCCGGTGGACCCGGCAGACGCCACGGAACGGATTCTCGCCGGAGGGCACGCTCATGGGCAGCGGCGTGGGGGCGGGCGCGTCGGCCGTTTCCGTACGGGCTCCCCGGTCGTCCTCCGGCGGGTGGCCCGACCAGGGCGGGGCGCACCACTCCATCGCCGCGTTCGTCCACTCCACCGCCCGGCCGAAGTCGGCCGCCTCCATGCACTGGGTCAGGGCCAGGCAGAACAGCCAGCCCGTGAACACGCCGCTCAGCTCGTCCGCCGACACCGCGCACATCGCGTCGTCGAGGAGGGCGAGGGCCTCGGTCCTGCGGCCCGCCGCGAGGAGGACGCGGGACTCGGCCTGGCGGCTGAGGGCGAGGAGGTCGGGGCTGCCGGAGTCGAGGGCGAGGCCGGTCATCCGGCGGGCGGCGGCGAGGGCGGCCTCGTGGTCGCCGTGTGCCTGGGCCTCCTCGGCGTCGCTCCAGGCCAGGAAGCACTGCTCCGGGCAGTCCGGAAGGCCTTCCAGGTGGTGCCGGGCCCGGTGGAGCCAGCCGGCCGCCGCCGCGGGACGCCCGAGGCCCAGGTACTCGTAGTGCAGCCACCAGGCGGCGAGCCCGGCGCCCCGGTGGTCGTCGGCCGCGAGGTAGGCGGCGTGCGCCCTGAGCCGGGCGGTGACGGACTCGTCGACGTGCCCCGACCACCAGGCGGCGTCGGCGAGCACGGACAGGTCGTCGGCGGTCAGGCCGCGCGACGGGTGCCGGTCGTGGGCGTGGAGGAGCGCGTACGCCTCGGCCCAGGACTCACGGGCCGCCGCGTCCCTGGCTCGCTCGACAGGATCGATCGTGGTGGGTGCGGACATGGCCGCTCACCCCTTTCCCGGCCCTTTCAGAATAGGTCCGGGGAGGGGTGAGGGCCCGCCGCGCGTCCGCTACTGGATCGCGCCGCTCGCGCGCAGCATGTCCTCGCGCTCGACGATCTTCACGCGCTCGCGGCCCTGCGGCTCGCCGAGCGCCTTCTCGGCGGCGTCCAGGGCGTACCAGCCCTCCCACGTCGTGTACGTGATGCCCTTGCCCTCCAGGAAGGACACGACCGCGTCCGTCTCCGGGGACTCGGGCGTCAGCAGACGGCCGTTCGCGAAGTCGTCCAGGAGGTTCGCGACGGTCTCGTTGGCGTCGCCCTTGGTGTGGCCGATGAGGCCGACCGGGCCGCGCCGGATCCAGCCGGTGCAGTACGTGGAGGCCATGTGCGCGCCACCCTCCTCGATCACGCGACCGCCCTCGTCCGGGACGGTGCCGGAGACGGCGTCCCAGGGGAGCTTGGGCAGCTCGTCGGAGAGGTAGCCGACGGCGCGGTAGACGGCCTGGACGTCCCAGTCGGTGGTGGCGCCGGTGCCCTTGACGTTCCCGGTGCCGTCCAGCTCGGTGCGCTCGGTGCGCAGGCCGACGACCTTGCCGTCCTCGCCGAGGATCTCGACGGGCGACTCGAAGAAGTGCAGGAAGAGCTTGTGCGGGCGGTCGCCGATGTCGCGGATCGCCCAGTTCTCCAGGGTCTTGGCGACCATGTCGGTCTGCTTGTTCTTGCGGCGCTCGGCGATCGAGCCGTCGTCGTAGTCGATGTCCTCGGGGTTGACGATGACCTCGATGGTGGGGGAGTGGTCCAGCTCGCGCAGCTCCATGGGGCTGAACTTCGCCTGGGCCGGGCCACGGCGGCCGAAGACGTGGATCTCCAGGGCTTTGTTGGCCTTGAGGCCGTCGTAGACGTTCGCCGGGATCTCGGTCGGCAGCAGCTCGTCGCCGGTCTTGGCGAGGATGCGGGCGATGTCGAGGGCCACGTTGCCGACGCCGAGGACGGCGACCTTCTCCGCTTCGAGCGGCCAGGTGCGCGGGACGTCCGGGTGGCCGTCGTACCAGGAGGCGAAGTCGGCGGCGCCGTACGAACCGTCGAGCTCGACGCCCGGGATGTCCAGCGGGCGGTCGGCCATGGCACCGGTCGAGAAGACCACGGCGTCGTAGAAGGCGCGCAGGTCGTCCAGGTGGACGTCGGTGCCGTAGTCGACGTTGCCGAACAGGCGGACCTGCGGCTTGTCGAGGACCTGGTGGAGGGCCTTGACGATGCCCTTGATGCGCGGGTGGTCGGGGGCGACGCCGTAGCGGATGAGGCCGAAGGGGGCGGGCATCCGCTCGAAGAGGTCGATGGACACACCCGGCTCGGCGGCGGCCTCGGACTTCAGCAGCGCATCGGCGGCGTAGATTCCGGCGGGGCCGGCGCCGACGATCGCGACCCGGAGGGGGCGGGGCATGACGGGTTTCCCTTCGCAAGCGACATGGCGGCGAGGCCGCCGACACTTAGGCCACCCTAAATAACCCCTGGTATGGATCGGTACCCGCCCCCGGTCTATGGACTCATAAGGCGAACTTATGACTTCCATAAGTCACGGTGTCGACCCTCAGAAATCACCGATGCCGAGGAGGCTGGTCACGACGAGCGCGATCACCCCGGCGGTGAAGAGCAGGCCGATGCCGATGCCGAGCGCCGCCAGGATGCCGTCGAAGCGCAGCCAGGGCCGCTTCCCGAGGGTGGTCACCCGTCCCGGGTCCTCCGGATCGTAAGCGACTTTGATCGTCCACGCGGCGGCGGTCGAGTTCACGTTGCGCCGCAGTCCGGTGGGGTCCATGTAGCCGAACAGGCCCGGCTCGCCCATGATCCGCTCGGCGACGACCGTGACGCCGTGCTTGCGCATGTGCCACTCCCGGTAGGGGAAGTACGCCACCGCCGAGCCGCCCGCCAGGAACCCGAGCCCCATGAACCCGAACGGGATGATCAGGATGATGGCGCCCGCGTGCCCGGTGACGATCACGAGCACGCACAGGGCGACGACCGCGAGGGCGCCGTACAGCGTCCACCGCTTGAGCGCGCGCAGCGCCTTCGTGGTGTGCGGGTCACCGCCCAGGCGGTCGCCCGCGAGGTGCTCCGCGCCGTCGGCGAACTTCCCCTCCGTCGGCAGAGCCTCGTTCACGGCCTCGGCGAACGCGACGGCGGCGGCCTCGTCCACGCCCTCGAAGCGCTGCACGCTCGGCGTCGTCCCCGCCGGGGCCGTCAGCTCGACGGCGACGGCCCGCCCCTCGGCCCGGACGCGCTCGATCGCCCTCAGCGGGATGTGCATCTCCTCGCGGGGGCGGCGCAGGATCAGAGCCTGGCCCTCGGCCCGCAGGAAGGTGCCTTCGGGCCCCTGGAGGCGGGGTATCGGGGAAGTGGTCGACATGGCCGGGATCGTACGACCGGCCCGCCGCCCCCGTCAGCCCTTCGTCACCCGGCGATGCCGGCGACGAAGGCGGACCAGGCGGCGGCGGGGACGATCAGGACGGGGCCGGTGGGGTTCTTGCTGTCCCGGACGGGCACGACACCGGGGACGTCGTCGAGGACCTCGACGCAGTTGCCGCCGTCGCCGTCGCTGTAGCTGCTCTTGCGCCAGGCGGAACCGGTGAAGTCGTACGAGACTTCGACGCAGTCGCCGCCCTGGCCGTTGCTGTAGGAGCTCTTGAACCAGTGGGCGTTGGTCAGGTCGTACGAGCGCATCGTCTGTAGTCCTCCGCCGCCGACTTGATCAGGTCGAGGGACGCCTCCGGCGACAGCGTGGCGACCCTGAGCAGATCGTAGGCGCGCTGTGCCTGCTTCACCACTGCTGGATCATCAAGGAGCGTCCCCGAAAACTCTGTCTCCGTATAGGCGGTTGGCGGCTGGTCCGCGAACTCCATGAGCTTCAGCGTGCCGGTCATGTAGGCGTGGGCTCCGACTGACCGCGGCAGCACGGTGACGACAGCTGCTCGGCTGCGCACGAGCGCTGCGACGTGGTCGAGCTGTTCGGCCATGACCGCCGGACCGCCGACAGGGGTGAGCAGGACGTGCTCATGCAGGATCGCCCAATACTCCGGCCTTGTAGTGTTCGTGAGGATCTCTGCTCGGCTGAGTCGGGAGGTCACCTTCTCCGCGACGTACTCGTCCGTGGCGAACGGGTTCGCAGCGATCGTCAGGGCACTGGCGTACGACGCCGTCTGCATCAAGCCCTGTACGACCCCCGGCGCGAACTCGCACAACTTCGTCGCCACCGCCTCCAACTCCGCCACCTCGCTGAAATAGGAGGCGTACGGCGACTTGTTGATGAGCTTTCGCCACGTGCGTTCGAAAATACCGCCGGTTTGTAGGACTTCGTCGATTCTCTTCGCCACATCCAGCTGCGGCTTTCGAATTCCCTGCTCGAACAGGCCGATGTACCCACCGGAGACGAACACCAGTCCGCCCAGTTCCTCCTGGGTGAGGCCCGCCGCCTCCCTGCGTTCCTTCAGGACCTCGCCGAAGAACACCCACGCGTCCTGCTGCTTGCCTTTGGCCATGAACTAACTCCCCGACCCTACGCCGTAGTTGTACGGCCTGCGCATCTGCCGATTCTACGGATCCCGACCCACCCTGGAGAGGCGAAGCAGGAAATGGATTCAGAAAGGCATACGTTGGTGAAGGAAGACATCATGAAGACGACCACGGGGACACTCGAAGCCGCACAAGAGGCAGTGACGGAATTGCGCGAGGCGCTTGCGAGGGCGGGAATCACGCTCCCCTCGCTCGGGCTCGACGTCGTCACCCTCGCCGCAGACCCCCCGCGGCCGCTCGTCGAATTGGGATGCTGCACGGCGGAAACGGCGCGGCTCATCGCCGCAGCCCTACTGCCGGGGGAGGAGAGCCGGTCATGACAGCCGCACTGCCCATCGGGTCGTACGTCGTGGAGATCCGCACCGGGCGGGTCGGGAGAGTGATGGGCCACGAGGGGCCGTACGTCCAGATCCGCCCGCTCGGTGGCGGACGGGAGTGGGACGTGGAGCCCGAGGACGTCCGGGAGGCGACCTCGTCGGAGCGCCTGAGCGCCGCCACGGCGCACGTCAACGCCCGGAGCCGGGGCGAGGTGCCCTGAACCACCCCCGTACGGCTGTCAGGCCGGTGACACGTCTCCGCCCGCGTTGCGGATCATGCGCTGAAGGACCTTCAGAGTGATCAGGTACTCCTCGTCCGTGATGCCGGCGTGTACGTGTTCCCGGCCGGCCCGCTGCGTACGGGCGGCGTGCGCGTGCAGCGCCCTGCCGTCGTCGGTGATTTGGAGGCGGCCGTCCGCGTCCAGGACGGGCAGGGTCCGTTCCGTCAGGAGGTTGATGTCGGGCGCCAGGCCGGCGGCGCCGACGTCCAGGTTGGCCTGCTGGGCTGTGATCACCTCGTCCCGGGTGGCACCGTCCTCGCCGTACAGCACCTGGTGCAGCACCCACCACTGGGGCTGGGTGATCCCGATCGCCGCGAGCCGTCCCCTGACGAAGGCCGACAGGGTCTTGTTCGCGGCCCACGTCCAGTAGCCGATCGGCTGCTTCACCAGCTCCTCGTCCTCGTGCGAGTACGTCATGACGCTTCCCTCTCTGCCGGTCGGTGGAGTGTGCGTCCGTAGGCGAGCAGCAGGAGTTCCTGGGCGGGGCGGCGCACTACCTGAACTCCTGTTCCGTACGACCAGTCCAGGTCCGTGGCCCGCAGCGTGACGCCTTCGAGGTCCGCCTTGAAGAAGCGGAGCGTCCGAGGGGTCACGGTCGCCAGCAGGATCCGCAGGCGCTTCTCCGGGACCCGGCGCCCGAGGCCGAGCGGGACGGTGATGTCCAGGCCGTGGATCACGTCGTGGCCGAGGGCCGCCGGCAGACCGCCCACCGGCGGCTTCCAGGGGTGACGGGCGTTGTCCCGCAGTGCTGCCGCGAGTTCGCGCGGGGACAGGGCGGCGGCGTCCCGGCGCGCGAGACGGTCGGTCATCCGGTGCAGGTCGCCGCGCGCGCGGGCGAGTTCCAGCGCCGTCCTGCCGAGCGAGTACCGGAACCCCATGCTCATATGGCCGGCGACCTCCCGTACGCGCCAGCCGCCGCACAACGACGGCACGTCCCACTGCTCATCGGTCAGCCCGTCCAGGACGTCCGCCAGTTCGCGCCGCTCGGCCGCGATCTCCGCGCGTATCCCTGCCGTGGTCTCCATGATCGCCAGCGTGCCGAAGCATCTTCCAGAAGTCCAAGACCGGGTACTTCTCCTCACTAGAATCACTGCTTATGGAGCTTCGCCAGCTGCAGTACTTCCTCGCCGTCGTCGAGGAGGCCAATTTCACCCGCGCCGCCGCCCGCCTCCACCTCGCGCAGCCGGGGGTGAGCGCCCAGATCCGGCAGCTGGAGCGGGAGCTCGGGCAGCCGCTGCTCGACCGCTCCGGCCGGACGGTGACCACGACCGCCGTCGGTGAGGCGGTACTGCCCTTCGCGCGGGCGGCGCTCGCGGCCGTCGAGGGGCTGCGGCGGACCGTGGACGAGTTCGCCGGGCTCGTCAGGGGGCAGGTCACCATCGGGCTCGTGTCCGGCGCCGCCGCCGCCGACGAGTTCGACGTCGCCGCCGCCCTGGCCGACTTCCACGACGACCACCCGCAGGTGGAGATCTCTCTCACCGACGACACGTCGGAGCGGATGCTCGACGCCCTGCGCCGCGGCGAACTCGACCTCGCGGTGATCGGCCTCGCCGAGGAGGAGCCCCCGCAGGGCGTCAGTCTCCAGGTCCTCGTCGACGTGCCCCTGGTCGCCGCCATGGCCCCGGACGACCCGCTGCTCACCACCCTCGACGGCCGCACGGCCGTCCCGCTCGCCGCGCTCGCGGGCCGTCCCCTTATCAGCCTTCCGCGCGGCACCGGCCTGCGAGGCGTCCTGGAGCGCGCCTGTACGCGGGCGGGCTTCCGGCCCCACATCGCCTTCGAGGCCGCCGTTCCGCACGTCCTGGCGCGGCTCGCCGCCCGAGGCCTCGGTGTCGCGGTCCTCCCGGATCCCCCGCCCGGGGCGGCGGACGCGCTGGGGCTCCGTACCCTTCCCCTCACCGAACCGGACCTCCGCGGCCGGGTCGCCCTCGCCTGGCCGGCGGACGGCCCCGCCGCCCCGGCGGCCGCGGCCCTCCTCGCCCGTATGCGCGAAGCCTTCCCGGATGTCCGGCCGGAGGGCTGTCCCGAGATCCGGCCCGTGGTCGGCGCGCCCCCGCCGTACGGGAGAATGGGCCCATGAGTCTGTTCCGCGACGACGGCATCGTGCTGCGCACCCAGAAGCTGGGTGAAGCGGACCGCATCATCACCATCCTCACGCGCGGTCACGGGCGCGTACGCGCCGTGGCGCGCGGGGTGCGGCGGACGAAGTCGAAGTTCGGGGCCCGGCTCGAACCGTTCTCGCACGTGGACGTGCAGTTCTTCGTCCGCGGGAGCGAGCTGGTCGGGCGCGGTCTGCCGCTGTGCACGCAGAGCGAGACCATCGCCGCGTACGGCAGCGGCATCGTCACCGACTACGCCCGCTACACCGCCGGCACCGCCATGCTGGAGACGGCCGAGCGGTTCACCGACCACGAGGGCGAGCCCGCCGTGCAGCAGTACCTGCTGCTCGTCGGGGGCCTGCGGACGCTCGCCAGGGGCGAGCACGCCCCCCACCTCATCCTGGACGCCTTCCTGCTGCGCTCCCTCGCCGTGAACGGCTACGCCCCCAGCTTCGACGACTGTGCGAAATGCGGACTCCACGGCCCCAACCGGTTCTTCTCGGTCGCGGCGGGCGGCGTCATATGCGGCGACTGCCGGGTGCCCGGAAGCGTCGTACCCTCTGCGGAGGCCGTAGGCCTGCTCAGCGCGCTGCTCACCGGCGACTGGGCGACGGCGGACGCGTGCGAGCCGCGTCACGTCAGGGAGGGCAGCGGACTCGTGTCCGCCTATCTGCACTGGCACCTGGAGCGCGGCCTGCGCTCCCTGCGGTACGTCGAGAAAAACTAGGAGAGACCACACCATGGCCATCGCACGACTCCTCGGCCGCCAGCGTCGGGAGTACTCGACTCCCGAGCCGCACCCGTCCGGCGCCCGTCCGCCGAAGCTCCAGTCCGAGTTCGTCCCGGAGCACGTCGCGATCGTCATGGACGGCAACGGCCGCTGGGCCAAGGAGCGCGGCCTGCCCCGCACCGAGGGGCACAAGGTCGGCGCCGAGCAGGTGCTCGACGTGCTCCAGGGCGCGATCGAGATGGGGGTGGGCGCGATCTCGCTGTACGCCTTCTCCACCGAGAACTGGAAGCGCTCGCCCGAGGAGGTGCGCTTCCTGATGAACTTCAACCGCGACTTCATCCGCAAGACCCGCGACCAGCTCGACGAGCTCGGCATCCGGGTGCGCTGGGTCGGCCGCATGCCCAAGCTGTGGAAGTCGGTCGCCAAGGAGCTCCAGGTCGCGCAGGAGCAGACCAAGGACAACACCAAGCTGACGCTGTACTTCTGCATGAACTACGGCGGACGCGCGGAGCTCACGGACGCGGCGCAGGCCCTCGCGGAGGACGTGAAGGCGGGCCGGCTCGACCCGGCGAAGATCACCGAGAAGACCATCCAGAAGTACCTCTACTACCCGGACATGCCGGACGTGGACCTCTTCCTGCGGCCCAGTGGCGAGCAGCGCACCTCCAACTACCTGATCTGGCAGAGCGCGTACGCCGAGATGGTCTTCCAGGACGTGCTGTGGCCGGACTTCGACCGCCGCGACCTGTGGCGCGCCTGCGTCGAGTACGCCCAGCGCGACCGGCGCTTCGGCGGCGTCGACCCGGCCGACATGGCCGTCCTCGACAAGGCCTGAGGCCGCCGTGGGGGAGGGGGTGCAGCTCGTCTACTCGGCCGAGTTCGCCGAGGTGAACGAGGCGGTACGGGTCCGGCTGCGGGCCACCCGCTGGTGGCGGCTGCTGCGGTGGACCGCGCGCGGTGCCTGCGTCCTGGCGGTCCTGGTCGCCGGGCTCGCCCTGCTGTCCGGGGACCCGGGAGAGGCGGTCCTCCTGGCGCTCCTCGGCCTGGTGGCCGTGACCGCCGCCGAGCTGGTCCCCTGGGCGACTGCCCGGAGCCTCTTCCGGCTGATCGGGTCCCAGGGCGAGGCCCGTGCGGTCGTGGACGAGGACGGCGGGCGGTGGACGTCGCGGGACACCGACACGACGATCCGGTGGGCGCTGCTGACCCGGTACGTCGAGACGCCCCGGCTCTTCGTCCTGTTCACGGACCGCACGTCCGGCACCGGCCTCGCCTACCTGCCCAAGCGCGGGCTCGCCGACCCGGCCGACGCGGACCGGCTGCGGGCGATCCTGGACCGGAACACCGTACGGGTGTGACACGCGAGTGGGCCCGCACCGGAATCCTCCGGTGCGGGCCCACTCGCACGTCAGGTCACTTCTCCGCGCAGTCCGCGCACGTGCCGAAGATCTCGACCGTGTGCGCCACGTTCACGAAGCCGTGCTCCGAGGCGATCGTCTCGGCCCACTGCTCCACCATCGGGCCCTCCACCTCGACGGCCTTGCCGCAGACGCGGCAGACCAGGTGGTGGTGGTGGTCGCCGGTCGAGCAGCGGCGGTACACCGTCTCGCCGTCGCTGGTGCGCAGCGCGTCCACCTCGCCCGCGTCCGCGAGGGACTGGAGCGTGCGGTAGACGGTGGTGAGGCCGACCGAGTCGCCGCGGTGCTTGAGCATGTCGTGCAGCTCCTGGGCGCTGCGGAACTCGTCCACCTCGTTCAGCGCCGCCGACACGGCGGCCCGCTGCTTGGTCGAGCGGCCTCGTACGGGGGGTCCTGCCGTCACCACGGGGGCCTCCTTGAATGCTTGTCTGCCCCCGCCATTCTGCCAGTCCCCCGTGTGTCCCAGATCAGAGCACCTTCACGTCGTCCTTCGGCTGCCGGGTGGTGGGCACGCAGCGGGCGTCACAGTCCGCCGACGCCTGCTCCGCGGCCCGGGCCCGCCGCCGGGCGAGCGGGGCGGCGAGCAGGGTCAGGGCGATGAAGATCCCGATCGCGTACAGGACGATCGTCGCGCCGGGCGGGACGTCCTGGTAGTACGAGGTGACCGTGCCCGCCAGGGTGACCGTGACGCCGGTCGCCACCGCGAGGACGAAGGTCGCCCGGAACGACTTCGACAGCTGCTGGGCCGCCGCCACCGGCACCACCATGAGCGCGCTGACGAGCAGCAGGCCCACGACCCGCATCGCGACCGTGACCGTCACCGCGGCCGTGACCGCGATCAGCAGGTTCAGGGCGCGCACCGGCAGTCCGGTGACCCGGGCGAACTCCTCGTCCTGGCTGACCGCGAAGAGCTGCCGGCGCAGGCCGACGGTGACCAGGACCACGAAGGCGGCCAGGATGCTGATCGCCGTCACGTCCTCGGTGGAGACCGTGGAGAGCGAGCCGAAGAGGTACGAGGTCAGGTTGGCGTTGGAGCCGGTCGGCGACAGGTTGATCAGCAGGACGCCGCCGGCCATGCCGCCGTAGAAGAGCAGGGCGAGCGCGAGGTCGCCCCGGGTCTTCCCGTACGCCCGGATCAGTTCCATCGCGACGGAGCCCGCGACGGCGACGAGCGTCGCCATCCAGACCGGGTTGGAGTTCAGCAGGAAGCCGAGGCCGACACCGGTCATGGCGACGTGGCCGATGCCGTCGCCCATCAGCGCCTGGCGGCGCTGGACGAGGTAGATGCCGACGGCGGGGGCGGTGATGCCGACGAGGACGGCCGCGAGGAGCGCCCGCTGCATGAAGGCAGGTTCGAGGAAGTCCATGTCAGGTCAGCAGTCCCGTGCGGAGCGGCTCGTCGGCCGCGTGGGGGTGGACGTGGTCGTGGCCCGGCAGGGCGTGCTGGCCGAGGGCCTCGGGCGGCGGGCCGTCGTGGACGACACAGCCGTCGCGGAGCACGACCGCGCGGTCGATGAGCGGTTCGAGGGCGCCCAGCTCGTGCAGGACGAGGAGGACGGAGGTGCCCTCGGCGACCTGCTCGCGCAGGGTCGCGGCCAGGATCTCCTGGCTCCCGAGGTCCACGCCGGCCATCGGCTCGTCCATGATCAGCAGGTCGGGCTCGGAGGCGAGCGCGCGGGCGATCAGGACCCGCTGGTGCTGGCCGCCGGAGAGGGCGGTGACGGAGTCCTTGGCGCGGTCGGCGAGGCCGACGAGCTCCATGGCCCGCTCGACGGCGGCCCGGTCCTCCTTCGTCGTCCAGCCGAACCTGCGGCGCGCGAGCCGGCCGGCGGAGACGACCTCGCGGACCGTGGCGGGGACACCGCTGGCCGCGGTCGTGCGCTGGGGTACGTAGCCGACGCGGGCCCAGTCGCGGAACCGCTTCTGCTCCGTGCCGAACAGCTCGATCCGGCCGCCGGTCAGCGGCACCTGACCTATGACGGAGCGGACGGCGGTGGACTTGCCGGAGCCGTTGGCGCCGAGCAGGGCGACGACCTCACCGTGGTGGACGGTGAGGTCGACGCCCCGGAGGACGGGCCGGGCGCCGAGGGCCGCCGTGGCTCCGCGGACGGAAATGACGGGGTCCTGCTCCAGGGCTGCCATGGCGCGTACCTCCTGCTGTGCTGCGGTCACTTGGCGCCGAGGGCCTTCTTCAGCGCGGTGAGGTTGGACTGCATGACCTCGATGTAGTCATCGCCCTGGGACTTGTCCGTGATTCCCTCGAGCGGGTCGAGCACGTCGGTCCTGAGACCGGTGTCGGAGGCGAGGGTCTTGGCGGTCTTGTCGCTCGCGAGGGTCTCGAAGAAGACGGTGGTGACCTTCTCCTTCTTCGCCTTGTCCTGGAGTTCCTTGATCCGGGCGGGGCTCGGCTCGGACTCGGGGTCCACGCCGGAGATGCCCTCCTGGTCCAGGCCGTACCGCTCGGCGAGGTAGCCGAAGGCGGAGTGGGTGGTGATGAAGGTCTTCGTCGTGGTGTTCTTCAGGCCGTTCACGAAGTCGGTGTTCAGGTCGCCGAGCTTCTTGACGAGCGCGTCGGTGTTCTTCTTGTAGTCGGCGGCGTGGTCCGGGTCCGCCTTCTCCAGGGCGGTGCCGACGCCCTTGGCGACCTCGGCGTACTTCACGGGGTCGAGCCAGACGTGCGGGTCGGCGCCGGCCTCGGAGCCGTGGTCGTGGCCCGCCTCCTCTTCCGCGTGGCCCTCGCCGGCGTGCTCGGCGTGCTCCTCGGCGGTCTCGCCCTCGTGGCCCGCCTCGCCCTCGTGGCCGCCGGTTCCGGTGCCGTGGACCTCGAGCTTGGTGAGGGTGGCGGCGTCGACGGTGTTCTTGACGCCGGCCTGGGCGATGGCCTCGTCGACGGCGGGCTGGATGCCCTTGAGGTAGAGGATGACGTCGGCCTCGCCGAGCTCGCCGATCTGCTTCGGCTTGAGCTCCAGGTCGTGGGGTTCGACGCCGGGCTTGGTGAGCGTGTTGACGGCGACGTGGTCGCCGCCTATCTGCTCGGCCAGGTACTGCATGGGGTAGAAGGAGGCCACCACGTCCAGCTTGCCGCCGCTGTCCTTGCCCGCCGCGTCGGAGGTTCCACAGGCGGAGAGGGAGACGAGGCCGAGGGTGACGGCTCCGGCGAGGGCGGTGCTGGGTATCAGGCGACGTACGTTCATGACACTCATTTTCAACAAAACTGGAAACGATTGTCAATTGTCGGACGTGTGTTCCGCCGCACTACAGTGCGGGCCCATGCAGCGCACGGTGATCAACGGCATTCCGCTCTACTGGGACGACGTCCCCGGCCCCTTCCGGGCCTGGCTGGTGCTCGGCGCGGGCATCGAGGACGAGCCGTTCACCCGCCTCGGCATCACCGACCTCGCCCTCCAGCTCGCCGTCGCCGCAGTGCGGGACTCGGGCGTACGGGTCGACGGCGTCGAGTTCGTCACCGAGGTGCAGGACTGCAGCGTCCTGATCGACGGAGACCCCGAGCAGGTCGCCGAAGCCGTGAACCGGCTCTGCCGGACGCTGTCCGACCTCCCCGTGGACGGGCTCGCGGAGGCCGTGCGCCTCGTCACCGCCCGGAAGCGCCGCGAGAGGCCGTGGGAGGACCTCCAGGAGAGGGAGCTCCTGGACCGCTACGGACTGCGCGGCATCGGCAAGATCGGCTGGGGCTTCCCCGCCCTCGGAGCCGTCGACGCGGACGACCTCCGCGCCTGGGCCGCGGAACGCTTCACCCGCGCCAACGCCGTCCTCGCGCTCTCCGGCCCGCCCCCCAAGGCCCTCGCCCCCCGGCTCCCCGACGGCCCGCGCGTCGAGCGGCCCGTCGTCCACCCCCTCCCCGGGACCACCGGCCGCTGGACCGCGGTTCCCGAGGAGCTCGGGATGCCGGTCGCCGTCTCCTTCGAGGTGCCCCGCGCACCCGCCGGGTTCTTCTCCGTGGAGGTCGCCCGGAACCGGGCGGCGCGGGACCCGCGCGTCGCCCGGAACGTGATCGGGGAGGTGGAGGTCCTCGGCGCCTACGCCGGAGGCGCCCGCTCGTTCTGCTGGCTGGTCGCCCAGACCGATGTCGAGGGCGCCGCCGAGGTCGCCGCAGGATTCGACGCCGCCCTGCGCGAGCTGGCCGACGACGGGCCCACCGACGCCGAGGTACGGGACGTCGAGCGGGTCTGGAGCGAACGCCTCGACACCGGCGAGGGGCGCTTCCGCCAGCTCACGGCCGCGGCCTGGCAGCACCTCCTCGGCCACGAGGTCCAGGACGTCGCCCTCGTCCGCGACAGGATCGCCTCGTTCGGCCCCGGCGTCGTCCGCGCCGCCCTCGCCGCGTACCCCTCGACCGCCGTGCTGACCGTGCCCGAAGGCTGCGAACCCGGCCCGGACCTTCCCTTCGAGGAGGAGACCTGCGCCCTGGACGGGAACTTCCACGAGGGGCACGAGTACCGGCCGAGACTCTTCGGACCCGTCGGGCGCTCCGAACGGATGTACCTGAGCGGCGAGGGCCTGATGCACTGGACCGAGGGCCATGCGCACGGAGTGCGCTGGCACCACGTCGTGGGGCTCGGAATCTTTCCCTCCGGAGCGCGGCGGCTCTTCGGGGAGAACGGCGCCTGTATCGATTTCGCGGCAGACTGGTACAAGTCGGGGCGCGACCTGGTCAGCGCCGTCGACAGTCGCGTGCCGGCCGCCCTCCACTTCCCGATGGACGAGGCCGAACCGATTTGATTCCGGCCCCGCGGGCGCCGGTAACCTGTGGCATTCGCACTTCGTCGTCGTAATGAAGAGAGCACCGTGGCCGCCGACAAGATCGACACCATCGTCAGCCTGAGCAAGCGCCGTGGCTTCGTCTACCCGTGCAGTGAGATCTACGGCGGCCAGAAGGCCGCCTGGGACTACGGACCGCTGGGTGTCGAACTCAAGGAGAACATCAAGCGTCAGTGGTGGCGTTACATGGTCACCGCGCGCGAGGACGTCGTCGGCATCGACTCGTCGGTCATCCTGGCCACCGAGGTCTGGGAGGCCTCCGGTCACGTCGCCACCTTCACCGACCCGCTGACCGAGTGCACCTCCTGCCACAAGCGTTACCGCGCGGACCACCTGGAGGAGGCGTACGAGGAGAAGCACGGCCGTCTCCCCGAGAACGGCTTCGCCGACCTCAACTGCCCCAACTGCGGCAACAAGGGCACCTTCACCGAGCCCAAGCAGTTCTCCGGCCTGCTCTCCACCCACCTCGGCCCGACCCAGGACACCGGCTCCGTCGCCTACCTGCGTCCCGAGACCGCGCAGGGCATCTTCACCAACTTCGGTCAGGTGCAGCAGACCTCGCGCAAGAAGCCGCCGTTCGGCATCGGCCAGATGGGCAAGTCCTTCCGGAACGAGATCACTCCGGGCAACTTCATCTTCCGCACCCGCGAGTTCGAGCAGATGGAGATGGAGTTCTTCGTCAAGCCGGGCGAGGACGAGCAGTGGCAGGAGTACTGGATGGAGCAGCGCTGGAACTGGTACACGGGCCTGGGTCTCCGTGAGGAGAACATGCGCTGGTTCGAGCACCCGAAGGAGAAGCTCTCCCACTACTCGAAGCGCACCGCCGACATCGAGTACCGCTTCTCGTTCGGCGGCAGCGAGTGGGGCGAGCTCGAGGGCGTCGCCAACCGCACCGACTACGACCTGAACGCGCACTCCAAGGCCTCCGGCGCCAATCTGACCTACCTGGACCAGGAGACCGGCGAGCGCTACACGCCGTACGTCATCGAGCCCGCCGCCGGTGTCGGCCGCGCGATGCTGGCCTTCCTGCTCGACGCGTACAACGAGGACGAGGCCCCCAACGCCAAGGGCGTCATGGAGAAGCGCACCGTCCTGCGCCTCGACCCGCGCCTGGCCCCGGTCAAGGTCGCCGTCCTGCCGCTGTCCCGCAACCCGCAGCTCTCCCCGAAGGCCAAGGGCCTGGCGGCGGACCTGCGCCAGAACTGGAACATCGAGTTCGACGACGCCGGCGCCATCGGCCGCCGCTACCGCCGCCAGGACGAGATCGGCACGCCGTTCTGCATCACCGTCGACTTCGACACCCTCGACGACAACGCGGTGACCGTGCGCGAGCGCGACACCATGAAGCAGGAGCGCGTCTCCCTCGACCAGATCCAGGGTTACCTGGGCAGCCGCCTGCTCGGCTGCTGAGTCCGATCGCTTCGAGGGCGAAGCCCCCGGTTCCTTTCGGAGCCGGGGGCTTTCCCGTACGCGGTCAGGGCCGCAGCGCGCGCTGCACCAGGGAGACGACCGCCGCGAACGCGTCCCCGATGTCCGGGGCGGACCAGTCGCCGGCGTGCGCCGGGTCGTGGAAGCGGTCCGTGGCGTCGAAGACCGCGCGGGCCGTCGTCGCGAAGTCCCGCTCCGGGGCGGCGAACACGCCCTCCCGGTGCCCGTCCTCGACGATCCGGGCGATCTGGCCCACGAGGTGCTCCACGTGCCGGTCGACCACCGCGCTGTTCTCGCCGATGAGGACCATGAAGGTGGCCATCAGCTCCGGGTCGCCGCCCGCCTTGTGGCGCTTGAGGCCGAAGAGGGCGGTCAGCCAGCCGGTGAGCCGCTCGTCGGCGGGCCCGCCGTCCTCGACGTACGGGCGGAGCTCCACGACCGTCCGCTCCAGCCACCGCTCGGTGACCGCCTCGCGCAGCGCCGCCTTCGTACGGAAGTGGCGGTAGACGCTGCCGTGGCTCACGCCGAGCACCCGGGCCACGTCCACGACGGTCGCCTTCGCCGGGCCGTAGCGCCGCAGCACCTCCTCGGTGGCTTCGAGGATGCGCTCTGCGGTCAGGGTCTCGGTGGCGGCCATGGAATGACAGTACTTGTTAGCCATGGAGCCCTTTCGGCGGCCGGTCAGTGCTCGCTGTCCAGGTGTGCCATCTGCGCCGCCGGGTACCGCTCGTCGGCCGCCGCGCCGGCCGGGACGGCCTCCTCGATCGCGGCCAGGTCCGCGGCGTCGAGCATGACGTCCAGGGCGCCGAGCGCCTCCGCGAGCCGGTCCCGGCGCCGGGCGCCGACCAGCGGGACGATGTCCACGCCGTGCCGTCCCGCCTGCGCGAGGACCCAGGCGACGGCGGTCTGCGCGACCGAGACGCCCTTCGCGTCGGCGAGCGCCCGCAGCCGGTCCACCAGGTCCAGGTTCCGCTGGAGGTTCTCGCCCTGGAAGCGCGGGCTCATGCCCCGGAAGTCGCCGGGCGCCAGCTCCCGGTCCCGGGTGAAGTGACCGCTGATCAGACCGCGGGACAGGACTCCGTACGCGGTGATCCCGATGCCCAGCTCGCGCGCGGCCGGGAGGATCTTCTCCTCGATGGACCGGGAGATCAGCGAGTACTCGATCTGGAGGTCCGCGATCGGGGCCACGGCCGCCGCCCGGCGCAGGGTGTCCGCGCCGACCTCGGAGAGGCCGATGTGCCGTACGTGGCCCGCCTCGACCAGCTCCGCGATGGCGCCGACGGTCTCCTCGATCGGCACGTCGGGGTCGACGCGGGCGATCCGGTAGATGTCGATGTGGTCGGTGCCGAGCCGCTGGAGCGAGTACGCCGCGAAGTTCTTCACGGCGGCCGGGCGGCCGTCGTAGCCGGTGAACCCGCCCTCGACGGTGCGAAGCGCACCGAACTTGACGCTGGTCAGCGCCTGGTCGCGGGCGGCGGCGGGGGCGGTACGGAGCGCCTCGGCGATCAGCAGTTCGTTGTGGCCCATGCCGTAGAAGTCGCCCGTGTCGAGCAGGGTGACGCCCGCGTCCAGGGCGGCGTGGAGGGTCGCGATCGACTCGGCGCGGTCGCTCTCGCCGTACAGCGCGGACATGCCCATGCAGCCGAGGCCGAGGGCGGAGACGTGGGGGCCTGTGGTGCCGAGGGGGCGGGTGGGGATGCGCTGGGTGGTGGTCATGGCTCAAGAGCGGCATGACCGATGACGGATTTCAATATTTGTCATTCGGCTGAGAGTGGCCGGGAAATGTGGTGCTCGGCCTCCCGCGGCCGGGGTACCGTCACCGACATGTCTTCGTTCTTCCAGATCTACGAGTGAGCGCCCAGCCCAGCTGATCGAGCTCGACCACCGCCCACCTCACTGCACGGGAGAACCCCCATGGCCAAGCGCAACAACCTCCTCGGCGTCGGCGGACAGCGCAAGAAGCTGTCCCGCGACGAACAGCACGGCGGCGTCCAGAGCGCCGGTGCCGCCCGTCGCACGGCCGACGAGCAGAAGCAGGAGCTCCTGAAGAAGATGCGCGAACGCGCCCAGGGCACCGAGAACACCGAGAACACCGCCGGCGCCGAGGGCGCCGAGACCGGTGAGGCCGGTCAGAAGTAGCTCTACCGGTACGGCGGAGGGCCCGGGGCGCGTGCCGCCCCGGGCCCTCCGTCCTGTCCGCTACCCCACCGTCCTCGGCAGCCGCAGCGACAGCGCCGCCGTGAGCAGGACAAGCGCCAGCTGGACCAGGAGCGTCACCGTCAGGGCCGTGCCCGAGCCGACGGACGCGGCAAGGCTCAGGAACAGCGAGCCGAGCGTCGCGACGCCCAGGGCCAGGGCGGACTGCTGGGTCGTCACCATGACGCCGCTGCCCACGCCCGCCCGCTCCGGCGGGACCTCGGAGAGCACCACCCGGAAGAGCACCGGCAGCTGGAGACCCTGCCCCAGGCCCGCGACGGCCATCCCGGGAAGCAGCAGCCAGACCGAGAGGTCCGGCCAGGCGCGCCAGACGGTCAGGGCGAGCAGTCCGATGCCGAGGGCCTGCACCGTGCCGCCCGCCGTCACCACCCGCGTGCCCCACCGCCGTACGAGCCGGGGACCCGCGAGCGAGGCCGCGAAGAAGGCCACCGCCATCGGGGCGAGCGCCAGGCCCGAGACCACCGCGCCGAGCCCCAGGCCCTGCTGGAGCGCCACCGCGATCACGAACACGAAGCCGCCGAAGCCCATCGAGAGCGGCAGGATCAGTACGAGCCCGCGCCGCAGCGGGACCAGGCCGAGCAGGCTCGGCGGGACCAGGGGAGTGCGCCCCGCGCGGTCCGCCCGCAGCTCCACCCGCCAGAACGCCCACACGGCGACCGGGAACACGGCCAGGGCGATCCAGGTCCACAGCGGCCAGCCCGCCGCCCTGCCCTCCGTCAGCGGGGCGAGCAGGGTGAGCAGCGCGACGCCGAGCAGCAGCGTGCCCGGCACGTCCACCGGCGCCGGGCGCTCGGACCGGGTCTCCGGGACGGTGCGCAGGGCGAGGAACAGGCCCGCCACCGTCACCGGCACGTTCACCAGGAACACCGCCCGCCAGCCGGAGCCCGCGAGATCGGCGGCGACGAGCACCCCGCCCAGGATCTGGCCCACCATCATCGAGAGGCCCACGGTCGCCCCGTACAGGCTGAGCGCCCTCGCCCGCCGCGGGCCCGACGTCGAGGAGTGGATCGTCGCGAGGACCTGCGGGAGCATCAGGGCCGCCGCGGCGCCCTGGGCCACCCGCGCCCCGACCAGCGTCCAGGCGCCGGGCGCGAGACCGCAGGCGAGGGAGGTCAGACCGAAGGCCGCCATGCCGGCGAGGAAGAGCCGGCGGCGGCCGAAGAGGTCGCCGAGCCGCCCGCCGAGGACGAGCAGCACGGCGTACGACAGGCCGTACCCGGCGACGACGAGTTCGAGCAGGGCCGGTCCCGCGGCGAGGTCGTGGTCGATGGACGGCAGAGCGACGTTGACGACGGAGAAGTCGATCAAGGGGAGCGAGGCGCCGAGGAGCACGGTGAAGAGCCCGAGCCGGCCGAGGGCGGGGGCTGTGGGGCCAACAGGGGCTGTGGGTCCTGTGGGGTCGCCGTCCAGGGCGGTCGTGCGGCCCGGAGAAGTCGGTGCGGGGGTCGGAGTCGTGGTCACTCCCCGACCTTCCGCCGTCGCTCAGCCTGGTACCAGAGTGTCTTTATCCTGGTACAAGCACCACCTGGCAACGGGCTGAAGGCCCCGGCACCCTGGAGACGTGACGACGATGACGACGGCCGCCCCCGGCACCCGGCGGCACGAGCTCGCCGCCTTCCTGCGCAGCCGCCGCGAGCGCATCACGCCCGAACAGGTCGGCCTGCCGCGGGGACGCCGCCGCCGCACCCCCGGACTGCGTCGCGAGGAGGTCGCCCAGCTCTCCGCCGTCGGCGTCACCTGGTACACCTGGCTCGAACAGGCCCGGGACATCCAGGTCTCCCCGCAGGTCCTCGACGCCCTCGCCGACGCCCTGCTCCTCGACCCGACCGAGCGGAGCCACCTCTTCGCCCTCGCGGGCCAGGCCGACCCGCACCCCGGCGCCGTCTCCCCGGCCGTGACCCCGGCCCTGCGGGCGCTCCTGGAGCAGCTGGAACCCGTCCCCGCCGCCGTCCAGAACAGCCGCTTCGACTTCCTCGCCCACAACCGGACCTTCGGGCGGCTCTTCTGCGACCTGGACGCCCTGCCCCGCGAGGACCGCAACTCCCTCTGGCTGGCCTTCACGAACGACGACTTCCGGACGGCGGCCACCGATCTGCCGGAGCTGCTGCCGCTGCTCGCCGGGAAGCTCAGGGCATCCATGGCCGAGCACCTGGCGGAGCCCGCCTGGAAGGCGCTGGTGCGGCGGCTCGAAGAGGCGTCGCCGGAGTTCCGGGAGATCTGGGCCCGGCATGACGTGGTCGCCCCCGGCGGGCGCACCAAGGTCGTCCGCAACGCCCACGTGGGCCTGCTCCGGTTCGAGCACACCAACCTCTGGCTGGGCCCGACCCCCGGGCCGCACCTCGTCACCTACGTCCCGCTCGACGACGAGACCAGGGCCGGTGTCGAGCGGCTCCTCGGCATCGTGGTCCGCGAGCGGGCGGGGGCCGGGCTGTGAGACGGGCCCGGCTGTGAGCTCGGCCATGCGTGGACGGTACGGCTGACGGAAGGCCGCCGGGGTGCGGGACAATGGGACGCATGACCGCGTTCACCCCTCTCGCCATCGGGCCGCACATCGTGCAGCCGCCGGTGGTGCTCGCCCCCATGGCCGGCATCACCAACGCCCCCTTCCGTACCCTCTGCCGCGAGTTCTCCGGCGGCAAGGGGCTGTTCGTGAGCGAGATGATCACGACGCGCGCCCTGGTCGAGCGCAACGAGAAGACGATGCAGCTGATCCGCTTCGACGCGACGGAGCAGCCGCGCTCGATCCAGCTGTACGGGGTGGACCCCGTGACGGTCGGCAAGGCCGTGCGGATGATCGTCGAGGAGGACCTGGCCGATCACATCGACCTGAACTTCGGCTGCCCCGTCCCCAAGGTGACCCGCAAGGGCGGCGGCTCGGCCCTGCCCTACAAGCGGCCGCTGCTGCGCGCGATCCTGCACGAGGCCGTGACGGGCGCGGGCGACCTGCCGGTCACGATGAAGATGCGCAAGGGCATCGACGACGACCACATCACGTATCTCGACGCGGGCCGGATCGCGGTGGAGGAGGGCGTCACGGCGATCGCCCTGCACGGGAGGACCGCCGCCCAGCACTACGGGGGCACCGCCGACTGGGACGCCATCGCGCGCCTCAAGGAGCACGTGCCCGAGATCCCGGTCCTCGGCAACGGCGACATCTGGTCGGCCGACGACGCCCTGCGGATGATGCGCGAGACGGGCTGCGACGGCGTGGTCGTCGGGCGCGGCTGCCTTGGCCGGCCGTGGCTCTTCTCGGACCTGGTGGCGGGCTTCGAGGGCACCGGTTCGTACGCGCAGCCGGGGCTCAGGGAGGTCGCGGACGCGATGGTGCGGCACGCGCGGCTGCTCGGTGAGTGGCTGGGCGACGAGGCACGCGGTGTCATCGACTTCCGCAAGCACGTGGCCTGGTACCTGAAGGGCTTCTCGGTGGGTTCCGAGATGCGCAAGAAGCTGGCGATCACCTCGTCCCTGGACGAACTGCGCGCTCAGTTGAGCGAGCTGGACCTGGACCAGCCGTGGCCGGTGGGCGCGGACGGTCCCCGGGGCCGTACGTCCGGAAACAACCGAGTCGTCCTGCCGGACGGCTGGTTGAAGGACCCCTACGACTGCGCCGGAGTGAGTGAGGAAGCCGAGCTGGACACGTCCGGCGGCTGAGATGAGGGCATTCCTGGGGAGTGATCCTCGCCACCCCTGAGGGGGGTGCCGCTCACATGAGCAGGTTGCGGTCGACTGCACCGCCTGAAGGGGTGGCACTGGGTGCCACCCCTTTTGCGTTCAAGGGTTGAACGCAGATGCACGAATGCGCGCTCACGTGAGCGATGAAATACTGGTTTGGGTCAAGGAGCCTTCGGGCCGTGAAAGCGGAAGCTTCCGCTCGGTAACTTTCGAAGTGCTGGCGGACGGGTGGTTAAGACCGGGTGTCCGCTAGGCGTACCTCCCCAGAAGCCTTCGATCTGGGTATGTTCCTCGCCGTCAGGGCAGCCAACCGAGTCATCGAGGAGTCGGGACCCGTGTCGGAAAACAATGATCAGAAGTTCGTGTACGACTTCACCGAGGGCAACAGGGACCTGAAGGACCTGCTCGGTGGCAAGGGCGCGAACCTGGCCGAGATGACCAACCTCGGTCTCCCGGTCCCCCCCGGCTTCACGATCACCACCGAGGCGTGCAAGGTCTACCTCGAGAGCGGTTCGGAGCCCGTCGCGCTCCGCGACGAGGTGTCCGCCCACCTCGACGCGCTCGAGCAGAAGATGGGCAAGAAGCTCGGCCAGGCCGACGACCCGCTGCTGGTCTCGGTCCGCTCCGGAGCCAAGTTCTCCATGCCGGGCATGATGGACACGGTCCTCAACATCGGCCTCTCCGACGAGTCCGTCGCTGGCCTCGCCCGCCAGGCCGACAACGAGCGCTTCGCCTGGGACTCGTACCGCCGGCTCATCCAGATGTTCGGCAAGACCGTCCTCGGCGTCGACGGCGAGCTCTTCGAGGAGGCCCTCGACGAGGCCAAGGCCGCGAAGAAGGTCGCCAGCGACACCGACCTGGACGCCGCCGACCTGAAGAAGGTCGTCAAGCACTTCAAGAAGATCGTCAAGGCCCAGACCGGCCGTGACTTCCCGCAGGACCCGCGCGAGCAGATGGACCTCGCCATCGAGGCCGTCTTCAACTCCTGGAACACGGACCGCGCCAAGCTGTACCGCCGCCAGGAGCGCATCCCGGGCGACCTCGGCACCGCCGTCAACGTCTGCTCGATGGTCTTCGGCAACCTCGGCCCGGACTCCGGCACCGGTGTCGCCTTCACCCGCGACCCCGCCTCCGGCCACCAGGGCGTCTACGGCGACTACCTGCAGAACGCGCAGGGCGAGGACGTCGTCGCCGGCATCCGCAACACCGTGCCGCTGGCCGACCTCGAGTCGATCGACAAGACGTCGTACGACCAGCTGATGCACATCATGGAGACCCTTGAGACCCACTACAAGGACCTCTGCGACATCGAGTTCACCATCGAGCGCGGCCAGCTCTGGATGCTCCAGACGCGCGTCGGCAAGCGCACCGCCGGTGCCGCCTTCCGCATCGCGACCCAGCTCGTGGACCAGGGCCTGATCGACGAGGCCGAGGCGCTCCAGCGCGTCACCGGCGCCCAGCTCGCCCAGCTGATGTTCCCGAAGTTCGATGAGGACGCGAAGGTCGACCAGATCGGGCGCGGCATCGCCGCCTCCCCGGGCGCAGCCGTCGGCAAGGCCGTCTTCGACTCGTACACCGCCGTCAAGTGGTCCCGGTCCGGCGAGAAGGTCATCCTGATCCGCCGCGAGACCAACCCGGACGACCTGGACGGCATGATCGCCGCCGAGGGCATCCTCACCTCCCGCGGCGGCAAGACCTCGCACGCCGCCGTCGTCGCCCGCGGCATGGGCAAGACCTGTGTCTGCGGCGCCGAGGAGCTCGAGGTCGACACCAAGCGCCGCCGGATGACCACCTCCGACGGCCAGGTCGTCGAAGAGGGCGACGTCGTCTCCATCGACGGCTCCACCGGCAAGGTCTACCTCGGTGAGGTGCCCGTCGTACCGTCCCCGGTCGTCGAGTACTTCGAGGGCCGGATGCACGCCGGCGCCGACGACGCCGACGAGCTCGTCGCCGCCGTCCACCGGATCATGGCCTACGCGGACCGCGTCCGCCGCCTCCGGGTCCGCGCCAACGCCGACAACGCCGAGGACGCGCTGCGTGCCCGCCGCTTCGGCGCCCAGGGCATCGGCCTCTGCCGCACCGAGCACATGTTCCTCGGCGAGCGCCGCCAGTACGTCGAGCGGCTGATCCTCGCGGACACGGACGCCGAGCGCGACCAGGCCCTCGAAGCGCTGCTCCCGCTCCAGCAGACGGACTTCGTCGAGCTCTTCGAGGCCATGGACGGGCTGCCCGTCACGGTCCGGCTGCTCGACCCGCCGCTGCACGAGTTCCTGCCCGACATCACCGAGCTGTCGGTGCGCGTCGCCCTCGCCGAGTCCCGCAAGGAGCCGCACGAGAACGACCTGCGCCTGCTCCAGGCCGTGCACCGGCTGCACGAGCAGAACCCGATGCTGGGTCTGCGCGGCGTCCGCCTCGGCCTGGTCATCCCCGGCCTGTTCACCATGCAGGTCCGGGCGATCGCCGAGGCCGCGGCCCAGCGCATCGACGCCAAGGGCGACCCGCGCGTCGAGATCATGATCCCGCTCGTCGGCACCGTCCAGGAGCTGGAGATCGTCCGCGAGGAGGCCGAGACGGTCATCGCCGAGGTCCAGGCCCGCACCGGCGTCGAGCTCAAGCTCGCGCTCGGCACCATGATCGAGCTGCCGCGCGCCGCCGTGACCGCCGGTCAGATCGCCGAGGCCGCGGAGTTCTTCTCCTTCGGCACCAACGACCTGACGCAGACGGTGTGGGGCTTCTCCCGCGACGACGTGGAGGCCTCGTTCTTCACCGCGTACCTGGAGAAGGGCATCTTCGGCGTCAGCCCCTTCGAGACCATCGACAAGGACGGTGTCGGCGCGCTGGTGCGCAGCGCCGTCCAGGCCGGCCGGGCCACCCGCCCCGACATCAAGCTCGGTGTCTGCGGCGAGCACGGCGGCGACCCGGAGTCGGTGCACTTCTTCCACGAGGTGGGTCTCGACTACGTCTCCTGCTCGCCCTTCCGGATCCCGGTGGCGCGGCTCGAGGCGGGCCGCGCGGCCGCCGAGTCCAAGGGCAGCGACAGCCGCTGAGCCCTGCTGACCCCCGGTTCAGGAGTGGCGGTCGGGCCCTCCTGAACCGGGATCCAGCCACGGCCGCCGGATCCTGCTGAACCCCCGTTCAGCAGCGGATCCACCGGAACCCCCGGGGCCGCCGCCGGTCAGATTTCCACCCTCACCGGCGGGCGGCGGCTCCGGATTCACAGGAGACGGGACGGACACCTTTGTGCGGAGGTGTCCGTCCCGTCGTTTTTCACCCCGAACGCGGCCGCTCATTTGCGTGATCGTCGGCCAGATGTGAGTTCGTGTTCAATTACGGCCGATTGAATTATTGGCCGTTGAACTTTTCCGTTTACCCGCCGCAAAGAACGGAGCGGGCGCGACCCCCGGATCCCCACCCGGAGGCCGCGCCCTTTACCGATGTCGGGCAGGTGAGCCGCAACCCTCGCCGACCGCCGCCGGACGGGCAAAGCCCCCCACGGTCTTCACCACGTCACCTCGGTCCTGAAGGTTTCCTGCCCGACCCGTACAGCTTTTCGGTTCGGGGCCGATCGCCGCGATGCTTTTCAACTGTGGCTGAAACACCCTGGTAACGTGCAGTGATGCTGTGCATACTCGTCGTCGGGGGTGGTTGCGAGTGCACAGGTGGGGACGTTCATGCTGCGGATTCATTTCACCGGAAACGACTTGGCGGGGGTGCGTACGGCCGCCCGGCCGGATGTTCTGTGGGAAACGATTCTGAGCTTTCACCGTTTAAGAGACCGGCGCGGCCATGTCGTCTTCGGGGAATGGCGCTCCGAAGCCCGGATGCGGCTCGGCGGTGAGACCCGGCTCCTCGCCGCGCTCGTTCCGAGCCGCGGCTATTTTCCCGACTTCCTGACGCCGGCCGAGGGCGTCCAGGGGCTCGACGAGGGCATCCAGGCGATCCGCGCGACCGACCCCGGGCGGCTGCGCGCCGAGCTTTCGCTGCTCGCCGCGGACCGCTCGGGGGCCCGGACCGTACCCCACTCGCTCCGTGCCCTCGCCGACGGCGGCGCGGAGCCCTTCGACCGGCTCGTGGGGGCCCTGCGGAGCTATCACCGGGCGGCCGTCGAGCCGTACTGGCCGCACATCAGGGCCCGGGTCGAGGCCGACCGCGCCCGCCGCGGGCGCGCCCTCCTGGACGGTGGCGCCGACGAACTCCTCGCCTCGCTGCCGCCGATGCTGCGCTGGCGCGCGCCCGTCCTGGAGGCCGACTACCCGGTCGACCGGGACGTCCACCTCGACGGGCGTGGACTGCTGCTCCAGCCCTCGTACTTCTGCCGGGGGACCCCGGTCGTGCTGCGCGATCCCGCGCTGCCGCCGGTCCTCGTCTACCCCGTCACGCACGGCGAGGCGCCGACCGTCCGAGCGCCGGGCGGCTCCTCGCTCGCCAAGCTGGTCGGCCAGACCCGCTCGGCCGTCCTGCACGCCATCGGCGACGGCGGGACGACCAGCGAACTGGCCCGCAGGGCCGGGGTGTCGCTCGCCTCGGCGAGCCAGCACGCGGGCGTGCTGCGCGAGGCCGGGCTCATCGCGACCCTCCGGCACGGCAACGCGGTCCTGCACACCCTGACGCCGTTGGGCGCCGCCCTGCTCGGCGGCGCCCAACGGACGGTGGAACCGGGGTGTTACGCGCGGAGCTACGCGCGGAACGGGCCGGTCACCTCGTAGGTGATGCCGCCGGAGGAGCTGCCGGTCGTGCCCCGCTGGCTGGAGAAGTACAGCCGCTTGCCGTCGGGGGAGAAGGCGGGGCCGCAGATCTCGGAGGAGGACTGGCCGGTGATCCGCAGGAACGGCGCCACGACGTCGTCCGGGGTGATGACGCAGATCTCCATGTTGCCGCCGTCCTCGGCGACGAAGAGGTCACCGGAGGAGGAGCCGGTGACGTTGTCGACGCCGGTCAGCGGGGCGCCGCCGCCGGAGACCAGCGAGTCGTCGTAGGCCAGCTCGTAGGTGCTGTTCGCCAGGTTGAGCTGCCACAGCCGGTTGTCGCCCTTGGTGGTGAACCAGACGGTGTCGTTGGCGTAGTGGCAGCCCTCGCCGCCGTTGAACTTCTTGGCGGCCGAGACCTGGTAGCGGGTGGCGGTGGGGGAGCCGTCCACGTCGGGCACGTTCTGCCAGGTGAACGAGCCGGAGGTGGCGGTCCCGGCCACAAGGACCTGGAGGGTGCCGGCGGAGAGGTTGCCCCAGGTGGACGGCACGAAGCGGTAGAGGCAGCCGTCCGACTTGTCCTCGGTCAGGTAGATCACCCGGCGGACCGGGTCGGCGGCCGTCGCCTCGTGGTTGAAGCGGCCCATAGCGGGCCGGCGGACGGCGGCGTTCACACCCCACGGGTCGGTCTCGTAGACGTAGCCCGTGTCGACCTCCTCGCAGGACAGCCAGGTGTTCCACGGGGTGGCGCCGCCCGCGCAGTTGCGGTTGGTGTTGGAGAGGATGCGGTACGCCGAGGTGACGGTGCCCGAGGAGTTGAACTTCACCGCGCTCGCGCCGCCGGTGCTGGAGATCTCCGAGTTGGAGACGTAGATCCAGCCGGTTCCGTCGGCGAAACAGGCGCCGCCGTCGGGGGCGTTGTGCCAGGTGTACGAGGTGCCGGCCACGGTCTGGCCGGACCGGGCGATGATCCGGCTGGTGAAACCGGCGGGCAGCTGGATGCCGTTGGCGTTCGCGGCGCCGAGCGCCCCGTACGGGCCCGCGCCCGGCTGGGCGGGGGCCGCGTAGGCGGCGCCGTGCATCAGGGTGCCGCCGAAGGCCGCCGCCGACGTGCCGATGACCGCTCCACGCAGGAAACTGCGTCGCTCCACGTCTCACTCCTGAGAAGGGTGGTGAACCGCCCCGCCAGGCCGGTCGGCGGCGGGGTCGCGCGCTTCCGGAACTTAGGAGTACGGAGTTGACTGTGCATCAACAATCGGTGAAGGGGAAGCGGCGGGCACCCGGAGCTTCGGAACCGGGGTGCGAGGAGCGACGGAACCGGGGCCCGGGAAGCGTCGGTGTCGGTGCGAGGCACTAGGTTCCCGCCATGGATGTCGACGCACAGCTGCTCGATTCGGTCGCGCTCCCGGGAGCGCGCGAACTGGTCTGTGGCCTGCCCTTCGAGCGCCGGGGGGCCGGTCGCAACCGGGCCCTGCTCCTGCACGGAGCCGAACTCGAGGTCCACGATCTCGCGGTGCTGTTCGCCGGTGACCGGGCGCCGGGCGCCGTCTTCCCGCTGCCCTGGCCCGGCTGGGGCGGGGGAGTCCACTCGACGGCCCCGGACGGCGCCTTCGCCGCCTTCTCCGGACAGAGATCGGTGCGCGCCGTGGACGCCGACGGCACCACCCGGTGGGTGTACGGGCACGCCTGCTGGGACCAGCTGGTCGGCCACCCGCACACCGGCGACGAGCGGCAGGTCTGCTCGGGGAGCGAGTCCGGCTCCTGCCGGGTCTCCGACGACGGACGGTTCGTGTGGGCCCATGTCGTCCTGGAGGCGGGTGCCGACCCGGACGACTACCAGGAGGGCTGGGTCGTCCTCGACGCCCGGGACGGCCGCGAGCTGGCCCGGCTTCCGCTGCCGGACAGCGTGGCCTCCGGCTCGTGGCACCTCTCCCACCCCGACGGCGTGCACATGGGCCTCTGCGTCGGCATGGGACAGGACGGCGTCCTCGTGTACTGGGGACGCCGGGACGGACGGGAGCTGACCGTCCACGACGAGCTGAACGACGGCCTCGACCGCATCCTGTCCGACGCCCACCCGGCCCACGCCGGATTCCTGACCCTGGAGCACTACGGCAACGACCTCCAGCTGCACGCCCTCGACGGCGCGGTCCTCGCGGAGAACGACGAGCTGCGGTGGGACCACTACTGCGGTTTCCTCGACGGCGACACCGTCCTGGCCACCAGCGACGCCGGGTACGCCGCAGCCCCCGAGGACCACACCACCTGGCTCCTCGCGGCCCGCACCCTGGAGATACGCGGACGCGTCCGCTACCCCGGGGGCGCGGACGACGGTCCGGTCCGCCCCCTCGGCGACGGCAGCTGGCTCACGTACGACGCCACGACGGACACCGTCCACCGCTGGACGGTCTGACGCCTCCCCGGCGGTCCGAGGACCTTCGTCACTTGGGCGGGCGGGGGCCTGGCGGGGACACTGGAGGCATGCCTGCCACCCGGGACATCCGCGACCGCGGCGACCTCGACGTACTGCTGCGCCGCTTCTACGGCGCGGCCTTCGCCGACCCGCTCATCGGGCCGTTCTTCACCGAGATCGCCGGCACCGACCTGGAGCTCCACCTGCCTCGGATCACCGACTTCTGGGAGCGGGCCCTCTTCCGTACCGCCGCCTACGGGCGCGACGCCTTCGCCCCGCACGCCGGCCTCCACTCCGCCAGGCCCCTCACCGCCGCCCACTTCGGGCGCTGGGTGCAGCTCTGGCGCGCGACCGTCGACGGCCTCCACGCGGGGCCGCGGGCCGAGCGGGCCAAGGCGCAGGGCGAGCGGATCGCCCTCGCGATGCTGCGGCGGCTCGCAGGGCCCGCGCCGGAGACCGGCGGCGGGAGCGGGGGATTCGTCCCCTTGGCGGCACTACGGCTCCGCTCGGTGGCCTGAGCGAGGAAACCTTCGAAGAATCTTCTGGAGAGCGATGAGTTCCGGGCAGGACGCCCGTCTTACCTCTGACAAGCGCCGGAACGCACCGAGCGGGCCGGACCGAAGGAAGAGAGAGAACACCATGGCCCCGCAGATGATCTTCGTGAACCTGCCCGTGAAGGACCTCGACGCCAGCAAGGCGTTCTACGAGAAGCTCGGCTACTCCATCAACCCGCAGTTCAGCGACGAGACCGCCGCGTGTGTGGTCATCAGCGACACGATCTTCGCGATGCTGCTCACCGAGGAGAAGTTCAAGAGCTTCACCGCCCCGGGCAAGGACATCTCCGACGCCACGAAGGCCACCGAGGTGCTCATCACCCTGAGCGCCGAGAGCCGCGCGAAGGCCGACGAGCTGGCCGACGCGGCCCTCGCCGCCGGCGGCAGCCCGGCGAAGGAGCCGATGGACATGGGCTTCATGTACGGCCGCTCCTTCGCCGACCTGGACGGCCACCACTGGGAGGTCTTCTGGATGGACCCGGCGGCCACCCAGGGCTAGGCCCTGTCCGGCGGATCAGGGCCGGACAGGGCCTCCCCGGCCCCCCGACGTACGTCAGGCGGAGACCCCGCCGTCGATCACCAGGTCGGTGCCGACGGCGGAGCCCGCCGCGTCGGAGGCGAGGTACAGCACGGCCGCCGCGATCTCGTCGGCCGACGAGATCCGGCCGAGCGGCGACTCCTCCTTCATCCGGACCGCCCGCTCCGCCTCGGTCTCGCCGGGCAGCAGCGACATCGTGGACTCCGAGGCACCGGGGCTGACCGCGTTGATCCGGACGCCGTCGGCGATGTGGTCCAGGGCCGCGGCCCGGGTGAGGGCCGAGACGGCCGCCTTCGAGACCTGGTAGCCGAAGACCCCGGGGATCCGGACGTGCGGGCCCAGGTTGGACGAGATGTTCACGATCGCCCCGCCGCCGTGCGCCCGCATGTGCGCCACCTCGGCCTGCAGGGCGTGCAGCACCCCCGTCACGTTGATGTCGAGCAGCGTCTGCCAGTCCTCCAGGGGGAAGTCGGCCGCGCTGTGGCCGCCCCGGAAGACGCCGGCGTTGTTCACGGCGACGTCGAGCCCCCCGAAGAGCTCGACCGTGCGCCGGACCAGCTGCCGCGTGGACTCGGCGCCGGACACGTCGGCCGTGACCGCGGCCGCGGTGCCTCCGTCGGCCTCGATCAGGGCGACCGTCTCCTCGAGCGGCCCGGCGGTACGGCCGGCGACGACGACCTTCGCGCCCTCGGCGGCGAAGGCGAGCGCGATGGCCCGGCCGAGACCGGAGCCGGCTCCGGTGACGAGGACGGTGCGGTCGGTGAAGCGTGCGGACATCATGCGACTCCCTTGGAGATGCGTTTACTTGATGCGGATCGTGACGGCGGCGAGGGCGGTGAACAGGGCGGCCGCGGCCGCCAGCGACACCGCGTCGCCGCCGAGGGCGAGCAGTGCGGCGAAGAGCACGGTCGGCCCGAGCTCCATCGCCGTGTTCAGGACGCCGCCCGCGAGCCCCGCGCGGTCCGCCGGGACGCCCTCGACGGCGAGGACGGCGGCGCCCGCGAAGGACAGGGCGCCACCTGCCGGCAGCAGCAGGAGGCCGGGCAGCAGCCCGTACGCGTACGGGACGGAGCCGTCGAAGCCGGTCGCGGCGAGCAGGCCGAGCCCGGCGGCGGCCGCGCCGAGCCCGGCTCCGGTCACCCGCCCGGGGCCGTACCGCCCGATCAGCGGGCCCGCGAGCCGGCCCGCGCCGAGCAGCGCGACCGCGAAGGGGACGAAGGCGGCCGAGGTGAGCAGCGGGGACCAGCCGCGCCCCTCCTGGAGGGCGAGCGACAGCAGCACGAAGACCGTGGCCGTTCCGGACGCCGTGAGCCCGATCGCCGCGAGGCCCAGGGCGCGGCGGCCGTCGCGCAGGAAGTCCGGCGGCAGGAGAGGGTCGGCCGTCCGCCGCTCCACGGCCACGAAGGCCGCGAGGAGCGCCGCTCCGGTGAGCAGCGGGACGAGGACCGGGGCCGAGCCCCAGGAGTGGGCGTCGGTGAGGACGAGTCCGAAGCTGGCGAGCGTGATCCCGGCGGTCGCGAGCAGCGCGCCGGGCAGGTCCAGGGCCCGGTCCGTGCCGGGCGGGGTCGCGGGCAGCAGCCGGGGCACGAGGAGCAGCGCGGCGACGGCCACGGCGACCGGTACGGCGAAGGTGCCGCGCCAGGAGGTGGCGGCCGCGATCACCCCGGAGAGCAGGTTCCCCGCGGTCGCGCCGAGCACGGAGAGCCCGCCCCAGGTGGCCATCGCCCTGCCGTACGCGACCGGGGCCGGGAACAGCGCCCGGAGCACGGCCATCGCGGCCGGGGCGACGAGCGCCGCGCCGACGCCCTGCCCGAAGCGGGCGGCGAGCAGCGCCCCGTATCCCGGGGCGAGCGGTGCGAGGGCGGAGGCGGCGCCGAAGAGCAGGAGCCCGGCGGTGAGGGCCCGGCGTCCGCCGAACCGGTCCGCGAGCCGGCCGCCGAGCAGGAGCAGCCCGGCGAAGGTCAGCCCGTAGGCGGCGCTCAGCAGGATCAGGTCGGCGCGGTCGAGCCGGAACTCGGCGCCGATGCGGGGGAGGGGGACGGCGAGGGCGGCGAGCGTGAAGATGAGCGTCGTCTGCACGCCGCCGAGGAGGACGAATCCGCCGCGGGTGCGGGACCCCCCGTCGGGCGTGTCGGAGGTGCCGGGCGTGCCCGGCCTGCCGGGCGTGTCAGGGGTGCCGGGAGTGCCGGGCCGGAAGTGGCCGGTCGTTCCGTCGTGCTCGCGCGCCTGCGCCGCTTGCATGGATCCATCCCCCTGAGCAGAGCTTTATTTGACCGTACGTTCCAAAATGAGGGCCGAAGAAAAGGGCGCCCACGGGGACGCCCGCTCCTCGGTCGAGCAGTGTCCGTCCAGTCCGGATCAGTCCAGCAGGCTCAGCGCCTGCTCCGTCGCGTCCCGCACCCGGGCCGGGTCGCTCGACACCTTGCCGACCACCCGGATGCCCTGCATCAGGACGAGCAGCATCCGGGCCAGGGCCCGCGGGTCCCGGTCGGCGGGCAGTTCGCCTCCGGCGCGGGCCCGGGTGAGCGCCGCGTACAGGAGCGTCTCGATCAGCTCCCAGCTCAGCTCGACCCGGCGTGCGACGGTGGTGTCGTGCGGCCCCAGTTCCGCCGCCGCGTTGGTGACGAAGCAGCCGTTCAGGCGTTCCTCGTCCGCCGACGCCTGGGCGGCGAAGCGGCGGACGAGCCCGCGGACGGCCGGCAGGGCCGGACCCGGCGCCGACAGTTCCTCGACCATCCCCGGGTCGCGCGTCTCCAGGTAGCGGTCCATCGCCCTCAGGTACAGATCGTGCTTGTTCCCGAAGGTCGCGTAGAGACTGGCCCGGCCGATGCCGAGGTGCTCCACGAGGTCCGACAGGGTCGTCGCCTCGTAGCCCCGCGCCCAGAACAGCCCGAGGGCTGCGTCGAGCGCGGCGTCGGGATCGAATTCCTTGGTCCTGGCCACGAGAAGACCGTACGACTATCTGGAACGAACGGTCAAGTCACTTGCTGCGTACCGGATAGACCGCCACCGCGACCTCGTCGTCGTCCAGGCACCGCCCCGTCTCCAGGTCGAAGCGCTGCTTCAGGAGCGGCGAGGCCACGAACGGCCGCCCGTCCGCCGAGCCGACGAGCCCCCGGGACAGCACCTGCGCCCCCGTGAACGGGTCACGGTTGTCGATCGCGTACAGCCGCCCCGTACGGTCGCGGAAGACCGCCACCTGCCGGCCGTCCGGCAGCAGGGCCGCCACCCCACGCCCCGGCGTCAGCCGGGACTCCTCGCAGACCGGCACCCAGGAGTCGGGGGCGGAGTCGGCGGCGGGAGAGATCTCGAGCGTCTTCGTCGTGGCGGGAGAGCTGAGAGTCGTCGTCATCGGGAAGCCCCTTCCAGCGTGCTGTTCGTCCTGCCGAGCGTCAGGATCGTGAGGTCCGGCTTGATCTGGTCGCGCTCCGGCACGAACCGGACCGAGGGGTCCGGCGCGTCCGGCGCGTTCACGAAGGACACGAAGCGCCGCAGCCGCTCCGGGTCGTCCAGGGTCTGCGCCCACTCGTCCTGGTAGTCGTCGACGTGCGCCGCCATCAGCGCCTCCAGCTCGCCGCAGAGCCCGAGCGAGTCGTGCACCACCACGTCCTTGAGGTGGTCGAGCCCGCCCTCCAGGCGCTCCAGCCACGTCGACGTCCGCTCAAGACGGTCCGCCGTCCGGATGTAGAACATCAGGAACCGGTCGATCAGGCGCACCAGTTCGGCGTCCGACAGGTCCTGCGCGAGCAGGTCCGCGTGGCGCGGGGTCGCGCCGCCGTTCCCGCCGACGTACAGGTTCCAGCCGTTGGCCGTCGCGATGATCCCGAAGTCCTTCGACTGTGCCTCCGCGCACTCGCGGGCGCAGCCCGAGACCGCCGACTTCAGCTTGTGCGGGGCGCGCAGGCCCCGGTAGCGCAGCTCCAGCTGGATCGCCATCTTCACCGAGTCCTGGACGCCGTACCGGCACCAGGTCTGCCCCACACAGGACTTCACCGTGCGCAGCGACTTGCCGTAGGCGTGCCCCGACTCGAAGCCCGCGTCCACCAGACGGGTCCAGATCGCCGGGAGCTGGTCCACCCGGGCGCCGAACAGGTCGATCCGCTGGCCGCCGGTGATCTTCGTGTAGAGGCCGAAGTCGCGGGCCACCTCGCCGATCACGATCAGCTTGTCCGGGGTGATCTCACCGCCGGGGATGCGCGGCACGACCGAATAGGAGCCGTTGCGCTGCATGTTGGCGAGGAAGTGGTCGTTGGTGTCCTGGAGCGAGGCCTGCTCGCCGTCCAGGATGTAGCCATTGTTCAGAGAAGCGAGGATCGAGCCGACGGTCGGCTTGCAGACCTCGCAGCCCTCCCCGCCCTTGGCCCCGTCCCGCCCGTGCGAGTCGAGCAGCGCCGCGAACGAGGTGATCCGCAGGGTGCGGGCGATCTCGTACAGCTCGCTGCGGGTGTACGAGAAGCAGCCGCAGAGCCCCTTGTCCTTGGGCGCCGGCAGCAGCTTCTCGATCACCTTCACGCAACTGCCGCAGCCCGTACCGGCCTTGGTGCACTTCTTCACCTCGGCGAGCGACTCGCACTGGCCGATCGCGTGCTTCGTCACGTTGTGGCAGGAGCAGATCACCGCGTCGTCCGGCAGCGCCGAGGGACCGAGCGCCACCGGCGCGCCCGCACCCGCCGGAAGCACCAGCTGCTCGGGGGAGACCGGCGGCACCGTACCGGTGAGCGGGCGGAGCAGCCCGTACTGCTCGGCGTCACCGACCAGGACGCCGCCGAGCAGCACCCCTTCGCCGGAGATCACCAGCTTCTTGTAGACACCCGAACGGGAGTCGGAGTAGACGACGTCGAGACAGCCCTCGGCCGTGCCGTGCGCGTCACCGAAGGAGGCCACGTCCACGCCGAGCAGCTTCAGCTTCGTCGACATGTCGGCGCCGGTGAACCCCTTGACCGTCTCGCCCGTCTCGCCCGTCTCCTCCGTCGCGTCGGCGATCGTCGCCGCCGCCGTCTGCGCCATCTCGTAGCCCGGCGCCACCAGGCCGTACACCCGGCCGTCGGAGGCCAGCGCGCACTCGCCGATCGCGAAGACCGCCGGGTCGGACGTACGGCACAGCTCGTCGACCGCGATGCCGCCGCGCTCCCCGACGGTGAGGCCGCAGTCGCGGGCCAGCTGGTCCCGGGGGCGTACACCGGCCGAGAAGACCACCATGTCGGTGGCGACCTCGGAACCGTCCGACAGCTTCATCCCCGTCACGGCGCCGTCCGCCGTCACGACCTCCTGCGTGCCGGTCCCGGTGTGGACGGTGAGACCCATCCGCTCGATCGTGCGGAGCAGCGCGGCGCCGCCGCCCTCGTCGACCTGCACCGGCATGAGGCGCGGCGCGAACTCCACCACGTGGGTGTCGAGGCCGAGCCCCTTCAGCGCGCCCGCCGCCTCCAGGCCGAGCAGACCGCCGCCGACGACCGCGCCGGTCGTCGCCGTCTTCGCGTACTCCTCGATCGCGAGCAGGTCCTCGATCGTCCGGTAGACGAAGCAGCCGCGGGCGTCCTTGCCGGGCACCGGCGGGACGAACGGGTACGAGCCGGTGGCGAGCACGAGCGAGTCGTACGAGAAGACCTGCCCGGAGCGGGCGGTGACCGTACGGGCCTCCCGGTCCACCGACTCCGCCGGGTCCCCGACGTACAGCTCGATGCCGTGCTTCTCCATGAAGCCCGCCTCGACCATCGACAGGTCGTCGGGGGTCCTGCCGGAGAAGTACGAGGTCAGCTGCACCCGGTCGTAGGCGGGACGCGGCTCCTCGCAGAGGACCACGATCCTGGCCCGCTCGGTGACGCCACGGTCGGCGAGCGACTCCAGGAACCGCTGGCCGACCATTCCGTGGCCGACCAGGACGATCGTCGGGGTGTGCGCGGTCATGTCAGCGCTCATGTCAGGAGCCTCCGTCGTGGGTGAGCAGGTGGAGCAGGGGGGCGTCGGGGAGGGCCTCGTCGCCCTCCCACGCCTGGGCGAGCGAGCCGACCGCGGCCAGATCGCCGAGGAGGACGCCCCCGACGAGCCGGTCCCCGCGGACGACGACCTTGCGGTACGCGCTCCGCGTGGCGTCGGTGAGCTGGACGACGTCGTCGCCCGGCCGGGGGGTGGCGTCGCCGAAAGCGGCGAGGTCGAGAGGGCGGGCGCCGCCGAGCGTGAGCCGGGTGAGGGCGCGGGTGCCGGTGTAGCCCGCCGCGGGAACGACGTGGGCGAGCACGTCCGCCAGGACGTCGGCCTGTTCCAGCGCCGGGCCGGCCAGGCCGTACACGCGGCCCGCGTGCTCCGCGCAGTCGCCGATCGCGTGGATGTACGGGTCCGAGGTGCGCAGCTCGTCGTCGACCACGATCCCCGTGCCGACGTCGAGCCCCGCCTCCCGGGCCAGGGCCACCCTGGGGCGGACCCCGCAGGCCAGGACCACGACCTGGGCGTCGAGCACGAAGCCGTCGGCCAGCTCGACCGCCGTCACCGCCCCGTCCCGCTGCCGCAGGCCGCTCACCCGGCACTCGGTGTGCACCTCGACCCCGAGGGACTCGACGTGCTCGCGCAGCAGGCCGGAGGCGTGCTCGTCGAGCTGGCGCTCCATCAGGCGCTCGCCCTGCTGGGTGAGCACCACCTCCGCGCCGAGGGCCGCGAGGGCCCGCGCCGCCGAGACCCCGAGGAGCCCGCCGCCGATGACCACCGCCCGCGTCCCGGGCCGGACCCGGTCGCGCAGGGCGAGGCAGTCGTCGAGCGTGCGGAAGGCGTGGACGCCCTCCGGGAGCTCCGCCCCGCGCAGGCCGCGCAGCGGCGGCAGCACCGGGTTGGAGCCCGTGGCCAGGATCAGCCGGTCGTAGCCGACGACCGAGCCGTCCGCGCACTCCACCGTCCGCGCCGCCCGGTCGATCCGCACCGCCCGCACCCCGAGCCGGGCCGGCTCGCGGGTCCCGGGCAGGGCGATCACCTCGGAGGCGTACCGCCCGGCGAGGACGTCGGCGAGCAGCACCCTGTTGTAGGGGGCGTGCGGCTCCTCGCCGAGGAGGGTGACGGGCAGGCGCTGGGCGAGCCGGGCGCCCGCCGTTCCGCCCCCGACCACCACGATCCGTGTACTCATGACGGGAAGCGTGCGCGGCCGGTGTTACCCGACGGCATCCCGACTGTTTCCCGTACGGAACGCTGATCTCCGTCCCGGCCCCGGCCCGCTGTGAGGGCAAGGGGCGACCGACGGGCCGCAACCTCAGGGATTGCTCAACGATCAGGGGATCGATGGACGGGCCAACGATCCCCTCCCTAGGCTCACGACCATGCCCGAGATCACCCTGACGACCCTCGTTCTGCTCTGCCTCGCCGCGCTCGTGGCGGGCTGGATCGACGCCGTGGTCGGTGGCGGCGGACTGCTCCTGCTGCCCGCCCTGCTGCTCGGGCTGCCGAACGTCCCGCACACCTACGCCCTCGGCACCAACAAGGCCGTCGCGATCGTCGGCACCACCGGGGCCGCCGTCACCTTCGTCCGCAAGGCGCCGGTCCAGGTGTGGACGGCGGTACGGGTCGGGCTCGCGGCCCTCGCCGGGTCCATGGGCGGGGCCTTCTTCGCGGCCGGGATCAGCGACGCCGTCCTGCGGCCCGTGATCATGGTGGTGCTCGTCGCGGTGGCGGCCTTCGTCATCCTGCGGCCCTCCTTCGGGGCACGGCCCGAGGGGGTGGACCGGGCGCCGCTGACCCGGGCGAGGATCGTCACCGCGATCGTCGTGGTGGGCGGCGGGATCGGCTTCTACGACGGCCTGTTCGGGCCCGGCACGGGCACCTTCCTCGTCCTCGCCCTGACCGCCGTGCTCCACCTCGACCTGGTGACGGCCTCTGCCACCGCCAAGATCGTCAACGTCTGCACCAACGCCGGCGCCCTCGCGATGTTCGCGTACCAGGGCAGCGTGTACTGGCAGCTCGCGGCCGTCATGGCCGTATTCAATCTGGCGGGCGGGATGCTCGGGGCCAGGATGGCGCTGAGCAAGGGCACCGAGTTCGTGCGCGGGGTGCTGCTCGTCGTGGTCTTCTCGCTGGTCGCGAAGCTGGGCTTCGACCAGTGGGCGTGACCGGTTACCTGACGCCGATGAGGTGGCCGAAGGCGACCACGTTCCCCTGGTAGCCGTTCTTCTTCGAGAAGCCGCCGCCGCAGGTGATCACCCGGATCTCGGCCCGGTCGGCCTCGTCGTACACCTTCCGGTCCGGGAAGTCCTCGTTCCCGTACACCTCGACCGCGTCGACGGTGAACACGGCGGTCGTGCCGTCCTGCCGGTCGACCTCGATCCGGTGGCCCTTCTTCAGCGCGCCGAGCGTGTAGAAGACGGCGGGCCCCTCGGCGTTGTCGACGTGGCCCGCGACGATCGCCGTGCCCTTGGCGCCGGGCGGCGTGCCGTCCTCGAACCAGCCGGCCATGTTGCGGTTCCCGGCCGGCGGTACGTCGAGCGAACCGTCCGCGGCCAGGCCGAGCCGCATCATCGGGGTGTCCACGTCGGTCTCGGGGATGCGCAGCCGGACCGGCGGCGAAGGCGGCAGCGGGTCGGCGGCTGCGTCGGTGTGCACGCTCGGCCCGGCGGCGAAGGCCTGGGCGGCCGACGGCACGGGGGGAGTGACGTGCTCCGAGCCGTTCTGGACGAGCCAGAGGCCGACGCAGGCGGCCACGGCTATGGCCCAGCCCTTGCTCCTGTTGCTCACGGGGTCCCCTCGGTCGGTTCGCTTTCCCTGCTGCTGGGGGATGTGGCCCTGCCCCCGCCGGGCCGTATGCGGGCGCGCGGCGGGGGCAGGACAGGCGGGTGGTCTCAGGGCCTGCCTTCCGGATCATGCCGGGCTCGCGGGGCTGACCCGAAAGGCAGGCCCTAGTGCCCCTGCGCGCCGCTCGCCCGGCGGCGCAGGAGCAGGACCCCGCCCACGGCAGCCGCGGCCAGCACCGCCGCGCCTGCCGTGACCTGGGCGGTGTCGGGGCCGACGCTGCCCCCGACGCCGGTCTGGACATGGCCGCTCGGACGCCGGTGCTTGACGATCAGATCGCCCCGGGCCGTCTTGCCGTTGTCGCAGGCCACGCTGATGCCGTACGTGCCGGGCTTGACGTGCTCCGGCACGGTGAACTGTCCGACCACGACTTCCTTGTGCGTGCTCGGGTTCAGGTGGAACTCGCCCGCGCCCAGCGAGTTCGCGTCCCCGACGCCGCGGCCGTGCTTGCCGCAGGCGAGGGTGTTGACGGTGACGGTGGTGCCGGGCGTGGCCTCGGAGGGGTAGATCTCGAGCGTCTCGGAGTTCCCGGCGTACGCCGGGGGAACGGCGAAAGCTCCGATCGCCGCGACCGTCAGCGCGGTACGGGTGAACAGGCGGACAGTGGTGCGCATGGGGGGCCTCCGGGGCGCGCGAGCGGTCGAGCGGATCGGGCCTCCCGGGAGGGACTCCCCGAACGGCCTTCTGTGACCGAGATAAGAGCCGTCACGCGCCGCGCGCCTGCTGATGAGGCATCAGGATTGGGCCGTCCGATACGGTGTGTCGCCTGGATCTTCGGCGTTTTCGCAGGTCAGGCTGGGTTTCGTTGTGTCAGCTGACGCCCCGTGCCGAACGGGTGACCTGTCGGCGTCCTGGTCGTGCCTACAGCTCGTCCCACTCCACCGCGTCGTACGCCGCGAGGACCCGCCCCATCAGCTCCTCGTCCACCCCGTACGTGACCTCGTCGATCGACGTCACGGGTGCGATCGACCGGGAATTGGTCACCAGGGCGGCCCGGTAGCCCGACAGGCCGGCCAGGGTGACCGGGCGCCGGACCGAGTCGAGACGGGTCTCCAGGAGGCTCATGGTGATCCCCTCCAGGCAGGGCGCCGACGGCCAGACCAGGGAAGTGCCGTCCCAGAAGGCGATGTTGGTGATCGCTCCCTCGGCGATCTCGCCGGACGGGGACGTCAGCGCGGCCTCGTCGTAGCCGGCGCGGACGGCCGCCTCGCGGTGGTAGCTCTGGCCGAAGCCGCCCAGGTGCTTGATGTGCGGCGCGGGGCGCCAGTACTCGACGGTCGTCAGCCGCTGCGGGGCGCCGGGGCCGTCCGGGGCCGGCGCGGCGACGGTCACCGCGACGCGGACGCCCGGGTACACGTACACCCGCGCCGAGGCGTCCCGCCGCCCGGCCGTCTCCAGGGCTCCGGCGAGCAGCGCGCGGACCCGCTTCCCTTCGAGGTCCTGGCCGAAGAGCTCGCGGGTGGAGCGGTCGAGGCGGGCGAGGTGCAGGTCGAGGCCCTTCACGCGGCCGTCCCGTACCTGCATGGCGGTGAAGTGGCCGAAGCCGCTCATGAGGGCGGCGAGCAGGCCGGGGTCGGCCGCCGGTACGCCGTCGATCTCGATGTGTTCGGGCGGGGTCGTCATGCCCTCACCGTACGGCCGGGGAAGGGGACTTGAAGGCGACCGGCGATCACCGCTTGACCTCAACCAAGCTTGAGGTACCACGATCAAGGGCATGGACATCACGAGCGCCGCCACGGCCACCGCTTCCGCCGCCCCCTCCACCGCCTCCCTCTCCACCGGCTCCCACGCCCCCGCCCCCCTCTCCCTCGTCCTCGTCGTCGCCAGCGACCGCGAGGGCCGCTTCGCCCCCGTCATCACCGACTGGTTCCGCTCCCGGCTCGACGAGCGCGAGGACTTCACCGTCACCGTCGTCGACCTCGCCGAGATCGACCTCCCCACCTCCCTCTCCCACAACCCGTCCCCGGCCGTCCGCGCCGAACTCGCCAAGGTCACCCCCGTGCTTGAGGCCGCCGACGCCTTCGTCGTCGTCACCCCCGAGTACAACCACTCCTTCCCCGCCTCCCTCAAGAACCTCATCGACCGGCACTACACCGAGTGGCAGGCCAAGCCCGTCGGCTTCGTCTCCTACGGCGGCATCTCCGGCGGCCTGCGGGCCGTCGAGCAGCTCCGCCAGGTCTTCGCCGAGGTGCACGCCGTCACCGTCCGCGACTCCGTCTCCTTCCACTCCGCCTGGGGACTCTTCGACGAGGACGGACGCCACAAGGACCCGGCCGGCGCCGAGGCCGCGGCCAAGGTCCTCCTCGACCAGCTCGGCTGGTGGGGCCGTGCCCTCAAGGACGCCAAGGCCGTCCGTCCGTACGGCGCGTGAGGGATCGTCACCATGCTGCTGCGGCTCCTCGTCCCCCGCCTCAGGCCCTATCGGCCCCTCCTCGCCCTCCTCGTCGCCCTCCAGCTGGTCCAGACCCTGTCCTCCCTCGCCCTGCCCACCCTCAACGCCGGCGTCATCGACCAGGGCGTCCTGCGCGGGGACACCGACCGTGTCCTCGGCGGCGGCGCCACGATGATCGCCGTCACCCTCCTCCAGGCGGCGGCCGCGGCCGCCGCCACCTACACCGGCGCCAGGATCGCCATGGGCGTCGCCCGCGACCTGCGCTCCGAGGTCTTCCGCCGGGTCCAGGACTTCTCGGCGCGGGAGCGGGGCCGCTTCGGCGCCGCCTCCCTCATCACCCGTACCACCAACGACGTCCAGCAGATCCAGACGTTCGCCGTCCTCGTCCTGACCATGCTGGTCGCCGCGCCGCTCCTCTGCTTCGGCGGCATCGTCATGGCCCTGCGCCAGGACGTGCCGCTCGCCCTGGTCCTGCTGTTCTTCATGCCCGTGATGGCGGGGGCCGTCGGCGCCGTCGTGCTGCGCATGCGGCCCCTCTTCCGCGGCATGCAGGAGCGCGTCGACCGCGCCAACCGGGTGCTGCGCGAGCAGATCACCGGCGTCCGGGTCGTCCGCGCCTTCGTCCGCGACCGGCACGAGCGGAAGCGGTTCGCCGCCGCCAACGACGAACTCCTCTCCGTCGGCCTCCGGGCCGGCCGGCTCCAGGCCCTCATGTTCCCGACGGTGCTCATCGTCTGGCAGCTGACGACGGTCGCCCTCGTGTACGTCGGCGCCGGCCGCATCGACACGGGCGACCTCCAGCCGGGCGGGCTCGTCGCCTTCCTCGGCTACCAGCTCCAGATCTCCATGTCCGTGATGATGGTCCTCTTCATGCTCATGCACATGCCCCGGGCGGAGGCGGGCGCCGAGCGCGTCCGCGAGGTCCTGGCGACCGAGTCGAGCGTGGTGCCGCCGAAGGAGCCGGTGAAGCCCCTCGACCCGCAGGGGCGCCTGGAGGTCAGGAGCGCCGGCTTCCGCTACCCCGGCGCCGAGGAGCCGGTCCTCAAGGACGTCGGCCTGGTCGCACGGCCCGGTGAGACCACCGCCATCATCGGCTCCACCGGCAGCGGGAAGTCCACGCTGCTCGGGCTCGTGCCCCGGCTCTTCGACGCCACCGGCGGCGAGGTCCTCGTCGACGGCGTCGACGTCCGCCGACTCGACCCCGAACTGATGGCCAGGACCGTCGGACTCGTCCCCCAGAAGCCGTACCTCTTCTCCGGGACCGTCGCCACCAACCTCCGGTACGGCAGACCCGACGCCACCGACGAGGAACTCTGGCACGCCCTCGACGTCGCCCAGGCCGCCGACTTCGTACGCGAACTCGACGACGGCCTCGACGCGCCCGTCTCCCAGGGCGGCACCAACTTCTCCGGCGGCCAGCGGCAGCGCCTCGCCATCGCCCGGGTCCTCGTCGCCCGCCCCCGCCTCTACCTCTTCGACGACTCGTTCTCCGCACTCGACCCCCGCACGGACGCCCGGCTCCGCGCCGCCCTCCGGGAGGAGACGGCCGACGCGACCGTCGTGATCGTCGCCCAGCGGGTCTCCACCATCCGGGGCGCCGACCGGATCGTCGTCCTCGACCGCGGCCGGAACGTCGGCACCGGCACCCACACGACCCTGATGGCGGACAACCCCACGTACCGGGAGATCGTCCTCTCCCAGCTCACCGAGGAGGAAGCCGCATGAGCACGGCCACGCAGAGCCGCGCGGACGGCACCGGAAGCACGCGTACGACGGAGAAGCCGTCCACCGCCCCCGCCCGCACCGGCCCCCCTCCGCAGCGCGGCCCCGGGCTCCCCGCCGCCCCCGCCCTCGAACGCTCCCTCTCCTTCCGCGCCTCCGGCCTCCGCCTCCTGCGCACCCTCACCCCCGACCGGCCCCGGCTCCTCGCCGTCCTCGCCGCCGGTGCCACCGCCGTCGCCCTCACCGTCCTCGGCCCGCTGCTCCTCGGCCGCGCCACCGACCTCGTCATCACCGGCGCCACCGGCCCGGCCGGGGTCGACTTCGCGGCCGTCGGCCGGGTCCTCGCCCTCTCCGTCCTCGTCGTCGCGGGCTCGTCCCTGTTCACCTGGGCGCAGCTGCGGATCGCCACCACCGTCGTCCAGCGCGCCGGGCACCGGCTCCGGGAGCGGGCCCAGCACAAGCTGGCGAAGCTGCCCCTCAACTATCTCGACCGGCAGTCGCGCGGCGAGGTCCTCTCCCGCACCACCAACGACATCGACAACATCGTCCAGACCCTCCAGCAGGCCTTCAGCCAGATGATCAGGGCCCTCCTCACGCTGGTCGGCGTCCTCGCGATGATGTTCTGGATCTCCCCGGTCCTCGCCCTCGTCGCCCTCGCCACCGTGCCCGTCTCGGTCGCCGTCGCCGCCTACGTCGGCCGCCGCGCCCAGCCGCAGTTCGTGAAGCAGTGGGCCGTCACCGGCCGGCTCGGCAGCCACGTCGAGGAGATGATCACCGGGCACACCGAGGTCGTCGCCTTCGGGCGGCGCGCCGAGGCCGTGCGCCGCTTCGACGAACTCGGCGAGGAGCTGTACCGGGCGAGCTTCCGCGCCCAGTTCGTGTCCGGGTTCATCCAGCCCGCCCTGACCCTCGTCGGCAACCTGAACTACGTCGTCATCGCCGTGGTCGGCGGACTGCGGGTCGCGAGCGGCACCCTCTCCGTCGGCGACGTCCAGGCCTTCATCCAGTACTCGTACGACTTCAACGGCCCCATCACCCAGGTCGCCGCCATGGCCAACCTCCTCCAGTCGGGAGTGGCCTCCGCCGAGCGCGTCTTCGACCTCCTCGACGCCGAGGAGGAGTCCCCGGACCCCCGGGAGCCCGAGAAGCCCGCCGCACTCCGCGGCCGGGTCTCCTTCGAGAAGGTCGCCTTCCGCTACGAGGACGGCAAGCCGCTCATCGAGGACCTGTCGCTCACCGTCGAACCCGGCAGGACCGTCGCGATCGTCGGTCCCACGGGCGCGGGCAAGACGACCCTGGTCAACCTGCTGCTCCGGTTCCACGAGGTCACCGGCGGCCGGATCACCCTCGACGGCGTCGACACGGCCGCGATGACCCGGGAGGAACTGCGCTCCGGCATCGGCATGGTCCTCCAGGACACCTGGCTCTTCGGCGGCACCATCGCCGACAACATCGCCTACGGGGTCCCCGGCGAGGTCTCCAGGGAGCGGATCGTCGAAGCGGCGCGGGCCGCGCACGCCGACCGGTTCGTACGGACCCTGCCCGCCGGGTACGACACCGTCCTCGACGAGGACGGCGGAGGCCTCAGCGCGGGGGAGAAGCAGCTGATCACGCTCGCCCGCGCGTTCCTCTCCGAACCGGTGATCCTCGTCCTCGACGAGGCCACCAGCTCCGTCGACACCCGCACGGAACGCCTCGTCCAGCAGGCGATGTCCTCGCTGCGCGCGGGCCGCACCAGCTTCGTCGTCGCCCACCGGCTCTCCACGATCCGCGACGCGGACACCATCCTGGTCATGGACCGCGGCGCCATCGCCGAACAGGGCACCCACGAGGAGCTGCTCGCCGCCGGCGGCGCGTACGCCCGCCTGCACGCGGCCCAGTTCGCCCTTACCGTGGAGACGTGATCGTCACCGTCACCACCACCACCGACGCGCGCGCCAAGGCCGACGCCCTGGCGCGCGGCGCCGTCGAGACCCGGCTCGCCGCCTGCGCGCAGATCGTCGGGCCCGTCACCTCCGTCTACCACTGGCAGGGCGCGATCGAGACCGCCGAGGAGTGGCAGGTGGTCCTCAAGACCACCGAGGCCCGCTACCCGGCCCTGGAGGCGCACCTCCTCGCCGCCCACGACTACGAGACGCCCGAGATCCTCGCCACCCGGGTGATCAGGGTCGCCGAGGGCTACGCCCGCTGGGTCGAGGAGGAGACCGCGGCGGCCGTGGTCCCCGAGACCCCGGCGGGCGTGGCCCTCGGCGAGAGGCCGTTCTTCATGTACGGGACGCTGCGCCCGGGCGCGTACAACCACGACCGGTTCCTCCGCGGCCGGATCGGCACCGAGGCGGACGCCGTGCTGCACGGGGCGGTCCTGCACGACGGGCCCGGCTATCCGTACGCCGTCCCGGCGGACGGGGGCCGGGTGGTCGGCTCCCTGCTCACGCCCTCGCCCGGCTCGTACGGCGAGCTGTTCGGCCTGCTCGACCGCCTCGAGCTGCCCGTCGGGTACGAGCGGGTGGCGATGGACGTCGTACGGGTACGGGACGGGGCCCGGGTGTCCGCCTGGGTGTTCCTGGCGGCGCCGGACGCGCCCCTCGGGCCGGTCATCGAGAGCGGCGACTGGTTCAGCCGGCCGTAGCGTCCCCGGAGGCGACCGGCTCCAGACGGACCGCGCACACCTTGAACTCGGGCATCCGGGAGACCGGGTCGAGCGCCGGGTTCACCAGGGTGTTGGCCCGGCCCTCACCCGCCCAGTGGAACGGCATGAAGACGGTGTCCGGCCTGATCGCCGTGGTGATCCGGGCCGGTGCGACGGCCCGGCCGCGCCGCGAGACCACCGCGACCCGCTCGCCCTCGGTCACTCCGAGCCGCTCGGCGACCCGGGGGTGGAGCTCCACGAAGGGGCCGGGCGCCGCCGCGTTCAGCTCGTCGACCCGCCGGGTCTGCGCCCCCGACTGGTACTGGGACACGACCCGGCCGGTGGTGAGGACGACCGGGTACTCGGCGTCCGTCTCCTCGGCCGCCGCCCGGTGCACCACCGGCACGAACCGGGCCCGCCCGTCGGGCGTCGCGAACCGGTCCAGGAACAGCCGGGGCGTCCCCTCGTGTTCGGGCGTCGGGCAGGGCCAGAAGACGCCCTGCTCCTCCTCGATCCGGCGGTAGCTGATGCCCGCGTAGTCGGCGGGCCCGCCCGCGGAGGCGCGGCGCAGCTCCTCGAAGACCTCCTCGGGGTCGGCGGGGAAGCCCTTCTCCCAGCCGAGGAGCCCGGCGAGCGCGTGCAGCACCTCCAGGTCGCTGCGGACCCCGGCGGGCGGGGTGAGGGCGCGCCGGCGGAGCAGTACCCGGCCCTCCAGGTTGGTCATGGTGCCGGTCTCCTCCGCCCACTGGGTGACGGGCAGCACGACGTCGGCGAGCGCGGCGGTCTCGGAGAGCACGACGTCCGCGACGACGAGGAAGTCGAGGAGGCGCAGCCGCCCCTCGACGTGTGCGGCGCGGGGCGCGGAGACCACCGGGTTGGAGCCCATGAGGAGCAGGGTCTTCACGTCGCCGCCGAGCGCGTCGAGGAGCTCGTACGCGCTCCGCCCGGGCCCCGGCAGCGACTCCGGCTCCACGCCCCACACGCCGGCGACGTGCGCGCGGGCGGCCGGGTCGTCGAGCTTGCGGTAGCCGGGCAGCTGGTCGGCCTTCTGGCCGTGCTCGCGGCCGCCCTGGCCGTTGCCCTGGCCGGTGAGGCAGCCGTAGCCGCTGAGCGGCCGCCCCGCCTTGCCGGTCGCGAGGCACAGGTTGATCCAGGCGCCGACGGTGTCCGTCCCCTTGGACTGCTGCTCGGGGCCGCGCGCGGTCAGGACCATGCCGGTGGGCGCGTCGGAGAACAGCGCGACGGCCTCCCGGATCCGCGGCACCGGTACGCCGGTGATCCGCTCGACCTGCTCCGGCCAGTGGGACATGGCCCCGGCCCGTGCGGCCTCCCAGCCGGAGGTGCGAGTCGCGACGAACTCCTCGTCGACGCGCCCCTCGCTCACCACGAGGTGCAGCATGCCGAGGGCGAGCGCGAGGTCGGTGCCGGGGCGCGGCGCGAGGTGCAGATCGGCCTGTTCCGCGGTCCGGGTGCGGCGCGGGTCGATGACGATCAGCTTCCCGCCGTTCTCCTTGAGCTCGGTGAGGTAGCGGAGGGCGGGCGGCATGGTCTCGGCGAGGTTGGAGCCGACGAGGATGACGCACCCCGTCTTCGGGATGTCCTCCAGGGGGAAGGGGAGTCCCCGGTCGAGGCCGAAGGCCCTGCCGTGCGCGGCGGCGGCCGACGACATGCAGAAGCGCCCGTTGTAGTCGATCTGCGAGGTGCCGAGGACGAGCCGGGCGAACTTCCCGAGGGTGTACGCCTTCTCGTTGGTGAGGCCGCCGCCGCCGAAGACCCCCACGGCATCGGGACCGTGGTCGGCGCGGGTCCGGCGCAGCCCGTCGGCGACGGCGGCGAGTGCCTCCTCCCAGGTCGCGGGTGCCAGGACCCCCGTGTCAGGGCATCGGACCAGGGGCTCGGTGAGCCTGACCCGGGAGGAGAGTACGGAGGGGGCGGTGCGGCCCTTGCCGCAGAGCGCGCCCCGGTTGACGGGGAAGTCGGTCCGCTCGACCACCTCGGCGGGCAGCTCCGGGTCGCCGGTGGGGCGGAGCGACATGCCGCACTGCAGGGAGCAGTAGGGGCAGTGGGTGGGTACGGCGGTGACCTCGGACATGCCGCAAGCGTGCGTCAGCCGTGTTACGCGGGGCGGCGCCGCGTATTACGGGCGGGGGGCTCTCCGCTCAGCTTCCGCTTCGTGGCGGGGTGAGGCCGCTTCGGGTCACGGCCGGCCCGTCGGGTCACGGCCGGCCGGGAGGCGAGGCCAGTGCCTCGGTGACGCCCTTCTCCGCCGGCCCGAGGAACTGCGGGTCGGGCCGCAGGGCGGCGTCCAGGGAGGCCTTCCCCGCGGCGAACAGCTCCCGGGTGGTGCCGTAGTACCAGGTGCGGTCGTGGGGTTCGGGGACCCCGACGCCGTACGCGTCGACGCCCGCGCGCCCGCACAGCGCGACGGCCCGCTTGATGTGGAAGTCCTGGGTGACGAGCACGGCCCGGTCGACCCCGAAGACCTTCCGGGCCCGGACGCAGGAGTCCCAGGTGTCGAAGCCCGCGTAGTCGCTGACGATCCGGCCGTCCGGCACCCCGCGCGCGGTGAGGTACGCGCGCATGGCGCTGGGCTCGTCGTACGCGGTCCTGCTGTTGTCGCCGGTGACGAGGAGGACCCGGACCTTGCCCGTCCGGTACAGCTCGGCGGCGGTGTCGAGCCGGTGCGCGAGGTACGGGGTGGGGCGCCCGTTCCACAGGCCGGCGCCGAACACGACGGCGACGTCCCTGGCGGGCACGTCGGCGGTGGTACGGAGCTTCCCCGCGGCGGCGGTGTGCATCCAGGTGGACGGGAGGAGGGCGAGGACGCCGCCCGCCATCACGGCCTGGACGGTACGGCGGCGGGCCCGGGTGGTGCGCGGGATCAACCGGGTGAGCCGTGCCGGCATGCGGGAACCTCCGTGGAGCGTGGATCGGTGTCGGTGCGTCACCCCGTCCGACGCGCCTCGGCGGCATTCGGTTCGCCGGCGGCCCGGTCTGTTCCGTACAACACACCGGCCAGGACCATCCCGAGCAGCATCCCGAGCAGCTGGGCGGCGGCGAATGCGGGCACCGATGCGGGCGCGATCCCGGTGAAGGAGTCGGAGAAGGAGCGGCCGACGGTGGCGGCCGGGTTGGCGAAGGAACCGGACGAGGTGAACCAGATCGCCGCGCCGATGTACCCCGCGACCGCGACGGGGGCGAGGGCGGGGCGTCCGATGTGGCGCAGGCCCTGGACGACGAGGACGAGCCCGGCGGTGGCGACGGCCTCGCCGAGCAGCAGGTGCGGCGCCGAGCGCGGCTCGGTGGCCCAGGCGCCGGGCGCCCGGCCAAACATCGCCTCGGCGAGGAGGGCCCCGGCGACGGCGCCGGTGAGCTGGGCGCCGATGTAGGCGAGGGCCTCGCGCCCGCCGCGCTCGGGGCGCCGGGACCACCACTCCGAGAGGGTCACGACGGGGTTGAAGTGGGCTCCCGAGAGCGGCCCGATGAGGGCGATGAGCAGCCCGAGGCCGAGCGCGGAGGCGGCGGCGTTGGCGATCAGCCGGACGCCGGTGTCCTGGCTTAGGGAGTCGGCGCGGATGCCGGAGCCGACGACGACGGCGACGAGGGCGGTGGTGCCGATGAACTCGGCGGCGACGCGCCGGGGGAGCGCGGGCGGGGACATTCTCATAGTGGAAAAGATATTCCGTGATTCGGAAGGAAAAAAGAGGGCAGGGAAGGTGCGAAGCCCCCGTACGATCCGCGCTATGAAGATCGACAACCTCGACATCCGCCGTGCGGTCGACTCCGACGCAGCCGAAGCGGCCGACGTATGGCTGCGCTCCTACACGGCGGCGCTCCCGGACGTGCGCAGGGCGCACACGGACGACGAGGTCAGGGCCTGGTTCCGGCACGTCGTCGTCCCCGGCCAGGAGACCTGGGTGGCCACCCTCGAAGGCGCGGTCGTCGCCCTCCTCGTCCTCGACGACGAGGAGCTGGACCAGCTCTACGTCGACCCGCCGTGGCGCGGCCACGGCATCGGCGACCGGCTCGTGGACCTGGCCAAGCAGCGCCGCGCGGACGGACTGACCCTGTGGACCTTCCAGGTCAACGCCCCGGCACGGCGCTTCTACGAACGGCACGGCTTCGTCACCGCCGAACACACCGACGGCAGCCGCAACGAGGAAGGCGAGCCGGACGTCCGGTACGTGTGGCGCCCGGAGGCCTGAGACCGCTCACTCTCGACGTGGGCACCCGCGGCGCGGCCACCCGCCCACGCCCCGCCCGTGCGGCCACCCGCCCACGCCCCGCCCGTG
>JOBE01000037.1 GCA_000717735.1 Streptomyces griseoluteus | reverse complement strand
CTCTCTATTCGTCGGCAGCGTCAGATGTGTATAAGAGACAGGGGTGGGGTGCACCCAGCCCCAGGCCCGGTGGGGTGCACCCAGCCCCAGGCCCGGTGGGGTGCACCCAGCCCCGGGCCAGGTGGGGTGGCGGGCGGCCCGCACGGCGCTGGGGTGGCGGGCGCGACCCCCGCCCCGCCCGGGGCGACCGCCCACACGGCGGTGGGCCGGAGGGCGCGGCCCCGTCAGGAAGACGCGCCCTGGCGGAAGCGGGTCGTGCGGTGGATCGGGTCCGTGTCGATCTCCGGGATCACGTGCTCACCGATCAGCTTGATCGAGTTCATCGTGTCCTCGTACGAGATCCCGATCGGCAGCCCGAAGGAGAGCTGGTCCGCCCCCGCCTGCTCCCACCGCTTGCACTGGGCGAGGACCTCCGAGGGGTCGCCGCAGATCATCAGTTCCTCCTGGATGAGGAGTTCGATGATCTCGGCGGAGTACTCGGGGAGGAGTTCCGGCCACTCCGGGATGCCCTCGGGCCGCGGGAAGGTGTCGTGGTAGCGGAAGAGCAGCGACTGCAGGTAGTTCAGGCCCCCGCCGACCGCGATCTCGACCGCCTTCTCGTGCGTCTCCGCGCAGATCGCCGTCGACGTCACCATGACGTTGTCGTTGACGAAGTCGCCGACCGCCTTGGCCTCCTTGACCGCGTTCTTGTAGGACTCGACGACCCACTCCATGTCGGAGACCTTCTGGACGCTGAAGCCGAGGACGCCGAGGCCCATCTTCCCGGCCATGGCGTACGAGGAGGGGGACCCGGCCGCGTACCACATGGCGGGGTGGGACTTCCCGTACGGCTTGGGGAGGACCTTGCGGGGCGGAAGCGACCAGTGCTTGCCCTGGAAGCCGACGTACTCGTCCTGGAGCCACATCTTGGGGAACTCGGCGATCGTCTCCTCCCAGATCTCCCGGGTGTGGTTCATGTCGGTGATGCCCGGCATGAACCCGAGGATCTCGTGGGTGCCCGCGCCGCGCCCGGAGCCGAACTCGAAGCGCCCGGCGGAGAGGTGGTCGAGCATGGCGACCTTCTCGGCGACCTTCACCGGGTGGTTCACGGGGGCGAGGGGGTTGAAGATGCCGGAGCCGAGGTGGATCCGGTCGGTGGCGTGGGCGAGGTAGCCGAGGTAGACGTCGTTGGCGGAGAGGTGCGAGTACTCCTCCAGGAAGTGGTGCTCGGAGGCCCAGGCGTACTTGAAGCCGGATTTGTCCGCCTGGATGACGTACTCGGTCTCCTCCATGAGGGCCTTGTGCTCGGCTTCGGGATCGGTCTCGGCGCGCTTGCCGACGTATCCCTGTACGAAGATCCCGAATTCCAAGGGAGTTCACCGTCCTCAACTGTTTCTGACGAACCGTCAGATTTCTTGATGTGCCCGACTCTCGCACCGCGGGGCGGGAGCGTCAATACCGTCAACTGACGTACCGTCAGAACAGGCTCACGCCCGCCAGCCAGCCGCCGTCGATCACGAACGGCTGCCCGGTGACGTACGAGGAGTCGTCCGAGGTCAGGAAGAGCGCGAGGGCCGCCACCTCCTCGGGCCGCCCGATCCGGCCGAGCGGGACGAGCGTGCGGTACAGCGCGCCGGTGGCCGCCGGGTCCACTCCCTCCGGGTTGCTCATGGGCGTGTCGATCGCCCCGGGGCAGACCGCGTTCACCCGGATCCCCTTCGCGGCCAGCTCCAGGGCGGCGACCCGGGTGAGCCCGAGGACGGCGTGCTTGGAGGCCGCGTAGGCGCCGACTCCGGCCATGCCCGTCAGGCCCGTGTACGAGGCGGTGTTGACGATCGTGCCGCCGCCGGCCGCGGCGATCTCGGGCGCGACCGCCTTGATGCCGAGGAAGCAGCCGGTCTGGTTGACGGAGACGATCGCCTGGAACTCCTCCAGGGGCGTGCGGAGCAGCTCGTTGAAGCGGAGGATGCCGGCGTTGTTGACGAGGCCGTCGATCTTCCCGAACCGCTCCGTGGCCGCGGCCACGGCAGCCGCCCAGTCCTCCTCCCTGGTCACGTCCAGGTGGACGTACGCGGCGCGCCCCTCCCCCAGCTCCTTCGCGAGCGCCTTCGCGAGCGCCTCGCCGGGGCCGTCGAGCACGTCCGCGAGGACGACCCGGGCCCCTTCCCCGGCGAACAGCCGGGCCTCCTGCTCACCCTGCCCGCGCGCCGCCCCGGTGATCAGGACGACCCGCCCGTCCAGCTTGCCCATGTCCGCGCTCCTTGGCCGGTATCCCTACAGATGGGGGGCGACCTCCGACCCGAAGGCCGCCATCTGGTCGACGAGTTCGGTACGGCTCCGGGACCGGAACCGCACCTGGATCTGGTGGACGCCCATCTCCCCGTACGCGCGCAGGGAGGCGGCGAGCTCCTCGGACGGACCGCTCAGCGTGCGGCGCCCCACGTCCCAGCCGGGCGATCCGACGTACAGCGGCTCGACGATCGCGCCGACGGTGAACGGCTCCCCGATCCCGGCCTCGGCGCGGAGCCGGAGCAGCCGCCGGATCTGCTCGGGCAGCTTCTCGCGCGGGTCGCCCTGCGGAAGCCAGCCGTCCCCCTTGAGCGCGGCCCGCCGGACGGCCGCGGGCGAGGAGCCGCCCACCCAGAGCGGGACCCGGTCCTGTGCGGGCCGGGGCCGCTGCCCGAGGTCCTTGAAGGCGAAGCGTTCACCCACGTGCTCCGGGTACTCCTCGGGCCCGAGGGCGGCCCGCAGCGCGTCGAGGGTCTCGTCGAGCACGGCCCCGCGCCGCTCGAAGTCGGCGCCGACCGCCTCGAACTCCTCCCGCACGTGCCCGGCGCCGACGCCGAGGACCAGCCGGCCGCCGGAGAGGTGGTCGAGCGTGGCGTACGCCTTCGCCGTGACGAGCGGGTGCCGCAGCCCGACGACGGCGACGTGCGAGAGGAGCCGGACGCGCTCGGTGGCGGCGGCGAGGAAGGAGAGCGTGGCGACCGGGTCGTACCAGACGGTGCTCATCGGCCCGGCGAGGCGGCGCGGGATGGCGACGTGGTCGCAGCCGGCGATGTAGTCGAAGCCGTGGGCGTCGGCGGCCCGTGCGACGGCGAGCAGGTCCCAGGGCCCGGCGCCGGCCTCCCAGGGCTCGGCGTAGATCGCGCTCTGGGACTGGACGGGCAACTGCATCCCGTAGACGACCATGGGAACCCCCTGGATCTGACATACCGTCATTTCAGTGGCGAGCGGCCCCATGCTCGCTCCTGACGATCCATCAGACAAGGGGCGGGCACGGACGGCGTCACGACCGCGTGCCCCCCGGAGTCGACTCCGTAGACTCACGGCATGGCATGCCGCATCAGCGAGCTCGTCCTCGACTGCGCCGACCCGGAACGGCTCGCCGCGTTCTGGAGCGAGGTGCTCGGATACGTCGAGATCGAACGCGGGGAAGACGGAAGCATCGCGATCGGGCCGCCCGACGCCGGCTTCGGGGGCCCGCAGCCCACCCTCGTCCTCAGCCCCGGCACCGCACCCCGGACCGGGAAGCTCCCGCTCCACCTCGATGTCAGCGCCACCGACCGCGACCAGGGCGCCGAGCTGGAACGCCTGCTCGCCCTCGGCGCCGTGCCGGCCGACGTCGGCCAGGGACCGTCCTGACCTCGGACCCCGAGGACCTGGCCGCGCTCTGCGGCCCCGGGGTCCGCGTGGTCAAGGTCTGAGGACCGCCCTCGGCGACTACGGGTGCCAGAGCCCCTCCGGGCTCAGCCCCAGCAGGTCGATCGCGTTGCCGCGCACGATCCGCTCGACGACGTCCGGGGCCAGGTGCCCCATCTGGGCCTCGCCGACCTCCCGCGACTTGGGCCACGTGGAGTCCGAGTGCGGGTAGTCGGTCTCGTACAGGACGTTCCCGGCCCCGATGGCGTCGAGGTTGCGCAGCCCGAAGGCGTCGTCGAAGAAGCAGCCGAAGACGTGCCCGGCGAACAGCTCCGACGGGGGCCGCAGGACCTTCTCGGCGACGCCGCCCCAGCCGCGGTTCTCCTCCCAGACGACGTCGGCGCGCTCCAGGATGTACGGGATCCAGCCGATCTGCCCCTCCGCGTACATGATCCTCAGGTTCGGGAAGCGCTCGAACTTGCCGCTCATCAGCCAGTCGACCATCGAGAAGCAGCAGTTGGCGAACGTGATGGTGGAGCCGACGGCCGGCGGGGCGTCGGCGGACGTGGACGGCATCCGGCTGGACGAGCCGATGTGCATGGCGATGACCGTGCCGGTCTCGTCGCAGGCGCGGAAGAAGGGGTCCCAGTGGTCCGTGTGGACCGAGGGGAGCCCGAGGTGCGGCGGGATCTCGGAGAAGGCGACGGCCCGGACCCCGCGCGCGGCGTTCCGCCGGACCTCGGCGGCGGCCAGCTCCGGGTCCCAGAGCGGGATCAGCGTGAGCGGGATCAGCCGGCCGTGCGCCTCGGGCCCGCACCACTCCTCGACCATCCAGTCGTTGTACGCGCGGACGCAGAGCAGCCCCAGCTCGCGGTCGCTCGCCTCGGTGAAGGTCTGCCCGCAGAAGCGGGGGAAGGTGGGGAAGCAGAGTGCCGACTGGACGTGGTTGACGTCCATGTCGGCGAGGCGGTCGGGGACCGAGTGCGATCCCGGGCGCATCTGCTCGAAGGTGATGACTTCGAGCCGTATCTCGTCCCGGTCGTAGCCGACGGCGGTGTCGAGCCGGGTGAGGGGCCGGTGCAGGTCCTCGTACACCCACCAGTCGCCGACGGGCCCGTCGTCGCCCTTGGCCCCCATGACCGGGGCGAACTTCCCGCCGAGGAAGGTCATCTCCTTGAGCGGGGCCCGGACGACCCGGGGGCCGGTGCCGTGATACCGGGACGGGAGCCGGTCCTGCCAGACGTGCGGGGGCTCCACGGTGTGGTCGTCGACCGAGATGATCTTCGGGAAGCCCTCGGGGGCCCCGTCCGCGCCCTCCGCGCCGCCCGCGCTCTCCATGTTCTCCATGCTCTCCATGGCTTTCACGGTAGCGCTGATCTGACGGTCCGTCAGCTACCGTGCGCCAGAACGCCGAATGCGTGAGGATGCGGACGACGGTGTGAAGGCGACGTGACGGCCCTGCCACGGGCCGCACTGCGGCCGACCCGATGCTGACGGACTCCCTCCGGACAAGGCAGACTGTCCTGGGCGAAACCAGCGGTACGGGCAGGGGGAGCTATGAACCGTGAGGACGGAGCGCGAGTTCCGGTACAGCGGGCTCCGATGACGGGCGTGGGTGCCGGCTCCGGCATGGGCAAGGGCGCCACGCCCGGCGCGGACAGGGGTTCCGGCTCCGGCTCCGGGCCGAAGGCAGGCGCGGGCTCCGACAGCGCGGGCGCCACCGTGGACGCCGGCACCACGACGGACACCGGCACCGGCACCCCCACCACCCCCCGCGCCACCACCGCCTCGCTGCGCTTCGCCGTGCTCGGACCCGTACGGGCCTGGCGCGACGGCGAACCCGTACCCACCGGATCACCCCAGCAGCGGGCCCTGCTCGCCGCCCTGCTCCTGCGCGGCGGGCGTACCGCCACCGCGCACGAGCTGATCGACGCGCTCTGGGGCGAGGAGTCGCCCTCGCAGGCGCTCGCCGCGGTCCGTACGTACGCCTCCCGCCTCCGCAAGGCCCTCGACCCGAAGGTCCTGGTCAGCGAATCCGGCGGCTACGCGCTCCGGACGACCCCCGACGCGCTCGACGTGACCGCCGCGCAGGAACTGGCCGCGGAGGCGGAGAAGCTGCGGGCGGGCGGCGACCGGACGGCCGCCCGGGCCAGGCTCGCGGAGGCGCTCGACCTGTGGGACGGAGAGGTCCTGGCGTCCGTACCCGGCCCGTACGCCGAGACCCAGCGGGCCCGTCTGGAGGAATGGCGGCTCACCCTCCTCGAAACCCGCCTCGACATCGACCTGGAGGTCGGCGCGCACGCGGAGGCCGTGTCCGAGCTGACCGCGCTCACCGCCGCGCACCCGCTGCGCGAACGGCTCCGCGAGCTGCTCATGCTCGCGCTGTACCGCAGCGGGCGGCAGGCCGAGGCGCTCGCGGTGTACGCGGACACGCGCCGGCTCCTCGCCGACGAGCTGGGCGTCGACCCGACGCCCGAACTGTCCCGGCTCCAGCAGCGCATCCTCCAGGGCGACACCGAACTCGCCCGCCCGGTGGAGGAAGCGGTCCCGGCCGCCGCGCCGATCGCCCGCCCGGCGCAACTTCCGGCCACGGTCCCGGACTTCACCGGCAGAGCCGCGTTCGTACGGGAACTCGGCGCCCGCCTGTCGACGGCCGAGGGCCACGTCATGGCCGTATCGGCGCTCGCGGGCATCGGAGGCGTGGGAAAGACGACACTCGCCGTACACGTGGCGCACGAGGCACGGCCGCACTTCCCGGACGGGCAGCTGTACGTGGACCTCCAGGGCGCGGGCAACCGCGCCGCCGCGCCGGAGACGGTCCTCGGCTCGTTCCTGCGCGCCCTCGGCACGCCCGACTCGGCGATCCCGGACTCGCTCGACGACCGGGCGGCGCTGTACCGCTCGACGCTGGACGGCCGCCGGGTCCTGGTCCTCCTGGACAACGCGCGGGACGCCGCCCAGATCCGCCCCCTCCTGCCCGGCACGGCGGGCTGCGCGGCCCTGGTGACGAGCCGCATCCGCATGGTGGACCTGGCGGGCGCGCACCTGGTGGACCTGGACGTGATGTCCCCGGAGGAGGCGCTGCAGCTCTTCACGAGGATCGTGGGAGCGGAGCGGGTCCAGGCGGAACGGGAATCGGCCCTGGACGTCGTCGCGGCCTGCGGCTTCCTCCCCCTGGCGATCCGCATCGCGGCGTCCCGCCTGGCGGCCCGCCGCACATGGACGGTCTCCGTCCTGGCGGCCAAGCTGGCGGACGAGCGCCGGCGCCTCGACGAACTCCAGGCGGGCGACCTCGCGGTCAAGGCCACCTTCGAACTCGGCTACGGCCAGCTGGAACCGGCCCAGGCCCGCGCCTTCCGCCTCCTGGGCCTGGCGGACGGTCCGGACATCTCCCTGGCGGCGGCGTCGGCGGTCCTGGACCTCCCCCTCTGGGACACGGAGGACCTCCTGGAGGCCCTGGTCGACACGTCCCTCCTGGAGTCGGCGGCGCCCGGCCGCTACCGGTACCACGACCTGGTCAGGCTCTACGCGCGTGCGTGCGCGGACCGCGACGAACAGCCGCCGTCGGAGAAGGAGTCGGCGATGTCCCGCCTCCTGGACTTCTACCTGTCGACGGCGGCGAGGGTGTACGCGATCGAGCGCCCCGGCGACCGCCTGGTCGACCACCTGGAACCGACGCGCTACGAGGGCCTGACCTTCACGGACCGCCACGAGGCCCAGGACTGGCTGTACGCCGAGGCCAACTGCCTCCTGGCCACGGTCCGCCAGTCCGCCGCGTCCCCCACGACCCTCCGCCGAGCGGTGGACCTCCTGTGGGCGTCCCTGGACCTGGCGGAGTCGGGCGCGAACTCGAAGGAGTACGAGGCGGTGGCGACGGTGCTGCGGGGGGCGGCGGGCGCGGCCGGCGACGTTCGGGCGGAGGGACGGGCGGCGCTGACCCTGGCGTACGTCCAGCACGTGGCGGGCCGCTTCGACGAAGCGGATCACGAGGCCCACACGGCTCTGGCCGTGGCCGAGGCGGCAAGCGATCCACTCCCGGGGTGCTGGGCTTCCAACCTCCTCGGCGCCATGGCGTTCTACCGCAACAGGTACGAGGACGCGGAACGTCACCTCATGCGAGCCATCTCCGACTTCAAGAGGTGCGAGGATCTCGCCGGCGAAGCCAGCGCGCTCTGCAACCAGTCCCGTGTCCACCTGGCGACGGGACGGCCGGGCAGCGCCGTGGCCCTCGCCCAGCGGGGGACCGAGATGTACGACGAACTCGGGCACGCGCTCAAGGGAGCCAATGGCCGCTACGCGATGGGTATCGCACTCACCGAGGGCAACCAGCTCCCTGAGGCATCCCGTTGCCTTCGGGAGGCTCTCGACACGTTCGCCGACAGCCGACAGCGACTGTGGGAAGGCATGACGCTGTTTCGTCTCGCCGAGGTCGACCTGGCAGCCCGGCGGTACGCACCGGCCGCCTCGAACGCGGAGATGGCACTGACGGTCCTCCGTGACGTCGGTGGGGAATGGCGGCGCGGCAAGGTACTCACCGTCCTGGGACACGGCCTGATGGGGATCGGCCAGTCAGGGCGCGCCCACGTGTGCTGGCAGGACGCGCTCGAGATCTTCGAGGCCACGAACTCGGCGGAAGCCCCTGAGGTTCGCGCACTTCTGACCCATTGCGCGGCCGCGTAGCCTCCCCCGTCTGGGCGTTCATCGTTCGTTTATCGCACCGCGCCATGCTCTGCCTATCGATCCGTCGCGTCGGGGGGCAGACGGGTCAACGATGAGGCCGTCGCACCAACGCACTAGGGTGAACGGCCCTGCATCGGGGCACGTCCGGCAGCCCACGGGGGAGCAGCCGGACGTGCCCCGCAGACCCACCTGCCGAGGCATCACAGGAGTGGCCATGAGCGACGATCAGATCATCAAGCCGACCAACGTCCACATCACCGGGGGCGAGACCGCCGACCTGGAGACGAAGAACGTCCACATCACGGACGCCGAGGCCGGCGACGCGATAGCCGAGAAGATCGGCATCAAGAACGTCCACATCACCGGCGAGCCCACGACGGCGGACGCGGGCACAGCGGCCCCGCTCGGCAACGTGCACATCACGTCCGAGCCGGCCAAGTAGACCACTCCCGACGGGGAGCGGCCGCGGCGGCGACTTCGGGGGAGCCGCCGGGGCCCACCAGGGAGGTCCGGTCGACGGGGGAGCACACGGGCTCGGGGGACGCCCGGCGGAACCAGGGGGGATCCGTCCGGGCAGGGCCCGTGCGCAACGCGATCGGACCACCGAACAGGAGGGGCCGGGCATCTGCCCGGCCCCTCTCTCGTGCGCCTCCGCGACCGGCGCTCACGCGCCCTCGGCGCAGGCCGGGTCCGCCGGGCCCACCAGGCCGCGGGCCACGTGGTTCGTCCAGCGGATGAGGGCGGAGTCCGGTTCCTCCTTGGCGTAGCGGGTGTAGCCGTCGCCGTACGCGGGGTCCGGGGTGTAGCCGACGACGTACGTGCGGCCGGGGCGGAGGACCGGGTACAGCGGGTCGTGGCTCGTGTAGCGGCCCTGGGGGTCGCGGCCGACGCCCTGGCCGAGGATCACGTCGGCGGGGCCCTCGCCCTTCAGCGGGCGCAGGACACGGAGGCGGACCCGCTGGATGCCGCCGGTGCCGCCGTCGGTGTCGGGTTCGTAGCCGACGGTCTCCTCGACGGTGGCGTAGGCGAGGCGGTTCATGGCGGCCGGGACGTACTCGTCGCGGGAGAGGTCCGGGAGGCAGAGGGCGTGCACGGGCGTCGGGCGGGTGGTGAAGGCGTCCGTCGCGGCCCAGCCGACGGCTCCGAGGACGAGCGCTCCGGCGACGGCGAGACCGGCGATCCGCATCGGCTTCATCGGCTTCCTGGTCATTTCCACAGCTTCCGGTAGTTCGCCTCGTCGCGGTGCGTCGGCTCGGTCGGCGGGTTGTCGACGACCTTCGTCCACATGACGGAGGCCCAGGTGTCCGGCTTGTGGCACATCCCGAGGGCGTGCCCGAGCTCGTGGACGGCGACGTGCCGCCGGGAGGCGCGGTCCTTGTAGCGGCCGTCGAGGTAGTAGGAGTTCAGGTAGATGTGGTCGACGCCCGGTTTGCCCTGCCAGTAGCCCGCGTGGCCGTCGGCCTTGGAGTAGTCCCGCCACTCCAGGTCGTTGACGCTGCCCGCGCCGTCCGGGGCGATCTTCACAAGGCCGAGGGACCAGACCTTGTGGGCCCACTTCAGGGGGTCGTTGTACTTGCTGTCGTCCTCCCAGCGCAGCTCCTTGCCGTCCACACTGGAGTCACCACGGGCCTCGGACTCGCCGCGTACGCAGGGCGCGGGACCGACGGCGGCGGCCGCGGCGCCGTGCGGGCTGAGCAGGAGGGCGGCGGCCAGAGCGGCGGCGGCCGTGACGGGGCCCGTTGCCCTCATGGGGTGCTCCTCGCGCGATCCGGGGGCCGGGTTCCGGAGCGTATCCCCGGGTCCGGGGCGAGGTGGCGGGGATACGCCCGACGTCACCCGACCGGGCGAGCGCCCGGCCGTCGTCCTCGTACGTCCGGCTCAGCGGGCGTAGGAGCCCAGGCCCACCAGGCAGTACACGTACTCGTTGATCGTCGTGCCGTTCATCGTGTAGCGGTGGGAGAAGGCGTACTCGGTCTTCGGGTTGGCGTTGCACCTGTTCATGTCCGAGGTGAAGGGGAAGGCCTGGATGACCTTGTAGTGGGCGTCCGACGCCGAGCAGGGGACCTCGTCGACGCCGCTGACGCTCTGCGGGGTCTCCGAGTTGGGGAGGTCGCCGTTGAGGCAGGTGCCCTTCTCGTACGGGTCGGGCTCCTCCTCCGTGGGGGTGGCCGTGGCCGTCGCCGAGGGGGCCGGGTCGAGGTCGAAGGTCGGCGGGGGCTCGTACGAGAAGGTCGGGATCGGGCCCGGGCCCCTGGAGCCGGCCGTGTCGTCCCCGTCGTCCGCCAGGAGGGACACGCCGCCGATGATCGCGCCGATCACGAAGAGGGGGATCAGGCAGCCGAGGAGGCCCGGCTTCTTGCCCTGCTGCGCTCCGGCGACCGTGATCCGCAGGTAGACCGTTCCGTCGCCGAGCCGGGCCGCGACGAGCTCGCCGTGGCGGCAGGGGCGGACGGTGAGGTGGGCGGGGCCGGTCGGCAGCTGGACGGTGATGATCACGCCCTGGGCTGCCTGCTGCGGGGTGAGGGGGAGGGGGATCTCTTGCGTCGACACCGGCTGCTCCTGGAGAGGGGAGGTGAAGGACTGCCCATATGACGTGTACACGAGGGGAGTTGGTTGCGCGGCCGGCCTTCGGTGACGTCACACCGTGCCCGTCGCCCCTCAGCTCTCCGCCCGCGCCCGCAGCTGCCCCTTCACCACCTTCCCGCTCGCGTTCCTCGGCAGCTCCTCCACGAACTCGACCTGCCTCGGCACCTTGTAGTTCGCCATCTCCCGCCGCGACCAGGCGATCAGGTCGTCCGCCGTGACCCGCGCCCCCGCCCTCCGTACCGCGAACGCCTTGCCGACCTCGCCGAGCCGCGGGTCGGGGACGCCGATGACGGCGACGTCCGCGATGTCCGGGTGGAGGCCGATGAGCTGCTCGATCTCGGCCGGGTAGGCGTTGAAGCCGCCCACGATGAACATGTCCTTGAGGCGGTCGGTGATCCGCAGGTTGCCCGCCTCGTCCAGGACGCCGATGTCGCCGGTGCGGAGCCAGCCGTCCGCGTCGATCGCCTCCGCCGTCGCCCGCTCGTCCTCGAAGTAGCCGCTCATCACGTGATGGCCCCTGACCAGGACCTCGCCGGTCGGGGAGAGCTTGACCTCCGTGTCGGGGATCGGGCGGCCCGACGTCGTGGCGACGGTCTCGTCCGGGTCGTCGCGCCGGCACATGGTGACGATGCCGCTCGCCTCGGAGAGGCCGTACGCGGTGAGGACCGTGCCGACTCCGAGTTCGGTGCGCAGGCGCTCGACGAGCCGGAGGGGGACCACGGCCGCGCCCGTCACGACGAGGCGGAGGGAGGTGAGGTCGTGGGCCGGGCGGGCAGGGTGGTCGAGGAGGGACTGGTGGAGGGTGGGCGGGCCGGGGAGGACGGTGACGCGTTCGGCGGCGATGTTCGCGAGGACCGTGTCGACGGTGAAGACGGACTGGGGGACGATCACCGCGCCCCGCATCAGGCAGGCCAGGATCCCGGCCTTGTAGCCGAAGGTGTGGAAGAAGGGGTTGACCACGAGGTAGCGGTCGCCCTCGCGGAGACCGGCGAGCTCGGACCAGATCGCGTAGCAGCGCAGGCTCTGGGCGTGGCTGATGACGGCGCCCTTGGGGCGGCCGGTGGTGCCGGAGGTGTAGATGATGTCGGAGGGGGCGGCGGGGTCGATCCCGTCGGCCCGGGCGCGGACTCGGGCGGCCGGGACGGCGTCGCCCTCCGCGAGGAACGCCTTCCACGTGGTCCAGGCCGGGTCGTCGGGGGCCGTGTCACCGAGGACCACGACCCGCTCCATGAGCGGGAGTTCGGCTCCGGAGCGGCGCAGGGATGCCACGTACGAGGTGCCGAGGAAGGTGCCGGTGACGAAGAGCAGCCTGGCCCGGGAGCGCTGGAGGACGTCGGCGGCCTCGGTGCCCTTGAAGCGGGTGTTCAGGGGGACGAGGACGGCGCCGGCGGTGACGGCGCCGAGGGCGGAGACGATCCAGTCGAGGGTGTTGGGGGCCCAGATCGCCACCCGGTCGCCGGTCCGGATTCCGGTGGCGAGGCAGGCGGCGGCGGCCCGTTCGACGCGCTCGCCGAGTTCGGCGTAGCTGACGCGGGTACGGCCGTCGGCGACGGCCTCCCGTGCGCCGTACCGCTCGGCCGCCGCCCGTACGAGACCGGGGATCGTGCCCCATTCCAGGTCGCCGCGCATGTCCATACCCGACCTCCACCACTCACGTGAGCTGAGCCGACCAGCTGAGCTGACTATCCGTCAGATTAGTTGTAGCCTGACGCGCTGTCAGCAGTGCTCACAGTGCGGCCCCATGAGGAGGTTCGGTGCTCAAGGACGCCACGGCCATCGTCGGAATCGGACAGACCGCCTTCGCCAGACAGCTCCCCGAGACCGAGAAGGCCCTCGCCTGCCGGGCGATCCTCGCCGCCCTCGACGACGCCGGGATCGCCCCCTCCGAGGTCGACGCCTTCGCCTCGTACACCATGGAGGAGACCGACGAGGTCGAGGTGGCCAAGGCCATCGGCGCCGGGGACGTCACCTTCTTCTCCAGGGTCGGCTACGGCGGCGGCGGCTCCTGCGCCACCGTCGGCCACCTCGCCGCCGCCGTCGCCACCGGTCAGGCGAGCGTCGGCGTCGCCTGGCGGTCCAGGAAACGGGGCAGCGGACCCCGCCCCTGGAAGAACACCGCCGTCCAGCTGCCCACCCCCGGCCAGTGGACCCGCCCCTTCGGGCTGCTCCGCCCCGCCGACGAGATCGGCATGCTCGCCCGCCGCTACATGCACGAGTACGGCGCCACCCGCGACCACCTCTTCAACGTCGCCCTCGCCTGCCGCAACCGCGCCAACCAGAACCCCGCCGCGATCATGTACGAACGCCCGCTGACCCGCGAGATGTACATGACCTCCCGCTGGATCAGCGAACCCCTCTGCCTCTTCGACAACTGCCTGGAGACCGACGGCGCCCTCGCCTGCGTGATCGTCTCCGCCGAACGGGCCCGCGACTGCCGCCGCAAGCCCGTGTACGTGCACGCCGCCGCCCAGGGCCTGCCCGCCCAGCACCACGGCATGGTCAACTACTGGAACGACGACCCGCTGTCCGGGCCCGCCTGGACGGCCGCCCGCCACCTCTGGAAGCACGCCGACTTCGGCCCCCAGGACGTCGACGTCGCCCAGATCTACGACGCCTTCACTCCTCTCGTCCCGCTCTCCCTGGAGGGCTACGGCTTCTGCGGGCGCGGCGAGGGCGCCGCCTTCACCGAGGGCGGGGCCCTGGAGATCGGCGGCCGGCTGCCCCTCAACACCGGCGGCGGCGGCCTCTCGGAGGCGTACGTCCACGGCTTCAACCTCATCACCGAGGGCGTGAAGCAACTCCGCGGCACCTCCACCGCCCAAGTCCCCGACGCCGCCACCTGCCTCGTCACGGCCGGCGAGGGCGTCCCCACGTCGGCCGTCCTGCTGCGCGCCTGAGGAGCTGATCCGCCATGCTGACCCCCGTTCCCGACGAGGACGGCGCCCCCTTCTGGGAGTACGCCGCCCAGGGCGAACTGCGCGTCCAGAGCTGCGCCGACTGCGGCGAACTCCGCTTCCCGCCCCGCCCCTGCTGCCCGCACTGCCAGTCCTTCGCGAGCGCGTGGCGGCTCATGACCGGACGCGGCAGGATCTGGTCGTACGTCCTGCCCCATCCGCCCCTCCTGCCCGACTACGCCGCCCAGCCCGGCTACAACGCGGTCCTCGTCGAACTCGCCGACGCCCCCCGCATCCGCCTCGCCGGCAACGTCGTCACCGCCCCCGACGCCCCCCTGAACTCGGTCGACCCGGCCCGGCTGCGCATCGGCGCTCCCGTGAAGGTGGCCTTCACCGAGGTCGACGGCGTCACCGTGCCCCGCTGGCTCCTGGAGCGCGGGTGAGCACCCCCGGCGTCACGGTCGACCGCGACAAGGAGACCGGGGTCGCGGTCGTCACCCTCGACCGGGCGGAGAAGCACAACGCGATCACCCTGGACATGGCCCGCGAACTCGGCGCCGTCTGGCGGGGTTTCCGGTACGAGGACGACGTCCGCGCGATCGTCGTCACCGGGGCCGGGGGGCGGGCCTTCTGCACGGGGATCGACCGGGAGGCCGCCGGGAACGTGGCCCAGCCCTCCTCCCCGTACACGATCGACGACCCCCTCCTCGCGATCGGCCCCAAGGCGAACGACCTGTGGAAGCCGATGATCGCCGCCGTCGAGGGCATGGCCTGCGGCGGGGCCTTCTACCTGCTCGGCGAGTCCGAGTTCCTGATCGCCGGCGAGGACGCCACCTTCTTCGACCCGCACACCACCTACGGGATGGTCAGCGCCTTCGAGACCGTCCACATGGCGCAGCGGATGCCCCACGGGGAGATCGCCCGGATGGCGCTGATGGGCAGCGCGGAACGGATCTCGGCCCGGCGGGCGTACGAGACGGGGCTGGTCAGCGAGGTGACGGAGCCCGGCGGGGCGCTGACCGCCGCCCGCGGGGCCGCCGCCGTCATCGCCTCCTACCCGACGGAGGCGGTGCAGGGGACGGTCCGGGCGCTCTGGTCGGTGAAGGAGACGGCCCGCGCCCAGGCGCTGGCCCACGCACCGCACCTGGTCGCCCTGGGCAACCTGCCGGCGGACCGGCAGGCCGCGCTGTTCGGCGGCAGGGAACGCGGCGGCCACCGGCTTCGGTGAGCGGGACGCGCCGCGGGCCCTCGCTCCGCGGCGCTCCAGGGGCGTCCTGTGCCGCGTGGCGGGCCCCCCTCGCCCGGCGTAGCGTCGGGAGCGAGAGAGCCGGAACCGGCAAGGAGGCCGCATCGATGATTCGCAACATCGTCGGCTCGGTCCTGGCTCTCGCCGGAGCGACGGCCGCCGTCTGGAGCCCCTTCCGTGCCTGGTACGACGGCCGTCACGGGCGCGACTACGCGATCGGCGAGCTGTTCACCGGCATCACCGACGCCAAGGCCGAGGTGCTCGGCTCGATCCTCGCGCCGTTTCTCTTCGCCGCCCTCCTGACCGTCCTCGGAGTCGTGTTCCGCTCCCGGCTGCTCGTCGCCCTCGCCGGGCTCGTCGTCCTCGGCTTCACGATCCTGTGGATGGTGCGGGTCGGACAGGCGGAAGGCAGCCTCACGGTCGGCGGCGACGGCGGCGGACTCGGCGACGGGGTCGCGAACGCCCTCGGCGGCGGGGTCCTGCTGCTGCTCGGCGCGCTCGTCATGTCGGGCAGGACCCGCACGCACCGGGTGGACCGGGAGCCCCGGCCCACCCACCCCACGCTCGACGGCCCGCCGCCGGACGACACCACCCACGGGCCGGACCGGCATCCGCAGGCCTCGGCGCCGTACGCGGCGACGCGGACGTACGACGTGCCGACCTGGGACCCGGACCGGGACGACCCGCCGCAGCCGAAGCGGTAGGGCTGCCGGGGCGGCTACCGCCCGCCCGAGCCCCGGCCGGTGGCCGTGCCCTTGACCGCGTCGAGCGCGTACACGCAGCGGTCCTTGCTGCACGCGTACACGACCCCGCCCTTGGCCACCGGCGAGCCGGTGATCTCGCCGCCGGTGGCGAGCTTCCAGCGGAGCTGACCGCCGGTCGCGTCGAGCGTGTACAGGACGTGGTCGGCCGAACCGAAGTGCACCCGGCCGTCGGCGACGACCGGCGAGCCGACCAGTTCGCCGCCCGCCGCGAACCGCCACCTGGGGGTGCCGGTGACCGCGTCGAGCGTGTAGAGCGCGCTGCCGCTGCCGACGTGCACGTTGCCGTCGGCGACGAGCACCGGCTCGGTCGACTGGCGCGGCTCGGTCGCGATCCGCCAGCGGTCCTGCCCGGTGGTCGCGTCGATCGCGTACACCGTGCCGAGGTGGTCCGAGAGGTACACCCCGCCGCCCGTCACCGCCGGGCCCGGCGCGAACGCGGGCGGGGAGAGGAAGACGGCCGGCGCCTCGAAGTGCCAGCGGACGTGCCCGGCGGCGATGTCGATCGACAGCACCCGGGTCCCGGCGGAGACGTACACACAGCCGTCCTCGGCCGGGGCGACCCGGACCGGCACTCCGGCGCAGGAGGCGGCGTCGCCGACCGGGTACGACCAGCGCTCGGTGCCCGTACGGGCGTCGAGGGCCTGGAGCCGGGCGTCCCGCCACACGTACACGGTGTCCCCGTGCACGGCGGGCCCCGCCTCCGGGGTCTCGAAGTCCGTCTGGGCGCCGGTGATCTCCCACAGCTTGGCGCCGTTGGAGGCCTCCCAGCCCTGCACCCCGCCACCGCGCGTGCCGGTGACGACCGTGCCCCGGTCGACCTGGAGGGAGTACACCCAGGCGTCCGTCCGCAGCCGCCAGCGCTCGCTGCCGTCGGTCGCGTCGAGGGCATAGAGGGTCGGCCCGTCGGAGGCGTGGATACGGCCGGAGGCGACGGCCATGGACCAGGCCACGTCCCGGGTCTTGAACTGGCGCCGGCCGCTGCCGGTGTCCAGGGCGTGCACCTCGAACGAGGTCACGTACAGCAGGTCGCCGTCCACGACCGGGGTGCCCCACACGTCGTTCGACATGCGGAAACGCCACGGCCGCCAGGGGCCGGGCTCCGGCGGAGCGGGGTCCGAACCCTGGGCGGGAACGCTCACCGGACGCGAACCGGGCAACGGGCCGGGCTCGGCGCCGTGCGGACCGCCGCCGGGCGGACGGATCCAGCCGGTCGCCGGGCCGGCGTCGGGGCTCCGGCCGACGACGAGCGCGGCCCGGGTGTCGACGACCCGGGGACCGGGCCCGATCGGCACGGTCGCGCCGCCGAGGCGTACGGGCCCGCCCGCGCTCTCGGCGGGCCCGGCGTGCCGGCCACCGCCGACGGGCGCGGGATCGGGACGACGGCCACCGCCTCCGACGGGCGCGGGCTCCCTGAAGCGCGGGTCGCCACCCTGGTCACCGGGCTGCGGCGGCGGTCCGGACGGCCTCGGCGGCACGGCCGGGGCCGGACGGCCGCCGCGGCGGGTCTCGATCATGGCGGTGGCGCTCTCCGGCAGCCACGCCGAGGCCGTACCGCTGTCGTCGCTGCCGGGGCCGAAGAGATGGGGGGCGAGCTGCGCCTGGAGATCGGCCGGGGTGGGCCGGCGGCTGACGTCCATCTGCATGCAGGACTCGATGAGCGGGCGCAGCTCCTCGGGCAGCCCCTCCAGGTCGGGGCCCTCGCGGAGCAGCATGAAGACCGTCTCGACCGGGTTGGCACCGTGATAGGGCGCGTGGCCGGTGGCGGCGAAGACCAGCATCGAGCCCAGCGAGAAGACGTCGCTCGCGCCGGTGACGCTGCGCGAGTCGCGGGCCTGCTCGGGCGACATGTAGGCCGGGGTGCCGACGGCGACATTGGTCATGGTCAGGCGCGTGTTGGACACGCCCGACGCGATGCCGAAGTCGATCACCCGGGGGCCGTCCTCGACGACGAGGACGTTGGAGGGCTTGAGGTCACGGTGGACCAGGCCCGCGCCGTGGATGGACTGCAGGGCCTCGGCGACACCGGCGGCCAGCCAGCGCACGGCCTGGGCCGGGAGCGGTCCGCACTCGTTCACTATCTCTTCGAGCGAGGGCGCGGGGACGTAGGCGGTCGCCAGCCAGGGCACGGCGGCCCGGGGGTCGGCGTCCACGACGGCGGCCGTGTAGAAGCCGGAGACCGCCCGCGCGGCCTCCACCTCCCGGGTGAACCTGACCCGGAACAGCTGGTCCTCCGCGAGCTCCGTGCGCACGGTCTTGATCGCCACGCGCCGGCCCGAGGCCGAGCGCGCGAGATAGACCAGGCCCATTCCGCCCGCGCCGAGCCGGCCCAGCACCTCGAAGGGCCCGATACGTCTCGGGTCGTGCTGCGTCAGCTGTTCCACTTGCCTGCCACCTCCCCGTACGGGCCATGAGGGTACGGCCCCGTGGCCCTGATTCTTCCTGTCCGAGGGCCCGGTTGCGAACCCGGGGGCGGATCGGGGTGTCACGGGCGATAACGGGGTGGCCCGGTGCGGGGTGCGCCGGGCCGTACAGGTGGGGACGTCTCAGGCCGTACCGGCCGGTTTCGGTTCCGCGGCCGGTTCCGCCGCCGGTTCCGCCGCCCGTTCCGTCGCCGGGTCCGTCGCCGGTTCCGCGAGAACCGCGAAACGGGCGCCCTGGTTGTCGTGGAGGACCGCGATACGGCCGTGCGGGGTGCTGAAGGGAGGGGTGGCGACCCGGCCGCCGAGGCGGACGGTGGTCGCGCAGGCCTGGTCGCAGTCGCGGACGGCGAAGTAGACGAGGACGTGGCCGGGCATCTCGGCGGGGAAGTCGTCGGTGATGACGGCCCGCCCGCCGAAGGCGCTGTCGTCGCCGGCGCGGGAGCCGGGCGGCGACCAGACGCGGTAGTCGAAGCCGGCTTCCCGGCCCTCCTCCCCGGCGTCCACCTGGCGGCCGAGGTAGTGGAAGACACGGGCGTAGAAGGTGTCGGTGGCCTCCGGCCGGCGCGTGTACACCTCCATCCAGCAGAAGGAGCCCGGTTCGTTGATGACTTCAAAGCCGTCGTCGTCGCCCGCCTGCCGGATCCCGATCACGGCGCCGCCGGGGTCCGCGGCCAGCGCCAGGACGCCGAAGGGGCCGACGGGGTACGGCTCCATGATCATCTGCCCGCCTGCGGCCTTGATCCGGGCGGCGAGGCTGCCCGCGTCGCGGGTGGCGAGGTAGAGCGTCCAGGTGGTGGGCATGCGGCCGTCGCGCTTGGGGAGGAGCCCTGCGACGCGTCGCCCGTCGACGAGGGCCTCGTCGCGGTCGGGGTCGAAGGTCCAGCCGAACAGCTCGCCGTAGAAGCGCTTGCCCGCTTCGAGGTCGGGAAGCTGTGCGTCCACCCAGCAGGGGGTGCCCTCAGTACGTACGGCCATGCCCCCCACGCTAGGACGGAGGAGGGGTGCCCGCACGTGCCGATATACGAACAGATGGGCGATATATCGGCTCGGAACCCTTGGGGCGCCTGAGTTGTCCACCGAAGTTGTCCACAGCCTGTTCATAAGACTATTCGGGTACGAGACCCCCCGGGCCTCCCCCTGGCCCGCCACCGACGCCACCCCGTCTGGCTTGAACCCGCCCCTCGATGTCGGAGCCGAAGACCCGCGTCGACCTCGCAGAACACCCGCGGAACAGGGTCGCACCCCATTTGCAGTCGGCCGAATCGCGCGCCGACCCCCCCTCGGTAAGCTGACGGCATGACAGGACAAGTACGCACCGTCGACGGCCGCGTGGCCGGACGACGCGGTCAGGCGACGCGGCAGAAGCTGCTCGACTGCCTCGGTGAGATGCTCAGCTCCTCGCCCTACCGGGACGTCAAGGTCATCGATGTGGCCCGGAAGGCGGGTACTTCACCCGCGACGTTCTATCAGTACTTCCCGGACGTCGAGGGAGCGGTGCTCGAGATCGCGGAGGAAATGGCCAAGGAGGGCGCCGCGTTGACCGCGCTGGTCTCCGGCCGTTCCTGGGTCGGCAAGGCCGGCTGGCAGACCTCCGAGGAACTCGTCGAAGGCTTCCTGGACTTCTGGCGGAAGCACGACGCGATCCTCCGGGTCGTGGACCTCGGCGCCGCGGAGGGCGACAAGCGGTTCTACAAGATCCGCATGAAGATCCTGAACTCGGTCACCAACTCCCTCACGGACGCGGTGAAGGAGCTCCAGGCCAAGGGCAAGGTCGACAAGGAGGTCAGCCCCGCCGCCATGGCGGGATCACTGGTGGCGATGCTCGCCTCGGTCGCGGGCCACCAGAAGGGCTTCACGACCTGGGGCGTGAAGCAGGCCGAACTCAAGCCCAACCTCGCCCTGTTGGTGCATCTGGGCATCACCGGCAAGAAGCCGACCAGATAGCCGCCCGGATCTCCGGCAACCACTCCTTCATCCGTCCTGTCGTCGACGCCGACGGCGGCCCGCCCCCACGGACCGCCGTCGGCGTCGCCGTGCCCCCGGCCGCCTCCGGATCACCGGGGCGACACCCCTCACCGCCGCGTCAGCCGGAAGAGCCGGATCTCGCGGTCCACCCGGGCCTGATACGTGGCGTACGGCGGCCAGAACTCAAGGGCCGCCCGCCAGGCCGCCGCCCGCTCCTCCCCGGTGAGCAGCTCCGCCCGTACGGGAATGTCGGCGCCCCGCCAGTTCACCTCGACGTCCGGATGGGCGAGCAGGTTCACCGTCCACGCGGGATGCCCGGGGCGGCCGAAGTTGGAGCCGACGAGCAGCCAGCAGCCGTCCGGCTCCGGCATGCAGGCCAGGGGGGTGACCCGGGGCGCCCCGCTCTTCGCGCCCCGCGCGGTGAGCACCACTCCGGGCAGCATCTGGGCGCTGAGCAGCACCTTTCCCCGGGTGAGCCGGTGCACGGCCTTGTCCATGGCGGGGATGACACGGGGCCCGAGCCGGGCGAAGGTCCGGGTCGACGACACCTTCTGCACGAGCCTGCGTCCGACGGGCATCTACGCCGCCACCTCTCGGAAGAGTCCGGTCCGCTCCGCCACCCGTGCACGCAGTCCCCGTACGGGCCCGAAGAGCAGTTCGTCGGAGGCGGCCCGGCCGGCGAAGGGCGCGGCGGCGTCGGCTGGCCGGAGGGCCTCCTCGGCGGTGGCGCGCAGGGCCTCCAGGGCGTGGGCGAGCGCGAGCGGCCCGCTCTCGAGCCCGGGGCCGGGGCCGCCGGGTCCTGGTTCGCCCACCGCGCTGTACGTGAGGGTGCGGGCGGCCTCGACCTGGACGGAGAGGTCGGCGAGCCGGTGGGCGGCCGCCTCACGGGAGCCGGCCCGGGAGCGGGCGTGGGCGACGGCCCGGTCGAGGGCCGCCCGGGCCGCGCCGACGGCCTCGGCGGCCAGCATGACGGCGGCACGACGGCCGGTGTCGGCGAGTGCGCCGAGGACGTCCGCCGGTTCCGCGCCGAGGAGTTCGGCCCTGGTGTCGCGGAACTGGACGGTGGCCCGGGGCCGGGTGGGGTCGAGGGCGGGCTGCCGGGTGCGGACGAGCCCGGGTACGTCGGCGCCCTCCGCCCGTACGAGGAAGAGGAGGGTACGGCTGCGGGCGAAGCCCCCCGCGTGGGCGGCGACGAGCAGCAGTCCCGCGCTGTGTCCGTCGAGGACCTGGGCGGCCTCGCCGTACAGCCGCCAGCCCTCACCGTCGGGGCGGGCCTGGACGCCGCCCGCCCGGCCGCCGCCGGACCAGTCGTCGGCGGTGTTGTCGCCGGTGAGGCCGAGGGCGAGCGCGAGGGCGCCGCCGGGGACGGCGAGGGCGCAGGTGAGGCTTCCGGCGGCGATGCGCGGGAGGTGCGCGGCGCGCTGGGCGGGGCTGCCGAGGGCGGTGAGGAGCGGGGCGGCGAGGACGCGGGTGGCGAGGAGCGGGGAGGGGGCGAGGACGCGTCCGGTCTCCTCGCACGCGAGGGCGAGTTCGGCGGGGCCGAGTTCGGCGGGGCCGAGGGTGGCGGGGCCGAGGGTGGCGGGGCCGTGGCCGGCGGGGCCGAGGGTGACGGACAGCCGCGCCCACAGCTCGGGGTCGTACCCCCAGGGGGTGGCGGTGGCCACGAGGTTCTGGTGCGGCCCGGCCCGTTCGGCGAGCAGGTCCCGCAGCGCGCGGCGGAACTGCCGCCGCTCCTCGGTGAGCGGGGCGGGATGTGGGACGGGGTGCGGGGCGGTGAGCGCTGCGCTGTCGGCGGCGTCCATGAGGCTCCCTCCGTATCTGACGGTCCGTCATGCTAGGACGCCATGCAGCCACTTGCCCAGAGAGACACCCGTTCCGATTTCATTGATCTGATGTACCGTCAGAAACATGGATGCCACCCCGCGCCCCGCCCGCCGCGTCGCCGTCGTCGGCGTCGCCCTCGCCGACTGCGGCCGGGTCGACGAGGCCACGCCGTACGCGCTGCACGCCCAGGCCGCCCGGCGGGCGCTCACGGACAGCGGCCTCGACCGCTCGCTGATCGACGGCCTGGCCTCGGCCGGGCTCGGCACCCTCGCCCCGGTCGAGGTCGCCGAGTACCTGGGGCTGCGCCCCCGCTGGGTGGACTCGACCGCCGTCGGCGGCGCCACCTGGGAGGTCATGGCCGCGCACGCCGCCGACGCGATAGCCGCCGGCCACGCGAACGCGGTCCTCCTCGTGTACGGCTCCACCGCGCGCGCCGACATCCGCGCCCGGCGGCGCACCGCCAACCTCTCCTTCGGGGCACGCGGCCCGCTCCAGTTCGAGGTCCCGTACGGGCACACCCTGATCGCCAAGTACGCGATGGCCGCGCGCCGCCATATGCACCAGTACGGGACGACCCTGGAGCAACTCGCCGAGGTGGCCGTCCGGGCGCGGGCGAACGCGGCGCTCAACCCGGAGGCCATGTTCCGCGAGCCGATCACCGTCGACGAGGTCCTGGACGGGCCGATGATCGCGGACCCCTTCACCAAGCTGCACTGCTGCCTGCGCAGCGACGGCGGGTGCGCGGTGCTGCTCGTCGCCGAGGAGTACGTCCAGGACTGCCGTACCGCCCCGGTCTGGGTGCTCGGCACCGGCGAGCACGTCTCGCACACCACGATGTCCGAGTGGGAGGACTTCACGGTCTCCCCGGCGGCGGTCAGCGGCCGGCTCGCCTTCGAGCGGGCGGGCATCGGGCCCGGGGACGTCGACGTCGCCGAGATCTACGACGCCTTCACCTACATGACTCTGGTGACCCTGGAGGACCTGGGCTTCTGCGCGAAGGGGGAGGGCGGCCCGTTCGTCCAGGAGAAGGACCGGCTGCCGGTGAACACGGACGGCGGCGGCCTGTCGGCCTGCCACCCGGGCATGCGGGGGCTCTTCCTCCTCGTGGAGGCGGTGCGGCAGCTGCGCGGGGAGGCGCCGGGCCTCCAGGTGCGCCGCCGGGACGGAAGCCTGCCGGAGGTGGCGGTGGCCTCGGGGACGGGGGGCTGGTTCTGCTCCTCGGGGACGGTGGTCCTCGGCCGGGATTGAAGTCCCGAACGGCCCTCAACGTGCCGCGTCAAAGGGTCGACATCCGGGGATCGGGGATATCGCCGTCGTCGCATCGCACCGTCGCATCGCCGAACCGGCCGGCTCGCCATGCGCACCACACCGAGCACGGGCGGCCCTCGCCGAGCCCTAACGTGAAGTCATGACCGACTTCCACCACGCCCTGCACTCCCTGAAGGTCTGGGACACCGAGCTGCCGTCCTTCGACCCGGCGAGCGCCCCGCCCGAACCGCTGCCCCTCTTCCACGACTGGTTCACGGCGGCCGTCGCGGCCGGCCAGACCGAGCCGCACACCCTCTCCCTCGCCACCGCCGACGAGGACGGCAGGCCGGACGTCCGTACGGTGATGCTGCACGACGCCGACGCGCGCGGCTGGCACTTCGCCTCGCACTCCACCAGCGCCAAGGGCCGCCAGCTCGCCGCCCGCCCCGAGGCCGCCCTCGGCTTCTACTGGCCGTTCCAGGGCCGCCAGGTCCGGATCCGCGGCCACGTCACCACCGGCACCTCCGAGGAGGCGTACGCGGACCTCCACGCCCGCACCACCGGCGCCCTCGCCTCGGCGCTCGTCGGCCGGCAGAGCGAGGTCCTGGACTCGTCCGACACCCTCGCGGAGGCGAGCGCGGCGGCCTGGCGCAGGGCGGAGGCGGAGCCGGACGCCCCGGCCCCCAGCTGGACCCTGTACGTCGTCGAACCGGCCGAGGTCGAGTTCTTCCAGGGCGACGGCCGGCGCCGCCACCAGCGCCTGCGCTACCGCCGCGACCCGGCGGCCGGCGGCGGCTGGCTGCGCGAGCTGCTCTGGCCCTGAGGGCGCACCATGGAAAGTGGAGGTGGGTGACCATGGCTACGTACATGGACGTGCACCGGGGCATGGTGGGCATCACGGCCGAGCAGCTCAGGGAAGCGCACGAGGCGGACCTCGCCGTCGAGAAGGACGAGGGCGTCCACTTCGAGAAGGCGTGGGCCGATCCGGAGTCCGGCACGGTCTACTGCCTGTCGCACGGCCCGTCGAAGGAGGCCGTCGAGCGGGTCCACGCCCGCACGGGCCACGCGGCCGACGAGATCCACGAGGTGCCCCTCACGGTGTGAGGACGCCCGGGAGGGCAGCACGGCACAGAGCGTCACGGCACAGGGGGGGCATCCTTCACGGGGTGCCCTCCGCCTCGTACATCTCCTCGATCTCCCGCGCGAAGTCGCGCAGCACCGCGCGCCGTTTGAGCTTCAGGGACGGGGTCAGGTGCCCGGAGGTCTCGGAGAAGTCGGCGGTCAGGACCCGGAAGGCGCGGATCGACTCCGGCCGTGAGACCAGCCGGTTGGCCTCGTCCACGGCCCGCTGGAGCACGCCGAGCAGCTCGTCGTCCCGGGCCAGTTCCCACAGCGCGAGGTGGTCCTTGTGCCGCATCCGCCGCCAGTGGGTGAGGCCCTCGTGGTCGAGGGTGATCAGGGCCGTGACGTACGGGCGGTTGTCGCCGAGGACCACGCACTGGGCGACCAGGGGGTGGGTGCGCAGCCAGTCCTCGAGGGGGGCCGGGGCCACGTTCTTGCCGGCCGAGGTGATGAGGATGTCCTTCTTGCGGCCGGTGATCCGCAGATAGCCGTCGGCGTCGAGGGAGCCGAGGTCGCCGGTGGGGAACCAGCCGTCGTCGGTGTACGGGACGGCCGTACCGCGCTGGGCGTCCCAGTACCCGGCGAAGACGTGACCGCCCTTGAGCCAGACCTCGCCGTCGTCGGCGATCCTGACGGACGTGCCGGGCAGCGGCCGGCCGACGGTGCCGGTGCGCGGCCGCTGCGGCGGGGTGACCGTCGACGCGGCCGTGGTCTCCGTCAGGCCGTACCCCTCGAAGACCCCGACGCCCGCGCCCGCGTAGAACTCGGCGAGCCGCGCGCCGAGCGGGGAGCCGCCGCAGATCACGTACTTCACCCGGCCGCCGAGCACGGCCCGGATGCGCCGGTAGACGAGCGTGTCGTACAGCGCCCTGGTGGCCCGCAGCGCGAGCGAGGGCGCGTCCTCCTGCCCGTACCGGCGGGCGACCCGGGCGGCGCGGTCGAAGGAGGCGGCCCGGCCGCCGCGTTCGGCGGTGGCGCGGGCGGTGTCGTAGACCTTCTGCAGGACGTACGGGATGGCGAGCAGGAAGGTGGGCCGGAAGGCGGCCAGGTCGGTGAGGAGTCCGTCGCCCTCGACGGAGGGCGCGTGCCCGACGCGGACCCGGGCGCGGACGCAGCCGACGGCGACCATCCGTCCGAAGACGTGGGAGAGCGGCAGGAAGAGCAGGGTGGCGGGGGGTTCGCTGCTCTCGGCGACGAAGACGGGGTGGAGGAGCCGGACGGCGTTGTCGACCTCGGCGAAGAAGTTGGCGTGGGTGAGGGCGCAGCCCTTGGGCCGGCCGGTGGTGCCGGAGGTGTAGACGAGGGTGGCGAGGGTCTCGGGGGTGAGCAGCCCCCGGCGGACGGTGACGGCCTCGTCGGCGACGCGGGCGCCGGCCCTGCGGAGCTGGTCGACGGCGCCGGCGTCGAGGACCCAGAGGTGGGCGAGGCCGGGGAGCTGCCGCCGCTCGGCGGAGACGAGCCGGGCCTGTCCGGAGTCCTCGACGACGCAGGCGGCGGCGCCGGAGTCCTGGAGGATCCAGCGGGTCTGGAAGGCGGAGGAGGTGGGGTGGACGGGGACGGTGACGAGTCCCGCGGCCCAGGCGGCGAAGTCGATCAGGGTCCACTCGTAGGTGGTGCGGGCCATGAGGGCGAGCCGGTCGCCGGGGCGCAGGCCGTGGGCGACGAGGCCCTTGGCGACGGCGTGCACGTCGGCGGCGAAGCGGGCGGCCGTGACGTCGTACCACTCCCCTTCCGGCCCTTTGCGGGAGAAGAGGACGGCTTCGGGTTCCTGGCGGGCGTTGTCGTACGGCAGGTCGGCGAGGGAGCCGCGGCGGATCGGCGGGACGAGGGCGGGCACGGAGGCCTCCCGCACGACGCCGTCGATCAGGGTCGTGTGCGGCTCGACCGGTTCGCCGGGGGGCGGGGCAGTGACGACGGACACGTGCGGCTCCTCGGTCTGCGCGATGAACTGAGGTCGTGCGTCGGTACGTTGCCTGCTTCACGTGACATAACTAGCCGGTAACCTTACTGCGCGGTAAGGCTCAACAGGGAGACCGGCGCCCGCATTTCATGAGGCCCTCACCCCGTCGGCCGCCCCACGGAAGACGCGCGTGCCCCCTGCCGGGGGGCAGGGGGCACGCGCGTACCGGTCGGGCTGACGTGTCAGGCCGCGACGGCGACCTTCGGCTCGGCCTCACGGCTGCCGGCCAGGTCGTCGATCGGGGACGCCGAGGCGTTCTCGTACGCGGTGAGGTCGAGGATCTTCTCGCGGGCGGAGACGATCACCGGGACCACCGCCTGTCCTGCCACGTTCGTGGCCGTCCGCACCATGTCGAGGATCGGGTCGATCGCCATGAGCAGGCCGACGCCCTCCAGGGGGAGGCCCAGGGTGGAGAGGGTCAGGGTCAGCATGACCGTCGCGCCGGTCAGGCCCGCGGTGGCCGCCGAGCCGATGACGGAGACGAAGGCGATCAGGAGGTAGTCGCCGATGCCGAGCTGCACGTCGAAGATCTGCGCGATGAAGATCGCGGCGAGCGCCGGGTAGATCGCGGCGCAGCCGTCCATCTTGGTGGTGGCGCCGAACGGGACGGCGAAGGAGGCGTACTCCTTCGGGACGCCGAGGCGCTCGGTGACCTTCTGGGTGACCGGCATGGTGCCGACCGAGGAGCGGGAGACGAAGGCCAGCTGGATGGCCGGCCAGGCGCCCTTGTAGAACTGGATCGGGTTGACCTTGGCGACCGTGGCGAGCAGCAGCGGGTAGACGCCGAACATGACCAGGGCGGAGCCGATGTAGACGTCGGCGGTGAAGGTCGCGTACTTGCCGATGAGGTCCCAGCCGTAGTCGGCGATGGCGAAGCCGATGAGGCCGACGGTGCCGAGCGGGGCGAGGCGGATGACCCACCACAGGGCCTTCTGGAGGAGCTCCAGGATCGACTCGGAGAGGGTGAGGATCGGCTTGGCCCTGTCGCCGAGCTTGAGGGCGGCGATGCCGGCGACGGCGGCCATGAAGACGATCTGGAGGACGTTCAGCTCGGTGAAGGGCGTGATGACGTCCGACGGGATGATGCCGGTCAGGAAGTCGATCCAGGAGCCCTCGCGCTTCGGCAGCTTGCCGTCCTGCGGGGTGAGGCCGGTGCCGGCGCCCGGGTTGGTGACCAGACCGATGACGAGGCCGATGCCGACCGCGATCAGCGAGGTGATCATGAACCAGAGCAGCGTGCGGGTGGCGAGCCGGGCGGCGTTGTTCACCTTCCGCAGGTTGGTGATCGAGACCAGGATCGCGAAGAAGACGAGCGGGGCGACGGCCAGCTTGAGCAGCTGGACGAAGATGTCGCCGACCTGGCCGAGGGTCTCCTTGAGCCAGGAGACGTCCTGGCTGCGGGCTATCCAGCCGAGCAGCGCGCCGAGGACGAGACCGGCGATGATCTGGGCCCAGAACGGGACCTTGGGTATCCGGGACGAGGGCTTGACAGCGTTCTCGGGGTTCCCGGGCGCGGAAGCGGGCGCGGACGCGGACACAGACACACTCCACAGGTGCGTATCGGGCAATACGGGGACGGGGGTGCGGCACACACGCGCTTCGAGCGCGGGCCGCTGCATGATGCCGGGATCAGAGCACGCGGCAACAGACCGCGGACATACAGCGGCAGAGATCGACGTGCAGGCGCGCCACGAGCGGGGTGCTCGCGGCGTCGAAGGGGCGCACTGCTGTCGTCATGGCGGATACGTTAACACTTGAACTTTGAGAACCTCAAAGCCCTTCTTTGAGGTGCGAGCAGGCCCCGCCACCTCCGAAACACAGAAAACCCCAGGCGGGAGCCTAAGAAGCTCCCACCCGGGGCGATGATCTGTGACGAACCTTACGCAGCTCTTACACGGCTCTTACACGTCTCCAGCAGGCCTAGAGCGCGTCCTCCTGGGACCGGTTCTCGGCCAGCCGCCCCTTGGCGCGGTCGACCTTCGCGACGACGGCGGCGCTCGCCTCGTCCCGCACCTTGCGCAGGAGGACGAAGCTCAGCGGGGCGGAGACGACGATGGACAGTACGAGGACCCAGAGCAGGTTCGAGTCGCCGAGGCCGCGCGGCAGCGCACCGACGTAGACGAGACCCCACAGGGCGAGGAAGCATCCGGCGAAGACACCGAGACGCATCAGCGTGTAGCGGAGCATGTCAGGCCCACTCTTTCGTTCCGACATTCCGAAAAGCACCCAAGGCCCCTTACGGGACAAGCGCCCACCCAGTGAAGCACGGCGGCGCGAACCTCCCGGGACCGGGCCCTTGAGCACCGCGCAAGTAATATCTAAGATGCCTCTATGACCCTTACGTTCGAGGTGGACCCGACGGTCGGCCCCGCCCTGCGCGACGGCGTGCTCTCCCTCTGGGCCGACGTCTCCAACGCCGGCGGCGCGGTCGGCTTCGTCCCGCCCGTCACTCCCGACGAGATCCGCCCCGCCCTGCTCAAGCACCTGGTGGCGATGGACCGGGGCGGCACCCGCCTGCTCGTCGGCCGCGACGAGGACGGCGAGGTCGCCGCCACCGCGTTCTTCACCTTCAACACCCACCCGCTGATGACGCACTGGGTATGGCTCTACACGGTGATGGTCCACCCCCGGCACCAGGGCAAGGGGTACGGCAGCGACCTGATGGCGGCCGTCGAGCACACCGCCCGTACCGCCGAGGGCTTCGAGGCGATCGAGGCGATCCGGCTGACCTGCCGGGGCGGCACCGGCGTCGACCGCTTCTACGCCCGGTCCGGGTACAAGGAGGTCGGCCGCGTCCCCGACGCCATCCGGGTCGCCCCGGGCGACGACCGAGACGACATCATCATGCTGCTGCCCCTGAACTGACCGGACCGGACCCGACCGCCGATCCGACCCGACCGGACCGGACCGGACCGGACCCGACCGGACCGGACCGGACCGGACCGGACCGGGCACAGGATGTCGGGTCCCGCAGGCCCCGCCCTTCCTACGGTGAAGCACGCAAGAGGAAGGACGCACCCATGCTGGAGCGGCTCAACCAGGCCCTGGACCACATCGAGGACCGCCTCCGCGGCGACCTCGAAGCGGCCGAACTCGCCCGGATCACCATGACCTCGGAGTACCACTTCCGGCGCCTGTTCTCGGCGCTGGCGGGGATGCCCCTGTCGGAGTACGTGCGGCGCAGGCGGCTCACCGTCGCCGGCGCCGAGGTCCTCGCCGGCGAGCGGTCGCTCCTGGAGATCGCGGTGCGGTACGGGTACGGATCCGGGGAGGCCTTCGCCCGCGCGTTCCGCGCGGTGCACGGCGTCGGCCCCGGCGAGGCCCGCCGCACGGGCGCCGCACTGCGCTCCCAGCCACGGATGTCCTTCCGCCTCGTCGTCGAAGGGAACAGCACCATGCGGTACAGGGTCGTGGAGAAGGAAGCCTTCCGGGTCATCGGGCGCGGGACCCGGGTGCCCCTCGTCCACGAGGGCGAGAACCCGGCGATCGCCGCGCACATCAGGTCCATCGGCCAGGAGGCCCTGGACCGGCTCGCCCTCCTCTCGGACGGGGAGCCACAGGGCGTCGTCTCGGCGGTCACGCACCTCTCGGAGAGCCGGGAGGAGGGCGCCGAGCTCGACTACTGGCACGGGGTCGTCAGCGGCGCGGGCGTACCGGACGGGTTCGACGCACTCGACGTGCCCGCCGGCACCTGGGCGGTCTTCGAGGACGAGGGGCCGTTGCCGCAGGCGATCCAGTACCTGTGGCGGGACGTCTTCACCCAGTGGTTCCCGTCCAACCCGTACGCGAGCCGGCCCGGCCCCGAGCTGCTGAGCGTCCGGCCCTCGGCGGACTGGACGACGGCACGGGCGGAACTGTGGATCCCGGTGGAGCGCACGGAGGCGTGACGCACACGGGAGAGGGGCCGGCGGAAACTCCCGCCGGCCCCTCTCCTCATGCCTCCACCGCCCCGCGTCGTCAGACGCGCATCGCCTGCGGCGACTCGCGCCGGTCCGCGTCCGGGCCCGGGTACTCGCGGATGATCTCGTAGCGGGTGTTCCGCTCGACCGGGCGGAAGCCCGCGTCCCGGATCAGTTCGAGCAGGTCCTCGCGGCCCAGCTTGTTCGGCGTGCCGTAGTTGTCGGCGTCGTGCGTGATCTTGTACTCGACGACCGAGCCGTCCATGTCGTCGGCGCCGTGCTGGAGCGCGAGCTGCGCGGTCTGGACGCCGTGCATGACCCAGAAGACCTTGACGTGCGGCACGTTGTCGAAGAGCAGCCGGGAGACCGCGAAGGTCTTCAGGGCCTCGGCACCGGTGGCCATCGTGGTGCGCGCCTGGAGCTTGTTGCGGATCTTGCCGTCCTGCATGTCGACGAAGTCGTGCTGGTAGCGCAGCGGGATGAAGACCTGGAAGCCGCCGGTCTCGTCCTGGAGCTCACGCAGCCGCAGCACGTGGTCGACGCGGTGCCGGGGCTCCTCGATGTGCCCGTACAGCATGGTCGAGGGGGTCTTGAGCCCCTTCTCGTGGGCGAGCCGGTGGATCCGGGACCAGTCCTCCCAGTGGGTGCGGTGGTCCACGATGTGCTGCCGGACCTCCCAGTCGAAGATCTCGGCGCCGCCGCCGGTCAGCGATTCGAGACCGGCCTCGATGAGCTCGTCGAGGATGTCGGAGGCGGACATCCCGGAGATCGTCTCGAAGTGGTGGATCTCGGTGGCGGTGAAGGCCTTCAGCGAGACGTTCGGCAGGGCCTTCTTGAGCTCGGAGAGCGAGCGCGGGTAGTAGCGCCAGGGCAGGTTGGGGTGCAGCCCGTTGACGATGTGCAGCTCGGTGAGGTTCTCGTTCTCCATGGCCTTCGCGAGGCGCACGGCCTCCTCGATGCGCATGGTGTACGCGTCCTTCTCGCCCGGCTTGCGCTGGAAGGAGCAGTAGGCGCAGGAGGCGGTGCAGACGTTGGTCATGTTCAGATGCCGGTTGACATTGAAGTGGACCACGTCGCCGTTCTTGCGGGTCCTGACCTCGTGGGCCAGACCGCCGAGCCAGGCGAGGTCGTCGGACTCGTACAGGGCGATGCCGTCCTCACGGCTCAGCCGCTCACCGTCCCGGACCTTCTGTTCAAGCTCGCGCTTGAGCCCAGCGTCCATCTCCGGCCGCCTCCCTCTCCTCTGCGAAATGAGCCTTGTTTCTGACGAAACAGGCCTTGCCAACCGTACTCTCAGGCCTCTTCGGGCAGCTCTCCGACCCGGTTCTCCCACTTCGTGGAGAGCACGATCGTGGTGCGGGTGCGGGAGACGCCCTTGGTGCCGGAGAGCCGGCGGATCGTCTTCTCCAGGCCGTCGACGTCGTTCGCGCGCACCTTGAGCATGAAGGAGTCGTCGCCGGCGATGAACCAGCAGTCCTCGATCTCGGCGAGGTCCTTGAGGCGGCGGGCCACGTCCTCGTGGTCGGCGGCGTCGGAGAGGGAGATGCCGATGAGGGCGGTGACGCCGAGGCCGAGCGAGGCGGCGTCGACGGTGGCGCGGTAGCCGGTGATGACCCCGGCCGCCTCAAGACGGTTGATGCGGTCGGTGACGGAGGGGCCGGAGAGCCCGACGAGCCGGCCGAGCTCGGCGTACGAGGCACGACCGTTCTCGCGCAGAGCCTGGATGAGCTGCCTGTCCACGGCGTCCATAGGTATGAAGCCTTCCATTGTCCAGCGATACCGCGAGTTTGGGTATAGAATCTAAGGTACACAGGGGTCAACGCCCTGTGAATCTTTCAGCAGATCAAAGACGATCTTTCAGGAGTGGTGTTCACCGTGTACACGATCGAGATGGCCTACGCCCGTATGCGTGAGCTCCAGGAGCTGGCCAACCGCTCGCGTGCCCACCAGCCGACCGCGGCCTCGAAGCGCGCCGCCAAGAAGCACGCCAAGAAGCGCTGATCCAGCCGCAAGGCCCTGTCTTAACCCGACCGGGGGGTCGCTCCACCGAGCTCTCCCTCCCAACGGCGGTACAGCCGGTGCGGCACTCCCGCCGCGTCGAGCACCCGCCCGGCGACGAAGTCCACCAGATCCTGGATGTGCGTCGCCCCCGCGTAGAACGCCGGAGAGGCGGGCAGCACCACTGCGCCCGCCTCGTCCAGCGCCACCATGTGCTTGAGCGTCTGACCGTTCAGCGGGGTCTCCCGCACCGCGACGACCAGCGGCCGCCGCTCCTTCAGCGTCACGCTCGCGACCCGCTGCAGCAGGTCCTTCGAAAGCCCCAGTGCCACTCCCGCCACCGCCGCGGTCGAGGCCGGCACCACCAGCATCCCCTTCGCCGGGTACGAGCCCGAGGACGGCCCCGCGGCCAGGTCCCCGGCCGCCCAGTACCGCACCCCGCTCACGTCGACCGCGAACGTGTCCGGCTTCCCGTCGGCGCCCCGCGCCAGCCAGGCCGCCAGGTCCTCGCGCCAGTGGGCGTCCCGGAAGGAGATCCCCGTCTCGTCGAGCAGCGTGAGCCGCGAGGCCCGCGACACGACGAGGTCGACGCTCTCCCCCGCGGCGAGCAGCCCCCTCAGCACGGCGGCGGCGTACGGCGTGCCCGACGCCCCGGAGACCCCCACGACCCAGGGGGTGCGCTTGCCGTCGTTCATGCCGTCGAGCCTATCCGTCATCGGGCCGGTGCCTACGGGGTGAGCCCGCGGACCAGCAGGTCGAGGAGGGCGCACACGAAGAGGCTGATCCCGATGAAACCGTTCGTCGTGAAGAACGCCCGGTTCAGACGGGACAGGTCGTGCGGCTTCACGATCGAGTGCTCGTAGCAGAACGCGGCCACCACGATCACGAGGCCGATCCAGAAGAACAGGCCGGCGTCGGTCACCAGGGCGTACCAGACGAGCAGCCCCGTGGTGACGACGGCGGAGCCGCGGGCGCCCCACAGCGCGGCCGGGACGCCGAAGCGGGCCGGGACCGACATGACGCCCTCGGCCCGGTCCGCCTGCACGTCCTGGCAGGCGAAGATCAGGTCGAAGCCGCCGATCCAGATGCCGACGGCGAGACCCAGGATCACCGCGTCCCAGGACCACTCGCCGGTCACCGCGAGCCAGGCGCCGATGGGCCCCATGGCCTGGGCGAGCCCGAGGATCGCGTGCGGGAAGTTCGTGAACCGCTTGCCGTACGGGTAGACGACCATCGGGATGACGGCGAGCGGCGCGAGCGCCAGACAGAGCGGGTTCAGCAGGGCCGCGGCGCCGAGGAAGACGACGACGGCGATCCCGGCCCCGGTCCACGCGGAACGCACGGACACGGCCCCGGTCACCAGCTCGCGACCGGCGGTCCGCGGGTTACGCGCGTCGATCTCGCGGTCGATGATCCGGTTGCAGGCCATGGCGAAGGTCCGGAGCCCCACCATGCAGACCGTGACGAGGAAGAGCGTCCACCAGTGGATGTCCCGGTCCACCTGGTACATGGCGGTCAGGGCCGCGATGTACGCGAAGGGCAGCGCGAAGACCGAGTGCTCGATCATCACGAGCCGCAGGAAGGCCTTGGTGCGTCCCGGCTGGGCGCCGGGGACGGCCGCGGTGGTCACAGTCCGTACTCCTTCCAGCGCCGGTCCACGAGGGCGGCCGTCGCCGGGTCCGACTCGACCATGTCCGGCCAGCCGCCGTCCCGGGTGTAGCCCTCCTCGGGCAGCTTCTTCGTGGCGTCGATGCCGGCCTTGCCGCCCCAGAACTGCTGGTAGGAAGCGTGGTCGAGGTGGTCGACGGGCCCCTCGACGACGGTGAGGTCGCGGGAGTAGTCGGTGTTGCCGAGGGCCCGCCAGGACACCTCGTGCAGGTCGTGGACGTCGCAGTCCTTGTCGACCACGATGATCAGCTTGGTCAGCGACATCATGTGCGCGCCCCAGATGGCGTGCATGACCTTCTGCGCGTGCTTCGGGTACTTCTTGTCGATCGAGACGATCGCGCAGTTGTGGAAGCCGCCCGACTCCGGCAGGTGGTAGTCGACGATGTCCGGCACGATGATCTTGAGCAGCGGCAGGAAGAACCGCTCCGTGGCCCGCCCGAGCGGCCCGTCCTCGGTCGGCGGCCGGCCGACGACGATCGACTGGAGCAGCGGACGCTTCCGCATGGTCACGCAGTCGATCTTCAGCGCGGGAAAGGGCTCCTGCGGCGTGTAGAAGCCGGTGTGGTCGCCGAAGGGCCCCTCCGGCAGCATCTCGCCGGGCTCCAGCCAGCCCTCGATGACGACCTCGGCGTTCGCCGGGACCTGGAGCGGGACGGTCTTGCAGTCGACCATCTCGATCCGCTTGCCCTGCACGAAGCCGGCGAAGAGGTACTCGTCGATGTCGCCGGGCAGCGGGGCGGTGGAGGCGTACGTGACGGCGGGCGGGCAGCCGAAGGCGATGGCGACGGGCAGCCGCTCGCCCTTCGCGGCGGCGACGGCGTAGTGGTTCCGGCTGTCCTTGTGGATCTGCCAGTGCATGCCGATGGTGCGCTTGTCGTGCCGCTGGAGCCGGTAGAGGCCGAGGTTCCGGACACCGGTCTCGGGGTGCTTGGTGTGCGTGAGCCCGAGGTTGAAGAAGGAGCCGCCGTCCTTGGGCCAGGTGAAGAGCGCGGGCAGCATGTCCAGGTCGACGTCGTCCCCGGTGAGCACGACTTCCTGCACGGGCGCGTTCTCGGCCTTCACCTTCTTCGGCGGCACGTGGACCATCGAGCCCAGCTTGCCGAAGGCCTCACGGACGCCGACGAAGCCCTGCGGCAGCTCGGGCTTGAGCAGCCCGCCGATCTTGTCGCTGATCTCGCCGTACGACTTCAGGCCGAGGGCCTTGAGCAGCCGGCGGTCCGTCCCGAAGACGTTCATGGCGAGCGGCATCGAGGAGCCCTTGACGTTCTCGAAGAGGAGCGCCGGGCCTCCCGCCTTGTTCACCCGGTCGACGATCTCCCCGACCTCCAGGTACGGGTCGACTTCGGCCTTGATGCGCTTGAGGTCGCCTTCGCGCTCGAGGGCCCTGAGCAGCGAGCGGAGATCGTCGTAAGCCATAGGGGCAAGTATCGGTCACGGGCTAGGCTTGACCTGTCACCGGGGCCTTCGAAACGAACCCCGCCATTGCTTCCAGGGGGCTGTCCCACATGCTCAGGGCGCTGATGTACATCCTGCCGCTGGCGCTGACGATCTACGCGTTCATCGACTGTCTGAACACCCCCGAGGACGAGGCCAAGCACCTGCCGAAGGTCGTCTGGGTCATCATCATCCTGCTGTTCTGGATCGTCGGCCCGATCGTCTGGTTCGCCGCGGGCAAGACGCGCCGCGCACCCGCCGGCGGCCGTACGCCGTCCGACTGGCACCGCAACCACCGCACCGAATGGGTCGCCCCCGACGACAACCCCGAGTTCCTCAAGTCCCTGAAGGACGAGAACGAGAAGGACGAGGCCGTCCTCAAGGACTGGGAGGCGGACCTGCGCCGCCGCGAGGAGGAGCTGAAGAAGCGCGAGCAGGACGGCGACAAGGACACCGAGAGCTGATGGGACCGCGTCGCGGCGAGAGGTCCGGGTCCTGATGGAGCTGCGGCTCCTGGCGACCTTCGAGAAGGTCGCGGACGTCCTCTCCTTCACCCGGGCGGCGGCCGACCTCGGCTACGCCCAGTCCAGCGTCACCGGCCAGATCCGTTCCCTGGAGTCCTCGCTCGGGGTGGAGCTGTTCGAGCGCCTGGGCAGCCGCATCCGGCTCACGGAGGCGGGTGAACGCCTCCTGCCGTACGCCCGCCGGATGGCGGAGCTCGCGGAGGAGGCCCGTACGGCGATGGCCGGCGCGGGCGACCCCTCGGGAACGATCGCGGTGGGCACCATGGAGTCCCTCACCTCCTACCGGCTGCCGCCGCTCCTGGAGTACTTCCACCACCGCTACCCGGGGGTGCGGCTCACGCTGCGGCCCACGCTCGGCGACGAGACCCGGCAGGCGCTGCGGCAGGGCACGTACGACGTCGGCTTCCTGATGGAGCCGGACACGGAGCACGAGGGCCTGGAGTCGGAGGTCCTCGCGCCGGAGCCGCTGGTCCTGGTGGCCGGTCCCGGGCATCCCCTGGCGGGGCGTACGGCCCTGACGGCCGCGGACGTGGCCGGGGCGCAGCTGGTGGGCACCGAGCCCGGCTGCCCGTACCGGGACCTGTTCGAGGCGGAACTGCGGGAGTGGGCGCCGCCGTTCATGGAGTTCGGCACGATCGAGGCGACCAAGCGCGGGGTGGCGGCGGGCCTCGGGGTGGCGCTGCTGCCCCGGGTGGCGGTCGCGGAGGAACTGGCGTCGGGGACCCTGGTCCCGCTGCCGTGGGAGGCCCCGTTCACCCTCTTCGCGCAGCTCGCGTGGCGGCGGGGGAAGCGGCTTCCGGCGCATGTCCGGCTGTTCGTGGAGCAGGCGCGGCGGCTGGTGTCCGAGCAGCGAGGGTGACCTTGAGGCTGGCGAGGACGATCAGCGGGACGCCGAGCGCCTGGACGAGCCCGATGTGGTGCCCGTACACGGCCCAGTCGACGCCCATGGCGACGGCCGGGTAGGTGAAGGCGAGGACGGCGATCTTGGCGGTGGGCAGCTTGGCGTAGGCCGCGTACATGAGCACGTACATGAGCCCGGTGTGGATGAGCCCGAGCCCCACGAGCCACAGCCACCCGCTGCCGAGCCCGGCGGCGGCGCCGAAGTCGGCGAAGGGCAGCAGCAGCGGAAGCCCGACGAGCACCTGCACGAGGGCGACGAGATGGGGGCGTACGCCGGTGATCCGCTTGGTGACGAAGGTCGCGAGGGCGTAGAGCACGGCGGCGGCGAGCGCGAACCCGAGGCCCTTGAGGGAGGCGGTCTCCCCGGGCCGTACGCCGGAGACGAGCACGAGCCCGAGGAAGGCGAGCGCGAGCCAGCCGAGCTTCCCCGCGGAGATCCGCTCCCTCGTGAACACCGCCCCGAGCAGCACGAGGAAGAACGGCTGGGTGTGGTAGACGACGGTGGCCAGGGAGATGGAACTGACCTCGTAGGCCTCGAAGAGGAACACCCAGTTGAAGACGATGAACACCCCGCCGAGCGCGGCGAGTCCGAGCTTCTTCGGGGTGAACCCGTGCCCGGTGAAGAACCCCCGGACGAGGCTGTACGCCCCGAGGGCGAGGGCCCCGAAGAGGCACCGGAAGAACACCACCTCGAACGGCGAGGCCCCGGACTCGACGACGAAGACGCCGAGGGTGCCGGAGAGCACCATGGCGAGGGTGAGTTCGACGGTGCCGCGCGTTTCGTTTCTCATGGGGACGACGCTACGAGCGGGCCCGGACCCGGTCCACGAGCCAGTGGGGCGTCCTGCCGATGGGGGCGATCGGTGGGGCCGATGGGGACGGAATAGCCCTGGAGCGGCGGAAGTTGGAAGGGGCACACCCCTCCCCCCCTTAATCCCGGAGCAGCCATGACCCTCGGCCCGGCAGGCGACCCGAACCGCTCGTTCCTCTTCGTCCTCGGCAGCTCGCGCACGGACGGCAACACGGAGATCCTCGCGCGCACGGCCGCCGCGCAACTGCCGTCCCACATCCCCCAGCGCTGGGTGGACCTGAACCAGCTCGCCCTGCCGGACTTCCAGGACGGCCGCCACGAGACGGCGGGCTGGCCGGCGAACGAGAACGAGGAGCTGCTGCGGCAGGCCACGCTGGAGGCCACGGACATCGTCATAGCGTCGCCGCTGTACTGGTACAACCTGTCCGCCCAGACCAAGCGCTACCTCGACTACTGGTCGGGCTGGCTGGTCGCGCCGGACTCGGACTTCGCGCGACGGATGGCGGGCGGGACGCTGTGGGGCGTGACGGTCATGGCCAACGACGACCACACCGTCGCGGCCGGCATGACCACCACCCTGAGCCTCTCGGCGGCCTACCTCCGCATGCGCTTCGGCGGCGTCCTGACGGGAACGGGCTCCCGCCCGGGCCGCGTCCGCGCCGACGAACGCGCGATGCGCCGCGCGAAGACCTTCTTCGAGGGCGAGACGCCGCTGGCGCGGTTCCCCTACGAGGCGGGGGCCGACGGATCCTGAGACCCGAGCGGGATCGCTTGCCGCTGTATCCGAGCGATGGCCTGGTTCGTATTCCTCAATTCTTCCTCAGGAATTGATGGTTTCTCACGCCTGCCTCTGAACCCTGGATACCGTCCGTTCATGCGGCCACCTCCCCGACCTGAGACGCGTCGGAAGTGGAACCGCTCAATGGCCTACCGAGGGGGACGGATGGCGGTACCGGGAAACGAGCAGCGTTCTACGGCGACGCGCAGGCCGCTGGCGGCAGCCGCGGCCGTTGCTCTCACGGCCCTCCTCACAGCCGGCTGCACCGACGACGGCGCGGTCACCTCGGGGACCCCGTCGGCCTCGGCGACGAAGCAGCCGAGTGCGACGCCGTCGCCCCTGGCTGAAGGCGAGGAAGCGCAGGGCAAGCGCGCCAAGGCCGCCCTGGCGACGCTCTCGCTCAACGAGCCGGAGTACGAGCCGAATTATGTCGAATCCGGACTGGAGCGGGTCGCGGAAGGCGTACACAACCTCTCCATGCTCAAGAAGGGCAAGGCTTACGAGGTCGCCGTGGCCTGTGCAGGAAGGGGTGCCGTGAAGGTCGCCGTAGCGGACAAGACCTCACAATCCGTGCGGTGCGACGGAGTGCCCGTTTCCCTGCGCGTCGAAAACGCCCCTGCGGAATTTCCCCTCGATATCACCGCGACGGCCGGAGCCACGGGCATGGTCGCTTGGCAGGTGTCCTCCGTTCGGCCCTGACAGCGACGCGTCGACGGTTTCCCGTCCACCACGAGAAAAGGTGGACGGGAATCGTCCGCTGCGGTCTGATCACTCGCCTACCGAGACCGCCGCCGCATGGCAGGCGCACCCGCACACGAGATAACGGACCCCTTGTACGCCGCTGTCGCGGTGGACATGGTCCCGGCAGTGGTCGTGGTGGCCCATGACGCAGCGCGGTGACGTGAACTCCGGCTCGGCGGGCGCGGCCATGAGGGCGCCCGCCAGCAGGGACACGGTCACGGCGTCCGCGATCTCCGGCGTCACCCACCAGCCGTCGCCCGCACGGTCCCGGTGTGGACCGTCATGCCCCACGGCGCGCACGCACACGGAGCCGCCCCACACCGGCCGCACCGCCTCGGCGACGTCGAACACGGACCACCGCGCCCCGCAGCGGCTCATCGGGCGGCCCCGGCGTGGATGTTCCGCTGGTCGACGTCCACCCCGACGGTGGCCAGCCACAACGCCCGCCGCCGCCTCCGCTGCACGGCCCGCGCCGAGGCGGCCGCCAGGTAGGGACGCTCCAGGGGCGACCGGGAGCCGTCGATCGGCGCCGTCTGTTCCTGGGCGTAAGGGGATCGCCGGGCGGGTGCGCGGTGGCGCGGCGCCTGGCGCCGGGGCGCCGGCCGGGGGTGGGCGACGGGGCGGGGCCGGTGCCGCCCGGTGGGCGGCAGGCTCAGCATGAGCAGCCCGAGCAGTACGGGAATCAGGACCCTGCCCAGCAGGCGCGCGATAGGGTTCCGCACGTCATCAACTCCGTTGGTAGTTGGTGGCCATGCCCCGGGGCCGGTTGCAGCGGTCGCCGGGGTCTTCTGTTTCGTGCCCCACACCGTAGGTCGTGATGCACCGTGATGCATCACGCTGTAGCTAGATCCATCCGAACGTGTATTTGTGTGACTATCTATCTTGAGCCCATGAGCCTGGACCCGCAGTCGGCCCGCCCCCTGTACATGCAGCTGGCCGAAGTGATCGCAGCGAAGATCGAGACCGGGGAGTACGCCCCCGACCGGATGATCCCCACGCCGGTCCGTCTCGCCGAGGAGTACGGCATCGCCGTACTGACCGCCCGCCGAGCCATGCGTGAACTTCGCGAGCGCGGACTGATCATCACCGTGCCCGGCAAGGGCTCTTTCGTCACTCCCACTGACGGCGGTTAAGAGCCTCCACGGGGCCCATCGGGTTCGCTTCCGGCTCCTCGCGGACCTCGGACCACCGATCGAGAAACCTCCGCCATCCGGCTTCGGCGCGAGCGCGGAGGGCCGGGCTCAAGCCCGAGGGCGGCACTGGTGCACCCTGCGACTGCCCGTCGGCGTCCATCGTTTCCATGACGGCGACCTTAGGCGCACGCCGCTATAAGCGGCAAGCGCTTAAGGTAAATCCACTGGTTCGGCTGAAGGAAGTAGGGTCGCTGACAACACTGAGTCGGAGGTACGAGCATGTCGGGCGATGCGTGGATCAGCGAGACTGCGCCCTACCTGGCCCCACGCGCACCTGGCCGGCAGGACGCGTGGACCGATGAGGCCTGTCGACGCGGGCGCCGTGGCGGCCAACTGCTGCTCCAGGCCGGCGAAGTGGTCGCTCCCGACGCTGTCCGCGCTGCCCTGCAGTTGCCTCCCGGTGAGCACGTGATCGTCAGGCGCCGGCTGATCCTGCTCGACGACCAGCCCGTGGAGCTGGCCGACTCCTACTACCCGCTCGCCATCGCCTCCGGCACACCGCTCGCGGAACGGCGCAAGGTTCCTGGCGGCGCCATCAGCCTGCTCAGGGACCTGGGGTACACCGGCGCCGAGGTCGTGGAGGACGTGAGTGCCGCCCTCGCCACCGTGGACGAGTGCGAGCACTTGGGCCTGCCCGAGGGGAGCGCCGTCCTGCGCCTGCTCCGCCTGACGCGGACCGCCGACGGGACGCCGATGGAGGCCTCCGTGATGACCATGCCGGCCGACAGGCACCTCACATACCGGCTCGGGAAGCAGGGCGTGTGATGCCGAAGGAGTTCAAGGATCCGAGATCACCGCACCAGAAGATCGCGGCGGAGCTGCGACGCCGGATCACCCGTGGAGAACTCCCTCCGGGCAGCAAGCTCGGCTCGACGGCAGAGCTGATGGAACAGCACGGCGGCGTCGCCAACACCACCGTGCAGAAGGCCCTCCAGATGCTGAAGGCCGAAGGGCTGCTCGAAGGGCTCCCCGGCAGGGGCGTATACGTGCGGCAGCACGCACAGCAGTCCATCGAGCCGCTCAGCTACATGAAGCCGGCCGGGCCGGGCGATCCCTACCCGTGGGTGTCCGAGGCAGCGAAGCGGCAGCAGGTCGGCAGGTCGCGGCTCCTCGACGTCGCGGTCGTCGTCCCGCCGCGGGAAGTGGCCGAGGCCCTGCGGTTGGAGGAGGGCGAGCCTGCCGTGCTGCGCAAGCAGATCCTGTTCCTGGACGACGAGCCCACGGAGCTCACGAGGTCGTACTACCCGCTGAGCCTGGTCGAGGGCACGGCGATGCTGGAGAAGAAGCGGATCCGAGGCGGCACGCCGGCTCTGCTCGACTCCCTGGGATTCCCCCCGCGAGAGTTCGTGGACGAGCTGTCGTCGGAGATCCCGACGGAGGAGGAAGTCGTCGCGCTCGAACTCCCGAAGGACATGCCGGTTCTGTTCGCCTTCCGGGTCGTCTGTTCGGACGATCGACGCCCGATCGAGGTCACACTGATGACGAAGGCGGCGCACCGCTACAGGATGAGGTACCGGTCGGCCGTGGAGTGACACTCCCTTCTGTGGTGTCAGCGGCAGCCCATAGGGTGCGCTCGAATTCAACGAGGAGCGTCCATGGGATTTTCGGGTCACCTGGTCTTCGCCCGGAGCGAGCGTCCACTGCGGTCAGCACCCCTGTTCGGCAGCATCGAGCAAGAAGGGTTGAAGGACCGCGTACATGAGTGGTGGCCGCGACCGGGCGACTGGCAGACCCTGGAGCTGCCCCGGGGAATCTGGGACGGTGGGTGGCCCCCCGAGTTCGACGAGGCCGTGCGGCGCAAGCGCGCAGAGCTCGACGCCGAGGTGCCGACCGACGCTGAAGGTGCTCTCCTGTGGGCTTCGGCAGCCGGCATCCGGACCGCGGGGCAGCGGCCCCGGATCGAGGAGTTGCTGCGCTCCCAGGATCCTTTCGCCGAGGATCTGTTCAGCGCGCTGCCGGACGAGTTGGGCTTCCCAGAAGCCGCCCAGCCCTCGCAGCCGTAAGGATCGACATCTGCCGGCTGAAACCGCCGCCTCTCAGAGATAGGTCACCTGGAGGACGTATCCGCGCTCATAGCGCGGTACGAGAAGGAAGACGAACATCCCCCCGGGTACCCGCACGTGTTCGCTCCTCGGGTTCTCCCCCTGGAACGAGGAGCCGTCGAGGTAGAGGGCCTCCGCTGCCCTGACCAGCTCATCGGCCCGTTTCTCCACTTCGGCGACGAACGCCGGCGGCGCGCCCCCGATCACGTACTCCTCGCTGGGGTCGTACTCCCACCTCCAGCTCACCCGCCCACCGCCCTGTGCGCCGCACGGATGATGTCCCCCGCCGCCCGTACATATCGCCGGCTCTCCTCCGGGTCCTCGGCGATCCGGGCCAGGTACTCGGCGCGGCGCAGTTCGCGGGCGGTGTCGGGGAAGCGTTCGATCTCGATGACGGCGGCCCACTGGATCAGGAACATGCGCAGCGGGGTGATACCGCTCTGCTCGATGGCCTCCGCCACGGCGGCTCGCTGGCTGGCGTCCATCTCGGGCAGCCGCTCGGGCGCGACGACCGCGAGGGCTGCCCGCAGAGCGGAGGGAGTCTGCTCGGGGCGCGGGATGAGTTCTCCGGTGTGGTCAGGCTGTGTCGTCACCATGTCCTCCAAGGGGTGCCCTGGCCAGCGTATCCAGCCGGAGCATGGCCCGCGCCGACCGCGCGTCGCCACACGTGGAGCGCCGGACAGGTGTGATGTCACCAGGCCGCCGGGGAAGGCTTCCGCCATGGATCAGGAACAAGCACGCCGCTGGCTCGCCACCGCCCTCGACGAGGCCCGCGCCGGGCTCGCCGAAGGGGGGATTCCCATCGGGGCCGCGCTCTACGGGGCCGACGGCTCGCTGCTCGGGCGGGGGCACAATCGGCGCGTGCAGGACGGGGACCCGTCCGCGCACGGGGAGACCGCCGCGTTCCGGGCCGCCGGGCGGCAGCGCTCGTACCGGGGGACGACGATGGTCACGACCCTCTCGCCGTGCTGGTACTGCTCCGGGCTCGTGCGGCAGTTCGGGATCTCGCGGGTCGTCGTCGGCGAGGCGGAGACCTTCCACGGCGGGCACGACTGGCTGGCCGAGCACGGCGTGGAGGTCCTGGTGCTCGACGACCCCGAATGCGTCGGCCTCATGCGGGAGTTCATCGAGCGGAACCCCGCCCTCTGGAGCGAGGACATCGGCGATGAGTGAGGCGAGCCTTCCGACCGTCGACCTGCGCCGCGACCCCGCCCCCCAGCTCCCCGCCGTCGACCGCGCCCTCCGCGACGCCGGGTTCCTGCTCGTCACCGGGCACGGCGTCGACCCCGGGCTCCGGAAGGACATCCGGACCGCCGCCCGCCGCTTCTTCCACCTGCCGGCCGCCGTCAAGGAGCCGTACGCCGTGCGGGTCGGCGGCCGTGGGTGGCTCGGGCCCGGGGCCGAGGCCAACGGGTACGCGGAGGGGACCGTGACCCCGCCGGACCTGAAGGAGTCGCTGTCCTTCGCGGCGGACGAGCCGACCGGGGACCCGGCCGTGGACGCCGAGTGGTTCCTGCCGAACACCTGGCCCGCCGAGGTCCCCGGGCTGAGGCCCCTGGTGGAGGCCTACCTCGCGCAGATGAAGGCGCTCGCCGACCGCGTCCTCGACCTGCTCGGCGAGGCGCTGGGCGAGGAGCGGGACTTCTTCACCCGGCACACCGGGCACCCCACCTTCGGTTTCAACATCAACTGGTACCCGGCGCGGGAGCGGACGGGCGAGCCGGAGCCGGGCCAGTTCCGGATCGGGCCGCACACCGACTTCGGCACGGTCACGCTCCTGGACCGGGAGGCGGGCAAGGGCGGGCTCCAGGTCTTCACCGAGGCGGGGGGCTGGCAGGACGCTCCGTACGATCCCGACGCCTTCACCGTCAACATCGGTGACCTGATGGCCGGTTGGACGGAAGGGCGGTGGCGTTCGGGGCGCCACCGGGTACTGCCACCGCCGGCCGACGCGCCCGCCGAGGAGCTGATGTCGCTGGTGTACTTCTACGAGTGCACGCCCGGGACGACGATCCACGGCATCGAGTCGCACGGCTACCTGCGGGCCCAGCTCGACGCCATCGCCGCCGACTGACAACACATCCGCAACGACTCGAAGACAGTGTCGAAAAGTCGGACGCTTACCAACACGCCGTCGATATCCTTGTGTTGACTGTGACGGGGGTGGCGGGTCGTGGACAGGGAGCTGTACGGCCGCGAGGCGGTCCTGCACGACTCCGGGCTGGTCGCGCGCCTCAGCGGCCTCACCCGGCACGGCGCCGCCCGGGTGCCGTTCGAGCACGGCGACGACCCGCCGGTCACGGTGTTCACCGGCGGGCGCGGTACGGGCAAGACCGCCCTGCTCAAGGAGGTCCGCAACCGCTACAAGGGGTACACGCCGCTCGCGCTGCTCGACTGCGCGCACATCGAGCCGCCCGCCGACCACGGCCCCGGCTGGACCCCGGTCACCGGGGCGCTCGCCGAGCTCGCCATCCAGCTGTCGCCGAAGGTGCTCGGCGCGCGGCCCGTGCGGTTCCCCCGGCTCTCGCTCGGCCTGGTGGCCGTCGCCTCGCTCAGCTGGTCCCGGGAGGACGACGAGCGGGCCCGGCGCGACCTGCTGCGGCTCGGGCCGCTGCTCTCCACCGTCGACGCGACCAGGGGCGCCGCCGCCAACTGGGTCGGCAAGGTCCTCGCCAAGCTCGCCGCGCGGTTCGCGGAGGCCGCCGTCCCGCTCGCCGGGCTGCTCGCGGAAGCGACCGTGGAGACCGTCCTGGAGGAGGTGTTCAGCCGCCTCCAGCGCAGTTCGGAGAACTGGTACGGCACCTACCGCAACGCGGGCGGCAACGGAAAGGCCGGTCTGCAGCAGCTCGCGATCGACTTCGAGCAGGGCGGCCGGCGCCGCCGCGAGGCGGAGGACTTCCTCGTCGTCGCCCTGACCGAGGACCTGCTGTACCCCTACACCGGGCTGCGGCGCGGCGGCCGCATCGGCCGCCCGCTCGTCCTCCTCGACAACGCCCACGAGCCGCTCGGCCGACAGCTCGTCGAGCCGGTGCTGCGCGCCCGCGCCGAGGGCCGCCGCGACCGGGTCGTCATCCTCGCCGCCTCCCGGATCCGCGACCACGAGGGGCTGCGGCAGGCGACCAGGACCCGGCTGCCGGAGACCGCGCACCGGGCGCCGTGCCCGCGCGGCACGAGCGTCGGCTCCGGGATCCTCGCCGTCGAACTGACCCCGCTCTCCCCCGCGCAGACCCGCTCCGCGTTCGACCACCACGACCCTGCGGGCCGCACGCCCACCGAACTCGCCCGTGCGGTCCACCGGTTGACCGGCGGCAGGCCGCTCGGTGTGGCGCTCCTCGGCCGGGCCGCGGGCGAGGCGCCCGAGCACCTGCGGGCCGGGCTCACCCCCGGCCGGCTGCTCGACCTGACGGTGGAGCTGCGCGAGGACACCCCGCCGGTGCCCGTCGCCCCGACCCTGCTCGCCGAACTCCTCCCGGTGCGGCGGCCCGGCCCGTACGCCGTACTCGCCGCCGCCCACGACGAGGAGTCCGCCCGGATGCTCGCCCACGCCCGGCTCCAGGGCGAGTCCCTGGACGGGGACGTGGCGCTGCGCGTCCGTGACCAGCTGCGTTCGGAGAACTGGCAGGAGGGCCCCGGGCACTTCGTCGCCGACCCGCTGCTCCGCGCCCTGCTCCTGCACAGGCTCCGCTTCGAGGACGGCGACCATCCGCACTACGCGGCCTGGCAGGCCGTCCACGCGACCCTGCACCGGCACTACGGGCCGGAGCCGGGCCCGTACCGGCTCCATCACGACCTGGCGCTCGGCCGCACCGAGGACGCCGTCACCCATCTGCGGGAGACCTTCCCCGAGCAGGACGTCCTCGGCTGGCTGGGGCGGCTGCGGTTCATCGGCTCCGCGCCGTACCCGCGCGAGCGGAACCGGCCGGGCCCCGACCCGCGCCGGGCCGTCGCCCTGGGGCAGGCCCCGTCGGGCGACCTCCCGTCGGGGCTCGACGCCGACACCACCGAACTCCACCTTTCCGTACGGCGATTGCTGCACGCCGTATGGCTGCTTACCGATCCGCTCGCACTGCCCGACGACGAGGTGGCCGACCGCCTCGCGCACGAACTGCGCCGGCTCTCCGGCCGTCATCTGACGGGCAGCGGTTCGCTCTGGGACGCGGCCACCCACTGGCCGCGCGACATCCGCGCCTGGCGGGAGCTCTCGCTGCCGCCGGGCCGCGAGGACGGAGTCTGACGCCATGCCCGACCGTCTGACCGACCGGCTGCGGCGCCACGTCCGCACCCCCCGCCAGAAGCTCGTCGCCTCCGTCGTCGCCGCCGCCGTCGTCCTGGGCCTCGGCGGATACGGGGTCGCCCGGCTCACCACTCCGGAGGACCGTTCCTGCGCGACGGGCGTCGAACGCCCCGAGGGCAGCGACGAGTGCGTCGGCGTCAACGGCGACGGCCACGACTTCGGCATCGCCGACCTCAGGGACATCGCCGGAGCCATCGGCAGGGAGAACGCCCCCCTCAAGGAGGGCGAGTACGTGACCGTCGCCGTGCTCCTGCCGCTGACCTCCACCGACGCCGGCATGCGCACCAAGGTGCTGCACGAACTCCAGGGCGCGTACGCCTACCAGTACCGCGCCAACCACCAGTCCAACAGCCAGACCCCGAAGATCAGGCTCGTCCTCGCCAACACCGGCAAGGGCAACGCCCACTGGCGCGCCACCGTCGACCGGCTCACCGCCCTGACGGGCGCCCCCGACCGGCTGCGGGCCGTCTCCGGCGTCGCCACCTCCTCCACCGAGATACGCGAGTCGGTGGCCGCTCTCACCGGCGCGGGGGTCGCCGTGGTCGGCACCACCATCACCGCCGACGACATCGCCAACGGCCCCGGCGCCGGGAACAACCGCTACCCCGGCCTCGCCCGCGTCTCCCCCACCAACAGCGACGAGGCGAAGGCCCTCGCCCACTTCGGCAAGGTGGACGCCGCCAAGGCCTTCCTCGTCCAGGACACCAGGACCGGCGACCACTACACCGACACCCTCAAGGCGGCCTTCGCCGCCAATCTCAAGGGGGCGCCGCACGAACCGGCGCTCTTCACCTCCCCCGCCGACCCGACCGAGGAGGGCACCACCGCCAACACCTTCCGCCAGATCACCCATCTGATCTGCGACACCCGCGCCGAGACGGTGTTCTTCGCGGGCCGCCACACCCAGCTGCGCCAGTTCATCAACGCACTCGGCTCCCGTGGCTGCGCCGACCGCGCCTTCACGGTCCTGACCGGCGACGAGGGCTCGTACCTGGGCGCGGACGAGAAGCTCGACCGGCGCGCCCTGAAGGCGAAGCTGACCGTGCGGTACGCGGCGCTCGCCCACCCCGACGCCTGGAGGGCGGCGCCGGGGCGGACCGTTCCCCGCACGGGCGGTTCCGAGCAGGCGTACGGGGACTTCCTGAAGGACATCGCCAGGGCGGCCCCGCAGGGGAACCCGGTGGCGCTGGCTGACGGCCAGGCGATCGTCGCGTACGACGCGATGGCGACGGCCGTCCACGCGATCCGCCAGGCCACCCCGCAGGGCTCCCGCTACCCGGAACTCGCCGACGTGGCCACGCAGTGGCCGCAGGTCAAGGGCTCGCTGCGGGTGCAGGGCGCGAGCGGCTGGATCTGCCTGGACAACTACGGGAACCCGCACAACAAGGCGGTCCCGATCGTGGAACTCGCCCAGGACGGCTCACAGCGCTTCGTCCAGATCGCCTGGCCGGAAGGCCGCCCGCCGGCGGCCTCCTGCCTGCCGCCGAAGCGCGGATGAGCCTCACCCGTCGCCGCTCAGAACGTCGACGGGTTGGTGCAGCTGTAGAGCAGCGCGCCACGGTCGTAGTAGTGCGGCCACAGCATGCGGCTGCGGGTGTCGGGGCCGTAGACGCCGTCGGCGCTTCCGGAGAGCCCCAGCCTGTTGATCTGGAGCCACTTGACGGCCTCGACCGTGCCCGTGCCGTAGACGCCGTCGGCGCCGCCGGAGTTGGCGATCCGCTGGGAGGCCCACGTGCCGCCGTAACAGATGATGATGGCCTTCTGGAGCTCTTCGACGGCTGCCGGGGAACCCTCGAAGTAGCGCATGTAGCAGGAGAGTCCGTTGTCCGTACGGGCCGGGACCCGGTACTCGTTGCTGGTGCCGCTGAGCGTGGGCACGTCCCGCCACGAGGTGGTGTTGCAGGGGCCGTAGGCGGCGTGGGCGGGCGTGGTCATCACCGGGCTGGCCGTCAGGCCGGCGGCGAAGAGGAGCGCCAAGACCCCCATCACTCCGGTGCGCAGGCGGAGCGTCCTGGAAACTCGTTGCACGATGCAGTCCTTCCGGTCGGTGTCGCTGTCGGAATCGGTACCGCCCTCTCGGTGACGGCCCGCCATAGACCCTAGGTCAGCCGCGGACCCCGGACTTTGTCGTGCACGCAGGGAACTGTGTCGTACGTGCAGGAGTCCCCGTCAGTACGACAGCAGGTACCGCAGCGGGTACCGCACCGCACCGCGTGCCGCATCAGGAAGGTCCGTCTCATGAGCCCGGTCCTGGACACCGCATCCATCCCGCCGCGGGACCGGGAGGAAGTGGTCCGGCAGGCGGTGTGGGAGTCCGTGGTGGCGGTCGACATCGATCACCGTCCCCCGGCCGAGGACCTCTCCGTCCGCATCGGACTCGGCTCCGTCGGGCCGCTCACGATCTGCTCGGCACGGGCGACGGCGGTCACGATCCACCGGACGGCTCGACTGGCCCGGAAGGACGAGGAACCGGCCGTCTTCCTCGGCCTGCAGATGACGGGCACCAGCCTGGTGGTGCAGAACGGCCGCGAGTGCCTCCTCGGGCCGGGCGACTTCGCCGTCTACGAGTCGACCGCTCCCTACACGCTCCTCTTCGACGCGGGAGTCGATCACCACTTCCTGCGCTTCCCCCGCGCGGCGCTCGCGCTCCCCGAGCGGCTTCTGCGCGATGTCAGCGCGGTCCCCCTGGGAGCCGACGACCCCGTCGCGCGCCTCGCCTTCACGTACTTCGCCCAGCTGGCCGCCAGCGACGCACTGCACCAGGGCGCGCACGCCGACGCCGTCGTGGAACCCAGCGTCGAGCTGCTCCGCGCCGCCCTGGCGTCCCGGCACGGCGCCGACAGCCTGGCCAGAGCGCCGCTGGAGGCGACGCTCAGCCTGCGGATCACCCGGTACATCCGGGAGCACCTGGCCGAACCCGATCTGTCGGCGGCCCGGATCGCCGCCGCGCACGGCATCTCCGTACGCCGGCTCTACGCGGTGCTGTCCCGGTCGGGGATCACCCTGGGCGACTGGATCCGTACCCGGCGCCTGGCCGAATGCAGGCGGGAGCTGGCCGGGCCGAACGGCCGGCTCCGGACCGTCGCGGCGATCGGACGGAGGTGGGGCTTCGCGGACGCGACCCATTTCAGCAAGGTGTTCAAGCGGGCGTACGGAATGCCGCCCCGGGACTGGCGCGACCAGCACCACCCCCGCTCCCGGACCTGAGGTGGGTCTCAGGTGCGTCTCAGGGCTCCCACTTCGGCCAGGGCGCCTCGTCCCGCTCGTACAGGCCCCGGAGATGCCGCCACCGCTCGGGGGTCCAGTCGCGCCAGTCCGTCGGGCGGCCGTCCAGTGCGGCGGCGAGCCGCTCGAAGTGCTCGTGCCAGCCGGCCAGGCAGTCGAGCCGATACTCGCGGCTCCCGCGCACCTCGTTGGTGAAACGCAGCACGGTCGACCCCTCGTCCCCGGAGGAGCCCGGTTCCAGGTGGAACCGGATCCGTCCGTGGGTCGTGGGATCGACCGTGTACTCGGCGACGTAGTCCGGGTCCCAGGCGGTCACCCGCCCCGAGACCTCGGTGGCGCTGTTGAGCCAGCGCAGCGTGACCCGGCCGCCGAGCCGGGGCTCCAGCGGGTCCGCCTCGCAGAGCCAGGCCGGCAGGCCCTCGGGGGAGGCGACGGCCTTCCAGACCGTCGGCAACGGGTACGGAAGGCCGACCACGAACCGCAGCAGATGCGTGTCCCCGTCATGGGTCTCGCTGCTGCCCCGGGGTATCTCGCTCATACCTCAAGCGTCACCCAGGGGCGCGCCCGGTGCCAACGCGGACGTCAGACGCCCGCGTACGAGTGCTTGCTGCTCACGAAGATGTTCACGCCGTAGTAGTTGAACAGGAAGCAGCCGAAGGCGATGAGCGCGATGTACGCGGCCTTCCGCCCCTTCCAGCCGGCCGTCGCGCGCGCGTGCAGGTACGCGGCGTAACCGACCCAGGTGATGAAGGACCAGACCTCCTTGGCGTCCCAGCCCCAGTAGCGGCCCCACGCGTCGCCGGCCCAGATCGCGCCCGCGATGATCGTGAAGGTCCAGAGCGGGAAGACGGCCGCGTTGACGCGGTACGAGAACTTGTCGAGCGAGGCCGCGGAGGGCAGCCGCTCCATGACGGAGCGGGCGAAGGCCCCCGGGTTGCCGCCGGTCGCGAGCTTGTTCTCGTACGAGTCGCGGAAGAGGTACAGCAGGGTGGCGACCGCGCCGAGGTAGAACACCGCACCGCAGAAGATCGCGGTGGAGACGTGGATCCACAGCCAGTACGAGTCGAGCGCCGGAACCAGCTGGTCGCTCGGGGTCTTCAGCCAGGTGGTGGCCATGCCCAGGTCGAGCAGGACCGTGGTGACCAGCGGCAGACCGATCCAGCGGACGTTCTTCTTCGCGACGAGGAAGCCGAGGTACGCGCCGACCGCCACCGTCGAGAAGGTGGTGGAGAACTCGTACATGTTGCCCCAGGGGGCCCGCTGCACGGCGAGCGCCCGGGTGACCACGCCCGACGCCTCGACCGCGAAGGCGAGGACGGTCAGCGAGACGGCGATACGGCCGTACAGATCGCCCTTGACCGTGCCACCGGCCGCGCCGGGGCCGTCGGGGACGTCCCGGCTGCCGGCCGCGGCACGCGTGACGACCTGCGGCTTCTCCAGGACGGCGGTGCCACCGGCCTTCTTGACCTGGACGGTCACGGCGGAGGTCGCCGCGCCGGCGCGCGCGGTGAGGGCGGCGGCGGTACGGCCGACCTTGCTGCGGCTGCCGAGCACCCACTCGGCGATGTGGGCGAAGAAGGCCAGGGTGTAGACGGCCATCGAGGAGTAGATGAGCAGGTCGCTCATCCGCGCCAGGCTCTCGTCGGTCGTGGCGGCGAGGATCACTTGTAGGCCTCTCCAGAAGGGGCGGGGTCTTCTGCGGGATCTTCCGCGGGTTCCGGTACGGCTTCCGGATCGGCTTCCGGATCGGCTTGCGGATCGGCTTGCGGGGCGGGGGGCGCCTCCGCCGTGAGCGCGACCGCGAGGTCGCCCAGCTCCTCCGGCAGCCTGGCGGACTCGCTCCGGCCGAGGCCGGCCATCTCGACGACGGTCACGCCGTCCTCACCCCGTACGGCACGGACCCAGACCCGGCGCCGCTGGATGAAGAGCGAACCGGTCAGACCGACGATGGCGGCGACCGCGCCCGCGAGGGCGAGGCCGTTGCCGGGCTGCTGCGAGATCTGGAAGCTCGCCCACTCCTTGATCTCCTTCTCGAAGGTGATCGAGCCGGCACCACCGGGCAGCGTCATGGTCTCGCCGGGCAGCATCCGCTGGGCCAGCTTGTTGCCGTGCGGGTCCGTGAACTGGGTCATCTTGGACTTGTCGAGCTGGTACACGTTCTGCGGCAGGCCGGAGTTCACGCGCAGGTCGCCGTGGAAGCCGGTGAGCGCCATGACGGGGAAGTCGAGCGCGGGGAACTGCGAGAACATCGTGCCCTTGCCGGCGCCCGCGAACGTCGGCACGAAGAAGGCCTGGAAACCCAGCTGCTCCTTCTTGCCGTTCTTGTCGCGGTAGCCGTCCATCACCTTGATGGCGCCGGTGGACGTGATGTTGTTGTCGATGGGCAGCAGGGGCACGGCGCCGTGGAAGACGACCTTGCCGCGGCCGTCCTTGACGGTGACGACCGGCGCGTAGCCGTGGGCGATCAGATAGACCTTGGAGTCGCCGACCTTCAGCGGCTCGTTGACCCGGATGACCGCCTTCTTGTCGGCGCCGCCCTGCGAGTAGCTGACGGCCGCCTCGAAGGTGCGGGGGGTGCCGCGCTGGGGGCCGCTCTTCTCGTACGTGCCGTTGAAGGAGTCCAGCGTGAAGCTGAACGGCTCCAGCTCTTCGGTGCCGAACTGGGAGCCCGACTTGAAGTCGTCGTACTGGGTGAGCGTGTTGGAGAAGCCGTCGCCCTCGACGATCAGCTTGCCGCCCTCGGACTTGAAGAGCTGGCCCCAGGCGAAGGCGACGAGCATCACGATCAGGGCGACGTGGAAGGCCAGGTTCCCGGCCTCGCGGAGGTAGCCCTTCTCGGCGGCCACGGCGTCGTCGGCCGTGTGGGCGCGGAAGCGGCGGCCCTTGAGCAGGGTGAGCGCGGCCTCGCGGACCTGCTCGGGCCCGGCCTCCGTACGCCAGGTCGTGTACGCGGGAAGGCGGTCGAGGCGCCGGGGGGCGCCCGGCGGGCGGCTGCGGAGCTGGCCGACGAACTGCCAGCTGCGGGGCACGATGCAGCCGATGAGGGAGACGAACAGCAGGATGTAGATCGCGGAGAACCACGCGGAGCTGTAGACGTCGAAGAGCTGGAGCTTCTCGTAGAGCGGGGTGAGGGTCTCGTGCGCCTTCTTGAAGTCGGCGACCTTCAGCTCGTCCGCGCTGGTCTGCGGGATGAGGGAGCCGGGGACGGCGCCGAGGGAGAGCAGGAAGAGGAGGATCAGCGCGACCCGCATGGAGGTCAGCTGCCGCCAGAACCAGCGGACCCAGCCGACGATCCCGAGCGTGGGGCCGCCGACGACGGTCTCGCTCCGGTCCTCGGTGGGGGCGGTCGACAGCTGGGCGCCGGCGGCCTCGTCGGCCTTGCGGTCGTTCTCCGTCGTACCGGACGTGTCGGTCGTGCTCATGGAACTCAGATCCCCACCGTGAAACCGCTGGACCAGCCCTGCATCGTGGCGACCATGCTGTCCCACGCGCCCGTGAGGAGCAGGACACCGGTGACGAGCATCATGCCGCCGCCGATCCGCATCACCCACGCATAGTGCTTCTTGACCCATCCGAACGCGCCGAGCGCCTTGCGGAAGGCGATGGCGGCGAGCACGAACGGTACGCCCAGGCCGAGGCAGTACGCGAAGGCGAGTATCGCGCCGCGCCCCGCGCTGGCCTGCTCCAGGGCGAGGGCGTTGACCGACGCGAGCGTCGGGCCGATGCACGGGGTCCAGCCGATGCCGAAGAGCGCGCCGAGCAGCGGGGCGCCGACCAGGCCGGCGACGGGCTTCCGGTGGAAGCGGAACTCGCGCTGGGTGAACCAGGGCATCAGGCCGAGGAAGAAGACGCCCATGAGGATCATGAGCACGCCGAGGACCGTGGTGAGCGTCTCGCGGTACTCCTGCAGGGTCGACCCGAAGTAGCCGAAGAGCGCCCCGCCGGACACGAACACGGCGGTGAAGCCGAGGACGAAGAGGACGGCCCCCGCGGTCATCCGGCCGCGCCGGCTCTCGGCGAGGTCGGTGCCGGTGACCCCGGTGACGTACGAGAGGTAGCCGGGGACGAGCGGGAGGACGCACGGCGAGAAGAAGGAGACCAGGCCGCCGAGGACCGCGAGGGGCAGGGCGAGCAGCAGGGCTCCGCTGGTGACCGTCTCGTTCACCGGCTCACTTCTCCTTGAGGAGGGGCTCGATCATCGACCGGAGCTTCTCCTCGTTGAGCGCCATGAGCGAGCGGGCGGCGATCTTCCCCTCCTTGTCGAGGACGACGGTGGAGGGGATGCCCTGGAGGCTGAGGGTGCCCTTGGGGAAGCCGAAGAGGATCAGCTTGCCCTGCGGGTCGTAGAGGCTGGGGTAGGTCACCCCGTAGTCCTCTTCGAAGGCGATCGCGGGCTGCTTGTTGGGGTCGCGGGTGTTGATGCCGACGAACGCGACGCCTTCGTCCTTGAGGTCCTCGGCGACCTTCGCGAAGTGCGGGGCCTCGGCGCGGCAGGGGCTGCACCAGGAGCCCCAGGCGTTGAGGACGACGACCTTGCCCTTGAGGTCGGCGACGTCGAGCTGCTTGCCGTCGAGGGTCTCGCCCGCGAGCTTGCCGGTGGCGGCGCGTTCGCCCTTGGCGGCGGTGGAGATGCCGCCGGTGTTGGTGACGAAGTTGGTGTTGCCACCGCCGCCGGACTTGCCGTTGCTGTCGCCGCTGCAGGCCGAGAGCGTGAGGGCGGCGGACAGCACTCCGACGGCGAGCAGGGTGCGTCGAGGGGCACGACCGGCGCGACTGACACGACTGCTAAGGCTCATGTGAAAAGTTTCGCATGGGCGTTTGGGGGATCTTGGGCACCCCCCTACGTGCCCGTAAAGCCCCTTGTCAAGATCGCCTAAGCGGTCGGGGTGGGCGAGACGGGCCTGAGGAAGGTGTTCCAGCCGCCGGCGGGCTTCTGTCCGACGTCGAGCGAGCGCAGCTTCCGGAGGATCGCCGGGTCCTGGACGTCGAGCCAGTCGACGAACTGCCGGAAGGAGACGAGCCGGACGTCCTTCTTGCCGGCCATCCCCTTGAGCGCGTCCTCGACGGCGTCCATGTAGATGCCGCCGTTCCACTGCTCGAAGTGGTTGCCGACGTAGAAGGGCGCGCGGTTCGACTCGTACGCGCGCGTGAAGCCGCCGAGCAGGGCCTCGGTGGCCTGCTTGCGCCAGCCCGGGTAGCGCGAGGGCATGCCCTTCGTCGTGTTCTTCGACTGGTTGGCGAGGATGTTGTAGTCCATGGACAGGACCTCGAAGGAGTGCCCGGGGAAGGGCACGGCCTGGAGCGGCAGGTCCCAGATGCCCTGGCGCTTGACGGGCCAGGTCTGCCGGCCGCCGGGCGAGCTGGCGTCGTAGCGCCAGCCCAGCCGCTTGGCGGTGGGGAGCAGGTTGTCCTGGCCGAGGAGGCAGGGGGTGCGGCCGCCGACGAGTTCCTTGGAGTAGTCGAAGGGCAGCGGTTCGAGGTCGGTCCAGCCGCTGTTCGTCTTCCACTCGGTGACGAACTTCATGGCCTGGTCGATCTCGCTCTGCCACTGGGCCGGGGTCCAGTTGCCGACGGAGCCCGAGCCGCCGCAGAAGTGGCCGTTGAAGTGGGTGCCGATCTCGTGGCCTTCGAGCCAGGCCTGCCGGACGTACTTCAGCGTGTCCTTGATGTGGTCGTCGGTGAGGTAGCCGATGTCCGAGGCGCCGACGCGGTTGTTCGGCGGGCGGTAGAGGTTCTTCTTCGACTCGGGGAGGACGTAGATCCCGGAGAGGAAGAAGGTCATCGCCGCGTCGTGGTTCTTGGCGAGTTCGAGGAAGCGCGGGAAGAGGCCGTTGCCGACCTCGCCGGCGCCGTCCCAGGAGAAGATCACGAACTGGGGCGGGGTCTGGCCGGGTTCGAGCGGGACGGGGGCGTCGGGCTGGTGGGGCTGCTTCCCGGTGTCGGCGGTGGAACCGTCGCCGATGAGCCGGACGTCGTCCTTGGTCGGGGTGCCGGTGCTCGGGTCCGCCGAGACGTCGCCCCCCTTACCCGGTCCGGAACGTCCCGTTTTATCCTTTTCATTGGAGCTACAGGCGGCGAGACCCACGGCCGCCGCAGCACCAACACCCGCCCCGAGCAGCCCCCTTCGGCTGATTCCACTGATCCCGCGCATGACATCCCCATTCGCGCTGACGTATGACCTGAACGTCATCCAAACCGACAATGAGTGAGATGCCGGGAGGAACACGTAGGTTCCGGGAATTAGCACAAAAATTTCAGGGCGATCGATTGGCATGAACACCACTCGATCGCCCTGAACTGTGGACCGTCCGCTCCGGCGCTGTCCAGAGGGTCCGTACCGCGTCTACCGGATCTCTACGGATCCCTACGCGCCGAAGGCCTTCGACTTCCCCTTGACCGGCTTCGCGCCCGCCCGCAGGTGCACGGGGACGAGGTCGATCGCCGGCTCGCCGTACCCGACCGAGACGATCCTGTCGCCCTGGTACGTGAACGAGGTCAGCGACGCCAGCGTGCACTGCCGCCGCCGCGGGTCGTGCCAGAGCCGCCGCTTCTCCACGAAGCTGCGGACGATCCAGATCGGCAGCTGGTGGCTGACGCAGACCGCCTCGTGCCCCCGGGCCGCGTCCTTCGCCGCGTCGAGCGCGCCCATCATCCGGACGACCTGCTCGACGTACGGCTCGCCCCAGGACGGCTGGAACGGGTTGGTCAGGTGCTTCCAGTTGCCCGGCTTGCGCAGGGCCCCGTCGCCGACACCGAAGGTCTTGCCCTCGAAGACGTTCTCCGCCTCGATCAGACGCGGGTCGCTCGCCACGTCGAGACCGTGCGTCTTGGCGACCGGCACCGCCGTCTCCTGCGCCCGCTCCAGCGGGGAGGCGACGACGTACGTGATGTCCCGCTCGGCCAGGTGCTCGGCGACCCGGTCCGCCATCTGGCGGCCCAGCTCGGAGAGGTGGTAGCCCGAGCGGCGCCCGTACAGGACACCGTCGGGGTTGTGGACCTCGCCGTGCCGCACGAGGTGGACGACGGTGATGTCGCTCGCCTTGTCGTCGTTCAGGCTCATGCCGTCGCCTCCGCGGCCGCGCGGGCGGCGGCCGGCAGGGCGGCGGCGATCCGCTCGACCGCCCGCTCGTCGTGGGCGGCCGACACGAACCAGGACTCGAAGGCGGACGGCGGCAGGTACACGCCGTCGGCCAGCATCGAGTGGAAGAAGGCGTTGAAGCGGAAGGCCTCCTGCTGCTTCGCCTCGTCGTAGTTCCGCACCTCGTCGGCGGTGAAGAAGACGGAGAACATGTTGGAGGCGGTCTGCAGCCGGTGCGCGACACCCTCCTTCGCGAGGGCGCCCGTGACGAGCCCCTGGATCTCCTTCGACACCGCGTCGACCTTCCCGTACGCCGCGTCGTCGAGCAGCCGCAGCTGCGCGAGCCCGGCGGCGGTCGCGATCGGGTTACCGGAGAGGGTGCCCGCCTGGTAGACCGGACCGGCCGGGGCCAGGTGACCCATGACGTCGGCACGACCGCCGAACGCGGCGGCCGGGAAGCCGCCGCCCATGACCTTGCCGAAGGTCAGCAGGTCGGCCTTGACCCCGTCGACGCCGTACCAGCCGGCCTTCGAGGTACGGAAACCGGTCATCACCTCGTCGGAGATGTACAGCGCGCCGTTCTCCCGGCACAGGTCCGCGAGGCCCTGGTTGAAACCGGCCACCGGCGGCACGACGCCCATGTTGCCGGGGGAGGCCTCGGTGATGACGCAGGCGATCTCGCCCGGGTGCGCGGCGAACGCCGCCCGCACCGCGGCCAGGTCGTTGTAGGGCAGCACGATCGTGTCCCCGGCCTGGGCGCCCGTCACGCCGGGCGTGTCCGGCAGTCCGAGGGTGGCGACGCCGGAGCCGGCCGCGGCGAGCAGCGCGTCCACGTGGCCGTGGTAGCAGCCGGCGAACTTGACGACCTTGGCGCGCCCGGTGAACCCGCGGGCCAGCCGGATCGCGGACATGGTGGCCTCGGTGCCCGAGGAGACGAGCCGTACCTGCTCGACCGGCTCGATCCGGGAGACGATCTCCTCCGCGAGCGCGACCTCGCCCTCACCGGGCGTGCCGAAGGAGGTGCCGCGGGCCACGGCGGCCTGCACCGCGGCGGTGACCTCGGGGTGCGCGTGGCCGAGAATCATCGGTCCCCACGAGCAGACCAGGTCGACGTACTCACGACCGTCCGCGTCGGTGAGGTACGGACCGGAACCGGACACCATGAACCGGGGCGTTCCGCCCACGGCCCGGAAGGCACGCACCGGTGAGTTCACGCCGCCGGGCGTCACGAGGGAAGCGCGGTCGAAAAGCGTCTGTGAGACTGGGGCTTCGTATGAATACGGCACTGTGATCCTGACCTGCGAGAACGACTTCGGGCACGACATCGGGAACGGAGGGACGGCGTGGACATCCTGGGTATTACGCCGGGGCGCCCGCGGTCCGCGTCTGCGAAACTGAGGCGTCATAGGGATGACTCACGGAATCCATGGTGTCAGAGGCCACGGCGTTCTTGCGGACAGGTGTTTCACCGTACGAACGCGGGGGAGGTCACTGACACGATGATCGGGTTGCGCGGCGGGGTCGTGTTGCCGAGAAAAAGCAGTCGGGTGGAGATATGCATCGCGGTGGCGGACCGGGCGAGGGGACGGACGACCTGGGTCCGGAGTCTGCCCGGCGAGGGAGGCACCGGCGCCGGCGGGCGGAGGAGCCGACCGCGTCGGAGCGACGGGCGATCCCGGAGCCCGCTGCGGAACCGCCCCCCGCGACCGGAGGCCGGAGCTTGGGGGTGACGTACAAGTACTTCGGCGCGCCCAACAGCGCGACGGCGGCACAGGTCCCGATCTCGATGCGCCCGGAGGAGCTCGGCGGCGACGAGCTCGGCATGGGCGGCATGTTCACCAAGATCAAGCCGGAGACCATAGCGGCGATGGTCCTGACCGGCATCCAGGGCATGCCCCTGAACAAGGTCCCCCCGCTGGAGCTGGTGGTCCTGCACCCGGACTACGCGGTGGTGAAGCTGCCGATGACCGTGGTCGACCCGCTGCGCGGGATCGGCGAGGAATCGGTCGGCGCCGCCGCCTTCATCTGGTCCACGGTCCCGGACCGCGGCGGGCCGCGCGACGCCTTCGACGTCTACCAGCTGCTCCACGAGTGGCAGGACTTCTCCGTACGCCTCCACGAGGCGGGCCACCAGCCGTACTGCCTGGTGTGGCCGTAAGCGCCTAAAGGGCCTGCGGGCAGGCGTTGCGCCGCACTTCCGGCACTCATAAGTGCTGAAGTTAGGACGAATCGGATTTCATGCGCGGAAGTCGCGCTTCTCCTGATGTCCGATACGTCCTACGGGAGCCCTGTACGAGGAAGGACCAGACGCGTGAGCGGAGTACGAATGGCCGGCCGGCCCATGCAGATCGGCGAGGTCGCCGCACGGACCGAGCTGTCCCTGCGCGCGATCCGGCAGTACGAGGACAGCGGCCTGGTCGTCCCGTCCGCGGCCTCGCCGGGCGGCTTCCCGCTCTACACGGACGCGGACGTGTCCCGCCTGATGGTGGTCCGCCGGATGAAGCCGCTCGGCTTCACGCTCGAGGAGACCCGCGAACTCCTCACGGCCGTGGACCGGCTGGCCGCCGAGCGCGCGGGCACGGACACGGAGCTCGACCCCGACGAGCGGGCCGCGCTCGTGACCCGCGTCCGCCGCTACGAGCAGGCCGCGGCGGAGCGGGTCGCCGAACTGCGCGCCCAGCTCTCCCGCGCGGAGGAGTTCGCCGACTCCCTCCGCCGCACCCGCCTCACGGCGGCGGCACCGGCCTGAGGGGCGGGGCGGGCTGCTCTGACTGCGAAAGGGCCGGCGGGCGGTTCCGGACGTGTTCAGGACGTGAGCGCCTCGGCGACATCGCGGAAGAAGCGCGCGTAGGCGGCCGGGCTGGGCGGGGTCTCGGGGTTCCACGGCGTGAACCGGACGCCGGACAGGGCGTCGCCGGGCGCCGTGGCGTGGGCCCTGCTGTCGAAGAGGACCAGGCCGGGACGGAGTTCGGCGGCGCGGCCCCAGTCCGCGGTGAGCCAGTTCGCCCCCGGGCCCGGTCCCGGGTCGACGAGCCGGACGCCGAGTCCGGCGAGCCGCGCCAGCTCGGGCCAGGCCTGCGGCCGGGCCAGATGGACCTGGTCGGGACCGGCCCCGGAGAGGGCGAGCACGGCGAGCCCGCTGCGCGCGGCGGCCTCCCGGAGCGCGTCCTCGGCGGCACGGAGCCCGGCCGGCGAGACCGCCGCGTCCGGGCCCGCTTGTGTCTCCGGGTCCGCTTGTGTCTCCGGGTCCGCTTGTGCGTCCGGCCCGGCCCCGAGGCTGACGGCCAGCGCGCCGAAGCGGTCGAGTATCGCCGACAGCGTGAGTTCGTTGCCGACGGAGAGCGCGGCGAGCGGCACCCCGGCCCGTTCCGCGACGGCCTCGTCGAGGGCGTACGGGCTCTTCCCGTCGTAGGTCACGTCGACGATCACGTCGGGCCGCAGCTCCCGCAGCAGTTCCTCGTCCAGGGCCCGCCCCGGCCCGAGGTACGTCACCCCGGCCGCCCGCAGCCCGCCCTCCTTCGCGGGGTCGAGGACCTCCCCGTCGTGCCCGGAGCCGTACACGGCGACAGGCGTCACGCCCAGGTCGCACAGGGCCGCCCCGGCCCGCACGTACGCGATCACCCGCCGCGGCACACGGGCCGCCCCCAGTTCCGTACCCCTGTCGTCCGTGAATCCCCATGCCTGCGAATCGGACATACGGGTGCTCCCTCCCCGGCCGGAATGTGCCTCTTCCGCCACCTTGGAGCCCTTCCCCGACCCGCACAAGAGGGCCTCCCGCCCTCCTCCGGCGGCCGAACGGCGACCGGCCCGTGCGTCAGGAGGCGTCTTCGGGCGCGGTGAGCGGCCGGGTGAAGTGGAAGGCCACGATGTCGAAGCGCTCGCGCAGGTAGAAGCGGTGGGCTCCGGTCCGGTGGGTCCCGGAGTCCAGGTTGAGCTCATGGCAGCCGGCGGCGCGAGCGTGGGCGTCGAGGTGGTCGACGAGCGCGTGGCCGACGCCGGTGGAGCGGGTGTCGGCGGCGGTCACGAGGTCGTCGACATAGAGCTTGCGCAGGGAGCTGGTGTTGTTGATGATCCGCCAGCCCGCCGCGCCGACGCAGCGGCCGTCGTCCGCGTAGGCGGCGCTGAAGCGCAGGCCCTGCGGGTGGCCGGCGTCGTACACCTCGCGGAAGAGCTCCGGGGTGAGGTGGGGGCGGAGTTCGGAGAGGACCGGCAGGAGGTCGCTCTCAAGGCGCGGGTCGCCGGGCTCGAGGTCGATGATCTTCATGGCGGGACGGTACCTCAGGGTTCCGTACGGGTGGACGGTCAGGTTTCCGCGGTGCCCGCCACCGCCCCGCCACTGCCCCGCCACCGCCCCGCCGACGACGAATTCCCTGGCCGCGCGTCCCGCCCCGATGCCATCCTGTCCCCGTGAACGGACCGGAGATCCAGATCAGTTTCGCCCCCCACCTCGGACTCTTCGTCGCGGTGGAGCGGCGCGCGGGCCGCACGTCCGTGGTCACGGACGGGGCCTCCTCGCTCGGCCATGTCGTGGAGTCGCTCGGCGTACCGCTCACCGAGGCCGGCAGGCTCCTGGTCGACGGGCGGCCCGTCGACGCCTCGCACGTCCCGGCCGCGGGCGAGACGGTCGAGGTGGAGGGCGTCGCCCGGCCCCAGCCGGTGCCCGGCGCACCGCTCCGGTTCCTGCTCGACGTGCACCTCGGCACCCTGGCCCGGCGGCTGCGGCTGCTCGGGGTGGACGCGGCGTACGAGAGCGAGGACATCGGCGACCCCGCGCTCGCCGCGCTCTCCGCCCGGGAGCAGCGCGTCATGCTCTCGCGGGACCGTGGCCTGCTGCGCCGCCGCGAGCTGTGGGCGGGGGCGTACATCTACAGTGACCGGCCGGACGACCAGCTCCGCGACGTGCTCGAACGGTTCGCCCCGCCGCTCGCGCCGTGGACGCGGTGCACGGCGTGCAACGGGGAGCTGAGCGGCGCCGACAAGGACGCGGTCCGCGCGCGCCTGGAGCAGGGCACCGAGAAGACGTACGACGTGTTCGCCGAGTGCGTGGAGTGCGGCCGGGTCTACTGGCGCGGCGCCCACCACGCCCGCCTGGAGGCGATCGTCTCCGACGCGGTACGGGAGTTCGGCGGCGCGGCGGCGCGGTGACCGGCTGAGGACCGGTCGGCCCGCGAGGGGGCTGAGCACCGGTCTGCCCGCGAGGGGCTGAGCACCGGTCTGCCCGCGAGGGGCTGAGCACCGGTTGCCCGCGATGCGCCCCGGCGCCCTCAGGGCGCCTCTGCGGTCAGATAGCGCTGCACGGTCGGGCCCAGCCACGCCACGATCTCGTCGGTGGACATCTCCACGGCCGGCGGCAGGCGCAGCACATAACGGGTGAGCGCCATGCCGAGGATCTGGGAGGCGACGAGCGCCGCCCGCCGCGGCGCCTCGGCCGGGTCGGGACAGACGCCCCGGGTGACGGGGCCCAGCTGCTGGGCGAAGATCGCCTGCATGCGGGCGGCCCCCGCCTCGTTGGTGACGCCCACCCGCAGCATCCCGGTGAGGACCTCGTCCCGCTCCCAGCGCTCCAGGAAGTGGCCGACCAGGACGGCCCCGATGTGCTGTGCGGGCAGGGAGCCCAGTTCGGGCAGGCCGAGTTCGATCTCGGACGCGGCGGCGAAGAGGCCCTCCTTGTTCCCGTAGTAGCGCATCACCATCGACGGATCGATGTCGGCGTCGCGGGCGATGGCCCGGATGGTGGCGCGCTCGTATCCGTCGGAGGCGAAGCGCTCACGGGCGGCCTCCAGGATGGCGGCCCTGGTGGCGTCGGAGCGGCGGGAGGTCGGCATATCAACGACTGTAGGCCAACGGGCGTTGACACTCCATTCGAACTGCCCCTACAGTTGCCAACAAGCGTTGACCAACAGGTGTTGGCCAACGGTCGTGGGCCCCCTGGAGGCAGCCATGAGCACCATGCGCACCACCGACACGGACGTTCTCGTCATCGGCGCCGGCCCCACCGGCCTGCTCCTCGCCGGCGACCTCGCCGCCGCCGGCGTCGACGTCACCCTCGTCGAGCGCCGCCCGCATGGCCTGAGCAACATGACCCGCGCCTTCGGCGTGCACGCCCGCACCCTGGAGCAGCTCGACGCCCGCGGCCTCGCCGACGAACTCCTCACCAAGGGCACGCCCCTCCCCCGCGCCCGGCTCTTCGGCCGGCTCGACCTCGACCTCAGCCGCCTGCCCAGCCGCTTCAACCACCTGCTCGTCACCCCGCAGTACGAGGTGGAGCACCTCCTGGAGCGCCGCGCGAAGGACGCCGGAGTCACCTTCCGGTACGGCACGGAGCTGCGCGGACTGCGCCAGGACGCCGACACGGTCACCGCGGAGCTCACCGGCCCGGACGGCGCGCCGTTCACCCTCGACGCCCGCCACCTGGTCGGCACGGACGGCGTCCGCAGCGCGGTCCGCACCGCCCTGAACCTGCCGTTCCCCGGCAGCTCCGTGATCCGCTCCATGGTCCTCGCCGACGTCCGCCTCACAGAGGAACCCGGCCGCCTGTTCACCGTCAGCGGCTCCGGCGACACCTTCGCCTTCCTCGCGCCCTTCGGCGACGGCTGGTACCGGGTGATGGGCTGGAGCCGCACCCGCCAGGTCGCCGACAGCGAGCCCGTCGACCTCGACGAGGTCCGCGAGATCGCCCGCCGCGCCCTCGGCACCGACTTCGGCATGCGCGACCCCCGCTGGATCTCCCGCTTCCACAGCGACGAGCGCCAGGCCCCGGCCTACCGGGTGGGCCGGGTCTTCCTCGCCGGAGACGCCGCCCACGTCCACTCCCCCGCCGGCGGCCAGGGCATGAACACCGGCCTGCAGGACGCCGCCAACCTCTCCTGGAAGCTCACCGCGGTCCTGCGCGGCGAGGCCCCCGACCCCGAGGCGCTCCTCGACAGCTACCAGTCCGAGCGGCACCCGGTCGGCGCCATGGTGCTGCGCAGCAGCGGCGCGATCGTGCGCCTCGCGATGGCGCACACCCCGCTCACCCGGGCCGCCCGCACCCTCGCCGCCCGCTTCCTGAACGCGGTGCGGCCCGCCTCGGCCCGCGCCATGGGCATGATCAGCGGAATCGGCATCGCGTACGCGCCGCCGGCGGGTTCCGTCCGCCCCGCGGGCCGCCGTGCGCCGGACGTGCGACTGCGCGAGGGACGGCTGTACGAGCTGCTGCGCGCGGGCGAGTTCGTCCTCATCGCCCCGGCGGGCGAGCCCCCGGCCCTGCCCGGGACCGCGCCCGTCTCCCCGGCGCGCCTCGTACGGGCCACCTGGACCGACCCGGCACGACGGACGGCGGTACTGGTCCGCCCCGACGGCTACGTCCACTGGACGAGCCGCTGAACCGGAGCGGCGACCAGGAGGCGTGCTCAGAAGACGTACGGGTCCCCGGTCGAGAACACGAGAACCCGGTGCCGGTCGTTCGCCGGGTTCCGGTCGGTCACCCCGTCCCGCCAGGCCGTGGTGATCTCCACGGTCATCTCGTCCGGGAAGCCCGCGGTCCGCAGGTCGAGCGCCAGCTCACCGATGCCCCCCACGGCCCGCAGTTCGCCCGTCCGGCACGACACCACCCGGTCACTGCTCCACAGACACGCCTGGGGCAGCTCCTGGCCGCCCGCCATCGGCTCGGAGAAGGCGAGCCGGACCGTCGCCTGGGAGAGGTGGGAGGGGCCGTGGTTCTCACTGACCAGCCAGACACCGACCCTCCCGTCCCAGAGGGAGACATGACCGTGATGAGCCAGATCCGCCTCGACCCCGGCCTCCGGCCCCACGACACCGGCACCGGCACCGGCACGGAGACCAGCGCCGGCACCCGCACCCGCCGCGCTCGCACCCGAACCCATCACCACCGCGGCCGCGAGAGCGACCCCGAGCACACCCTTCCGCATTCCACGCATGAAGCCCAAAATACCCACACATCATCCGATATTCTGACAACCCATCAGCCTGCGTGTCCCTTGACCCGTGGCAGGCTGCCTCCATGCTGACCGCCCGATCCGTCGCCCTCTTCGCCCTCGCCGCACTCTTCGAGATCGGTGGCGCCTGGCTCGTCTGGCAAGGCGTCCGCGAGCACCGCGGCTGGATCTGGATCGGCACCGGAGTCCTCGCCCTCGGGATCTACGGCTTCGTCGCCACCCTCCAGCCCGACGCCGAGTTCGGCCGCGTCCTCGCCGCCTACGGCGGAGTCTTCGTCGCCGGCTCCATCGCCTGGGGCATGGCGGCCGACGGCTACCGGCCCGACCGCTGGGACGTCATCGGCGCCCTCGTCTGCCTCGCCGGCATGGCCGTGATCATGTACGCCCCCCGAGATCACTGACCGGCGCCCCGCCTATCCTGACCGGGCGATCGACGTCATCGACCACCCGCGCGAGGAGCACCCCGTCATGACTGCCCCCGGCACCCCCATCGCCGTCATCACCGGAGCGAGCAGCGGAATCGGCGCCGCCACCGCGCGGCAGCTGGCCGCCGCCGGCTACCGCGTGGTCCTCACCGCCCGGCGCAAGGACCGCGTCGAGGCCCTGGCCGCCGAGATCAACGAGGCCGGCCACCAGGCCACCGCCTACGCCCTCGACGTCACCGACCGCGCCGCCGTCGACGAGTTCGCCACCGCGTTCCGCACCCTCGCCGTCCTCGTCAACAACGCGGGCGGCGCGCTCGGCGCCGACCCGGTCGCCACCGGCGACCCCGCCGACTGGCGCCAGATGTACGAGGTCAACGTCATCGGCACCCTCCACATGACCCAGGCCCTGCTGCCCGCCCTCACCGCGAGCGGCGACGGCACGGTCGTCGTCCTCTCCTCCACCGCCGGCCACTCCACCTACGAGGGCGGCGCCGGCTACGTCGCCGCCAAGAACGGCGCCCGCGTGCTCGCCGAGACCCTCCGCCTGGAGATCGTCGGCACCCCGGTCCGCGTCATCGAGATCGCCCCCGGCATGGTGAAGACGGACGAGTTCGCCACCACCCGCTTCCGCGGCGACACCGACAAGGCCGCCAAGGTCTACGCCGGCGTGGCCGAGCCGCTGACCGCGGACGACGTCGCGGACACCATCACGTGGGCCTGCACCCGCCCCCCGCACGTCAACATCGACCTCCTCGTCGTCCGCCCCCGGGCCCAGGCGTCCAACACCAAGGTCCACCGCGAGCTCTGACAACGACCCGCCACACGTTCGGGTGAACCACCTCGATCACCCACACGGCGGCCGAAACCCCGACCTAACGTCGAAGACAACTCCATACAGAACGGCCCTCGACCGGGATTCCCGTCCCAGTCGAGGGCCTCACCAGAAGGAAGACGCAACTTCCCATGGCTGAACAGGACCCTAGCGCGCCCGCGCTCTTCGACGTCAGCGCCCTCACTCCCACCACGCCGTCTTTCATGGATCTCGAAGACCCGAACTATGCCTACATGTTCGGCTTCCTCCAGACGGACGGCCATCTGTCCCAGGGCACGGGCCAGAAGGGCAGGCTGTCTGCCGAGATCAACGCGCGGGACATCCACATCCTCTACGAGTTCCAGCGCCTGACCCCGTACTACAGCTTCGTCACGGAACGGGTCCGCACCACCAACTTCGCCAAGCAGCACCACTCGGCCACATGGTCCCTGTGCGCACTCGAAGCCAGGACCATCATCAACGAGCTCGGGATCCCCTACGGCAAGAAGTCGTGGGCCATCCGGCCACCCCGCGTCGAATTCTCCCGGCCGGACTACCTCCGCGGCGTCGTCGATGCCGATGGATCGCTCGGCTGGACCGCCGAGGGCATCCCGTTTCTCTCCTTCACGTCGGCCAGCACGGCTCTTGCCGCATACCTGTGCCACTACACGAAGAAGATCACGGGCGCCGAGCGCAGCGCCCGCCGCAACGCCCGTGACCAGGTCTACGTCATCACGTACTACAAGGAACAGGCCCAGCAGCTCGCCGCGCACCTCTACTACCCCGGCTGCCTCGCCCTGGACCACAAGAAGGCCAACGCAGCCTCGATCCAGACCTGGGTGCGCCCTGAAGGCATGAAGATCTCCCCTAAGCGGCGTTGGAAACCCCGGGAGGACCGGATTCTCTTGGCCAGGGACAGCCCGGCGATCGCAGCCGTGGAACTTGGGCGCACCGAAAAGAGCTGCTCCCTGCGGCTGTGGCGGCTAAAGGCAGGGCAGGTCCCCTTGCCGACCAAGACACCTACGCATCTCTGACGCCGGGACAAGTGTGGCCCGGTACGGAGTCCGTACCGGGTCACACCGACATCCATCGTCCGACCTCAGCCCTTCACGCAGATGACCTGCTTCAGCTTTGCGACGACCTCCACCAGGTCGCGCTGCTGGTCGATCACCTTCTCGATCGGCTTGTACGCACCCGGGATCTCGTCCACGACGCCGGAGTCCTTGCGGCACTCCACACCCCGTGTCTGCTCTTCCAGATCCCGCGTCGAGAAGCGCCGCTTGGCTTCGCTCCGGCTCATCTTCCGGCCGGCTCCGTGGGAGGCCGAATTGAACGACGCCGCGTTGCCAAGGCCCTTCACGATGTACGAGCCCGTGCCCATCGAGCCCGGGATGATCCCGAACTCCCCGGAGCCGGCTCGGATCGCACCCTTCCGTGTGACCAGCATATCCATGCCCTCGTACCGCTCCTCCGCCACGTAGTTGTGGTGGCAGGAGATGACCGGATCGAAGCTCACCCTGGCCTTGCGGAACTCTCGGCGGACGACCTCCTGAAAGAGCGCCATCATGATCGCGCGGTTGTACTTCGCGTACTCCTGGGCCCAGAAGAGGTCGTGGCGGTAGGCCGCCATCTGCGGGGTGTCCGCGACGAACACCGCCAGGTCGCGGTCGACGAGGCCCTGATTGTGCGGCAGCTTCCGCGCTTCGCCAATGTGGTACTCGGCGAGCTCCTTGCCGATATTCCGGGACCCGGAGTGCAGCATGAGCCACACCGAATCGGACATGTCGACACAAAGTTCCACAAAATGATTTCCCGCGCCGAGGGTTCCCATCTGCTGAGCCGCCCGTCCGCGACGGAACTTCACCGCATCCGCGACCCCGTCGAACCGCGACCAGAAGTCGTCCCACCCCGACGTCGGGAACTGGTAGAGCCGCCCCGGGTCCACCTCCGTACGGTGCATCCCCCGGCCCACCGGAATCGCCTGCTCGATCTTCGACCGGAGCCGCGACAGATCGCCCGGCAGGTCGTTCGCCGTCAGGGAGGACTTGACCGCCGACATCCCGCAGCCGATGTCCACACCGACCGCCGCCGGGCAGACCGCCCCCTGCATCGCGATCACCGAACCGACCGTCGCGCCCTTGCCGTAGTGCACGTCCGGCATCACGGCCAGGCCCTTGATCCACGGCAGCGTCGCCACGTTCTGCAGCTGCTGCATCGCACCGCCCTCCACCGTGGCAGGGTCGGCCCACATCCGGATCGGTACTTTCGCCCCAGGCACCTCTACGTACGACATACTCCCTCGATTCCCCCGAAAAGTCTGATAACGCAAAAACCGGAGCCAAAGCCCGTACAGGTGACAGCGGACCGGCATCAACAGCTGCGTGTGCGATAGACATTGTGTCCATCGGCCGGGTTCGCGCGGCAAACAGTTTTCGGGAAAGACTTCGGGAGAAGGGAGCCTGGGACCGTGCAGCGAAAGAGGTACACCCCCGGCCGCACCAGGTCCGCGGCTCGCACCGCCGTCGTCCTCACCCTCGGCCTCGGCCTCGGGATCGGCCTCACCGGATGCTCCGCCGGCACCCCGGTGGACGACATCGCCGTGGACGCCAAGGCCGGCCCCGCCGCCCCGGTGGCGCCCCCCGGCCGCTACCGCACGCTCTTCGAGCCCTGCGGCTCCGTCCCGCAGGCCACGCTGAGGGACCTGCTCCCCGGCGCCGCCACGCTGGCCGACCGCGAGCGCGACAAGGCGTACCGCGGCACCGCCGCCGTCACGTACGACACCGACCGGCGGGTCGGCTGCACCTGGCGGGCCGACACCCCGGACACCTCGCACCGGCTCGTGCTCGACGTCGAGCGGGTCGTGTCCTACGACACCGCCGTCAGCGACGACGACCGGGCGCAGGAGGTGTACGTCCGCAAGCAGCTCGCGGCGGGCATCCCGCTGCCCCCGACCGCCCCGCCGACCCCCACGGGCCCGGCCTCGGCGACGGCCCCGACCTCGACCTCGACGACCGCGCCGGGCACGCCCCCGGGCAAGACCCCGCCCGGCAGCACCGCCCCGCCGAACGGCACCCCGACGGCCAAGTCCCCGACGGCCGGCACCACCGGCGGCACCGCCACCGGCGACCCGGCCACCCCCGACCCGGCCTCCACCGGTCTGGAGCCCCGCGTCCTCGAAGGCCTCGGGGACATCGCGTACCTGGACGACGTCGTCAGCGCCGTCGGAGCCAACAGCCACCAGCGGGTCGTCAGCGTGGTGTTCCGCACATCCAACGTCATCGTGACGGTCTCCTACCGTGAGCAGACCACCGGTTCCGGCGAGGCCCCGGACAGCGCGGAACTGCAGGAAAAGGCCCGGAATCTGGCCCGGCTGCTCGCCGAGCGCCTTGAGGAGTAGCCGTCCGGCTCCGCTCCGCGAGCGGACGGCGACCACGTAACGTGTCGGCGTACCGTGGCCCGTCCGCACCGTGCCCGTGGCCGCCGGACCCCGGCAGGACCGTACGACAAGCGACTGAAGGAACCATGCAGCGATCAGCCCCGCGACTCACCCGCATACTCGCCTGCGCCGCCGTCCCGGTGATGCTCGTCGTCGCCGGCTGCTCCTCGGACTCCGGCGACAGCGGCTCCGGCAAGACGGGATCGAAGGACAAGGCCGGCGCGTCGGCGTCCGCGACTCCCTCGCCGTCCCAGACGACGAAGAAGGTCGAGCCGGCGAAGTTCGCGGAGCTGCCCCAGGCCTGCAAGTCGATCGCGGCCAAGACCACGGAATCGCTGGTGCCGAAGGCGAAGACCAAGAACGGCACGCCCGCCGTCTCCAGCGACCTCGCCAGCCGTGGCGGCTGCTCGTGGAACGGTCTCGCGGACAAGGGCGTGAAGGGCTCGCAGTACCGCTGGCTCGACGTGTCCTTCTACCGGTACGAGTCGGACGCGGCGCTCGGCAGCGGCCAGGAGCGCGCCCAGGAGAACCTGGCGAAGGAGCTCGCCAAGGTCCAGGGCACCCAGGGCGCCAAGAAGCTCCGCACCACCACGGCGACGGGCATCGGCGACGAGGCCAAGACCGTCACGTACCAGCTGCGCAAGACCGACGAGGACTTCGTCTACGGCGCCGTCGTGGCGCGTACGGGCAATGTCCTGGTGCTGCTGTCGTACAACGGCGCCGGGTACGCGGGCGCGCCCACCCCGTCGGAGAAGACCATCGTGGACGGCGCCGTGAAGGCGGCCAAGGAGGCCGTGGCCGCGATCGCCGCCGCCAACAAGTAGTCACGAACAAGTAGTCACAAACCCACGCAGTCCGGCACGTCCGTACGGAGCCCGTCCCTCCCCCGGGGGCCGGGCTCCGCACACATGTGCCACTCTGTGCGCGCGGGATGTCGAATGACGGGGAGGGGATCGCGGGTGGCCGCGATGCAGCTGACACGCACACACCGGATACTCATCGGCCTCGTCATCGCCGGTGCGCTGATCATCGCGGGGATCGGTTTCGCGGGGTCGTACTCCGCGGTGCGCGAGCTCGCCGTGCAGAAGGGCTTCGGCACCTTCTCGTACTTCTTCCCGATCGGCATCGACGCGGGCATCTGTGTGCTGCTCGCCCTGGATCTGCTGCTGACGTGGCTGCGGATCCCGTTCCCGCTGCTGCGGCAGACCGCCTGGGTGCTGACGGCGGCGACGATCGCCTTCAACGGCGCGGCCGCCTGGCCGGACCCGCTGGGCGTCGGGATGCACGCGGTGATCCCGATCCTGTTCGTCGTGGCCGTCGAGGCCGCGCGGCACGCCGTGGGCCGGATCGCGGACATCACGGCGGACAAGCACATGGAGGGCGTGCGGCTGACCCGTTGGCTGCTGTCCCCGGTGCCGACGTTCCGCCTGTGGCGCCGGATGAAGCTCTGGGAGCTGCGCTCGTACGACCAGGTCATCAAGCTGGAGCAGGAGCGGCTGATCTACCAGGCGCGGCTGCAGGCCCGTTACGGCCGGAGCTGGCGCAGGAAGGCCCCGGTGGAGGCGCTGATGCCGCTGCGTCTCGCCCGGTACGGCGTCCCCCTGGCGGAGACGGCGGCGGCGGGCCTCGCGGCGGCCGGCATCGAACCGGCTCTCCTGCCCCCGCAGCAGCAGGCACCCGCGCAGCAGCTCCCTCAGCAGCCCCAGCAGCCCCAACTGCAGCCGGCGACGGTGGCGCAGGCGGGTCCGCCGCAGCAGCTCCCGCAGGGGCAGGCGGACGTACCGACGGGTGAAGCCCTGGTCAACGGCAGCCCCTGGTTCCACGCCCAGCAGCTCCCGCCGGAGGCCCACGAGACGGCGTACGCCCCGCAGATCGCCGAGGGCCTGGAGCCGACGCCGGTGGCCATCCCGCTCGGCCCGGAGGACATGTCGCTCGGGGACCCCCGCCAGGAGCAGGGTCCCGAGGGCTTCGAGCCGTACCCGGAGTACGTCGATCCGGAGCCGCCGGCCGACGACTTCGAGGAGACCGTCTACAAGCTCACGTGGTCCTACAGCCACGAGAACAAGCAGTTCCCCAGCGCGGCCGAGCTGGAGCAGCTGGTCGCCGCGCACTACGGCATGCCGGAGTTCCCGGACACCGACGTGCTGCACCGGCTGACCCCCGCGATCCAGCAGCGGATCCAGCAGGAGAGCGCCGACTTCGACACCCCCTGACCCACCGAAGACAGCCGAAAGGGCCGCCCCCGAACTCCGGGAGGCGGCCCTTTCACATGTTTCGGCTACTCACGCGCCGAGCAGCTTCCTCACCCGGTCCGCGCCCACGGCGAGCAGCAGTGTGGGAAGGCGCGGCCCGGTCTCCCTGCTGACGAGGAGCTTGTAGAGCAGGGCGAAGAAGGCGCGCTGCGCGAGCTTCAGCTCGGGCGTCGGCTTGGCCTCCGGGTCGAGACCGGCCATGACCTTCGGGACGCCGTAGACGAGGGTGGTGAGCCCGTCGAGCGACCAGTGGGTGTCGAGGCCCTCCAGGAGCAGCCGGAGCGACTCGCGGCCCTCGTCGTCGAGGGAGCCGAGGAGCTCGGTGTCCGGCTCGTCGCGGACGATGGTGCGCTGGTCGGCCGGGACCTGGCTGGTGATCCAGTTCTCGGCGCGGTCGAGGCGCGGCCGGACCTCGTCGAGGGAGGTGACAGGGTTCTCCGGGTCGAGCTCGGTGAGGATCCGGAGGGTCTGCTCGTCGTGGCCCGCGGTGATGTCCATGACCGAGGCGAGCGTGCGGTACGGCAGCGGGCGCGGGGTGCGCGGCAGCTCGCCGGCGGCCGTGCGGGCGGCGCGGGAGTACGCGGCGGCGTCGGCGGGCAGCACGCTGCCGTCGGCGACCTTGGCCTCCAGCTTGTCCCACTCGTCGTAGAGCCGCTGGATCTCCTGGTCGAAGGCGATCTTGAAGGACTGGTTGGGCCTGCGGCGCGCGTACAGCCAGCGCAGCAGCGGGGCCTCCATGATCTTCAGCGCGTCGGCGGCGGTCGGTACGCCACCGCGCGAGGAGGACATCTTGGCCATGCCGCTGATGCCGACGAAGGCGTACATCGGGCCGACGGGCTGGACGCCGTCGAAGATCTCGCGGACGATCTGGCCGCCGACGACGAAGGACGAGCCGGGCGAGGAGTGGTCGACGCCGGAGGGCTCGAAGATGACGCCCTCGTACGCCCAGCGCATCGGCCAGTCGACCTTCCAGACCAGCTTGCCGCGGTTGAACTCGCTGAGCTTCACGGTCTCGGCGAAGCCGCAGTTCACGCAGGTGTAGGCCAGCTCGGTGGTCTCGTCGTCGTACGAGGTGACCGTGGTGAGGTCCTTCTCGCACTGCCCGCAGTACGGCTTGTACGGGAAGTAGCCGGAGGCGCCGCCGGAGCCGTCGTCCTCGCTCGCCGCGCCGGAGCCCTCCTCGGCCTCCAGCTCGGCCTCGTCGACGGGCTTCTGCGACTGCTTCTTCGGCGCCTTCTTCGTCCGGTACTGGTCGAGGATGGCGTCGATGTCACCGCGGTGCTTCATGGCGTGCAGGATCTGCTCGCGGTAGGCACCGGCGGTGTACTGCTCGGTCTGGCTGATGGGGTCGTACTCGACGCCCAGCTCGGCCAGCGACTCGACCATGGCGGCCTTGAAGTGCTCGGCCCAGTTGGGGTGGGGCGAGCCGGCGGGGGCCGGGACGGAGGTCAGCGGCTTGCCGATGTGCTCGGCCCAGGACGCGTCGATGCCCTCGATGCCGTTCGGCACCTTGCGGTAGCGGTCGTAGTCGTCCCAGGAGATCAGGTGCCTGACCTGGTACCCGCGGCGGCGGATCTCGTCGGCGACCAGGTGCGGGGTCATGACCTCGCGGAGGTTGCCCAGGTGGATCGGGCCGGACGGGGAGAGGCCGGAGGCGACGACGACCGGTTTGCCAGGCGCACGTCGCTCCGACTCGGCGATGACCTCGTCCGCGAAACGGGAGACCCAGTCGGTCTCGGTGCTGCTCTGAGCCACGGTCGGTACGTCCTTCTTCCTGAGGGGTTCTGCCTGACAAGCTCTACGTGAGCCATTCTCCCAGACGGAACGACACTCTCCGGGGTTGTCCACAGGCGGGGAAATCACGTTGCGCTCCCATGGGACACTTGACAAGCGAATCAGACCTGACGAACTCAACAGGAACGGAAGCTCATGGCCTCGGTCCCTTCCCTCGCTTCGACCGTGCAGCAGCGCCTCGCGGACGGACTCACGGCAGCCCTGCCGGAGGCCGCGTCCGCCGACCCGCTGCTGCGACGAAGCGACCGGGCCGACTTCCAGGCCAACGGCATCCTGGCGCTGGCCAAGCAGCTCAAGGGCAATCCCCGTGAGCTGGCGACCCGGGTCGTCGCCGCGATCCCGGAGAACGACGTCCTGAAGGACATCGAGGTCTCGGGCCCCGGCTTCCTGAACATCACGGTGACGGACGCGGCCATCGTGCGGACCCTCGCGGCCCGCGCCGCCGACGCCCGGCTCGGCGTGCCGTTCAACGAGTCGGCGGGCACGACGGTCATCGACTACGCCCAGCCGAACGTGGCGAAGGAGATGCACGTCGGGCACCTGCGCTCCGCCGTGATCGGCGCCGCGATGGTCGAGATCCTGGAGTTCACGGGCGAGAGCGTGGTCCGCCGCCACCACATCGGCGACTGGGGCACCCAGTTCGGCATGCTCATCCAGTACCTGATCGAGCACCCGCACGAGCTGGACCACAAGGCCGAGGACGGCGCGGAGATCTCCGGTGAGGAGGCCATGTCGAACCTGAACCGGCTCTACAAGGCCTCGCGCGCCCTCTTCGACTCGGACGAGGAGTTCAAGACGCGGGCCCGCGCGCGCGTGGTGAACCTGCAGGCCGGCGACGAGGAGACGCTCGCGCTCTGGCAGCGGTTCGTCGACGAGTCGAAGATCTACTTCTACTCGGTCTTCGACAAGCTCGACATGGACATCCGGGACGCCGACGTGGTCGGCGAGTCCGGCTACAACGACATGCTCGTGGAGACCTGCCGGATCCTGGAGGAGTCGGGCGTCGCCGTCCGCTCCGAGGGTGCGCTGTGCGTCTTCTTCGACGACGTGAAGGGCCCGGACGGCAACCCGACCCCCCTGATCGTCCAGAAGTCCGACGGCGGTTTCGGGTACGCGGCGACGGACCTGTCCGCGATCCGCGACCGGGTGCGGAACCTGAAGGCGACGACCCTGCTGTACGTGGTCGACGCCCGCCAGTCGCTGCACTTCAAGATGGTCTTCGAGACGGCCCGCAGGGCCGGCTGGCTGAACGACGACGTGAAGGCCGTCCAGCTGGCCTTCGGCACGGTCCTCGGCAAGGACGGCAAGCCGTTCAAGACCCGCGAGGGCGAGACGGTCCGGCTTGTGGACCTGCTCGACGAGGCCGTGGACCGCGCCACTTCGGTCGTGCGCGAGAAGGCCGAGAAGGTGGGCCTGACCGAGTCGGAGATCGTCGAGAACGGTCAGTACGTGGGCATCGGCGCGGTCAAGTACGCCGACCTGTCGACGTCCGCCGCGCGGGACTACAAGTTCGACCTGGACCAGATGGTCTCGCTGAACGGCGACACCTCGGTGTACCTGCAGTACGCGTACGCGCGGATCAGGTCGATCTTCGGCAAGGCGGGCGACCGCACGCCGCTGGCCCACCCCGAGCTCGAACTGGCACCGGCCGAGCGCGCGCTCGGTCTGCACCTGGACCAGTTCGGCGAGGTGATCGCCGAGACCGCCGCGGAGTACGCCCCGCACAAGCTGGCCGCGTACCTGTACCAGCTGGCATCGCTGTACACGACGTTCTACGACCAGTGCCCCGTCATCAAGCCGGAGCCGGCGCGGGAGGTCGCGGAGAACCGCCTCTTCCTCTGCGAGCTGACCGCCCGCACGCTCCACCAGGGCATGGCCCTCCTGGGCATCCGGACGCCCGAGCGCCTCTGAGGTCCCGAAGCGAAGCCCCCGGCACGGAGGAGATCCGTACCGGGGGCTTCGTCGTCAGCGAAGGGAATGCGAGGTCCGACCGGACACCTCGTCGATTTCCGTATGCGCCTTCTGCAGCAGCTGGGAAGCGAGGTCCATCAGGGCGCGCGCCCCGGCGATCTCCTCACCCACCCGCAGCTGCTCCGGATCGGAGGGGTGACGGTTGGCGGTTCCGTGGGCCCGGAACTCGGTGCCGTCGGTGAGCCGGACCATGGCCGCGGCCCGCGTCCGGTCACCCTCCTCCTGGAACTCCATCTCCACATGCCATCCGACAAGCGTGTGCATCATGAGGACCACCTCCAGCGAGGTACCTGTCGGCTACCTCTCCAGGGTGCGCCGGACGGCCCTCACCGGCGAGCCGACCCCAGGGTCTGAGCGACCTCGGTGGCCCAGTAGGTCAGGATCATGTGCGCCCCGGCCCGCCGGATGCCGGTGAGTGTCTCCAGGATCGCCTTCTCCCGGTCGATCCACCCCTTCTCGGCGGCGGCCTCGACCATCGCGTACTCGCCGCTGATCTGGTACGCGGCGACGGGCACGTCCACGGACTCGGCGACCTTCGCGAGCACGTCCAGGTAGGGCCCGGCGGGCTTCACCATCACCATGTCCGCGCCCTCCTCCAGGTCGAGCGCGAGCTCGCGCATCGACTCACGGATGTTGGCGGGGTCCTGCTGGTACGTCTTGCGGTCGCCCTTGAGCGAGGAGCCGACGGCCTCGCGGAAGGGGCCGTAGAAGGCGGAGGAGTACTTCGCGGTGTACGCGAGGATCGACACGTCCTCCTTGCCGATGGTGTCGAGGGCGTCGCGGACGACTCCGACCTGCCCGTCCATCATTCCGGAGGGGCCGACCACATGAACGCCGGCGTCGGCCTGGACCTGGGCCATCTCGGCGTAACGTTCCAGCGTGGCGTCGTTGTCGACCCGGCCGTCGGCGTCGAGGACGCCGCAGTGCCCGTGGTCGGTGTACTCGTCGAGACACAGGTCCGACATGATGACGAGCTCGTCGCCGACCTCGGCCTTCACGTCACGGATGGCGACCTGCAGGATGCCGTCCGGGTCGGTCCCTGCCGTACCGGCGGCGTCCTTCTTGGCGTCCTCGGGCACGCCGAAGAGCATGATCCCGGCGACCCCGGCGGCGAGCGCCTCGGCCGCGGCCTTCCGCAGGGTGTCCCGCGTGTGCTGGACGACCCCGGGCATGGCCTGGATCGGTACGGGCTCGGTGATCCCCTCGCGCACGAACGCGGGGAGGATCAGATCGGAGGGGTGCAGCCGGGTCTCGGCCACCATCCGCCGCATGGCAGGCGTCGTCCGCAGCCGCCGCGGCCGCGCCCCGGGAAAGGATCCGTACGAGTTCATGCCCCCGAGGCTACGCCCGCCGAAACGATGCACTTACCGACCCCGTGTGGGCATACGTCCGGCCCCTGTCTCTTATACACATCTCCGAGCCCACGAGACCGT
>JOBE01000036.1 GCA_000717735.1 Streptomyces griseoluteus | reverse complement strand
TCTCCCCGACCCACTCCCCTTGCACCACAACAACGAGTCTGGCCCCGCCGCTGACGCGGCGGGGCCAGAACCCAACATCTTCATCAGTCTTCTAGGCCGTGTTTTAGAACTCGCTGACCTGCATGGTTGGCCGTCCGGGGAAGTCGCGGGCGGCCAACCAGATGGTGAGGTCGCGGGCGATGTCGTTGATGCTGGTCGCCGTGGTGACCTCGTGCTCGTTGCGGGTGGTGTCACGGCGGACGATCTCGTAGCCGCCTTTATCGAGGACGGCCACGGAGGCGAACCAGACGGGGTCGTCCTCGTCGGGCTGGACGACGACGAACGTGTTGTCGGAGTCGTTGAGGTCGCTGAGCATCATGAACAGCGCGTCCTCGGAGGGGTCGTCGATGCGGTCGCCGTTCTCGCCGTCGGCGCCGTAGTACTGAGCCCCCATCGTTGTCTCTCCCTCGCTGTCGACCCGGGCTGCGGTCAGCATGGCATGAGGAACCGACAGCTCAGGCCGGTCACAGCCATTCGCCGATCGCGGCGATCAGGACGGTGGCTTCGAAGCGGAAGGCAAGCTTGTCGAACCGGGTGGCGACCGCTCGGTTGCGCTTGAGCCGGTTGATCCCGCACTCGACCGCATGCCGGGCCTTGTAGTCCTCGCGGTCGAAGGCAGGAGGGCGCCCGCCGGCCTGCCCCCGTCGCTTGCGGTGGGCGGCCTGGTCGGCAGGCTCCGGGATCGTGCAGCGGATTCCGCGCTTTCGCAGGTAGGCCCGGTTGGCGCGGGATGAGTACGCCTTGTCACCCCGCACTCGCAGCGGCCGGATGCGGGGACGGCCCGGCCCGGTGCGGGGGACCCGGGATGCCTTCCAGGACGGCAACGAACTGCGGACTGTCACCGCGCTGACCTGCGGTGACCAGAACAGACAGCGGCCGCCGGCCTTGCTCGCAGACCAGATGGATCTTGGTGGTGAAGCCTCCCCGGGACCGGCCCAGGCCGTGGTCCTCGGGCTCAGTGCGGGTGCCGCCCGGCGGTTCCTTCTGGGCCTGACCGTCGCGACGGGCGCCTGCGGCGTGCTGGGGGGGGCGCGGCAGATCGTGGAGTCGACGTCGACCTCCCACCTGATCAGTCCCGCCGCGTCCGCCCGGGCCTGCGCTGGACGGTTTCGAGGCCGAGTCGACGGATCGTCAGGGCTGCCCCGTGTGGGCCGGCGCGAAGGCTGCGGTTTCGCGTTCTGGTCGCGGGTCGCCTCCTCAGGCATCACGGGGACCCAGGACTGGAGGCTGTGCCGGTGGCCGTTGCCAGGACACGCCGTGCAGGCCTTGGTACCGGTCTTGCAGGGGGCCAGTCCGAGACGCGGGACGCCTGGCGAGTGCTGGTACAGCAGGTGGATGCGCTCGTCGAGCGTCAGCCGGGAGATCGGGTCGTCGACTCGCCGGGCGAGGGGGAGCGCGGAGTCACGGAACGGCAGGTCGGTGATGGGCGGCACGGGGAATGTGGTGGCGGTACTCACCTGAGAAGTCCCTTGCAGGGAGGTCGACGGAGAAGGCGTGGGAGCCGTGGACGACCGCGGAGCCGGGCGGCGTACGGCTTCTATCGACCGCGCTGCGGGCGCAGTCGAAGCAATTCGACGTTGACGTGACGCCGAGTCATGTGTCGATCACAGGTCGCCCAGCCGTCCCGAGTCGTTCTTCCGGCGTCAGCGTTCCTCTTCGAGAGTTCACCCAGAAGGCCGCTCCCACGAGCCAAGGCCGCATGGAGGGCGGTGCATGCCCTCACGAGCGACCGCGCCTGTTATGGAAAGTTACCTTGACGGCCCGTTGTCACCGCCGGAACAGACCCTTAGTCTCACCGAAAAATCGAAGCGCGTCGACTCGGCTGGCTGACGCCCTCCGGACACGAGGCCACCAGACGACGCAGCGTCTGCCCGTGCCGGTCGGATCGACGCGAACGAAGGGCCTCAACGACATGAAAGTGGCGTGAAGCGAGTCGTCCTCCGAACAGTCGTCGGCGTGGCGGGCGCCGCCTCCCTCTCGCCGCTGCCGCCCGACGGCAACGAGGACTACCAGGCCGTATCCCGGGCGCTGGCACCACGATCGACATGCGGTCCGTCGGCAGGAACACCTACGGCACGTCCGGCACCCGCGGCGCGCCGGACGAGGCCCACGGAATCGCCTTGCGGTCAAGGTCGGCCGGTAGCCATCAGGGCGAGTGTGAAGCGCTTCTCTTCAACTCAAGCTGCAACACCAGGCATTGACACACACCCGGGTCAATGGAAGCGTCGAAGCGCTTCATCAACCGGTCATCCCCACCGGCCGCACCGGATTCCAGAAAGGACACCGTCATGTCCCGGAAGTCCACAAAGAGAAGCGTCACGGATGTGGTAACCCTGCTGAGGGCGATCTCGGCGCTGATCGCGGCGCTCCTACTGACCGGCACCTCGGCCACCACCGCGTCGGCTGCGTCACTGACCGAGGTGACCAACTTCGGTAGCAACCCCGGAAACCTGCGGATGTACGTCTACAGGCCCGACAGCGCTCCGGCACGCCCGGCCGTGCTGGTGGCAGTGCACTACTGCACCGGCACGGCGCCCACCTTCTACACCAACACGCAGTTCGCCCGCCTGGCCGACCAGTACGGGTTCATCGTCGTCTACCCGGACGCGAACGTCAGCGGGCAGTGCTTCGACGTCTCCTCGCCCCAGGCGCTCAAGCATGACGGGGGCAGTGACCCCACGAGTATCGCCTCGATGGTCCGGTACACCCTGCAGAACATGAACGCCGACCCCGACCGGGTATACGTCACCGGCGCCTCGTCAGGCGCGATGACGACCAATGTCCTGCTCGGCGACTACCCCGACCTGTTCAAGGCCGGTGCGGCGTTCATGGGCGTGCCGTTCGGCTGCTTCGCCACCACCGACGGCTCCGGCTGGAACAGCGCCTGCTCCACCGGCCAGATCACCAACACCCCGCAGGCGTGGGGCGACCTCGTCCGGAACGCCTACCCGGGGTACGCCGGCCCCCGGCCGCGGATGCAGCTGTGGCACGGCACCGAGGACGAAGCGCTGAACTACGTGAACTTCGGTGAAGAGATCAAGCAGTGGACCAATGTGCTCGGGGTGAGCCAGACCCCGGTCTTCACCGACTCCCCGCAGCCCGGCTGGACCCGCACCCGCTACGGCTCCGCCGGCACGCAGGCACCGGTCGAGGCGATCAGCATCCAGGGCGCCGGGCACAGCCTGCCCGCCAGCGGCATGGCGGCCCGGGCCATCGCCTTCTTCGGACTCGACGGCTCCGGCGGGACCACCACAGGTCCGGTCCACGCCACCGGTTCTGGCAAGTGCCTGGACGTGCCCGGCTTTTCGCAGAGCAACGGCACCCAGACGCAGATCTGGGACTGCAACGGCGGCACGAACCAGACCTGGACCAGCACGTCGGCCAAGCAGCTCACCGTCTACGGCGGTGCGAAGTGCCTCGACGCGACCGGCACCACGGCCGGCGCCAAAGTCGCGATCTGGGACTGCAACGGCGGCACCAGCCAGCAATGGAACCGCAACTCCAACGGCACCGTCACCAGCGTCCATTCAGGCCTGTGCCTGGATGTGATTGGTGCCTCCACCGTCAGCGGGGCACTGGTCGAACTGTGGGACTGCAACGGGGGCAGCAACCAGCAGTGGCGCCTCGGCTGACACGACCGCCCAGGGCCGAGAGGGCTTCTCGATGCCACCCTCGGTTTCGAGAAGCCATACACAAGCGCGCCCCCGGCGGGATCTGGCAGGGGCCGCCCTTGAAGCTCGCCGCGCCAAGGCTTGCAGTGCCGACGCTGACCATGCGATTCCGAGACACCGGCCGGCTGCTGCCGCCTTGTGTTCGATTCGTTCGACTCCTCAGTCGTCATCGGCTACCAGCAAGAATGAGGATTGTCGAGGTCCTTGTTCCTGCCACCGTCGGAGGCACTTCCCAGGTGAAGAAGCGTATCGGGTCCTATCCCCGCGTCCGCGTTGAGGGCGGGGGTCATGCGGTGGTGCCCCAGGCCGGGGCTGTACTGCTGGTCGAGACGGTCCGGAAGGCCGGGGCTGGGCCAGGCGATATCGACAGCTCTGACGCCGTGGCGACATCCGAGGACGGTGCACGATCCGGGCAAGATGCTGCTGGACGTGGCCCTCGCGGTCGCTCTGGGTGGGGACTGCCTGGCTGATGCCGGGACGCTGCGGGCCGAGTCGGTCGTGTTCGGGCCGGTGGCCTCCGACCCGACCCTCTCCGGACTCATCGACACCCTCGCCGCGGCCGGGCCGAAGGCCCTGTCTGCGTTACCGGCCGCGCGGGCTGAAGCGTGTGAGAACGTCTGGAACGTGGCCAAGAGCGCGGCCCCGGAGCCACAGGGCAGGTGATCGTGGACCTGGACAGGGTGCTTGTGCTGTCCCACTCCGAGAAGCAGGACGCCACCGCGACCTGGAAGAAGACCTTCGGCCACCACCCTCTGATGCGGTTCGTCGATCACGGAAGGGGTGGCGGCGGAGAGCCGGTGGCCGGCCTGCTCAAGCCCGGCAACGCAGGCAGCAACACCGCCGCCGACCACATCGCCACCGCTCAACAGGCCCTGGCCCAGCTGCCGAAGAAGTACCGGCGCGGACGCCGGACGCTGATCCGCACCGACTCCGGAGGCGGCACCCATGAGTTCGTCGCCTGGCTCGCGAAGCGGGGCCGGTGGCTGTCGTACTCGGTCGGCATGACCATCACCGACGCCATCCACGAGGCCGTCCTCAAGCTCCCGCCCGCCGCGTGGACGGTGGCCGTCGAGCCGGGCGGCGAGATCCGCGACGGAGGCTGGGTCGCCGAACTCGGCGGCGACGTCCTCAGGGGCTGGCTGCGGGGCGGCTGATCGTCCGCAAGGAACGCCCGCACCCCGGCGCGCAGTTGCGGTTCACCGACGCCGACGGACTGCGGCTGACCGCGTTCGCCACCAACACCACCGGCGTCCCGATCGCCGCACTCGAACTGCGGCACCGCCTGCGGGCCCGCGCCGAGAACCGCATCCGGGCCGCCCGCGCCACCGGCCTGCGTAACCTGCCCCTGCACGACACCGCCCAGAACCAGATCTGGCTGGAGATCGTTCAGATCGCCCTCGACCTGCTGGCCTGGATGCCCATGCTCGCCTGAACGACAAAACCCGCAGGTGGGAGCCCCGCCGTCTGAGGCTCCGTCTCTTCTCCGCCGCCGCCCAGATCGTCACTACCGCCCGCCGCCGACACCTGCGATTCGCACGCCACTGGCCCTGGACCGACGTGATCACCGACGCACAGGCACGACACGAAGCTCTCCCGAACCCCGGCTGACCAGCACGTTACCGTCCCAGCGAGCAGCATCTTCCCGCCGGAGCCGTGGAACCCGGCGCCCACCCGACGCGACAGCCGGGCCATCGGCCTGCCCCGCCACCAGCCCGAGCACCCGAAACGGCCCGCCGAAGAAACCGGCGGACCGTCAGGAAAGGCGGTTTTCCCAAGCGAAACACCGCCTGGATCTGTCCTTCCGGAGGCGAGGCCGCTCTCGCACCGCGAATGACCGGTATTCCGAACGCGGGTCGAAGTGCCGGACGGGTTCGGCACCGAACGTAAAGGGGTTCCCGTACGGAAGTCAACGTGTGTGGAAGTGCGGATTCTTCGAAATCCGGGCGGCGCGAAATGCGCGAACGGCACTCGTCGGAAACGTTGACGGAACCACGTCCCAAACCTATCTTCTGCTCGAAGTCCCGCACACTGTTCGTTATGCCGAACAAGTGCATCGCTCGTCGCGGCTATCGGCCCAGCGGACTTGGCTGAGCCCGGAGGCAGAGTTGAACAGAACCGTAAGAGGGCTGCTCGGCTGCGCGAGGGAGTCGCGGGGGCCATCTCGCCGGGGCCGCTTGGCCGGGTTGCGCGGCTGCCCGGATCGCCCGCGACGAGCGCCAACACTTCGTGCGTACCACTCCGGACTGACAGTGAGTGCTTCCAGGTTCCTGCCCACCTCGCCCAAGGCTGGGGTATGAGGTTGCTTCCGGGGGAGGGATGGTCCCCGTACCTCGAATATCCGATATACCGAACACGCCGAACAGTCCGACACGGTCGACACTGAACGTAAACGGCATCCCATATGGAGGTCAACTTGGGTGACGGCCCGGCAATTTCGTTATCCGGGCGGGTGTAATGCGTCGGAACGGAAGTCGTCGGAAAGGTTGACGGAGCCTCGGGTCGAATCTACCTTCTGCACGAAGTGTCGCACGATGTTCGTCATTTCGAACCATCAGGTCCTCGTTGCAGCGGTCGACCACGCGGACCGGTCGGCCCCGGAGGACGCATGTTTCACCGACAGTGGCGAGTCGAGCCCCGGAAACGCGGTACGGCTTCGTCAGGCGGCGCCGGAGACCGGGAACCTCATGCCACCGCACCCCTGAAGGGGCCCGGTTCCGGGCCGGGGTGCTCGAACCGCTTACTCAAGGATGTGAGAGGTCACCATGCGCAAACACCAAATCCGCCGCGGACATCGGTTCCTGGCGCTCCCCGCCGTGCTGGCGGCCCTGGTCTCGCTGGCGGCGATGCTCGTCGCCGGCCCAGCCCACGCGGCCACCAGCGGCGCCTTACGGGGTGTCGGTTCCGGCCGGTGTCTCGATGTGCCGGGCGCCGGCCAGGACAACGGCACGAACCTGCAGCTCTGGGACTGCCACGGCGGGACCAACCAGCGGTGGACGCTGACGGACGACAATCGGCTGACAGTGTACGGCGGCAAGTGCCTGGACGTTCCGGGCCACGCCACCACGGCCGGGACCCGGCCGGTGATATGGAGCTGTAACGGCGGTACGAACCAGCGGTGGCGGGTCGGCGCCGACGGCATGATCATCGCCGCGGAGTCCGGCTTGTGCTTGGACGTGTCGGGCGGTGGCGCGGCCAACGGCACCGCGGTGCAGCTGTGGAACTGCCACGGCGGCGACAACCAGAAGTGGACCGGCCCGTCCGAGCCGGGCGGCACATGCCCTCTCCCGTCGACGTACCGGTGGACCTCGACCGGCCCGCTGGCTCGTCCGGCCAACGGGTGGAGCGCGCTGAAGGACTTCACGACCGTGCCGTACAACGGCCAGAACCTGGTCTACGCGACCACGTCCGACGGTTCGTCGTGGGGCACGATGGCGTTCCGTCCCTTCACCAACTGGTCGGACATGGCCTCGGCCACCCAGACCGGGATGAACCAGGGCCTGGCGGTGGCGCCCAAGCTGTTCTACTTCGCGCCCAAGAACATCTGGGTACTGGCCTCGAACGGGTGGGGCACCGCCTGGCCCTTCACCTACCGCACGTCCAGCGACCCCACCGATCCCAACGGCTGGTCCGCCCCGCAGCCGCTGTTCACCGGCGGCCTTCCCGAGTCCGGCCCCATCGACCCGACCCTGATCGGCGACGACCAGAACATGTACCTGTTCTTCGCCGATGACAACGGCAAGATCTACCAGTCGGCCATGCCGATCGGAAACTTCCCGGGCAGCTTCGGTTCGTCGTACACGACGGTCATGAGCGACACCGCGAAGAACCTGTTCGAGGCGCCGGAGGTCTACAAGGTCCAGGGCCGGAACCAGTACCTCATGATCGTCGAGGCCCGGGGGGCGAACGAGCACCGCTACTTCCGCTCGTTCACCGCCTCCGGCCTGAACGGTCAGTGGACCCTCCAGGCCGGCAGCGAGAGCAGCCCCTTCGCGGGCAAGGCGAACAGCGGTGCCACCTGGACCGACGACATCAGCCACGGGGACCTGATCCGCGTCAACGCCGACCAGACCATGACCATCGACCCCTGCAACCTGCGGTTCCTCTACCAGGGCTACGACCCCGCCACACCTCAGGGCACCCCCTACCAGCAACTGCCGTACCGGCCGGGCCTGCTCACCCTGAAGCGCTGACCCTCGCGGGCACCAGGGCATCAGCTCATGACCCCGCCGATCCGGCCGGCACGGCGGCCCACGCCGTGCCGGCCAGGAAGGAAGAAACCCCATGGTTCCCCTGCACCGACGATTACCGCGCCTCCTCGCGGCCGCCACGCTGACGCTTGCCGCCTGCGTCACCGCCACCGCCCACACGGGCGCCGACGCCGCGCCGGGCAGCCCGGCGCTCACCCCGCCGATGGGCTGGAACAGCTGGAACAGCTTCGGATGCGGGATCACCGAGGCGCAGGTCCGCCAGGCCGCCGACACGATGGTGTCCTCGGGCATGAAGGACGCGGGTTACCAGTACGTCGTCGTCGACGACTGCTGGTTCGACCCGCAGCGCGACGCCGCGGGCAACCTCCGAGCCAACCCCACCACGTTCCCCAGCGGCATGAAGGCGCTCGGGGACTACATCCACGGCAAGGGCCTGAAGTTCGGCATCTACCAGGCCCCCAACGAGAAGACGTGCGCCCAGGGAGTGGGCACCTACCCCGGCTCCACGGGCAGCAAGGGCCACGAGGCCCAGGACGCCGCCGCCTTCGCCTCCTGGGGCGTGGACTACCTCAAGTACGACTGGTGCTCGGGCAGCGGCACCCTGGGCGAACAGATCGAACGGTTCACGATCATGCGTGACGCCCTGCGCGCCACCGGCCGCCCGATCGTCTACAGCATCAACCCCAACAGCTTCCACGCCCCCACCGGCGCCACCTACGACTGGGGTGAGGTCGCCGACCTGTGGCGGACGACCGAGGACCTGCTCGACATCTGGCAGAACACCAACACCAACAGCTACCCGATGGGCGTCGGCAACGTCCTGGACATCACCGCACCCCTGGCCGCGCAGTCGGGTCCGGGGCATTGGAACGACCCCGACATGCTGGTCGTCGGTCGCCCCGGGCTGTCCCTGACCGAGTCCCGCACCCACTTCGCCCTGTGGGCGCTGCTGGGCGCTCCGCTCATGGCCGGCAACGACATCCGCACCATGTCCGCCGACGTGAGCGCCGTCCTGCGCAACCCCCGCCTGGTGGCGGTGAACCAGGACCCGCTGGGCGCGGGCGGACGCAGGGTGCGCGACGACGGCGGCACCGAGGTGTTCGCCAAGCCCCTGGCCGACGGCTCGGTCGCCGTGGGCCTGCTCAACAGGGGAGGGAGCACCACGACCATCACCGCCACGGCCGCGCAGGTCGGCCTCGCCGGGCAGGCGTTCGCCCTCACCGACCTGTGGACCGGCGGTACGTCGAGCGCCTCCGGCCAGATCTCCGCGAGCGTTCCCGCGCACGGTGTCGCCGTGTTCCGGATGGCCGGAGGCAGCCCGCTGGCCGCCATCACCGCACGTCTGCGCGGCACCGGATCCGGCCGCTGCTTGGACGTGGAGCGCGCCTCCACCGCGGCCGGGACGAAGGCGCTGATCTGGGACTGCCACACCGCCGCCAACCAGCTCTGGACCACGTGGGCCGGTGGCGAGATCCGCGTCTACGGCGACAAGTGCCTGGACGCCTCCGGCCAGGGCACCACCAACGGCACGCCGGTCGTCATCTGGCCCTGCAACGGTCAGGAAAACCAGAAGTGGGCCAGGCAGGCCGACGGGTCGGTGCGCAACGTCCACGCAGGTCTGTGCCTCGACGCGAACGGGGCCGGCACCGCCAACGGGACCCCCGTCGTCCTGTGGACCTGCAACGGCCAGAACAACCAGAAGTGGACCACGCTCCCGTAACACGAGAGAGGAAATCGCATGAGCAAGTCCTGGATGCGCCCGTTGATCACGCTTGTCGCCGCCGCGCTCGGGGTGACCGGGGTGACGGCGGCAGGGGCGCCCCCAGCCGGTGCGGCCTCCGCCGCCTCCGACACGCCCGTACGGGTCATGCCGTTGGGCGACTCGATCACCTGGGGGGTGGGAAGCAGTACGGGCAACGGCTACCGGGGCCCGCTGTGGGACAGGCTCGCGGCGGACGGCCACCCGGTGGACTTCGTGGGCACAGGGCGGGCCGGTTCGATGTCCGACCCCGACAACGAGGGCCACTCGGGATACCTCATCGAGCAGATCGCCGCGCTGGCCGACGCCTCGCTGACCCGCTACCGGCCCAACGTCGTGACGCTGCACATCGGCACCAACGACCTGGACCGCTCCCACCAGGTCTCCACCGCCACCGCCCGGCTGAAGTCCCTGGTCGACCGGATCACCGCCGCCGCCCCCGACGCCACCGTCCTCGTCGCCTCCCTGGTCGTGTCCACCAGCGGATCCGAGGAGCAGTACCGTGCCGCCTACAACCGGGCCATTCCCGGCATCGTGAGCGAGGCGCAGGCCGCGGGCAAGCGCGTCGCGTACGTCGACATGAGCGGCCTGACCCCGGCCGACCTGGCCGACGCCCTGCACCCCGACGACGCGGGCTACCGGAAGATGGCCGACGCCTTCCACCGCGGCGTCCAGGCCGCGGACAGCGCCGGGTGGCTGAGGAACCCCGCCCCCGCCCCCGCACGCGTACAGTCCGGCATCACCGGCAAGTGCCTGGACGTCAGCGGCGCCGGCACCGCTGATGGGACCGCCGTCCAGACGTGGAGCTGCGGCGGCGGCGCCAACCAGTACTGGTCCGCCTACACCGACGGAACCCTGCGCTCCCTGGGCAAGTGCCTCGACGCCGCCGGCTGGGGCACCGCCAACGGCACCAAGGTCCAGCTCTGGGCCTGCCACGGCGGCGCCAACCAGGTCTGGCAGCCCTACAACGGCGGCTACCGCAACCCCGCCTCCGGCCGCTGCCTCGACGTCCCGGGCTCCTCCACCGCCGACGGCACACAGCTCCAGCTCTGGGACTGCCACAGCGGCTCCAACCAGAGGTGGACCACCCTGACCGCCGGATGACCGCCGCTCCCGGGGATCCGACCCCTGTCCGGGCTCGGATCCCCGGGAGGGATTCGGCGTCGGGCACCGTCCTCCTCACACCGGGCACGTGACTACCAGGTGCGCCGGAGTCCGCGGCTCCGGACGTCCGGCGGTACTCATCGCCACTGGACCGACACGTCGCACGCGGCATGGGGTCCTTCTTCAAGGACCGCGGCTGCGTGAAAGCCGACCGGCTGCCCTCACCCTGCGCGCTCGGCGCCCTCCAGGAGCGCCTCGACCAGGGCGCCAGGTGTCGCTTGGCCTGGCGACGCATAGCGGCACGTTTTCGGTGGGCGGGCATCGACGGCGTCGGCGAGGAACCGCGCCCAGGGCGGGCCCCGCAGGCACCCGACCCCGACTGTCGGGTTCAGGCCGGGTACGGCAGGTCGGTCTCCGAGGTTCCGGCCGGCCGGGCGTGCAACGTCGCATTCGGGCTATCGATCCGCAGCTGCCAGGGGTGTGGGCTGTCGGTGGTCACGTGGAGGTGGTCGCCCGTGCGGCGCACATGGAAGCGGGCGGTCTCGTCGGGGCCGTCGGTGCGCGGGATCACGACGGTGCGCTCCGCCCCGTCGGCGAAGGCGTGGACCCGTAGTTCGACGCCGTCCGCCCAGGCGGAGACGGGGTGTTGGTCGTCCGCGGCGAGCGGGATGACGGAATCGGGGCGGGCGAGCAGCGGCAGGGTGTGGAAGCCGTGCTGCTCGCGCACCCATCGGGGGCCGAAGGCAGCTGCTGATCGCGGGACGGCAGTGGTGTGTGCGGCGTGGGTGCGGACACGTGGGATCCCCTTGAGGTGGAGCGGCCAATGCTCGTGAAGCGCTTCGATGCTCATCAGGCGACAGGGTGAGTGTCAAGAGAGCGGCGCCCTCGCAGGAAGCGGGGTGTACAGGGAGCGGCCCAGAGGCGCCTCCTGCCTCTCGGAGGAATCTTGGAAGCGACTCTTGTGCGCCCTTGGGTGTTCACTTAACCTCACTGGAACATCGAAGCGCTTCGACTGTGCATCGCGTCGCAGTGGTCGGATGTCCGCTTTCAGCTCAGCCAGTTCCAGTCACGGCACCGCAGCCGACGGCCCACCGCCGGGTGTCCAGGTGCGCCACGAAGGGTTGACGCAATGACGCCGAATGCCGCCTCCTCCGGATTGAGCCGGAGAAGCTTCCTCGCCTCCACGGCGGTCGCCACCGCGGCGGTGGCCGGGGGAGTGCCGCTCCTCGCCGCCTGCAGCGATTCGGGGAGCGGCGGGTCGCGAGAGGGCGCCACGGCGGGCAAGGCTGCGGACAAGCTGCTCCCGACCTATGTCGCCAGCACGGTCGCCAAGCCTGACATTCCGTCTAAGAACGGCTCGTCGGCGGGCTACACCAGCAAGGTCGATCTCGCGACCCTCGCCTCCTCGGTCCCGACAAGGCTCGGCACCGGCGCTCCCATCGAGGTCCTGGCCCCGCTCTGGGGCACCCCGCCGAAGCCCGGGTGCGCGTACTACACGGCGCTCGACGCCGCGGCGGGCACCAAGATCACCTGGCAGAACCAGGACGGCAACACCTACGGTGAGAAGCTCGGCGCCGTTCTCGCCTCCAGCTCCATACCCGACATGGTGGTCGTGCCGAGCTGGGAACTGGTCGGCAAGATCTCGAGCGCGGTCACCGCGAAGTTCATGGACCTCGGCCCCTACCTGGCGGGTGACAAGGTCAAGAAGTACCCGAACCTGGCCGCGATCCCGTCCGACTCCTGGCGCATGAGCATCTTCGGTGGCGCGCTGCGCGGTATCCCGATGCCCGCTGCCGCCGTGCCCAACATCGTGCCCTTCTACCGCAAGGACGTCTTCGACAAGAAGGGCTACACCGTTCCCACGTCGGCCGACGAGTTCCTCAGCTGGGCCAAGGAGGCCACCAGCGCCAAGGCCAAGGTGTGGGCCTGTGGTGACATGAGGTGGTCGGCGGCAGGCATCTTCGGTGTCCGCCCTGCCGGGTCGCTCGGCTGGAACATCGGGGACGACGGCAAGCTGACGTACCGCATCGAGCACCCTGAGTACCTTGAACATCTGGAGTGGGTCCGCAAGCTGTTCGCCGCGGGCGTCGTCCATCCTGACGACAAGGCGAACACGGGCGACCCGAGGCAGCGGTTCACCTCCGGGCAGATCCTGGTCTACAACAACGACATGTCCTCCTGGTACGGCAAGACCGCCGAACAGGCCCAGTCCAACCCGGACTTCGAGATCTCCGGCATGGACTACTTCGGCGCCGGCGGCGGCAGCCCGACGCTGTACGCCGGCCAGCCCGCCGGCATCTGGTCGATGATCCGCAAGGACGCCTCGAAGGAGACGGTCGAGAACGCGCTGGCCGCCGCCAACTTCGCGGCAGCACCCTACGGCACCAAGGAGCGGATGTTCGTCGACTACGGCGTCGAGGGCACCCACTACACAGTCGAGAACGGCGCCCCGGTCAAGAACGATCGGGGTATCCAGGAGGTGAACAACGCCTGGGTGCTGCTCGCGGCCCCGGCCCCCTACACCGCCCACCCCGACCTCCCCGACATCACCCGCATGCAGGTCGAGTGGCAGCAGCGGCAGGGTGCCTTCGTCAAGAAGACGTCCACCTACGGCATGAACATCGTCGAGCCGACCCGATACGCCACCCTCTCCAGCCAGTTCGAGCAGCTGGAGATCGACTTCGTACGCGGCAACAAGAAGCCCTCCGACATCCAGCAGGCCATCTCCACCTGGAAGTCCTCCGGCGGCGACAAGTTGCGCGGCTGGTACAAGGAGCTCCTCGACAAGAACGGCAGCGGCAACTGATGTCCATCATGGCCGGGAGCAGGCCCGACGGGACGCGTCCCGGCGCGGCCGTCGAGGAGCCGAGGCCCGCGGTCGCCGCGGCCACCGTGAAGGAGAGCGTGCCGCGCAGGGCCGCCAAGGCGGGCAAGGCGGGCAAGGTCCCCCTCCGGGTCCGGTGGCGCCGCGACCGCGCGCTCATCCTGATGACGCTGCCCGTCATCGCCCTGCTCCTGCTCTTCAACTACGTCCCGCTGCTCGGCAACGTCGTCGCCTTCCAGGACTACGACCCATATGTCTCCAGCAACGGCATCACGGCGATCTTCCACAGCCCCTGGGTCGGCGTGGAGCAGTTCTCGCGGATGCTCGGCGACCCGCTGTTCTGGAGCGCCACGAAGAACACCGTCGTCCTGTTCGTACTCCAACTGGTGCTGTTCTTCCCCGTCCCCATCGCCCTCGCGCTGGTCATCAACAGCGTGATCAGGCCCCGGGTGCGGGCCGTGGCCCAGGCGATCATGTATCTGCCGCACTTCTTCTCGTGGGTCCTCGTCGTCACCGTGTTCCAGCAGATCCTCGGCGGCGCGGGCATCATCGCGCAGACCCTCGAGGAGCACGGGTGGAGCGGCTTCGACCTGATGACCGACGCGGACCTCTTCAAGTATCTGGTCACCGCGCAGGCCGTGTGGAAGGACGCCGGCTGGGGGATCATCGTCTTCCTCGCGGCGCTGTCCGCCGTCAGCACCGACCTGTACGAGGCCGCCGCCATGGACGGCGCGGGGCGCTGGCGACGCATGTGGCACATCACGCTGCCCGCACTGCGCCCGGTGATCGCCCTGCTCCTCGTCCTCAGGGTGGGCGACGCGCTGAGCGTCGGATTCGAGCAGTTCCTGCTCCAGCGGTACGCGGTCGGCGCGGGGGCCAGCGAGGTCCTCGACACGTACGTGTGGAACATGGGTATCCAGAACGGCGACTTCAGCTACGCGGCCGCGGTCGGCCTGGCCAAGGGACTCATCGGAGTCTGTCTCGTCCTGGGCGCGAACAAGTTCGCGCACCTGCTGGGCCAGCAGGGGGTGTACAAGAAGTGAGCCTCAACACGCAGCTCATCCGCAGCCTCAAGGCTCCCGCCCGCCCTGTGTGGGAGGAGCCGCCGAGCAAGGCGGGACTCACCGCCAAGGGCGGCTTCCTCGTGCTCTGCTGTCTGGGGGTGCTCGGTCCGCTGTGGATCGTGATCGTCACCAGCCTCTCCCCGAAGCCCGTGATCGACCAGGTCGGCGGCCTCGTCGTGATCCCCCAGGGCATCACCTTCGTCAACTACACGGAACTGCTCAGCGGAGGCCAGGTCAGCCGGGCGATCATGGTCTCGGTCGGTGTCACGCTCTTCGGCACGCTGTTCTCGATGACGGTGTCGGTGCTGGCGGCCTACGGCCTGTCGCGGCCGGGGAGTCTGGGCCATCGGTTCTTCCTGATGGCCATCATGACGACCATGTTCTTCGGGGCCGGCCTCATTCCGACGTACCTTCTGGTGCAGTCGCTGGGCCTCACCGACACCTATGTGTCGCTGATCCTGCCCAGCGCCGTCAGTGTCTTCAACATCCTCGTCCTGCGGGCCTTCTTCATGGGGATCTCACCCGAACTCACCGAGTCCGCCCGCATCGACGGGGCCAGTGAGACGCGCATCCTGCTGACCATCATCATGCCGCTGTCGCGCGCGGTGCTTGCCGTCATCTCGCTGTTCTACGCGGTCGGGTACTGGAGCGCCTGGTTCAACGCGTCCATCTACCTCAGCGACCAGCAGATGATGCCGCTGCAGAACGTGCTCATCCAGCTGGTCCAGAAGAACACCGAGGCGCCGGCCGGCCTCCAGCAGGCGGTCCGCACCGGCCAACTCTCCTCCCTGGGACTGCAGATGGCCGTCATGGTCCTCGCGCTGATCCCGGTCGCGCTGGCCTCCCCGTTCGTCCAGCGGCATTTCAAGAAGGGCATGCTCACGGGAGCCATCAAGGGCTGACGCCCTCTGGTCGCGCCCACGCGGCGGAGCCGCACATCGACATGGCCCCGCGCCCCTGATCCCAGCTCGAATCTCCCCCTTTCGTCTCAGGACCGAGGTATGTCATGCGTACGTTCCACCTCAGCAGGCGCTCCGTTCTCGCCGGTTCCGCTGCCGCCGCCGCGGTCGTCTCCCTGCCCGTGGTTTCGGGGCAGGCGCAGGCCGCCACCCCCTCGGCCGTCGCCGAGAGCGGCTACCGGTGGCGCGGCGCCGTCATGGGCGGTACCGGGTTCATCAGCGGGGTGCTGTTCCACCCGTCGGTACGGGGGCTTGCCTACGCCAGGACTGACATCGGGGGTGCCTACCGCTGGGACGACCGCACCGACCGCTGGATCCCGCTGACCGACCACCTCGGCTGGGACGACTGGAACCTCCTCGGCGTCGAGGCCATGGCCGTCGACCCGACCCACCGGAACAGGCTGTACCTGGCCCTCGGTACGTACACGCAGCCCTGGGCCGGCAACGGGGCCGTGCTGCGGTCCGAGGACCGGGGTGCCACCTGGAAGCGCGCGGACCTCACCGTGAAGCTCGGAGCCAACGAGGACGGGCGCGGATGCGGTGAACGGCTTTTGGTCGACCCGCGGAACTGCGACACGCTGTGGCTCGGAACCCGGCACGACGGGCTGCTCAAGTCGACTGATCGAGGCGCCACTTGGCAGCCCGCGGCCTTCCCCGCCACTCCGAGCGCCACCGGTCAGGGCATCACTCTCCTGGTCGCCGCGGGCCGTACCGTCTACGCCGCCTGGGGCGACTCCGACGGCACCGCCGACCGCCCCAACCTGTACCGCACGTCCGACGGAAAGACGTGGGAGCCCGTCCCCGGGCAGCCGACCGGCACCGCCGCCAGGGTGCCGATCCGCGCCGCGTACGACCGCCTCACCCGCGAGCTGTACGTGACGTATGCCAACGCCCCCGGCCCCAACGGTCAGTCCGACGGCAGCGTGCACAAGCTGCTGACGACGAACGGGATGTGGACCGAGGTCACCCCCGTGAAGCCCGGCGGGGTGACGAGCGACGGCGGGACCGACGCCTTCGGCTACGGCGGTGTCGCCGTCGACGCCCGTCGGCCGGGGACGCTCGTCGTGTCCACCAACAACCGCTGGTCCGAGATCGACACCGTCTTCCGGTCCACCGACGGCGGCCGCACCTGGACGTCCCTGAAGGACGAGGCCGTCCTCGACGTCTCCGAGACCCCCTACCTCAAGTGGGGAGGCGACGAGCCCAAGTTCGGCTGGTGGATCCAGGCCCTCGGCCTCGACCCGTTCGACTCCAGGCACGTCGTCTACGGCACCGGCGCGACCCTGTACGGCACGCGCGACCTCAGGCGCTGGGCGCCGCAGATCCGCGGCCTGGAGGAGACCGCCATCCTCCATCTGATCTCACCGCCGGTCGGAGAGGCGCATCTGATCAGCGGCAACGGCGACATCGGCGTGATGTACCACGAGTCGCTCACGGCATCCCCTTCGCGCGGCATGGCATCGAACCCCGTGTTCGGTTCGACGACGGGACTCGCCCAGGCCGCGGCCCGGCCCTCGTATGTCGTGCGCACCGGCTGGAGCGGGAGCGTCAACGGCGCCTGGTCGAACGATGGCGGACAGACCTGGTCGCCCTTCGCGTCACAGCCGGCCGCCGCCAAGGACGCGCCCGGCCCGATCGTCACCAACGCCGACGGCAGTGTGCTTCTGTGGTCCCTCGGGTCCTCGAACGGCACCGTCAACCCGGCGTACCGCTCGACGGACAACGGCGCCACCTGGTCCGAGGCCACCTCCGTCCCGAGGGGCGCCGTCCTGGTCGCCGACCCCATGGACCCGACGCTCTTCTACGCCTACGACACGACCGCCGGCACGGTCCACGCCAGCACCGACAGCGGCCTGACCTTCACCGCCACGGCCACCGACCTGCCCTCGGGCGACGCGCAGTTCCAGCTGACCGCGGCACCGGGGCGCTCCGGTGATCTGTGGCTCAGCGCGAAGGAGGCCGGGCTGTACCGCTCCACCGACAGCGGCGCCACCTTCACCAAGGTCGGCAGCTGCCGGTCCTCGCACACCCTGGGCTTCGGCAAGGCCGCCCCGGGCGCCACCTACCCGGCGATCTACATGGTCGGCGCGACCGAGGGCCTCAACGCGGTGCACCGCTCCGACGACGAGGCGAGGAGCTGGGTGCGGATCAACGACGACCAGCACCAGTGGGGCTGGATCGGCCGGGCCGTCACCGGCGATCCGCGCGTGTACGGCCGGGTCTACCTCGGCACCAACGGGCGCGGCGTACAGTACGGGGAGCCCGTCTGATGCCCGGCCTGAGCGACGCGACCCGCGGCCGCCTTCTCTTCGGCGGCGACTACAACCCGGTACATGACCCGCTCCCAGGCGCGCGGGCCGTGGATGCTCATGGAGCAGGCCGCCGGGCCCGTCAACTGGCGAGGCGTGAACCACCCCAAGCCCCGGGGCATCAACCGGCTCTGGTCCCTGCAGGCCGTGGCCCGGGCTGCCGACGCCGTCTGCTACTTCCAGTGGCGGCAGTCCCGGCAGGGCGCGGAGAAGTTCCACTCCGGCATGGTCGGTCATGCCGGGGAGGAGGGCCGGACGTACCAGGAGGTCAAGCAGCTCGGCGCGGAGCTGGAGCGGATCGCCGCCGAGACGGCCGGCCGGACCATCACCGCGGACATCGCGATCCTGCATGACTGGCACGCCTGGTGGGCCGGCGCCCAGGACGGCCAGCTTCAGGGCGTCCCTGTGGTCGGAGGAGCTGGAGGCCGACGGTTCCGCCGACGAGACCGTGCCCTACGAAGGCGGTGAACTCGACGGACTGCCCGCCGTCCTGCGCAAGGGCCGGGCCTGGTACGTCTCCACGCTCCCGGAGCCGGAGGCGCTGCGCGACCTGCTGGCCCGGATCGCCTCCGCCGCAGGCGTCCGGCCGGTGCTCGACGGCCTCCCCGAGCAGGTCGAGGCCGTCCGCCGGGGCGACGCGCTGTTCGTGCTCAACCACGGCCGCGAGCCGGTGACCGTCGAGGTGCCCGGCACTCACCATGACCTCCTCACGGGGAACGCCGTCACCGACCGGGTCACCCTCGGCCGCTACGGCGTGGCGGTGCTCCGGCCGTGACCGCTGTCGACGGACCCGTCCACGGCACCGGGGAGCCACACCCGGCCGCCCGTCGGGAGGCCGGCTTCCTGAGCGGCAACGGCCGTCACGGCGCGCCCTTGTGTTCGGTGATCCGAGCGCAGAGCGGGTCGTCGTCACCCCTCACACCCGAGTACGGCCGAGCGGTGACGGCGCTCACCGATGGCCGCCCCGGTCGGCCGCCGCACTCCCCGAGCTCCAGGCCCGCCTCCTGGAGTACCGGGCGTCCACCGACTGCTCCGACGGGATGTCGGCTCGCCGCGAGGCCCGTGTCATGGCGCGGCCCAGTTGGTGGAGCCGGGTGGCGCCGATGCCCTCCAGGCCGAGTGGGCGGGTGCTGACGGCCATGCCGTGCTCGACCAGAGGGTTTGCCAGGGCGGCATTTCGATCGGCTCCCGCTCGACCCCGGGATTCTCGGCGATCAGTCGCCGGACGCGGGCCCGGTGGTGAGACGCCGGCGCACATGCGTCTGCGCCGACTGCCGGCCGACCGAGGTGAGCCGGTCGGCCTTTGCTCACCAGTCCAGCAGCGATGGGAGGTCGTCGACGGACTGGCGGTCACCGGGCGCCGCCCCGGCGGTCGCGGCGATGCTGCCGAGGGCCCGGCCGGGATCGCATCGGGAGCCGAAGGCCGGTAGCTCCAGGAGGTCGGCGAGGGTGAGGGCGAGCGGAGACGAGGACACCCGGCCAATTCATCCCGTCTCACGCGCCTGCGGTGAACGGAAGTCGCTCGGACATGCGGGAGAGGGTGGAGGGCCTCCATCCTTCCGGCCACTCCCTCCGGTACGGCTGCTCCGCTACATACGGCCGTCACGGTCGCACCGCCCCAGTACGTCTCACCGGTCCACGGTCAGGGCGCCGCCCCGGCACTCGCCCGCACCGTCAACTCTGGTGCGATCAGCGAGACTTCGTCGGTGCCGCGACCGTCGATCTTGGCGACCAGGCGCTCCACCGCCTGCCGGCCCATCTCCTGCGCGGGGATGGAGACCGACGTCAGTCGCACCGAGGCCTGAACGGCCACCTGTTCCGGGCAGATCGCGACCACCGACACGTCCTCGGGGACGGCGCGGCCCTGCCGGCGCAGCAGGGCGAGCAATGGCTCGACCGCCTGCTCGTTCTGCACGACGAACCCGGAAGTGCCCGGGCGCTCATCGAGGATGCGGGTGAGGACGGCGGTTATCGCGTCGTAGCCTCCGCCGCACGGCCGGTGCAACACCCGGATGCCCAACTCTCGTGCCCGGGAGCGGAGTCCGTCGAGGGTGCGCTCGGCGAATCCCGTGTGCCGTTCGTAGACCGTGGGGGCCTCGCCGATGACGGCGATGTCGCGATGGCCGAGCATCGCCAGATGCTCGACGCACAACGCGCCGGTCGCCCTGAAGTCGAGGTCGACGCAGGTCAGTCCTGAGGTGTCGGCGGGCAGTCCGATCAGTACGGACGGCTGGTCGGTGCTGCGCAGCAACGGCAACCGCTCGTCGTCGAGTTCGACATCCATGAGGATCATCGCGTCGGCGAGACCACTGCCGGTGACGCGGCGGACGGCTTCGGGACCCTCCTCGCCGGTCAGCAGCAGTACGTCGTATCCGTGCGTCCGGGCCGTCGTGGCGACCGCGACGGCGATCTCCATCATCACCGGCACATACATGTCGGTGCGCAGGGGAACCATCAGCGCGATGATGTTCGACCTGCTGCTGGCCAGGGCCCGCGCGCCCGCGTTCGGGTGGTATCCCAGCTCGCGGATGCTCTGCTCGACCTGCAGCCGGGTGGCCACGGAGATGGGCCGCTTGCCGCTGAGGACATAGCTCACCGTGCTCGCCGACACTCCGGCGTGTCGGGCGACCTCGGCGAGGGTTACCATCCAGCTCTCCCAGCCTTGTGAAGCGCTTCGATCAGGTGAGCGTATCGCTCCTGCGTGAAATGTACGCCGACCCTATCCCCGGCATGGCGCGTTGTCCATCCTCGTTGAAGCGCTTCGATGAGAGCTGCACGGCTCCGCCGAAGGACGGGGCGGCAGAGGGAGCGGGCCTCCGCTCAGCCGTCGAGCGGCTCGTAGTCGAACCAGTCGAAGTGGACCGTGCCTTCAGCGGCGTACATGCCGATGACCCGGCCCGTGAAGCCGCCGGCGACCTCGGTCGACAGGTAGCGGCCGTCCAGGGTCGCGAGCTCCGTGAACGTGCCGCCGGGCTGCTCGACGCCGAGGGAGACGACGTCGGGTCCCGTGCACGGACCGTGCGGAGTCGCCGGTTCCGTGATCGTGACGGTGAGGGCCACCGGCCCGGCGGGCACGGACCGCGCGGCCACGACCGTGCGCAGGGAGCCGACGCGCGCGACGGCCCGTACCTCCGTGCCGGACACCTCGATCGCGTAGTGGTGCCGCTCGTCGAGCCGGACGGCGAGGCCGCCGCACCCCTCCGCGGTATCGACCAGGGTGCGCGCCCGGCACGCGACATGTTGCTGGCGCCGGCCGGTGAACACCACGTCGGGCTCGTCCAGGGAGCTTCCCCGGGCGCGGAGGGTCAGCCAGCCGGGGCGCTCCTTGGTGGTGCAGTGTTCGGCGGGGGCATGGCGTCGTCCCAACGCATGCCGCCGGAGGCACAGTTCTCCACCACCAGGTGGGGGTGCCGGTCGAGGACGCCGTCGAGCCGGTCGAGGTGCGCCCGGTTGTGGCCGAGCAGGCCGTCGCCCGGGGTCTCGCCGGGGTGGGCGCTGGTGCCTGAGCCGGGGTCGATGTTGTGGTCGAGCTTGAGGTAGCCGACGCCCCACTCGTCGACCAGGCGGTCCACGACCTGCTCCAGGTGGGCACGGGCGGCCGGGTGGCGCAGGTCCAGGTGGTGCCGGCCGGTCTCCGTGACGCGGGCGCCGTCGCGGCGGAGGAACGCCTCGTCGGGCAGGGATTTGGCCATGGGGCTGTGGACGCCGATGACTTCCGGCTCCAGCCACAGGCCGGGAACCATGCCGCGTCGGCGGACGTGGTCCAGTACCTCGTGGATCCCCTTCTCGCCGGGGAAGCGAGAGGCGGCCGGCTCCCAGGCGCCGACGCTGGTCCACCAGCCGCCGTCACCGTCGTCGTACCAGCCCGCGTCGATGAGGGAGTGCTCGGCGCCGGCCGCGGCCGCCGCGTCGATGAGCGGCAGCAGCTTGTCGGTGGTCGGGTCGCCCATCAGGCAGTTCATGTAGTCGTTGAAGATGACGGGCAGGCGCTGGTGGTCGGCGTGAGGGCGGCGCTGGGCGCGGCGGTAGCGGGTCAGCGCGGCGAACGCGGAGTCGGAGCCGCCGTCGGCGCTGAAGGCCAGCGCGGACGGGTACGGTACGGAAGACGGCGCCGGGCTCCAGGGCGTGCCGCCAGCCGTGGTGGGTGTCCGTGGGACCGAACAGCGCGGCGTAGGCCGCCTCGTCGTGTTCTTGGCACTCCCAGCGCCAGCCCCCGCCGTTGTGCTCGATCTGCCACACCCAACTGCGTCCGGTGCGCCGGTCCGTCAGGCCTCCCATGGGCAGGTGTCCGCAACTGGACCAGGTGCCCTGTCCGTTCAGGGCGAAACCGGCCTTGCCGTGCCCGTACGTTACGCGTCCGCTGACGCCGGGTGTGGTACGGCGCATCGGCTGTCGCTGCCAGCGGCACTCGGCGAGCCAGTCGTTGTCCGCCCACAGCAGGTCGGTGGCGTCGATGGCCGCCGGGTCCCGTGGGGTGAGGCAGCCCACCGCGAGCGTGCTGACCGACTCCAGGTGCAAGATGGTCTGCCCTTCGTTGCGCAGCGTCACTTCACTGCGCAGCACGGGGATGCCGTCTGGTGACCGGTACGTCACCTCCGCGATCAGCCCGGTTTCCGGGTCGTGGAGATGCCCGGTCAGCGTGTGCCAGTCGCGTCGCCGGCCGCGCCGTGGGCCCGGTGGCGCAGCCGCCCGCCGAGAGCGGTTCCGACCAGGCGGCTGCCCGACCAGTCGCGGCCGTGACCCGCGGCTGTCACCTCCACCAGGGGGAGTGATGTACCGGGGACTGTCCGCGCTTCGCCGGGCAGTCCGAGGTGCGTGAGGCGCGGGCTGCCGTCCTCATCGAGGACGAGGCCGAGGCGAAGGGCCTCGTGCCCCCAGTGGAAGGTCCCTTGTTCCATGGTCGTGGCGGCCCTTTCGAAGCCAGTTCCGGGCGGTTCCTCGTGTGCGGGGTGTCGAGTCGTGCTCTGACGGATCTGTGCGGGCCGGAGACGGCGGTGAGGGCGGGGTGCGATGTTCTCCGCGAGCTGCTCCGGACCCCGGTTCGCGCCCCCGCAGGCCGGACAGCGGCGACTGTCGAAGCGCTTCACTCCCCTGCGTAAGCTAACGAACAGGTTTCGTGAGAGACAAGGGTCCCTATCGCGCAGACTTTCCTTATTGCGGCTGGAGAAGCGCTTCGATACCGCGCTTCAGATCCAGCTCCACTTGGGGGCTTCCGCTCCTCGGATCCGCTGGTGGACACGACCAGGGAGGCGACGAGGACGGTGGCGTCGGCGGCGGTAATCCGGTCGACCAGGGACTTCAGCCCGGGCGGTGGCGGTGGAGACCTGGTGGGAGCGGTTCAGATCGTTGGTGCCGATGCGAGCGTCACGACGTTGGACCGGTAGCGGGTCAGCGCCAAGCGGGTTCAGGTGGAGAAGCCGTGACTTTCTCATGCAGGTGTCCTCTTCTGAGAGTGATGGGCCTTCGCGCCGACGTCGGCGGCCGCCTGGCGTACGGCAGAACGGCGGGGGTGGCCCCCTCTTGCGGTTGACCAGCACGTACGACGCGTTCGGAGTCACCGTGGCCGCCCGCACCGTGCCGGCGGCGCCAAGTCCGGACAGAAGCCGCCATCAGTGCGGTCACGCTGCAAGACCCAGGGGCCGGCCGCCAGGCTGCCGCACGGGCTCTCGGCTCACCAGGACAGGGAGTCGCCAGGTGAGTCAGAGCCCGCGCCCGTGTCGGAACCGTGCCGGGGTGGTTCCGCACGCGTCGGTGAAGACCCGGTAGAAACGGCTGACCGAGCCGAAGCCGGCGGCCGCAGCCACCTGGCTCGCGGGAAGATCGGTGCTCACCAGCAACCGGCGTGCTTCAGCAAGCCGGTACAGCTTCACGTAGTCGCCGATCGTGGTACGCACGACCTTGCGGAACCGGGTCATGGCATAGGTCGGGTGGACATTCGCCGCTGCGGCGACGTCCGCGACAGTGATCGGCTCGCGGAAGTGATGTGCGATGTACCGCGCCATGGATACCGCCTGACGCAGGGCCGGATCGTCACCTGCGTGTCGATGTGCCGGATCGCCGACCGTGGCGAGCGCCAGGCGTCGGACGCGCGCTTGTATCTCCAGCATCGCGATGCGGTGCAGTTCGTCGTCGCTCGCGGCCAGATCCGCGGCCCACTGGGTGAACTTCGCCGGATCGCTAGCGTCGGCACGGGCCGCGGGAGAGATCACCGGAACGCCCGAGAGCACACGGGCGAGGAGCGGTTGGGGCAGCCCCCAGGCGAGAAACTGGTCGAAGGGCACGTGCAGCCAGTGGACGCGCGTCGCCTGGCTCGCCACCAACTGGTGCGGGATCGCGGCCCAGAACACAGCGAGGCCGCCCACCGCGACTTCGATGAGTTCGCCGCCGTAGAGATAGAGCATCGGCCCGCCGCCGGCCACGAAGTTGATCTCCAGGTCGTCGTGCCGGTGCGCTGCCGCCATCAGCGTCGGGCGTCCGGACCAGCCGCGCAGGTAAGAGGGTTCGTCGACCAGAGCACCCTGAGGATCCAAGAAGTTCTCGCTTCGAAACGGTGCAGACATCGCGTGTACTCGGATCCTATCGTCATGGACGAGCAGTGCCGAAGCCCGCACCGTCATGCGACCGGCACCAGCTCGCACCCACTCCTACGTTCCTGATGGAGATTTCGCGTGTTCTCACTCGGCATCGTCGGAGCCGGCCAGTTCGCCGGTTCCTTCGCCAAACTCTGGCGCCTGCACCCCAACGTCGGTGACATCAAGGTCACTGACCTGCTCCCGCAGCGCGCCGAGCAACTCGTCACCGAGCATGACCTCGCCGGTACGCTCCCCTCGTTCGAGGACATGCTCGACTCCGATCTCGACGCCATCGCGCTCTTCACCCAGCGCTGGACCCACGGCCCCCTCGCCGTGCAGGCGTTGCGTGCGGGCAAGGACGTCTACAGTGCGGTCCCGATGGCCGTGACCGAGGCGGAGATCGCGGACATCATCGCAGCGGTCGAGGAAACCGGCCGGATCTACATGATGGGCGAGACGAGCTACTACCACCCGGCGACCGTCTACGCGCGCGCCCAGATCGCCGCAGGAGCGTTCGGCCGGATCTTCTACGCGGAAGGCGACTACGTCCACGACATGGACTGGGGCTTCTACGACGCGTACAAGTACAGCGGTGGTGAGAACTGGAAGTCCACCGCCAGCTACCCGCCGCTGCTCTACCCCACGCACTCGATCGGCGGAGTCCTCGGCGCCTGGCATACGCACGCCGTGAGCGTCTCGGCGATCGGCGTTCCGGACGAGCGCGGCGACGGCGTGTTCGATCGCGAGATCAGCCAGTTCGACAACGACTTCTCCAACGCCACCGCACTGTTCGAAGTCGCAGGTGGCGGCAGCTTCCGCACGAACGAGTTCCGCAGGGTCGGATACATCGGCAAGGAGTCACGCTTCCGCTACTTCGGTACGGAAGCAGTCCTCGAGCAACTCGGCTCGGTCAGCCTGTGGCAGGACAAGAAGGGCGAGCGCGACGTCACCGCGCACCTGCACCCCGCACCCACCCTCACACCGGACGACCCGGCGCTCTCCCACGTCGCCCCGGAACTGCGCGACGCCTTCGCCTCCGGCACCGCACCCGTCCACGACCGCTCTCGACTCCCGCGTGAGTTCGCGCACGCACCCAACGGCCACGAGGGCAGTCACCATTACCTCGCCGACGACTTCGCCATCGCGGTCACGACACGAACGCCTCCACCGCTGCACGCGTGGACCGCCGCCCGCTACACCCTCCCCGGCATCATCGCCCACCAGTCCGCCCTCCGGGCCGGTGTGCGCCTCCCCATCCCCGACCACGGTGACGGACCACGAATCACGTAGCACCACTCGACCACAGTGGCGCTGCGGATGGCATCCGCACGGGGCCGTCGACGTCGTGCAGCCTCTCGGACCGAACTGGCGGATCGACCCGTGTGCTGGTCGACGGCCATGTGCCCGAGGGCGAGGAGATCTCCCGGGGCCTCCAGCTGGACGCGAGCCGTCTCGTCGGGATTCGGTGCGAAGCGGTTGGCTCCGCCACCACCCTCCGCCTTCGTTCAGCAGACCTGAGGGAGGGCCTGTGCGCACCAGATCGTCTTGCCGTTGGTGGTGTGCCGGGTGCCCCACTCCTGGGTGAGCTGGGCGACGAGCAACAGGCCCCGGCCGCCCTCGTCGGAGGCGCGGGCTCGACGCAGGTGCGGAGCGGTGTTGCTTCCGTCGAAAACATCGCAGATCAGGGAAGTGTTGCGAATCAGCGCAGCCTGATCGGCGGCTCGCCGTATCTGATGGCGTTGGTGACCAGCTCGCTGACGACCAGTTCGGTGACGAATGACGCCTCCTCCAGACCCCAGGCGTCCACCTGGTCGACGGCGAACTTCCCGGCGCGCGGCACCTGCGCGGGGTCGGGCTCTACGACCAGGTCGTCCAGGTGGGTCAGCAGCTCGTCCGGCGGCAGGTCGACGTCGGCGAGAGTGCGGACCGCGGTGCGCAGCAGGCCCATGCCGGCCGCGGCGTGCAGGCCGTGGCCGACGACATCGCCGACGACCAAGGCGACCCGGGCGCCGGACAGCGGAACGGCATCGAACCAGTCACCTCCCACTTCCGCGCCGGTCCCGGCGGGCAGGTAGCCGGTCCCGGTGGGCAGGTAGCGGGATGCCACCTCGACCGCCTCTTGGTTCGGCAGCCCCTGCGGCAGCAGGCTGCGCTGCAGGGTCAGCGCGGTCGTGCGTTCGCGCGAGTACCGGCGGGCGTTGTCGATGGCGACGGCGGCTTTGGCGGTCATCTCTTCGGCGAGGATCAGGTCGTCGGCGGTGAAGGCCTCGGGCCGGTCGAGGCGGGAGAAGGCGACGACGCCGAGCAGCGCGCCGCGGGCCCGGAGCGGCGCGGTGATCCGGCCGGTCAGCCCGTCCGAGGCGATGGCCCCTTCGATCGACGGGTTGCCCGGTGGCCAGTGGGCCGGGTCGGCGGCGAGCCCGGGCCCGAAGGCCCATTCGCCGCCCTGGCCGGGCTGAGCCGCGAGCTCGACCGTGGACCTGCCGGTGGCGATGCAGCGGGCGGCGACGGAACAGGGAGTGTGGCTTATCCAGGACCCCGGGGATCGACGGTTGTGGTTCCGGCTTTACCCGTGCCTCGCGAAGATGCTCAGAAGAACCCGAGCTTCTTCGGCGAGTAGCTGACCAGCAGGTTCTTCGAGTGCTCGTGGTGCACGCCTCGCATGGCCGCTGACCAGCGGAAACGGCCACGATTCGGCCAAGCTGCAGGCGGCTGGTCCGCGTATGGCCCGGATCTTGGTCGGCACGGAGCTGGCCCTTGACCGGTGGCCCGTGGTGGCGGCGAGCCGGCACACAAACGAGGGGGCGGACCGACAGGTCCCCACGGAGCACGCCGCGATCCAGCGCGCCACGACAGAGGACGTCGCCAGGGCTTGGACCGCGGAGCGGGCAACGAACCGGCTGAAGAACTTCCACGCTGTCACGACCGGGCACGAGAAGCGCGGTTGTGTCTTCCCCGGCACTAGCTCTCTGACCGCGCCCCGCCGGAGAACCTCCGTCGGCCGCCGAGATGGGTATCGGTACCGTCCACGTGACACATGAGGAGGCAGCCGTGGACGAGATGGCCAAGCGCTTGGGGTGCTTGCTGGGTTGGTGCGCCGCTCCTGGGGTTCTGATCGCCCGCGCCGAGCGTGGGTCAGGTGGGGGTGGGGCCGGAGCCGTGGGTGCGGGTGTCGCCCGTCGGTGAGTGCTCGCCGGGTCGGGGGCCGGTCTGTGAGGTGTTCTCGGCGGGCGGCGTCTGCTTGATCTGACAGGCCGCCTGCTGCTCGGCCGTGTCGCTCTCGGTCTTCATCGCTTTGGCCTCGCTCTTGAGGATGCGGGCCGCTTTGCCCGCGTTACGGGCCAGCTCGGGAAGCTTCTTGGCGCCGAGCAGGACGATGACGACGATCAGAAGGATCGCGATCTCACTGATTCCGAACACTGCTCTCCGCTTTCTGGCTCGGGCGGGTTCATCGGGTACGTCTGGTCCGGGGATCGTCAGACGTTGACGCCGAAGTCGGCCGCGATGCCCGCGAGGCCGGAGGCGTAGCCCTGGCCCACCGCCCGTAACTTCCACTCGGTGCCGTGTCGGTAGAGCTCGCCGAAGACCATGGCGGTCTCGGCGGCGGCGTCCTCGGCGAGGTCGTAGCGGGCGAGTTCGCCCTCCTCCTCATCCGTCCCGCCAGCGAACCGTGACCGCCCTGACCGCACACCGGCCACCCGGGCCACTCCGCCTCTCACAAGCCGACTGCCGGAAGCACTGGGGCTCCGGTCCGCCGTTCCATCATCGCGTGATGGGATGGCCCGATGAACGCTCGTGATCTCGCTCGCCGACTGCCGGATATCGCCTCCCTGCGAAATCTGTGCCGTTCGCTGGCGATGCTGGACGCGATACTTCAGCCCGGTGTACCGGAGCTGCGCCGCCACCGGTTCGACGCCCACTGGTCCGCGACGCAGGAGCTGGCCTCGATGGAGAATGGCGGGGGAGACGCGTATTCCGTCGTCTTCTCGGCGGCCGGAGCGTACATCCGCGGGTTCGACCACGCGTCCCCGATGAGCCCGTACGCGGGCGACGGGACGCCGTGGCCTGGTGTGGTCGACACGGTCCCGGAGGTGTTCCGGTCCTGCGTCGAGGATCCGGCCTTCCGGTTGGAGGGTATCCCGCACATCACCGTCTGCCTGTGGCGGGAGACCGCTGACGAGCAGTGGCGGACGGGAGAGGTCGATTTCGACGGCGGCCGCTCCGTGCCGGACGGATCCGACTGGCTTTTTCGCCGCCTGGTCGAGGGGACGCCACAGAAGTACCAGTCATGGGCCCAGAGGTACTACGGCACCCCGGTGGACCTGGACGCAGTCATCGATGTGTACCAGCTGCGGCCTCTCACGCCGGATGCGGTAGCTGCCCTGAACCCCGCCGTGACGCTGGCGCAGCTCGGTGACACCATCGCGTCCATCGGCTACCCGACCTGAGCGCGGCCCTCAGCGGGCCCCCGCACGTCTCCCGCTACCGGAACCGCTCCACGGGTGTGCGGCGGCCAGCCCGGAAGTCGAGCAGGGCGGCGCTGATGTCGAGCGCGGAGCCGGAGAAGAGCACCGACCGGTCGGCTGCCACGAGGATCGTCCCACCGCCCCGCGCACGGTGAACGACAGCCACCGCGTCGTCCTCGGGCAGCAGCACGTGACCGGTATCGGCGTCTGCAGCGATGCGACGGTACAGCGCCTCGCCGAACTCGATGAGGCTCTGCTGCTCCGGCGTGAGCGCCACGGCCTTCCCCGCGCTCCCCTCCCTCATCCCGCTGCCACCTTCCCGCTCCCGCCGTGGACCGGCGCGAGCTCAGCGATCAGGTCCGCGTCGCGCATCCCGGGCAGGGCGTACCCTTCGGCCTCGTCCCACAGGACGTCGAGGTCGTCCATGTGCACACGCCACTCCGCATTCGGCATGGCCCGGCGCAACTCCGTCATGCTGTACAGCACATGGGCGATTACGGGCATCAGGCGACCGGGATCGAGCGGCATTTTGGTGGACCCGGCCACGATCTCGTGCGGCCCGGCCGTACGCCGGTCGTACAGGTACAGGCTTTCCTCGTCGTCGTACGGAAATGACGCCGTGTGCGCGGCGACGACGCGCGCGACCGAGGCCGACTCGGCCTCGGTCAGCGGTGTCGTGCGGTGCGCACTGTAGTAGAGAGAGACGCTCATGACGGGAAGCGTATGACGGAGGTGTGACAGCGCGGGACCCAGCGCCCAGGCGGCTTCCGCCCCCGGGACGGAAGCCGGCCGGGCGCGGATCAGCCCTTCCCCGCTCGTGACTACGCCGTCGGCGTGATGCGCTCAAGACGGGCCCGGAGGTCCTCCTGGGCCCCGGCGCACTCGGCCGGTAGCCCGGGCAGGAGGGCAAGGGCGGCAGCGATGAGCTCCGCCGACGCCCGCGGGTCCTCCCGGACCGCCCGGAACAGCACGTCCGCGTCCATCGGGGCCAGCTGGTAACGCCACGCGGGGTGGGCGTACGTCGCCGCGTAGTGGTCGGTCAGGATCTCGACGGGGGACAGCTCGGCTCCGCAGCGACGCAGGAGCACCGCCAGGCCGTACTGGTTGATGAACCCGCAGACCTCCTCGGCATCGGCCTGGTTGCGGCGGTGCGCGTCGTGGAGCTCGTAGACCACGGCGTACAAGAGCGCACGTTCCCGTTCCGTGCGAGGCTGCGGAAACGGTGCGTCGCGAAACAGTGCCTCCACGTCGGCCGGTCGCACAAGGAGGCGGCGGCCCAGGCCGGTGGCGGTTGAGACCGTCAGGCGGACGGCACCGAGTGCGACGGAGTCCTCCGAGAGCGTGCGCACGTACAAAAGGCCCTCGCTCGCCTCCGGCTCGGCCTCCCGGCAGGCTGCCCGCACCTGCGCGACCGTCGGCCCATCGGTCCACGCGAACGTCCACGCGCGCGCGGAGTCAGACCACTGGGCCTCGACCACCCCGTGCCGGTGGGGGGCGAGGCAGAACCGTGCGGTGAGCGTACGGGCGAGTCGGCGAAGGCGCGTCGCGCGGGCGGAATCCATCGGAACTCAGTATCCACCAGGCCCAAACGGTCAAGACGAGACGGCAGCGTGGACGAGCGGACCAACCATCGCTTCGCGCACTCCGAAATGCCACCGCCCAGCGGTGGACGGTACAGCGGCGCGCGAACCGCCCCTCGGGCACGTCGTCGACGCCCCCCCCGCGCGCCGCCAGCCGCGCCGCCGTGGTCTGCCTTGCCCGTGAAGGGGAGATCTACCGCAGCTCAGGGCCGGGGCCGGTGCACTACTCGCGAAACAGCGTCACAGAGGAAGAGAGGGCCCGCGAACTCGCCGCAGTCGTGTGCAGTTCTTGATTCACGAACCACGTCTACGGGGCGCCCGTAGCCCGCTTCGAAGAGTGCACGCTATGCGGTGTTCAGCCAAGACCTGGCCGCCATACGAGCCGTAGGAATGATCTCCAGCGTGAGCGCTTCGTCAGCCTGCTCTGCGGCACGCATGGCGGCTTGAGTGTCGTCGCGGCGTTTCGCCCGTTGGACCAAGAGGGCGCGCCCAAGGCACCGATACCGGCTCCGCCGAGTCTCCCTTGTCCTTGGCGTGCACGGCGGAGCTGCGCGTCTGAGGAGACGCCGCTGGCGATCTACGAGGTCCGCTCCGAACGCGCCAGGCCGCCGAAGCCGTCGGGGTGAGACCGCGCACTCGATCCTGTACCCCGGCGAACTCTCCGCAGTCGACAGCGCAGTCGCCGACGGCCATCACGATCGCAGGCTTGGGCGTGGCCTGGACGTCGCGGTGCAGCGGCTCCGCCATGGCGCGGGTGACCGGTCCGGTCACCGGGGTCACACCCGCATGGCGCAGGGAGACGACCTGGCGTGCCCCCCATACCGCTCGGCGTCGTTCACCGGGTTGAGAGCGCTACAAGGGGGGTGGCCGCCGGTCATCGGCCCGCTGTTCACGAGGGCGGTTTGCCCTCCGGTGTGGCGGCGCGCAGGTCGGCGAGGAGTTCGGCCTGGCCGGTCAGAACGCCGGAGAGGATCGAACGCGCCACCAAGAGCAGCTCGGCTACCTGTGGATCGGTCAGGGAGTAGTACACGCCCGAGCCTTCACGGCGGGCCACGACCAGGTTCGACCGGCGCAGCACGGCGAGCTGCTGCGAGAGGTGGGCAGGCTCGATCCCGATCTCGGTCAGCATCTCGCCCACCGCGTGTTCGCGCAGGCTGAGCAGTTCCAGGACCCGGATGCGCACCGGGTGACCGAGCGTCTTGAAGAACTCAGCCTTCAGCTGGTAGAGCGGCGCGCTCACCGTGCGTACCCCCGGTCCGCGCGGGAGCTGGCCACGCCGCCGTGTGGCTGTCGCCGTGCCCGCAGTGTGCATCGCATCCACCCAGAATTCTTCGCCATGCGGACCATCCTCGCGCCTTCACGGCTGCCTGATGGTCTTCGGAATTGCTAACATTAGCAATTTCGAAGGTATCTAGCGGGAGGTTCTGTTGAGAATCCCACGTCTGCGGGGTGGCGGAGCGCTGCTCAAGTGCCCTTCATGCCGTCTCAAGTGCCTGCCCGCTGCCGTTGCTCCTGACGGCTCGTGTCCCCGTTGCGGACATGAACGTCTCCTGAGCATGGACATCGACCGCGGTTGGCTCCGGCCCGCCGCCGCGCCGACGCGCGGTGCACCCCGTGCCGGCGGCCAGGGCTGACAGGGATACCGGGCTTGTGAGCATCAGTTGGATCGTGACGGACCGGCAGGGGGTGGCTGTTGTCGCCGTCGCCGGATTCCTCGGTGCCCGCGCCGTCACTCGGTTCTCCGAAGGCTTGGCCTGGGCTGCTTCCCGCAGCAGCGGGAGGTTGATCCGTGACCTGTCCGGTCTTCTCGGCTGGAGCTTCGAGGGGGAGAAGGCTGGGCTGAGCACGGCCGCCGGCCTGCGAAAGGGCGGGCGCTCGCTCGCCGTCTGCGGTGTCGAACACATGGGGTTGACGGAGGTGTGGGCGGCCCGGGTCTCGGAGACGGACGTGTACGTGGATGTCGACACAGCACTCGTCCGAAGGGTCACACCTCACCGGGGCTGAGGGTGAGATGACCTGGGCCCCGCCCCCTGCCGCACAGTCAGGGGGCGGGGCCCAGGAGAATCGGCCCTCCTCGGCTGGCTATTGCCGGGGAGCGTTCACGCTGGTCCGTGCTCCGGGCCACTCGTCGCTGCACCATTCGCGCTGCTCGGCTCCTGGGCCGTGGTGTGCGGCGAGCGCCGAGTCCAGGTCGCAGTGCACGGGGATCTCAGGGTGGTCGCCGACCGGGACGAGGGACCCGTCGGCGGGGATGGCGGCCAGTTCGAGCCCGCGTCCCTCGCTCGCGAGCCGCCGGGCGGCGGTCGCGACCGCGAGTTGGCCGCCGGCCGACCAGCTGCGCAGGCTGGTGAGGTCGAGGATGACCGGGCCGGTGCCCCGTGCCAGGACCCACCCCACGGCTCCGTCGAAGCGCGCGACCGCGTCCGCGCCGAGGTATCCGGCCAGGGAGAGCACGCTCAGTCCGGGGTGAGTGGTGTAGCGCCATTCGATGGTCATCGCTTGGTTGCCTTTGTTGTTGCAGCGGTCACTGGGTTACAGGGGGAGGGTGATCCATACGCTCTTGCCGCCGCCGTCCGCGTCCCGGCGTACGACGCAGGTGCCGCCGGACTGGACCATCACCTCGGCGATCATGGCGAGTCCGCCCGTCCCGCCGGCGGCGGCGGCGAAGACGCCTGGGTGGTAGGGGTGCCGGTCGTGCACGGCGAAGGCGAGGGTGTACTCGCCCGCGGCGAAGATGACGGTGATGCTGGGGGAGGTGACGGCGGCGTGCCGGATGCTGTTGGTGGCCAGCTCGCTGAGGATCAGCAGGGCCGGCCCCAGGGTGGGGTGCGAGGGGTCTATGCCCCACTCGGCGAAGGTCAACTCGGCCGTCTCACGCACCATCCGTACCGCCCCCGGCATCACGGGCAGCGTCAGCACGTGCCGCATGGAGAGGCTCTCGCTGTCCGTACTCACGCCGGGTCCACCGTTCCCAGGCGGTATCCGGTGACGGTCTGTGGGGTGATGCGCAGCAGGGTGTCGTGCGGACCGTAGGCCCAGCCGGGGAGCGTGCGGGAGTAGTGGGTGGCCTCGGCGGGGTTGGTGACGGGCTCGGCGGGGCCCGAGACCGTAACGCTCCAGCCTGTGCCGGCGGGCAGCCGGATCTCATCGGTCTGGTAGGTGAGCATGGACCGCACGGTGAGCAGGTCGGACTGCACGGGCGCGCGGACGACGAGCCGGCCGTACTCAAGGACGTGGACCGCCGGCCGGACGACGCACCGCTCGCGCCGTACGTAGACGAGACGCCCGTGGTCCGCGCCTTGGAGGAGCCACAGGGCCTCCGCGCCGGAGACTTCGGCCATGCGGCGGGCCGTGGGCGTGGTCATCGGGTGGGCTCCTGGGCGGTCGTGCGGGCCGGCCGGGCGGGTAGGAGCGTCAGCACTCCGGCGCCCTGGAGGTGGGCGCGGGCTCCGGCGATGGCCTCAGGGGTGGTGGCGTACTCCCGTCCGTGGACACGGAGCAGGTCCAAAGTGCCGACGGAGTCGAGGGCTTGGCGCTGGCCCGGGCGGATTCCGGAGGTCATGACGGCGATGCCGCGCCGGTTGAGTTTCGCGACGGCGTCCTTGAGGACGAGCGCGCCGGTGGCGTCGATGGTGGTGACGCGGGACATGCGCAGGATGACGACGCGGACCTCGGCGACCTCGGCGAGTTCGAGGAGGAAGCGGTGGGCGGCGGCGAAGAACAGCGGGCCGTCGATCCGGTACGCCACGATGTGCTCGGCGAGCAGCGCGTGCTCCTCCTCGCTGTGCTCGCCCGGCAGATCGGGGCGGAAGTCGAACTCGGCGAGGTGGGCCTGCTTGGCGACGGCGCGCAGCGCGAGGGCGCCGGCGACGACCATACCGATGATCACCGCGTACACGAGGTCGAGCGCGAGCGTGGCCACGGCCGTCAGGACGAGGACGACGGCGTCGGAGCGGGTGGCCTTCGCCATGGCGCGCAGCGAGCCGACCTCCACCATCCGCACGGCGGTGGCGAGCAGCACACCGGCGAGCGCGGCGAGCGGGATCCTGGAGACCAGTGGGGCGGCGGCGAAGACGATGACGGCGAGGATCGCGGCGTGGGTGAGGGCCGCGAGCCGGGAGGTGGCTCCGGAACGGACGTTCACCGCGGTACGGGCGATTGCTCCGGTCGCCGGGACGCCGCCGAACAGCGGCGCGGCCAGATTCGCCAGTCCCTGCCCGAACAGCTCACGGTCCGGGTCGTGCTTCTGGCCCACCGTCATCCCGTCCGCGACCTGTGCCGAGAGCAGCGATTCCAGGGCGGCGAGGACCGCGACCGCGAGAGCCGGTGCGAGCAGCGAGCCCACCTGTGAGAAGTCGACGAAGCCCAGGGACGGGGCGGGAAGCCCGGCAGGCAGGTCACCGATCGGAGCCGCCTCGTCGAGGTGGAACACCTGGGCGACGACGGTGGCGGCGATCACCGCCACGATGGAGAAGGGAATCGCCGGCCGCCACCGGGAGCCGGTGAGCATGACGACCACGACCCCGGCCGCGAGCGCCACGGCAGTCCAGTTGGGGGCCTGGACGAACTCCTCCACCGCGCGCCACGTCACCTGAAGGACCCTCTCGCCCCCGGGTTTGGGGACACCGAGGGCATTCGGGAGCTGCTGAAGGCCGATGACGAGCGCGATGCCGAGAGTGAAGCCCTCCACCACCGAGGCGGGGATGTAGGCCATGTACCGCCCGGCCCGCGCCACGGCGAGCCCGATGACCATCACACCCGCGATCAGTCCGACGGTGAGCACACCACGGGGGCCGTACTGAGCCACGATGGGTACGAGGACGACGGTCATGGCTCCGGTCGGCCCGGACACCTGGAGGTTGGAGCCGCCGAACAGCGCGGCGAGTGCCCCGGCCACGACCGCTGTGGCGAGCCCGGCCTCCGCGCCGAGCCCGGAGGAGACACCGAAGCCGAGCGCGAGCGGCAGCGCCACGATGGCGACGGTCAGACCGGCGAGCAGATCACGGCGCGGATCGCGGGCCATGGCGGAGAAGTCGCTCCGCCCGGGCAGCAGGGAACACACCCTGATCAGAACTGCTCTCACCGCGTCGCGACCTCGGAGACCTCGGTCTCCCGGAGTTCGACGAGGAGTTCGTTCTGCCCCGCCAGCATCTCTGTGAGGATCCGCCGCGCGGCCTGCATGAGATCGGCGACGTCTCCGCCCGCCAGTCGGTACACGACCGTCGAGCCGTCGCGCGTGGAGGTCACGATCCCCGAGCGGCGCAGGACCGCCAGCTGCTGGGAGAGCGAGGGCGGCTCGACCTCGATCGCCGCGAGGAGCTCACGTACGGCCATGGGCCCGTCCTGCAACAGTTCGAGGACCCGGATGCGGACAGGGTGTCCCAGCATGCGGAAGAACTCGGCCTTGGCCTGGTACAGCGGCACCGACACGGTCGCGCACCCTCCTCATCGCCCCGCTCGCGGCAAGGGTCGTCTGGCGCTGTGCCCGCGGCTACCTGCGGACACAACAAGGTAATGATGTATCGAATTGCCAAATTGTGCAATTCATGGATAGGGCAGGGTCGTGCGGGATGGTTCGGGAGGGGGTCGGTCAGGCCTTCTTGACCACGCTGGACTTGAGCTGCATGGGGCCGAAGCCGTCAACCTTGCAGTCGATGTCGTGGCCGTCGACGCCGTCCACGAGGCGGATGTTGCGGACCTTGGTGCCGGCCTTGATCCCGGCGGGGCTGCCCTTGACCTTGAGGGTCTTGACGACGGTGACCGTGTCGCCGTCGGCCAGGACGTTGCCGACAGAATCCTTGATCACCTTCTCGCCGCTGCCGCTGTCGAGGGTCTGAGAAGCGGCAGCCGACCATTCATGGCCGCACTCGGGGCAGACAAGCAGGGCGCCCATCTCGTAGGCGAAGGTGCCGGAGCACTCGGGACACGGGGGAAGAATCTCGTTCACCCGATGATTCTACGTCGAGCTCCGTGCCCTACTTCGGGGCATGCTGCCCCACGTAGAACAGCAGCCAGACAAAACCTGCGAAGGCGTGCGTCGCGAAGATGTACACGAAGACGCGGAGCATCACACCCCGCTCCTTCCAGCGTTCCAGGTCCCCGTTGCCGCGGTCTTGCTTCTCGGTCATGTCCTCATCCTCGTCATCGTCGATTCCGTCTTGTCTCAGGCTTGGGTGCTGAAGCGCACCCGGCCTTGGATCAAGGCCCGCCCCCCGACGTGCGGGGCAAGCGAGAGGCGCCTGACGGGCAAAAGCCCAGTTCAGGCACCTCTTTTCGTGCCTTTAGAAGAAGCCGAGCTTCTTCGGTGAGTAGCTGACCAGCAGGTTCTTGGTCTGCTGGTAGTGCTCCAGCATCATCTTGTGGGTCTCCCGTCCGATGCCGGACTGCTTGTAGCCTCCAAAAGCACTGTGGGCCGGGTACGCGTGGTAGCAGTTGGTCCACACGCGGCCCGCCTGGATGGCGCGGCCCGCGCGGTACGCCGTGTTCGTGTCGCGGGTCCAGACGCCGGCGCCGAGGCCGTAGAGGGTGTCGTTGGCCGTGCGGATCGCGTCGTCGAAGTCCGTGAACGAGGTGACGGCGACCACCGGGCCGAAGATCTCCTCCTGGAAGATCCGCATGCGGTTGTCGCCCTCGAAGACGGTGGGCTGTACGTAGTAGCCGCCCGCCAGTTCCCCGCCGTGCTCGACGATCTGGCCGCCCGTCAGGATCTTCGCGCCCTCCTTCTGCCCGATCTCCAGGTAGGAGGCGATCTTCCGGAGCTGGTCGGCGGAGGCCTGGGCGCCGATCATCGTGTCGGTGTCCAGGGGGTGGCCGGGGACGATCAGTTCCGTACGCGCGACCGAGGCCTCCAGGAACTCGCGGTAATGGCCGCGCTGGACGAGGGCCCGCGAAGGACAGGTGCAGACCTCGCCCTGGTTGAGGGCGAACATCGTGAAACCCTCCAGGGCCTTGTCGCGGAAGTCGTCGTCCGCCGCCCACACGTCGTCGAAGAAGATGTTCGGCGACTTGCCGCCGAGCTCCAGAGTGACCGGCTTGAGGTTCTCCGAGGCGTACCCCATGATCAGCCGGCCCGTCGCCGTCTCGCCGGTGAAGGCGATCTTCGCGACGCGCGGGGAGGAGGCGAGGGGCTTGCCGGCCTCCTCGCCGAAGCCGTTGACGACGTTCAGGACGCCCGGAGGCAGCAGGTCCGCGACCAGGCTCAGCCAGAAGTGCACGGAGGCCGGGGTCTGTTCGGCCGGCTTGAGGATGACGGCGTTGCCGGCGGCGAGCGCCGGGGCCAGCTTCCACACGGCCATCAGGATCGGGAAGTTCCACGGGATGATCTGCGCGACGACGCCGAGCGGTTCGTGGAAGTGGTACGCGACGGTGTCGTCGTCGATCTCGCTCAGGGAGCCCTCCTGGGCCCGGAGCGCGCCCGCGAAGTAGCGGAAGTGGTCGATCGCGAGCGGGATGTCCGCGGCGAGCGTCTCCCGGACGGGCTTGCCGTTGTCCCAGCTCTCCGCGACCGCCAGCGCCTCCAGGTTGCTCTCCATCCGGTCCGCGATCCTCAGCAGGACGGCCGCCCGCTCCGCCGGCGCCGTCCGTCCCCACGCCGGGGCCGCCGCGTGCGCCGCGTCCAGGGCGCGCTCCACGTCCTCGGCGGTGCCGCGGGCGACCTCCGTGAAGGGGCGGCCGTCGACCGGACTGGGGTTCTCGAAGTACCGGCCCCGCGCCGGAGCGACGTACTCGCCGCCGATCCAGTGGTCGTAGCGGCCCTCGTACGACATGAGCGCGCCCTCGGTGCCGGGTGCGGCGTAACGGGTCATGGCATGGCCTCCCTGGAGCGCGCCGGCCGTCCCTGGCCGGCGCTCACCGGCGAGTGTGCGGTCCCGGACGTTGCAAGGCCGTTGCACCGGCGGACAGTTCCGCCTCCAGGGAGTCGAGCCGGGCGCGTGCGGGCGGGAGACCGGACGCCGGTACCGCCGCGCACAGCGCCCGCCAGACCACCACGTCGTCCTCGCCCCACGTGCTGTACGCCCAGTCGGCGAGCAGCCCCGGATCGCCCCGGCCCACCAGTGCCGCCCGCAGCCGGTCCGCGAGGCGTTCCCTGAGCCGTACGACCCCGGGCGCGAGCGACGCCGGGAGCAGCGGGCCCGCGTAGGCGCCGGCCGCCGCCGAGACGGCCCCCGAGGCCAGCCGCCGGTCGACCGCCGCGAAGTCCGCCTCCACCGGCCCCTTCAGCCGGTACGGGCGCGATCGCAGCAGGTCGGGACCGAGCAGCGCCCGGAGTCGGGACAGCTCCGCCCGCAGCGTCACCGGAGTGACCGACTCGTCCTCGTACAGGAGCGTGCGGAGTTCCTGCCCGCCCACCCCTTCGGGGCGGTGCGCGAGCAGCACCAGGATCTCGCTGTGCCGGCGGCTCAGCCGGATCCACCGGCCTCCCGCCGACAGCAGGGCCTCGTCCCTGCCGAGCGCCGAAAGGCCGAGCCGGTCCGGCTCGGGGGCTGGGCCGAGAAGCGCCAACTGGGACTCGGCGGCCCGCGCGACCGCCTGTACGAACCCCAGGCTGTGCGGGTGCGCGAGCCGCTGCCCGCCCGTGATGTCGACCGCGCCGAGCACCCGCCCGGTGCGCGGATCGTGCACGGGAGCGGCGGCGCAGGTCCACGCGCGCACCGGGTGCCGGAAATGTTCGGAGGCGACGACCTGCACCGGCCGGTCGACGGCGAGGGCGGTCCCGGGAGCGTTCGTCCCGGCCGCCGCCTCCGACCAGCGCGCCCCGGCCACGAAGTTCATCCCCCGCGCCTTGCGCAGCGTGGCCGGGTGGCCCTCGACCCACAGCATCCGCCCGGCGGCGTCGCACACCGCGAGGAGATGCTCCCCGTCCGTCGCGTACGCCCCCATCAGCTCCCTGATCACCGGCATCGCCGCCGCGAGCGGATGGCCGTCCCGGTACGCGGCGAGCTCGTCCTCGTCCAGCTCGACCCGCGCCGCCCCGTCCGGGCTCACGCGCGCGCGTGCGGAACGCCGCCACGAGGCGGCGACCAGCGGCCGGACCCGCCCCGAACCACCCGGACCCGGTACCGTCGCCGTCTCCGCCCGCCCGGTCACCCACGCGTCGCTCAACTCGGCCTCCCCATCGAGGTCGTCCCGGCCCTCCGCACCCTGCGCGCTCATCGTGATGCAGCCGCGGGCCGCCGACAAGCGCCCCGACGGCCGGGCATCCGCACCCTGTCCGAGACCGGCCCCCACCCTCACGTACAGTGGCCCCGGGCCGTGACTGGCGCTCGAGGTGGATCACCACCGGGGAGCGGCCCGGCGGGAGCGCGCCTCACCGGCGCGACCGCACCGATGCCGTGCGCCTGGGCGAACCACCCGTCAGAGACGATGCCCAGGAGTCGCCATGTCCACCAGCACCGCCGCCCTCATGGACGGCACGGCCCTCGCCCGCCGAACGGTCGAGGAGGCCGCCGCCCGCGCCGCCGGGATCACCCGCCGCACCGGCGTCACCCCGTGTCTCGCGACCGTCCTGGTCGGCGCGGACCCGGCCTCCGTGACATACGTGAAGATGAAGCAGAACCGCTGCGCCAAGGCCGGAATCCGCTCCAGGCGCGTCCAGCTGCCGGCGGCCACGACGACCGAGGAGCTCGTCGCCGCGATCACGGCCCTCTCCGAGGACCCCGAGGTCCACGGCATCCTCCTCCAGCACCCCGTCGGCCCGCACATCGACGAGCGCGCCGCCTTCGAGGCCATCGCACCCGAGAAGGACGTCGACGGCGTCACCATGGCATCCTTCGCCGCCATGGGCTTCGGCCTGCCCGGCTTCGTCTCCTGCACGCCCGGCGGCATCATGCGCCTCCTCGACGCGTACGACGTCGAACTCCGCGGCAAGCGCGCCGTCGTCGTCGGCCGCAGCGCGATCCTCGGCAAGCCCGCAGGACTGCTCCTCCTCGGCCGCGACGCCACCGTCACCTACTGCCACTCCCGCACCGAGGACCTCTCCTCCGTCATACGCGAGGCCGACATCCTCGTGGCCGCCGTCGGCAAGCCCGACTTCATCAAGGGCGCGGACATCAAGCCGGGCGCCGTCGTCGTCGACGCCGGCTACAACCCGGGCAACATCGGTGACGTCGACTTCGCCTCGGCCGCCGAGCGCGCCTCCCTCATCACCCCGGTGCCCGGTGGTGTCGGCCCCATGACCATCGCCGTGCTCCTGGCCCAGACGGTCCAGGGCGCGGAGCGTCAGCTCGGTCTGTAGGTCAGCCGATGGCGCGGTGGCGGTCCCGGTGGCGGGAAGGGGCGTGGCCGGAGACGGTCACGGTTCTGTACAGGCCGCGCTCAACCTTCGAAAAAGGGTGGTCCCTGACCCGCCGACGGGCGAACCTGGACCCCGTGCCGCCACACCCGCCGACCTCCACCCCGCCGCCGGACCTACCCGGCCCGCACGGTGAGTCCGCCGTGCCCGGCGCGTCCGTCCCGGACGGTCCGTCCGTCCCGCACGGCGTGTCGTCCCGGGTGAGTCCTGCTGAGACACGCTCCGCCGCCCCTGCCCCGGGCGGCTCTGGTGACGACTCCGGCTCTCGATCCGGTGCCGGTGCCGGTTCCGGTTCCGAGTCCGGCTGCTCCAGCCCTGAGTCCGGCTCCAGCTCCGAGCCCGGCTCCGGCTCCGAGTCCGGGTGGTCGCCGCGTCTCGTCCGGCTCGGTGCGCCGCGGCCCGGATCGGCCGCGCCACGGCGCGCCCGCTGGTTCGGCGTGCCGCTCGTCCCGCCGCTCGTGGCCGCTCTCGCGGCGACCGCCTTCCTGGTCGCCGGAGGCGGCAGCCCTTCCGCCGGCGGCCGCCCCGGCGGCGATCAGGCCGGCGCGCCGTCGCCCGTCGGCACCCCGTCGGCGGACGGAACATCAGCCGACCCGCACGAAGATGAGAGTGGGACAGCCGGCCCAGGTGCGGACGACACGCCGGCACCCGGCACGACCACCGGCGGCGGCACGCCGACGCGTACCGAGGGTCCGTCCGTCTCCGCGAGGCCCGACGGAAGCGTGTCCCCGACCCCACCCCGTACCGGGACCACCGCCCCCTCGCCGAGGTCGTCCGGCCCCGCGACCGGCGACGGGGACTCCACGCGGCCCCTCTCCTTCGAGTCGCTGCGCGTCGGCGACTGCTTCGACATCGACCGCGACGCGCCGGGAACCGCCCTCCCACGCCGCTGCGACACGCCGCACAACGCCGAACTCGTCGCCCGGCTCCGTCTGACCGGCGTCTACGCCACGGACTCGGCGATCCTCGACGCGGCCACGCTGCTGTGCCGCGAACCGCTGCGCCGCAAGGCCGCCCGGCAACCGGCCGGCACGCGCTGGACCACCTTCGTCCAGTACCCGTACCGGACCAGCTACCTCTTCGGCTCGCACACCGTCGCCTGCAGTCTGGCCGCCTCTTCCGCCACCGGCGGCGAGATCAGCCACCGCCTCCAGTAGACCCGCCCTCCGCAGAACCGCCCCCGGCCGCGAGGGCCGTGGCGAGGGCCGTCGCCGGATCACGGTCCGCCGGGCCGGCGGGGGACCAGCGGGCGCCCGACTTCAGGTAGGGCCACCAGCGCCCGTCCTTCCCGAGCCGCAGTTGCGCCTCCGCGCCCATCGCCGTCCACCGCGCGCCGGCCCGCCGCAGCGCCGGCCGCTCGTCGTCCTCCCAGGCCTCCAGGAGCCGGGCCGACGCCCGGACGAGCGCCTCGGCATCCGGCGCCCATTCCTCCTCCAGTACGGCGAGGGCGGCGGCACCTCCGAACCGCCACGCGCGCGTGGCCAGGTCCATCTCCGCCCGCGTCCGGCCGGAACCGGAGGCGAGCCGCGCCGCGATCCAGGGCGCGGGGGAGTCCGCGGCGAGCCGCACGGCGTCCTGAGTGACCGTCAGCGGCGATCCATGTGACGCGTGCGATCCATACGATTCGTGTGAACCCTGGGACTCCTGTGACGCCGGCAGCCGTTCACCGCTCGCCCCGAGGGCGAGGACGAGCATCCGGTGCGCGCGGACCGCCGCGTCCGACGCGAGGAACTCCAGCGCCACCGGGTCGATGCCCGGGGCCGGTTCCGTCTCCGTGTCCAGGGACGGCGAGCGGCCGGGACCGTCCGGGACGGCCGGAGGCGCGGGCAGCGGCGGCAGCAGGAACCCCTCCGCGTACGCCTCCTCGGCCGACACGCCGGGCATGCCGCCGCCACCCTCGGGGACGTCCGCGCCGGACGGGCCGTCGACTCCCCGGTCGACGCGCGCGGCACGCGAGGCGCTGCGCGACTGCAGCTGGTCGAGGAGGGTGCGTTCGCCGCGCCCCCGCATGAGCAGCAGGACGAAGGGATCCTCGTCGATCAGCCGCGCCACCTGATAGCAGAGCGCCGCCGTGTGCGGACAGTGGTCCCACGCCTCACACCCGCACTCCGGATCGAGGTCGCCGATCCCCGGCAGCAGGTCGAGCCCGGCCGCCGCCGCGTCCTCCACCAGGTGCGGAGGCATCTCGCGGTCGAGGAGCGCCGCGATGTGCCCGGCGCTGTCCACGGCGAGGTCGAGAAGCCGCTCCCACTCCTCCTCGGAGAACTCCCGCACCAGCACGTCGCTGCGGTGGGCCGTGCCGTCGCGGTCCTTGACCACCGCCGTGATGCGCCCGGGCCGTACCGACACGGCACCGACCGCCCCCGCGCGCGCGTGCCGGCGTCCCGCCTTGAGCTGCTGGCCGTCGAGCGCGGTGTCCTCCAGGGCCTTCAGCCACGCACGTCCCCACCAGGTCCGGGTGAAGGCCGCACCCCGCGCGGGCGGGAGCGCCGCGAACGTCCGCTCGTCGTCCCCGTGTCCGTACCCGCTCATCGTCCGTCCCCTCGCAGTCGTACCAGTTCCGCCAGTTCCGCATCGGTCAGTTCGGTCAGCTCCGGCGGGGTGTCCCCGCCGGTCCCGAGCACCGTGTCCGCCAGCTCCCGCTTGCGGTCGAGCATGCTCGCGATCCGGTCCTCGATCGTCCCCTCGGCGATCAGCCGGTGGACCTGCACCGGCCTGTCCTGCCCGATCCGGTACGCGCGGTCGGTCGCCTGGGCCTCCACGGCCGGGTTCCACCAGCGGTCGTAGTGCACGACGTGTTCCGCACGGGTGAGGTTGAGGCCCGTGCCGGCCGCCTTGAGGGAGAGCAGGAAGACCGGCACCTCACCGTTCTGGAAGCGGGCGACCATCGCCTCGCGCTGGGCGACCGGTGTCCCTCCGTGCAGGAACTGGGTCCGTACGCCCCTGGCCGCGAGATGCGCCTCCAGGATCCTGGCCATGCCCACGTACTGGGTGAAGACCAGGGTGGCGGCGCCCTCGGCGAGGATCGTGTCGAGCAGTTCGTCGAGCAGCTCCAGCTTCCCCGAACGGCCCTCGATCCTCGGCGCCTCCTCCTTGAGGTACTGGGCCGGGTGGTTGCAGATCTGCTTGAGGCCCGTGAGCAGCTTCACGACCAGGCCGCGCCGCGCCATGCCGTCGGCCTCGGCGATCGCCGCCAGGGTCTCCCGTACCACCGCCTCGTAGAGACCGGCCTGTTCCGGAGTGAGGGAGACCGCCCTGTCCGTCTCCGTCTTCGGCGGCAGCTCGGGTGCGATGCCCGGGTCCGACTTGCGGCGGCGCAGCAGGAACGGGCGGACGAGCGCGGCGAGCCGAGCGGCGGCGGCCGGGTCCCTGCCGCCCTCCACGGCGGCGGCGAACCGGGTCCGGAACGCGCCCAGGCTGCCGAGGAGACCCGGCGTGGTCCAGTCGAGGATCGCCCACAGTTCGGAGAGGTTGTTCTCCACCGGCGTGCCGGACAGGGCCACGCGCGCGCGTGCCCCGATGGTCCGCAGCTGCCGGGCCGTCGCCGAGTACGGGTTCTTGACGTGCTGCGCCTCGTCCGCGACGACGAGTCCCCAGGTCCGCGCGGCGAGCCGCGCCGCGTCCAGTCGCATCGTGCCGTACGTGGTGAGGACGAAGCCGCCGTCGGGCATGTCCTCCAGGTCCCGGGTGGCACCGTGGAAGCGGCGCACCGGCGTACCCGGGGCGAACTTCTCGATCTCGCGCTGCCAGTTGCCCATGAGGGAGGTCGGGCAGACCACGAGGGTCGGACCCGCGGACGCCGGGTCGGACTGACGGTGCAGGTGCAGGGCGATGACCGTGATCGTCTTGCCGAGCCCCATGTCGTCGGCGAGGCAGCCACCGAGACCGAGGGAGGTCATCCGGTGCAGCCAGTCGAGTCCGCGCAGCTGGTAGTCACGCAGGGTCGCGGTGAGCGCGGCGGGCTGGGACACCTCCGGCCGGCTTCCCTCGGGTTCGGCGAGGCGTTCCCGCAGACGCTCGAGCCAACCGGACGCCGCCACTTCGACGAGCTGTCCTTCGACCTCGGTGGTGCCGGTGAGGACGGCGGAGAGGGCGTCCACCGGGGTGACCTTGTGGTCCTGCTGGGAACGGGCCCGGCGTACGTCGGCAGGGTCGACGAGTACCCAGCGGTCCCGCAGGCGTACGAGGGGCCGTCCGGCTTCGGCGAGCCGGTCGAGCTCGGCCCTGGTCAGCTCCTGATCGCCGACGGCGAAGCGCCAGTTGAAGCCGAGCAGGGCGTCGGCGGAGAGGAGCGAGGGCAGGCCGGAGGCGGAACCCCCGGCCTCGGCGTCCTCGGGACCGTCGGCGGGCCGGGATTCCGTCGGCCCGTCGGCGGATCGGCCGGCACCGGTGCCGGCCGATCCGCCGACGGTCTCTCCGTCCACCGGGCCGATCACCGCCTGGGCGGTGAGCCGGTCGGCGAGTTCGCGCGGCCAGTGGACCTGGACGCCCGCCGAGGCGAGGGCCCGGCCCGCCGCGCCGAGGAGCTCCGCGACCTCCTCGTCGGCGAGCTCGACGGTGTCGGGCACCGCCGCCGTCAGGAGAGGGGTCAGCGGGGGCCAGGCACGGGCGGCGCGCCGCAGGGCCAGCAGGGCGTCCATCCGGACCTGGGGACCGAAAACGTACCCGGTCCGGCCGGAGCCGGCCCACACCTCCGCCGCGTCCGCGACCAGCGTGGGGTCGGCGACGGCGTGCAGTTGCAGTACCGCGCGGAACGCGGGCGCCTCCTGCGCCTCCGCCCGGAAGCCGGGGAGTTCGAGCCGGAGCGACAGCCGGATGCCCGTGTCGTGCACGGCCGCCACGTCGGCGGCCCACGGCCGCGCCGCGGGGATCCTCTGCGGTTCGTCGGCCGAGAAGGCGGGCCCGTCGGCGGCGAGGGGAGCCGCCGGCGTACGGGGCTGGGTGTCCGCGACGGCGTCGACGAAGGCGCGGAGCAGCGCCTCGGGCCGCGGAAGCAGCAGCGGTGGGTCCGTCGAGAGCGGTACGGCGTGGGCGGTGGGTGGCATCGAGGCGGCGAGCGTACGCAGTTCCGCCAGTTCTCCGGGGCCGAGCGGGCCGGCTCGCCACGCGTCGAGGTCGCCGGGGGTGAGGCCGGGCAGCAGCAGCCCGCGCGCGACGAGGTCGAGGGCGAGGAGCGAGGCGGCACCCCAGAAGGCGGTCGCGGGGGACGCGGTGTCGGAGAAGCGGGCCCGGGCGAGCAGGGGCAGGGCGTCCCGTACGGAGAGGGTGAGGGCGGGGACGGTCAAGGGGCGGAGGTCGGCGCCGTCCACGACCGTGATCTCGGCACCGGTCGGGCGGAGGTCCGGAAGTGAGCCCGGAACGAGGTTCGGGGCGCCGTCGGCGTCCCAGGGATTCCGCGCGTCCAGGAGCGGTTCGCCGTTCGCGAGCGGCTCGACGTCCGGGAGAGGTTCGCCGTCCGGCGACCAGAAGGCGATCCGGCCCGCGCGCGGGGGATCGGCGGGGAGGAAGACGGCGGAGTGGCGGACGAGGTGCCGAGCCGGTTGCCGAGCGCGGTCGCGTGAGGGCAGAGGGGGCTCGGAAGAGGGCGGCTGAGCGGGTTCGAGGGAGGGATCCTGAGCGGTTTCGCGAGCGGAATCATCGGGTCCGTACGACAGCGACAACGCATTCCTCAAATTTGACTACCTGGCGACTGAGCGGCCGAGGATACCTCGCCGAACAGCCTGAGGATGCATCCCTCTTCCGTGATCCACGCCACAGCCGTCCGGGGGTGGGGGCTGCCCCACCCCCGGCCCCCTGCGCACCCCCCACCGGGGACGGGTGGTGACGCCATGGCCCCGGACGATCACGGATCCGTACGTTCTCAACAGGCGCTCACCGATCGAACACCACGAATCCCGACCGACAGAAACCGGAGCCCGCCATGTCCCAGGCCACCGTCCTGCCCCCGGCCGCCGCCCCCGACGCGGCGCCCGCCCGCGCCAGGGGCGGCAGCGAGTTCACCCCGCTCCTGCGGACGGTGAGGGAACAGGGCCTCCTCGAACACCGCCCCGGCTGGTACGCCCGCGGAATCCTCGTGAACCTCCTCGGCATCGCCGCCGTCGTGACCGGGCTCGCCCTGATCGGACCCTCATGGTGGGCGCTGCCCCTCGCCGTACCCCTCGCGCTGCTCTCCGCCCGGGTCGCCTTCGTCGGCCACGACGCCGGCCATGCCCAGATCACCGCCGACCGGAAGATCAGCCGGATCGTCCAGCTCGTCCACGCCAACCTCCTCCTCGGCATGAGCCGGGAGTGGTGGAACGACAAGCACAACCGCCACCACGCCCACCCCAACCACCTCGACAAGGACCCGGACGTCGCGGCCGACATCCTCGTCTTCGCCGAGCACCAGACGGCAGGCCGCAAGGGCCTTCGCGGGTTCCTCACCCGTCACCAGGCCTGGCTGTTCTTCCCGCTGACGACCCTGGAGGGCATCGCGCTCAAGGTGTACGGCGTCCAGGCGCTCCTCGCGAAGGACGGCCCCTGCCGCACCCGGCGCGAGCGGCTCGTCGAAGGCGCGCTGCTCCTTGCCCACTTCGCCGGCTACACGGCGCTGCTGCTCACCCTTCTCAGCCCCGCCCAGGCCCTGGTCTTCGCACTCCTCCACCAGATGCTGTTCGGCGTGCACCTCGGCATGGCCTTCGCCCCGAACCACAAGGGCATGGAGCGGCCGGACGAGCACGCGGACGGCGACACCTGGGGGCATCTGCGGCGCCAGGTCCTCACCTCGCGCAACATCCGCGGCGGCGCCTTCACCGACTGGTTCCTCGGCGGGCTCAACTACCAGGTCGAGCACCACCTCTTCCCGAGCATGCCGCGACCGAACCTGCGCCTCGCCCAGCCCGCGGTACGGGCCCACTGCGCCGCCCTGGGCGTGCCGTACACGGAGACCGGCTTCGTGGACTCGTACCGGCAGGCCCTGGGCCACCTGCACGAGGTGGGCGCGCCGCTGCGCTCCGAGTGGGCCGAGTAATCTCGAAGGTGATCACACGCGTTGTGATCACCAGTCCGGCGGTCGGGGATGCGGCCGCCGGAAAGTGGAGAAGGGGAGCTCCTCGGCATGAGCGACGGCACGATCACCACGGTCAGCAGCAACGGCACGTACTCGTTCACCAAGCCCAACCGGGAGGGCATCACCCTCCTCGCCGGGCTCGGCGTGGAGGGCGACGTCCACGCGGGCGCCACGGTCAAGCACCGCTCCCGGGTCGCCAAGGACCCGAACCAGCCCAACCTGCGTCAGGTCCACCTCATCCAGGCCGAACTGTTCGACGACGTCGCCGGCGCGGGCTTCCAGGTCGCCCCCGGCGACCTCGGCGAGAACGTCACGACCCGGGGGATCGACCTCCTCGGCCTGCCCACCGGCACCCGCCTCCACCTCGGCTCGGAAGCCGTCGTCGAGGTCACCGGACTGCGCAACCCCTGCGCCCAGATCGACGACTTCCAGCACGGACTGCTCAAGCAGGTCCTCGGCCGCGACGAGAACGGCGAGATCGTGCGCAAGGCCGGGATCATGGGCATCGTCCTCACCGGCGGGGAGGTGCGGCCCGGCGACCCGGTCCGCGTCGAGCTGCCCGAGGGGCCGCACCACCCGCTGGAAAAGGTCTGAGCCGCGCACGCCTCTTCCGTACCGTCGGTGCTCACTCCTCCAGAGCGCAGGAGTTGACCACGTCACCGCTCGCGGGACGCGTGATCGTACGGTCGGAGGGCGGCGGCGTACCGTCCTCGACCCAGCGCCTGAGCGCCTCGAACGCGGAGCGGTAGCACGGCAGGATCGGACGCAGCCGGTCCGGATAGGTGTCGTACAGGCCGTCGGTGTGCGTCCCGTCCTGCACCGTGTAGTACCGGTGCAGGGCGCCCCGGCCCCTCCCGTCGATCATCCGCGCGTACACGTCGGAGCCGGTGGAGATGGGCAGCAGGGTGTCCAGGTCGCCGTGGAGCGTGAGGAGGGGCTTGCCGATGCGTCCGGTGAGCGCCACCTTCGCGACCGCGCGGTGGACGGACGCCGGCCGGGCGGCGTAGTCGTAGGAGGCGTCCGACGCGCAGGGCGCGAAGATCTGCTCCACCGTCCCGCCTGCCGTCGTGCCGGGGCAGGCCGGATCGTACGAGGGATCGAACTCGGCCCGGAAGATCTTCTGCGTCAGCCCCCAGTACGCCTTCTCGTGGTACGGCCACAGGAAGCGCGACTCCGGCGCGAAGCCCGCCCCGACCACGTCCTCGTCGGTGGCCCGCCCGAGCGACCTGGCCACCGTGACCGGCAGGCTCGTCAGGAGGTTGGGGCCGCCCGTGGTCCACAGCACGCCCTCCCAGTCGACCCCGCCGTCGTACAGCTCGGGCCGGTTCTCCAGCTGCCAGCGCGTCAGATAGCCGCCGTTGGAGATCCCGGTCATGTAGGTGCGCTCCGGGGCCCGGCCGTACCGCTGCCGCACGGCCTTCTTGGCCGCGCGCGTCAGCTCGGTCACCCGGCGGTTCCATTCGGCGACCGCGTCGCCCGGCCCGCGTCCGTCGGTGAAGAAGTCCGGCCCGGTGTTTCCCTTGTCGGTGGCGGCGTAGGCGAAGCCGCGGGCCAGGACCTCGTCGGAGATCAGCGCGTCCGTGGAGTACTGACGGCGGGTGCCCGGTGCGCCGGTGACCACGAGCCCGCCGTTCCAGCGGTCGGGCAGCCGGATGACGAACTGCGCGTCGTGTGCCCAGCCGTGGGTGGCGTTGAGGCGCGAGTCGTCGGGGAAGTAGCCGTCGATCTGGACACCGGGCACCCCGGAGGGGTTACGGGTCCCCTTGGCGGCGAGACCGGCCTGGTCCGCCATGTCCGTGTACGGCGTGCCGGCGAGCCCGGCGGTCGTCAGATCGTCCAGGCAGGCGGACCGCTGGTGCTCGGCGCCGGGTACGTGGAGCCGGTCCTGCCGTGCGCAGTGCCCGGCGGACCGCTCTTCCGCCCCGGCGGGGCTCGCCGGGGCGAGGAGGGTGACTCCCGTCAGGAGCGCGGCGAACAGGGAGACGCCTGGGGACAGGCGCATGGTGGCCTCCGAAAGGGACGGCGGAAAGGGGTGTGGCGCCACATCCTGTGGCGCACCCTCACCACCGGGCCATGTCTCCGGACCACACCTCCGGCCCCCGTCCCATGGGGGCCACGGTCCCGACTTCCGGGCCGGGGGAAGGCCTCAGGAAGGCCGTACCGCCATCGCGTCGAGCGCTTCGAGGAGCGCGGGCAGCCGTGCCCCGCGGGCCACCGGCAGCACCTCGCGCGGCAGCTCGTCGAGGAGTACGAAGGCCATGTCGTCCGCCCTGGCCACGAGTGACCAGCCGGGACCGTCCGCGCGGAGCGTCCGCACACCTCCTTCGGCGGCGACCACCGACCGCACCCGCCCGACCGGCGGCGGCTCCTCCAGGTAGCCGTGGAGCTCGTCGAGCGCCCTGCGTACGCCGTCGTACGGGTCGGCGGCGCCCGGGGCCGCGGTCGGCCCGTCGGTGTCACCGGCCGCCGGGGCGGTAACCGTGCCGGCCGGTGCGGCCGTGGAGCCGTCGCTCACCTGGTCCCGCCAGGCCGCCCACTGCAGGGCCACCTCGTCAGCGCCGAGCCGGCGCTGGGCCGGACCCCAGTCATCGCCCGAGGGCGGGACCAGCGGCGCGGGGTCGCCCTCCTCCGGCTCCGGATCGTGTGGTGCCGGCACACCGGGGGCGCGGGTCACCACGTCCAGCGGCCAGCCCGGCAGCCCCGCCACCACGGTGCTCTCGTGGGGGGAGAGGTCATAGGCCATGCCGCAGTCCCAGGAGGAGATCGCCACCGCGACGAGCGAAACGTCGTCGACGACGACCGTCCAGCGCGCCCCGAGCCCGTCCTGGCCGAACACGAGCCCGTACCCCTCCGCGTACGCCTGAAGGCCGAGAGCCGCGCAGGCCGCCGGATAGTCGTCACCGAGCACGCTGGGGAAGCGCGCGGGCGTCAGCAGTGCCGCGGTCAGCACGAACAGCGCGTCGGCGTCGCCGGCGGCCTCGGCCGCGGCGATCGGGTCCGTCCCAGCCACGCAGGCCTCCCCATCTGGTCGTCGGCGCACCTTAACCAGTGAGGAGCCGCGCCTGTCCAGAGCCGGGAGCCGTGACCTGCATCGCGGTGGGTCGAAACGCCGCCGGCCCCCCACGCCCACACCGGCGACTGAAGGGCGCAGACCCGCCGACCGCGGGTCTGCGCGGCCTGCGGGTCTTACGCGTCCTGGGCGTCGTCCGCCGGTCGTCCCGCGCGTTCCTCCCGCAGGCCGAGGAGGGAGCGCGCCACGGCGCCCGGCGACTCGTTGCGTTCCCGGGCGAGGGTGAGGAGGGCCCGGCAGGCCAGTTCGTTGACGCCGAACGACAGCATTCCGGGGGAGACCCGGCCCGCGGCCTCCTCCGCCCTGGCCGGGTCGTCCTCGGCGCACGCGGCCACGTACTCCGCCGCCGCCTCGAAGAGGTTGTGCCCCTGCCGGGGGCGCGGGGGCGCCGGCGTGGCCGCCGCGGGCGCCCGCCGGGCGGAGGGGAGGAGCCTGCGCAGTCTTTCCCGTACCCGTGCCACGCCGCACCGCCTTTCCCGGGTACGACTACCCGGTACATCCACCGTAGACAGTGAAGTCGCCTGACAGAAGGGCTCGTTGGCGCCGATCGTCAAGAAGGCGGGATCGGCACGTCGATCAGGCGCTGGCGAAGACCGCAGTCGACGTGTGGGCCTCCTCGTCGAACGTCACCGCCGTCTCGCCGCTGCGGAGTTCCCTCGTCGCCGCCGTACGGCTCCCCGTCCAGGAGCCAGTCCACGACGACGTACCCGGGGTCGGGAACCGCCGTGGCGACGGGGCGTCGCCGCCCGCCTCGGTGCGGGTGCCGGGCGTGTAGCCGACCAGTGCGTCGATGAGGGCGTGCCCCTTGCCGCTCTTGCAGGCAACCGCCGCGGCCGCTGCCCTGGGTGGCGCGGAGGCCGGGCCCGAGGCCGGCGGGCCTCCGCGACGAGCGCGGCGCTCGGCGGGACTTCTTCGCCGAAGCCGCTGCCGCACACGGGAGCGAGCGCGGCGGGCATCACGCGCGCGACGCGGGCGCATACGTGCTCGGCGCCGAAGTCCGCGGCGGCGTCCTCGTCCGCCGCGCGCGCCGGCGCGCACGCCTGAGCCCGCGTTCGTACCCGTATCCGCACCCGCGCCCGTGGTGGTCCGTTCGCCGGTGTCCGGGCTCAGCGCCCCCGCGGCCACGGCCGCCCGCACCTCGCGCGCGTAACCGACCGCGTCGGCCGGTGGGACCGCACCATCGTCCTGGGCCGGGGTGAAGCCGGTGACCGTGGTCACCCCCGGCACCATCGCCCCGAGGGCCACACCGCCCGTCTGTCTGTAGCGGGTCGTCTCTTCCTCCTGTTTCCCGGGGCACTTGTTCTCCGTGCACCTGGTTCACCTGCAGAAACGTGAGGGGATGCTTCCTCGGGGTGGCGAGATGATCACCGGATCGCATCAGAGTCACTCTCGGCGGCGGAGTGTCAGGTCCGCTTGTCCTCCGCCTGGCCGTGCGCGGTCGCGCCGTCAGATCGGTCGGACGGCCATGGCCAGAAAGCGGGTGTCCTCGTCGACGTAACCGACGAGCCGCCAGCCCGCTTCGGCGAGCACGGGGCGGAGTCGGGGCTCGGCGCGCAGATCGTCCGGCGTCAGCTGCCGGCCGTGGCGGGCCGCGAGGGCGGCCCGGCCGATCGGGTGGAACAGCGCGAGCCGGCCCCCGGGGCGTACGACACGGGCGAGTTCACGCAGGCCGGCGACCGGGTCCGCGAGGTGGGAGATGAGTCCCGCGCCGAAGACGGCGTCGAGCACGCCGTCCCGCACCGGCAGTCGGCCGACATCGGCGAGCAGCAGCGCCGCGGTGCGCTCCGTCGCCTTCACGTCGCCGGATGCGCCCGGGCCGTCCGGGCCGCCGCGCCCGGCACGGACGGCCTGTTCGAGCATCTCCGGGGTGAGGTCGACGCCGAGTACGGTGCCGGAGGGGCCGACGGCGGCCCGGAGCGGCGGGAGGGCCCGCCCGGTCCCGCAGCCGGCGTCGAGGACCGCGTCGCCCGGCCGCAGGCCGAGCTCGCCCACGGCCGCCGCGTACGCGGGGCCGTCATCGGGAAACCTGCTGTCCCAGTCGGCGGCGCGGGAGCCGAAGAACTCTCGGACGTGTGTGGGGTCATCGCTCATGAGCTCATGATTCCGTACCCGGAGGGGTGAACGTTCTGTGTGCATGTTCGAGCCCGGCCCGATCGTTCGGGACCATCTCTCTGTCATATTCCATCAGCTTTCGAAATGCGCCCCTTGTGCGCCCCCCGATGCGCACTAGCGTCCCTGAGCCATGGGACACCTGGACCACGCCACCTTCGGCTGGCTGACACCTGCACTGTCGTACGCGATGGCCTGCGTCGGCGCCGCCCTCGGGCTGCGCTGCACGGTACGCGCGCTCGACGCGACCGGTCGCTCACGGCGGAACTGGCTGCTCACCGCGGCCTCCGCGATCGGCACCGGCATCTGGACGATGCACTTCGTGGCGATGCTCGGCTTCGGAGCCACCGGCACCGACATCCGCTACGACGTGCCGCTCACCATCCTCAGCCTCGTCATCGCCATGGCCGTCGTCGGCGTCGGCGTGTTCGCCGTCGGCTACGGCCGCGACCGACTCCGCTCGCTCCTGATCGGCGGCCTGACCACGGGCGTCGGCGTGGCGAGCATGCACTACATGGGCATGGCCGCCCTCCGGCTCCACGGCGACGTCCGCTACGACCCCGTCCTCGTCGGCCTGTCGGTCCTCATCGCCGTCGTCGCGGCCACCGCCGCCCTGTGGGCGGCCCTCAACATCCACTCACCCGTGGCCGTGGCCGTCGCCTCGCTCGTGATGGGCGCGGCCGTCAGCAGCATGCACTACACGGGCATGCTCGCGGTGCGCGTGGAGGTGGCCCCCTCGGCAGCGCCCCTTCCGGGCGCCACGGTCATGCAGTTCATCTTCCCCCTCGCCGTCGGCCTCGGCTCCTACCTCTTCATCACCTCCGCCTTCGTCGCCCTCTCCCCGACGGCCAAGGAGCGGGCCGCGTACGCCCACGCGGGCCGCCTCACCGAGCCGGACGAACGCGCGGTGGACGTCGCACCCCCGGGCTTCCGCGCCGCACAGGCGACCGCCCGTACGCATTCGAACTGACCCTCTTCCCCCGCTTGATCCACCGCACCAGAGCCAGTCGCAGCCGGAACGAGGAGGCCATGCGAACTCCCCGCAAGACCAAGGACGCCGAGGCGACGGCGCCGCCGTCGGCCGGCGCGCGAGGCCGGCGCGCCCACGCAGGGCCGCCCGCCGAGGAACCGGGGGAGCCCTACCCCGCCACCGGACCGACCGCCGGACAGGCGGCGGGACGGACCATCGGGCAGAGGGCAGGACGGACCGCCGGACAGAGGGCGGGACGGACCGCCGGGCAGGGGTCAGGACAGGCCGCCGGGCAGACCGTCGGGCCACCGGCTGCCGCCGAGGCGCCGGCGCCGCCCCGTGCTGCCGCCGCCGAAGGCGGCCGGCCCGGGCGCACAGGGCTCCACGGCCTGCGGCCCCGTACCGTCCGCGCCAAGATCGTCTCGCTCCTGATGGTCCCGGTCGTCTCCCTCCTCGCGCTGTGGGGTTTCGCCACCGTCACCACGGCCCAGGACGTCGCCCGGCTGCGTCAGCTCCAGCGCGTCGACGCCGAGATCCGTGAGCCCGTGACGGCGGCCCTCGCCGCCCTCCAGGCCGAACGGCGCGCCGCCGTACGGCAGGTCGCCGCCCCGGGTGCCACCCGGGCCGCCGAACTCAAGGACCGCATACGCGGCACGGACGAGGCCGTCGCCCGCCTCCGCCTGGACGACACGCACACCGTCGGCGACACCGGCGACCTGCCCGGCGACGTCGGCGCACGGGTGGGCACGCTCGTCGGCAAGATCGAGGGCCTCACCCGGCTCCGTACCGCCGCCACCGAAGGGCGGGCCGACTGGGACCAGGTGTACGAGGAGTACACCGCCGCGATCTCCGCGGCCTTCGCCGTCGCCGGCGCCCTCACCGGCATCCAGGACGCCGAACAGGGATCCGACGCGCGCGTACTGCTGGAATTCGGCCGGGCCGGCGAGATGCTGGCCCGCGAGGACGCCCTCCTCACCTCCGCCCACCTCGGCGGCCGGTTCACCGAGAGCCGGCTCCGCGTCTTCTCCGGCGCCGTCGAGACCCGGCGCACCCTCACCGCTTCGGCGACCGCCGACCTGCCCGCCGCCGAACGCGCCGCGTGGACCCGGCTCGCCGCCGGTGGAGACCACACCCGGCTCACCCGGGCGGAGGACCGGATCCGCGCCGCGAGCGCGGGCCGAGCCGCCGCACAGGCCGTCACCTCCGCGGACTGGGACGACACGCTCGCCGCCGTACGGAACGGACTCGGCGCGATCGAGGCCGACGCGCGCACCGCGGCGGCCGATCGCGCCGACCCCTTCGCCGGCGGAGTGCTCAGCGCGGGCGGCGCGGCCGTGGTCCTCGGCCTCGCGGCCGTCGCGGCCTCCCTCGTCATCTCCGTCCGGATCGGCCGCGGGCTCGTCGTCGAACTGGTCAGCTTGCGCAACACCGCCCTCGGCATCGCACGCGGCAAACTCCCCGCCGCCATGCGCCGGCTGCGCGCCGGCGAGGAAATCGACGTCGAGGCCGAGGCCCCGCCGGGACCCGCGTCCCAGGACGAGGTCGGACAGGTCGGCGAAGCCCTCACGACCGTCCATCGCGCGGCCCTGTCCGCCGCCGTCGAACGCGCCGAACTCGCCAGCGGCATCTCCGGGGTCTTCGTCAACCTCGCCCGCCGGAGCCAGGTCCTCGTCCACCGCCAGCTCAACCTCCTGGACAGCATGGAGCGGCGCGCCGACGACCCCAACGAGCTCGGCGACCTCTTCCGGCTCGACCACCTCACCACCCGGATGCGCCGCCACGCCGAGAGCCTCATCATCCTCTCCGGCGCCGCCCCCGGCCGTGCCTGGCGCATGCCCGTCCCCCTCACCAACGTCGTCCGCGCCGCCGTCTCCGAGATCGAGGACTACGCGCGCGTGGAGGTGCGCAGGCTCCCCGAGACGGCCGTCGTCGGCGGTGCCGTCGCCGACCTCACCCACCTCCTGGCCGAACTCATCGAGAACGCCGCCCAGTTCTCCCCGCCCCACACCATGGTCCGCGTCAGCGGGGAACCCGTCGGCAACGGATACGCCCTGGAGATCGAGGACCGGGGACTCGGCATGGGCAAGGACACCCTCGCCGAGGCGAACGACCGCATCGCCCAGTCCGAGGCCCTCGACCTCTTCGACAGCGACCGGCTCGGCCTCTTCGTGGTCAGCAGGCTCTCCTCCCGCCACGACATCAAGGTCCAGCTGCGGACGTCCCCGTACGGCGGCACGACGGCTGTCGTCCTCCTCCCGACCGACCTGCTCCAGGGCGCCCTGCCGACGGGCCGCGGCGCGCCCGTCACCGGTCACGGCCCCGACACCCCGCCCGCCGGAACTCCGCGCGCGCGTGATCCCCGCACGGCCACCGACGGCGCCCACGTCACCGACTACCGCCGTACGGACGACGCGCGGGTCGCACGCGAACACGAGGAGGCGCACCGCGCGGAATCCCGCCGCTTCGGCCGCCCCCAACCGCCCCGCCCCCAGGGACAGGCCGGCCCGTCCGTGCCCGCCGACCCGGCGTTCACCGGCGGCTCGCCCGCCGGATCCGTTCCGGAGCCCCGCCGGACCGCCCCGCGACCGGCGCCCGGGGAGCGGCCCGTCACCCGGTCCCAGGGAGCGGGTGACGAACGGCCTCCGGTACCGCCGGCCGCCCCGCCCTCCTCCCATCCGCAGCCGTTGCCGCGCCCGACCGCCGTCCCCTCGCTCGCCGCTCCACCGGAGTCCGGGCCCCCGCCCGCAGGAGTCACCGAGCTGCGCCGCCGAGGCCCCTCCGTACCGCCGCCGACGCGCGAGAAGCCTGCCGGCAGGGCCGACGGTCCCGCCGGACACGGCGACCGCGACCACGAGAACGAACTGCCCCGGCGCGTACGGCAGGCGAGCCTCGTGCCGCAGCTGCGCGAGGCACCCGCCCCGGCGCCGGCGTTCGTACCGACCGCGCCCCGCCCGGAGGCCCGCACCCCGGAGCAGGTACGGGACCGCATGACGGCCTACCGGGACGGCTGGCAGCGGGGCGGAGGCGCCGCCCCTGGCGGCAGGCGCCCCCTCGGCGCCGGCTTCGAAGGCGACCCGGGCGCGGAACCCGCCACCCGGACCCGTACGGACCCCCGTACGGACCCTCGCGCGGAAGCCGGCCGTGGCGCAGGCCACCACTCCGGCCACCACCCCGGCCACGACACGACCCCCCTCGACGACCCCCGTACCGAAGGAGACCACGCATGATCGACCACGAGAGGATCTCCCACCGCCGGTCCGGCGAGCTCGACTGGCTCCTCGACGACCTCGTCACGCGGGTCCGGGAGGTCCGCCACACCGTGGTGCTCTCCAACGACGGCCTCGCCGTCGGGGCCTCCAGCGGACTCAGCCGGGAGGACGCCGAGCACCTGGCCGCCATCGCCTCCGGTTTCAACAGCCTCGCCAAGGGCGCGGGACGCCAGTTCCACACCGGTGGCGTCCGCCAGACCATGGTCGAGATGGACGACGGCTTCCTCTTCGTCGCCGCGGCGGGCGACGGATCCTGTCTCGCCGTCCTCAGCTCCGTCAGCGCCGACATCGGCCTGATCGCCTACGAGATGGCCCGGCTCGTCAAGCGCGTCGGCGAGCACCTGCACACCCCGCCGCGGCTCACGGTGACCCCGCCGGCCGTCGGCTGACCCGGAGAGACCCCATGAACGAGGACAGCACCGACGACGGCCCGTCCGCGCCGGGCAGTCAGTGGTACGACGCCGACGCCGGACCGCTCGTCCGCCCGTACGCGATGACCGGCGGACGGACCAAGCCGGGGCCCAGCAACGTCAGGTTCGACCTCATCGCCCTCGTCGTCGTCGACGACGATCCGCCGGGACCGGCCGAGGAATCCCTCCTCGGCCCCGAGCACCGCTCCCTGCTCGCCCTGTGCCGTGCCGAGACGCAGTCGGTGGCCGAACTCTCCGCCGACGCCGACCTGCCCGTCGGAGTCGTCCGGGTCCTCCTCGGTGACCTCCTCGAATCGGGCTTCGTGCGCGTCAGCAGGCCCGTACCGCCCGCACAGCTCCCTGACGAAAGAATCCTGAGGGAAGTAATCGATGGCCTACGAGCGCTCTGAGAGCAGCGGCGCGGACGACGGCGTGGACAGCACCGCCCTCGCCCTGAAGATACTGGTCGCCGGGGGATTCGGCGTGGGCAAGACCACCCTCGTCGGCGCGGTCAGCGAGATCCGGCCGCTGCGCACCGAGGAACAGCTCAGCCGCGCCGGTGAGTTCGTCGACGACACCGGGGGGGTCGACCAGAAGACCACGACGACCGTCGCCATGGACTTCGGCCGCATCACGATCCGCTCCGGGCTCTCCCTCTACCTCTTCGGCACGCCCGGCCAGGACCGGTTCTGGTTCCTGTGGGACGAGCTGTCACAGGGTGCGCTGGGAGCCGTCGTCCTCGCCGACACGCGGCGCCTCGAGGACTGCTTCCCCGCGGTCGACTACTTCGAGCACCGGAAGATCCCCTTCGTGGTCGCCGTCAACTGCTTCACGGGCGCGCGCGCGTACGGTGCGGCCGAGGTCTCCCGCGCGCTCGACCTGGACCGCGGCACGCCCGTCGTCCTCTGTGACGCGCGCGACCGCGACTCGGGGAAGGAGGTCCTGATCCGTCTGGTCGAACACGCCGGGCGGATGCACACCGCCCGTCTCCTGGACACCGTCGGCTGACCGGCTGACCGGCTGACCGGCTGACCGGCTGACCGGCTGACCGGCCGGCCGCACCGACACTGGCGTCCGTGCCGGACCGGGTCCGGGCTCTAGTCGGCGACGCCCGCCTCGGCGAACACCTTGTGGACGCGTACCCGGACGAGGAGTTCGCCCGGGACCGCGTTCCGCGCCCCGAACTCGTCGGCCCGGTCCTCGCCCATGTAGCGGGCGCCGATGCGGCCGGCCCAGTGACGCAACTCGACAGGGTCCTCGCTGAGTTCGGCGCGGCCGGTCAGGGAGACGAACGCGAAGGGAGGAGTGTCGTCGTCGACGCAGAGGGACGCCCGGCCGTCGCGGACCAGGTTGCGGCCCTTCACCGTGTCCTTGCCCGTCGTGAACACGAAATCGTCGCCGTCCATAAGGAACCAGACCGGTACGACGTGCGCACTGCCGTCGTCGCGTACGGTCGCCAGCTTGCCGGTACGGGTTCCCGCGGACACGAACGCCCGCCACTGGCCATCGCTCATCCTCGTCATGGCCCCATCCTGCGGCACGCGCGGGCGTGGCGCAGTGCTTGCCCTGTTCACGACAGTGCGTAAGGCTTGCGGCGATACGGCGGACCACGCGGCACCGGGACCACGGCCATCCGGACCACGGCCATCCGGCGCCGAAGGGACGCACCACCCAGGGGGAGGACCACTGATGGCATTGGACAAGGGACTTGACTGGCTTCTCGACGACCTGACCCAGCGCGTCGGATTCATACGGCACGCGCTCGTGCTGTCGAACGACGGGCTGGTGACCGGCGCGAGCAGCGGCCTCGCCCGTGAGGACGCCGAGCACCTGGCCGCCGTCTCGTCAGGCCTGCACAGCCTCGCCCGGGGCTCGGGCCGGCACTTCCGGGCGGGCAGGGCGCGACAGACGATGGTGGAGTTCGACGAGGCGTTGCTCTTCGTGACGGCGGCGGGCGAGGGAAGCTGCCTGTGCGTCCTGAGCGCGGCGGAGGCGGACGTCGGCCAGGTGGCGTACGAGATGACGCTGCTCGTCAACCGCGTGGGCGAGCACCTGGGAGTGGCGGCACGCCAGCCGGGACGTCCGGGGGGCGGCCTGCTCTGACCCCTGCGGTGGTCGTCCCCCGCGCAGGCCGTGGGCCATGGGCCCCGGGGTGTGCCGCAGCCGTTGTCCACAAGGACTTGTCCACAGGTCGTGCGGATGTCGTCACTCTGCGTTATGTTCTCGGTGGTGGGTCGGAGGGACCCGCGACACGAGAGACACGGACGTACGGGGGAGGGCCACGGGATGACGGTGGACGAAGGAGCGCGCACGGTGACGCCGGCTCGGGCCGCACAGGAACTGGAGCTGGGGCGCGAGGAGTTCCGGCTCGCGGTCCAGCTCGGCCTGGTGAGGACGGTGCCGGTGGGAGAGCGCGACCGGCGGCGGGTCGAGCGGCGCGAGCTCGACCGTCTCAGGGCCGGGCCGGACTTCCCCGACGGTCTGCGTGATCGGGTGCGCGCGGTCGGCACCGGGGAGGCCGCCGCACTCCTGGAGATCACGCCGGACCGGTTCACCAAACTGGCCCGCACGGGCCACCTCAGTCCGGTGCGGTTCTCCGTGAACCGCTACCGGGCGGTGGTGTGGATGTATCTCGCGGAGGAGGTCGCCGAGTTCGGCCTCACCTGCCCCTCCCTGCTCACCGGACGGCTGCCCCTCGACGTGCGGGAGCGCATCGCCGCGCACGAGGACCTTCGGCCGAGGAACTGGCGTGCCCGGCGGCTGAGCCTGTTGCTCCGCGCCGCGGCCGACCCTTGGGCGCGGGCGGCGGCCATCGCCTCGCTCCTGGACCCGGTCCAGGTGGCCGAGGTGGTCGACGACCCCTACGAGCGTGCCCATCTCGACCGTTTGCGTCCGCCGCTTCCCCCGGGGATGCCGTCGCGGTCGGCGGCGCGGGAGATCGCCGAGCGGCTCACGCGGGCCGACGATCCCGACGAGATCCTCTGGCACCGGATGAGCCTGGCCCTGGCCGTGGACGAGGCACGCGCCGAGGAGTCGGCTCCGTATCCCGGCGACTCCGGTGCGGTCTCACCGGGCGTCGAGGCGGAAGAGTGGACCGGCGCCACGGTCGCCGTGGAGCCACGATCGCCCGTACCGGCCATGGCGCCCGGACCGCCCGTACCGGCACCCGGCGGGCGACCGGCGGCGTCCGACCGTCCACCGGGCCGTCAGGCCCGCACCAGACTGCTCGACCGTTTCCGCCGCCGGCGGGCGGCGGACACCGGACGCACCAAGGGGCAGAGGCGCCGGGTGTCCTGGCCCTGACGTCGACGCCCATGGCTTGCCCGTCCCGGTCGCGGCGAGGTGCCGTCACGGGGATGGCGGGGTGGTGCCGGGGTGCGGGGGCGGCGGGGTGTGGGGAGGATGAGTTCATGCTGCTCGCCCGTGTCGCGGAGGTGTCCCGACAGGTCTCCGCCGCCTCCGCGCGCTCGCGCAAGATCGGCCTCCTGGCCGAGCTGTTCGCGGAGGCCGCGCCGGAGGAGAGCCCTCTCGTCATCGCCTACCTGTCGGGGAGACTCCCGCAGGGACGGATCGGCGTCGGGTGGAGCGTCCTGAAGGGCGTGGTTCCGCCCGCCGTGCCACCCGTGGAACGGCCGGGACTCACGCTCCGGCAGGTCGACGAGGTGATGACGGAGCTGGCCGCGGTCTCCGGAGCCGGCGCCCGCGCGGAACGGACCCGCCTCGTCCACGCCCTGTTCGCGGCCGCCACCCACGACGAACAGCAGCTCCTTCTGCGGCTGCTCACCGGGGAGGTGCGTCAGGGAGCCCTGGACGCCATCGCCCTGGAGGGCGTGGCCCAGGCCGCCACCGTGCCGGCCGCCGAGCTGAGGCGTGCCGTGATGCTCGAAGGCGCGCTGCCCCCGGTCGCCCAGGCCGTGCTCGCCGAGGGTGCCACCGCCCTGGAACGGTTCACCCTGCGGGTCGGCACGCCCGTGCAGCCCATGCTGGCGCACACCGCCGCCTCCGTCGTCGAGGCGATCGGCGCCCTCGGGCCCTGCGTCGTCGAGGAGAAACTCGACGGCATCCGTGTCCAGGTCCATCGGCGCGGCGACGACGTCCGTGTCCACACCCGTTCGCTGGACGACATCACCGACCGTCTCCCCGAAGTCGTCGCAAGCGCCCTCGCCGTGCCCGCCGACGCGTTCATCCTGGACGGCGAGGTGATCGCCCTCGACCCCGGAACCGGGCGGCCCGTGTCCTTCCAGTTCATCGCCGCCCGGGTCGGTTCCCGCACCGACGTGGCCGGCGCGCGGGCCACCCTGCCGCTCACGCCCGTCTTCTTCGACGTCCTCGCGGTCGGCGGATTGGGCCTGATCGACCGGCCGGGCCGCGAACGGCACGAGGTCCTCTCCCGGCTGCTGCCGGCGACCCAGCGGGTCCGGCGGGTCGTGGTCGCCGACCCGGCGGACCCTGCGCAGATCGGGGAGGCCGAGCGGTTCTTCACCGACACCCTGGCCCGTGGACACGAAGGTGTTCTGGTGAAGGGACTGGACGCGCCCTACGTCGCGGGCCGCAGGGGACGTACCTGGCTCAAGGTGAAACCCGTCCACACCGTCGACCTCGTCGTCCTCGCCGTCGAGCGGGGCCACGGACGCAGGACCGGACTCCTCTCCAACCTGCACCTCGGCGCCCGCACGACGGACGGCGGGTTCGTCATGCTCGGCAAGACCTTCAAAGGGCTGACCGACGAGATGCTGCGCTGGCAGACCGAGCGGCTGGCAGAACTCGCCGTGGAGGACGACGGCTTCACCGTACGAGTACGGCCCGAGCTGGTGGTCGAGATCGCCTACGACGGCCTCCAGACCTCGACGCGCTACCCGGCCGGTGTCACCCTCCGCTTCGCCCGGGTCGTGCGCCACCGACCCGACAAGCCGGCCGCGGAGGCCGACACGGTGGAGGAGATCATCGGCCGTCGGTGAGGGCGGGCGGGGCGGGGCGGGTCTCGCGCGACGACGTCCCGCGAGGGATGCTGGAGAGGTGGCACGGCGGCGCCGGCGCGACGAGCGCGGGCGCCTCGACGACAGGCGCCACGAGCGACGGGCGGGCCGCGAGGAGATGAGCGACGTGTACGACTTGCACATCGACACCGACGTCACCGTGCAGCTGAGCGACTGCAGCCGGGAGGATGCCGAGGCCGTCTTCGACGTCCTCGACGGCGTCTACCAGCTGGAGGACCAGGCCCCGAGCCCGCAGACGGCCACCGGGCCTTCTCCCACCGTCTGGACGGCCACGTTCGACACGGCGGGCGGACGGCGTCAGGAGGTGCGTCCTCCCAGCCTGACGTCCCCGGTCGGCGTCACGCTCACCGGCGGCTACCACGCCGTCGACGAGGTCGAGAAGGTGCTCGCCGCCGGCTTCGACATCCAGTCCCTGCAGGCCGTCTCCGGTGACCAGGAGACAGAGGCCAGGCTGCTGCTCGCCCCCCGCTGAGCGGCGGGTGCGAACTCCCCGGACGGAGCGGACGGGCGCCGTCCGGGGTCGACGTGTGCCCCCGCACGAGGCAGGACCCTGCCGACACCCCCGGTATACACCGTGTGTAGAGTGCTCGATCGGCCGTGAATACCGCCCTGACCAGGCGGAATCCGGCCGGACCGAAGACACCACCGGGGAAGGCAGGTTCCACCATGTTCCGATCCAGGCCGGGCCGACGCAGGGGGACGGCCGCCGTCCTGCTCGCCGTCGCGTCGCTGATGCTGACGCTCGGCGGCTGCGGAGTCGACACCGTCACACCGCAGGACGCGCGGGAAGAGGGCGGAACGGATGACAAGGCGGGCGCCGCGGCCCGCCGCGTCGACTGCGCCAAGGTCAAGTGCATCGCGCTGACCTTCGACGCGGGGCCGGGCAAGGACACTCCCCGGCTCCTCGACATCCTGAAGGAGAAGCGGGTCCCCGCGACCTTCTTCCTGCTCGGCAAGAAGCACGTCGACCGCTACCCCAAGGTGGTCGCGCGCATAGCCGCCGAGGGGCACGAGGTCGCCAACCACACCTGGACGCACCAGATCCTGACCGATCTCGACGAGGCGGAGGTTCGCGACGAGCTGTCCCGTACCCAGGAGGCCATCGAGAAGATCACCGGCCGGAAGCCCACCCTCATGCGCCCGCCGCAGGGACGCACCGACGACATGGTGTCCGACGTCAGCCGGGAGCTGGGGCTCGCCCAGATCCTGTGGAGCATCACCGCCAAGGACTACTCCACCACCGACTCGGCCCTCATACGCCAGCGGGTGCTCGAACAGGCGCACGGCGACGGGATCATCCTGCTCCACGACATCTACGACGGGACGGTCCCGGCCGTCCCGTCGATCATCGACGAGCTGAAGCGGCGGGGCTTCACCTTCGTGACGGTGCCGGAGCTCCTCGCCCCCGGTGAGGCCGAACCGGGCTCCGTCTACCGCCCCGAGAAGGACTGACCGACCTGCCGAAATCGGGTGATGTGACGTACATCGCCTATGCGGGAACGCTCGGAACATTCGGGAAAGGTTTATCGTTCATACGTATGTGACTGCGAAGGGGCCCGGTCCCCTGGTCCCCCGCCAGAGGTGACCGCCCTTCGCGTCACGGCGATCAGCCCCGGTTGGAATCCCCCGTCCAACCGGGGCCTTGTCGTTCCCGGTCCCGGTTCCGGTCCCCGTTCCGCTGGACGCTCCCCGTCCCGCTTCGCGCGGCACGGCCGCAGCGCATGAGGGGCGCGTGCCCCGGCACGTTCGACTCGTTCGAGTGACCTTCGGCATGGCGGCTGTCTCGTCGGGCAGTGATCATTCCGAGCCGTCGAGTCGATCACTCGCCGAAGCTCCGACCAGGAACGATCCAAGGGGGACCGCCATGCTGCGCAGCGCCGCGCACATCCGTCACACCGTCCTGGCGGCCTCCGCCGCACTGCTGCTCTCGGGCTGCACCGCCGTCGGACCGGGAGCACCCGGAACCCCCGGAGTCCCCTCCGGTACGGCGGCTCAGGACGCGCTGCTCAAAGGCGCCGAGCACCGGCTCGTCGTCGACTGCCTGAACGACCAGGGCCTCTCCCTGGCGTCCAGGCCCCGCGCCCCGGACGAGGATCGGACCCTCCGGGCGGCGCTCTTCGGCGCCGGTCCCCGGGAACTCTCCGTCACCCTCGCCACGGGCGCCACCGTCACCGCCCACCAGGACGGCTGCCTCGCCACCGCCCGCCACCGGCTCTACGGCGATCAGCGCCGCTGGTTCAGGGCCCAGGTCATCGTCGGCAACCTCCGCGCCGAGGTTCAGGCCCGCGTGCGCGCCGACCCCGCCCACCGCGCGGCACTCGACCGCTGGACCCGGTGCGTGACCCCACCCGACCGTCCCCGCCCCGACCGTCCCGATCCGGCCGTCGCAACCCGCTGCGGCCGGGAGAGCGGACTCGACGAGATCCGCGCCCGGCTCGAGGCCGCCGAGTTGGTCACCGTACGCGCCCTGCGACGCGACGAGCTCACCGCATACCGGCAGCTGCGCGACCGCGCGCTGCGGCGGGCAGCCGAACTGCCCGCGTCCACCCACCCGCAGAAAGGCCCCACACTCTCGTGAAGCGACTTCTCGTCACCACCGCCGCGGCGCTGTTCGCCGCCACGGCAGGCCTCGCCCTCGCCACCTCCGCCGGGGCCGCCGAATGCCCCAGCGGCGAGTTCTGCGTCTGGCAGGACTCCAACTTCGGCGGCCAGCGTGCCAACTGGAGCGGAGACGACGGCTGGTGGGAGAGCTGGATCTCCGACACCGACTCCTCCTGGGCCAACCACGGCATCTCGGGTCCCGGCATCAAGGACCACGTCAAGGTCTACGAGAGCGCTTGGCAGGGCGGCGGCATGACCATCTGTCTCGCCCCGGGACAGGAGGTCGGTTACAACGGCGCCGCCAACGACCGCGGTGACTCCCACATCTGGTCGACCGGCTGCTGACCGGCTTCCCCGCCCCGTCCAGCTCCGTCTCCGACGAGAAGGGGCGGGGGAGGCCCGCCGGCCGTGTGTGCCGGCTCAGCTCTCGGCACCCAGCCACAGGTCGGGACCGAACACCTCGTAGTGGATGCCGGCGGCGGCGCCGCGGCCGATGAGGTCACCGCGGACCGAGCGCAGGAAGGGCAGCGGCCCGCACAGGTAGGCGGTCACGCCGTCCGGCAGGTCGAGCGCGGTGACGTCCGCACGGCCGGGGCGGGCGGACGAGTCGCCCGGCTCCTCGTACCAGAGGTGCAGGGATCCCTGCGGCAGCGTATAGGGCAGCCAGACCAGCGGTGCCACCAGACCGACCAGGAGGACCACGATGAGGAGCGCCCACCGGCCGACGCGGACCAGCCGGCCGGCACCGTCATCGGCCGTGATCAGTCCGAGGAGACGCGCCATCCGCGAGGTCAGGCCCCGGAGCACGGCCAGGCGGCCCGGCCCGTTCGCTCCTCGTGGCCCGCTTCCGGGTGCCTCCAGCGCTGCCCGGGCCGCCGCGGTGTCCCCGCACACGCCTTGCAGGACAAGCAGTTCGGCGGACCGCTCCGGGTCCGTGGCGTCCCGCCCTTCGACGGCGGCGAGTTCGAGCACGGCGCGGGCCTGGGAGAGGAGCGCGCCGCAGAAGGCGAACGGGACGAGGAAGAGGAACGGGCCGCCGACGAAGGCCCCCTCGGACACCACTGCCCTGCGGCCACGGGTCACGACCAGGGCTCTCAGGGCGGCCGCGTCGGCCTCGGGGCGGGCCGCACGCAGGCGGGCGACGGCGGCTCCGGCGCCCGGCCCCAGATGGCGCAGTGCGAAGGACGCGAGCGACTCCGAAAGTCTGCCGGGCTCCGCGAGGGCCTCCCGCCAGAGGGAGCCCGCGAGCCCGGCGGCCGGTGCCGCCCGCGCCTTCTTCCGCACGACCGCGTGTGCTTCCTTCCCGTCCGCCTCCGGTGTCTCAGGCCAGGACCTTGGCCTTCGCCTTCTCGAACTCCTCGGGCGTGATGGCGCCCTTCTCCTTCAGGTCCGCGAGCCGGGTCAGTTCGTCGGCGGAGCTGCCGGCACCGCCGCCCTGGGGTCCGGCGGTCCTGCGGATGTACTCCTGGAACGCGGCCTCGCTCTCCCTGGCCCGCTTCACATCACGCTCGCCCATGCTCTTGCCCCGGGCGATGACGTAGACCAGCACGCCGAGGTACGGCAGCACGATGCAGAAGATCAGCCATCCGGCCTTGGCCCACCCGTTGAGGGACTGGTCCCGGAAGATGTCGGTGACCACCTTGAACAGCAGGAACAGCCACATGATCCAGAGGAAGAACCACAGCATCGTCCAGAAGAGGTTGAGGAGGGGGTAGTCGTCCATTCCTGCACACTCCGTTCCCGCGCAGGCCGGGAGAGGCCGGGCGTTGCAGCGAGTGTCACCCGACCGGCCCGCCCCCGCATGTCGTGAACGCTCCCCGTGTGGGCCGTCCGTCCCCGTGGTGGGATGGAGTGCGCCGAGCGACTCAGGCGGTGCGCAGAGCGGCGAGTGCGCGGTCGGCGTGGGCGTTCATGCGCAGTTCGCTGCGGACGACCTCGCGTATCCGCCGGTCCTGGCCGATCACGAACGTCACCCGCTTCGTCGGCGCGAGGGAGAACCCGCGCTTCACCCCGAACCGGTCGCGCACGGCGCCGTCCGGGTCGGAGAGCAGCGGGTAGCCGAGCGAGTGCCGCTCGGCGAACTCCTGCTGCCGTTCCATCCCGTCCGTGCTGATCCCGACGGGCAGCGCGCCGACGGCGCGGAACTCGGCCGCGAGATCCCGGAAGTGGCAGGCCTCGGCGGTGCAGCCCGGCGTGAGTGCCGCCGGGTAGAAGAAGAGGACGACCGGTCCCTCGGTGAGCAGGCCGGTCAGGGACCGAGGGGTGCCCGTCTCGTCCGGAAGGCTGAAGTCCTCGACGAGGTCACCGACGTTCATAGCGGTCCGTCCCCGATCCGTCCCTGATCCGCGACCGGCGCGTCCGGTGGCGGATCGGTGACGTTACCGCACGGTAGGGCGCGTCGTCACTCCCCGTGCCCTCACTCCCCGCCTCCCCCCCGCCCTCACTCCCCGGTGGGTCCCCCGGCCAAGCCGGCCACGGCCCCTTGATCCGGCCTCGCCCCCGCCGCCGGCTCCTCCGCGGCCCGGCTCCGGGCCAGGGCGCGGCGGTCGAGCACGGCGAGGGTCCGCTCACCCCAGCGCAGGTTCTCCTCCTCGAAGAACCGGCCGCGCATCAGTGTGAGATACGGGCCGACCCGCTCGGCCTCGTCGAGGTAGCTCGCCTCGTCCCGGCCGGCGAGCATCCACTCCCGCAGCCGGTCGTAGCGGGCCAGCTTCGCCCGGGCCGTCTCCATCCGCTGGGCCACGAAGCCGCGTACGGCCGCCGTGTCCCCCTCGTCGCAGGCCTGCACCTGGACCATCAGCTCGTCACGGACCGCGCTGGGGCGCGGCGGCGACGACGTGTAGGCGGTCAGGTCCCGGAGCCCCGGCTCCGTGAGGCTGAACATCCGCTTGTTGGGGCGCCGTTCCTGCTCCACCACACGCGCCGCGATGAGGCCGGCCTCCGCGAGCCGGTCCAGCTCGCGGTAGAGCTGCTGCGGGGTGGCGGCCCAGAAATTGGCGACGGACACGTCGAAGATCTTGGCAAGGTCGTATCCGGATGCCTCGCCCTCCAGGAGAGCTGCGAGGACGGCGTGCTTCAGCGACATCCGGACACGCTAGCAGCACGTTGATTAGTTTCATCCGCACCTAATCAACCAGCGACCCCCCGGTCGGACGGAGGCCCTAAGCTGGAGAAAGGGGACGGCAGACCCGAGGGGCAGCGCGATGGACAGTGACACGTTCGTCTACACCACCTACATCCGGACCACCCCCGACGAGCTGTGGAAGGCACTCACCGACCCGGTGTTCACCCGCCGCTATTGGGGCGTGGCCTTCGAGACGGAGTGGACCCCCGGCGCGCCCATGGTCTGGGACGAGGGCGGGCGCAGGACCGCGGACCCCGAGCAGGTCGTCCTCGCCGCCGAGCCCGGCCGTCTCCTCTCGTACACCTGGCACACCTTCACCCCGGCCTGGGCGGACGCCGTCCACCTCGACGAGGACGTCTACCAGCGCCTCGTCCGGGAGCCCCGGTCCCGGGTGACGTTCGCGATCGAACCCTCCGGCGACACGGTCAAACTCACAGTCACGCACGGCGAGCTCGAAGCCGACGGCATGATGAAGGGGCTGATCGGGGAAGGCTGGCCCGCGCTCATCTCCAGCCTGAAGTCCCTGCTGGAGACGGGCGAGGAGCTTCCCGAGCCGCCCCGCTGACCCATTCGAGTCGTCTCGCCCCCCACTGGGCCGCCACGCCCACCGCCTTGATCATCTTTTCCTCCTTTCATCCGTTTTGATGCTGCGGTCGGCATCCCCCGCCGGCGTCGTCGTCCGGAAGGGGAGGCTGTCCGACGTGTCGTCACGCAGATCCGTACGGGGCTGGAGGGCGCTGTCCCTGGCCGTCGGGGCCGTTCTCGTCAGCACGGCGGCCGAGTCGGCCGAGTCGGCCGCCGACCGGCGCCCCGCCACCGCGGCCCTGGAGTCCACCGCCGTCGTCTCGGTGGACGGTTGCGGCGCCGTCGGCGGCCTGTGTTCCGCACCCCGCCGGACCCTCGTGCTCACCGGCGGAACCGTCCTCACCGGGGACCCGGTCACGCTCGGCGCCGAGGCCTCGGGTTCGGTCGAACTCGCGTTGCGGACTCCCGGAGTACTGGTCGACGTCACCGTCACCGACCGGCGCGGCGGCCGCCTCGCCGGCGCGCCGAGCCCCGACGGCACCCGGTGGACCAGCGCCGCGCCGCTGCCCGCGGGAGCCCGCTACACCGCCCGTCTCGTCGTCGTGCGGACCCGGACCGAGGGGCCGCGGCACCACCTCGCCCGCGTCGACCTCCGTACCGAAGCGGCCCCCGCCGGCGAATGGCTCACCGTCGCCTTCGGGCCGGAGGGCGGCGGTACCTTCGGCGTCGGCCGGCCGGTCACCGCGGAGCTCAGCCATGCCGTGCAGGCGGGCGACCCCGAGGCCCGCCGGGTCGTCGAGCGCGGCCTCGTCGTGCGGACGGAACCCCAGGTCGAGGGCTCCTGGTACTGGGTCGACTCCGACACCCTCCACTACCGGCCGCACCACTACTGGCCCGCCCGCACCACCGTCCGGGTCCGCAGCGGCCTCGAAGGGGCACGGATCACCGACGCCCTCCACGGCGGCCGCTCCCGGCCGCTCACCTTCACCACCGGATCCCGGATCGAGGCGGTGACCGACGTGTCCGCCCACGAGATGACGGTGCTCCGGGACGGGCGCGTGCTGCGCACCCTGCCGGTCACGACCGGCAAGGCCGGCTTCCGCACCCGGGGCGGCACCAAGGTCGTCCTCGGCAAGGAGGCGCTCGTCCGCATGCGCGGCGACTCCATCGGCATCGCCCGCGGCAGCCGCGAGTACTACGACCTGAAGGTGCGCTGGGCCACCCGGGTGACGTGGAGCGGTGAGTACCTGCACGCCGCCCCCTGGTCGCTCGACGCGCAGGGCAGCGCGGACGTCAGCCACGGCTGCACCGGCATGAGTACGGAGGACGCCGCCTGGCTGTTCCGTACCGTCCGCGAGGGGGATCTCGTCCGTGTGATCAACGGATACGGCGAGCCCATGCCCACCTTCGGCGACGGCTTCGGCGACTGGAACCTCAGCTGGCCCGAGTGGCTGCGCGGCAGCGCTCTCCCCGCACGCACCACCGGCGGGCACCTCGCGAGCCCGGCCGCGGCCGTCCTGAGGCCCGCGCTCTGAGCGGGCACCGCACCTCTGCACACGGCTTGCACCGCCCCGGGCGCGGCATGCGGCCCGGCGCCGCACCGCTCGGTGATACTGACGGCCTATCGTCACCCACACATCCACTGTCGGGAGCATCGATGACGGACCTCACCCGGGTCGACGTCGGGGACGCGACCCTCTTCGTCGAGGCACGGCGCCTCGGCCCCGACACGGACCTCGAAGGACTCGAAGGGCTCGGCGGGCGTCTGCCCGACCTCTCCGCGGTGACCGAGGCGCTCGCCTCCTTCGCCGGACAGATCGGGGACGCCCTCCACCGCGCGGCCCCGGACCGCGCGACCGTCGAGTTCGGCTGCCAGCTCGGCCTGGACGCGGGCAAGCTCACCGCGCTGGTCGTCCAGGGGAGCGCGAACGCGAGCCTGCGCGTCACCCTCGAATGGGAGAAGCAGTCCGGCTGAGCGGGACGGGCACCGTCACACCCGCCCGCCGCCCGTCGTGTCCGAGGACAGCCGCTGAGCGGCGTAGATCGGCACCACCGACAGCAGCACGAGTGCCGCTGCCACCACGTTGACGACCGGGGCCTGCTGAGGGCGGGTCATGTTGTTGAAGATCCACACGTGCAGGGTCTGCACACCGGGGCCCGCCGTGAACGTCGTCACCACGATCTCGTCGAAGGACAGGGCGAACGCGAGCAGTCCGCCCGCGAGGAGCGCCGACCGCGGCAGCGGGAAGGTGATGTCCCAGAAGGCGCGGAAGGTGTGCGCACCCAGGTCCATCGCCGCCTCCTCGTAGGAGCCGGGCAGCCGCCGGAGCCGGGCCACCACGTTGTTGAAGACCACGACGATGCAGAAGGTCGCGTGGCCCACGACCACGGTGAACATGCCGAGGCCCACGCCGAGCGGTTCGAGGACCGTGCCGAAGGCCGAGTTCAGCGCGATGCCGGTGACGATCCCGGGCAGGGCGATCGGCAGCACCCCGCGAAGGAGACCGCCTCGCGTCCGAAGAAGGCGTACCGCTGCACCGCGAAGGCGATGAGGGTGCCGAGGACGAGGACGAGGACGAGGACGAGGACGAGGGCGATCGCGGTCGCGGCGAGCCCGGCCTTGACCGAGGTCCACAGCGCCGTACGGGCACCCTCGTTGTCCCAGGCGGCCGCCCACCAGTCGAATGTGAGGCCGGGCGGCGGCCAGCTCGCCGAGCGGTCCGGGTTGACGGAGCCGAGCAGCACGAGCAGCAGCGGCAGGTAGATCGCCGCCAGGACGAGACCGGCCGCGGTGCGCAGGGCGATCCGCGCGGGACGGAGAGATTCATCGGTGGCGGTCCTTCCGGCCGGTCACAGGCTGCGCAGCGCGCCGGAACGCCGCACCGCGAGCAGGTGCACGACGATGACGGTGACCGGCACGGTGCCGAGCGCGGCGGCCAGCGGCAGGTTGAGGGTGACGTTGGAGTAGACGAGGTTGCCGATCAGCTGGGTCTTGCCGCCGACGATCTGCACCGTGATGTAGTCGCCGAGGCTGAGGGAGAAGGTGAAGACGGACCCGGCGGCCACCGCGGGCCACACGAGCGGCAGGACCACGGAGACGAAGGTCCGCACGGTCCTCGCACCGAGGTCGGCCGAGGCGTGCAGCAGGCTCTCCGGGAGCTGGACGAGCGCGCGGTGTGGATCGGCAGGACCATGTACGGCAGCCAGAGGTAGGTCAGGACGAGCACCGTGGCCGTCAGGCGGTACCCGGGCCCGCTCAGGCCGAACGGCCCCAGTGCCCAGTCCAGAGGACCGCCTTCGGAGAGGATCAGGCGCCAGGCGTACACCTTCACGAGGTAGCCGGCCCAGAGCGGCGTGAGCAGCGCCACCACGAGCAGTGGCCGGCGGCGGGGGTGTGCCACGCGCGCGGTGTAGAAGGCGAGCGGGAAGGCGAGGACGGCGCACAGGGCGGTCACCGCGAGGGCGACGGCGACGGTGCGCAGTGCCACGGTCCGGTAGACGGGGGAGGTGACGAGTTCCTCGAAGTTCCGCGAGGTCCAGATGCGTACGACCTCGGAGGTGAAGCTGTCGGTGGTCCAGAAGGCGGAGAGGAACAGGGCGGCGAGCGAGCCGAGATAGGCCAGGACCAGCCAGAGGAGCGGGGCGGTGAGCAGGGCCGCGAGCCGCAGCCGGGGCCGCCGCTGCAGGGCCCCGGCGAGCCGCCGGACGGATCCGGCGGCTCCCGCGGGGGACTTCGCGGAGCGAGCGGAGCATCCGGACGGCCCGGGCGGCTCGGGTGGCTGGGGTGCGCGTCCGGGGGCGAGCGTGGTCATGGACGGGTCAGCCCTTGATCTCGGTCCAGGCCTGGACCCACTTGGCGTACGGCACGCCCTCTCGGAGGCGGCACGGGGCGGGAGCGAGGCGTGGGGTCACGTCGTCGAGCGCGTACGGGGCACGCTCGACGAGGTCTTCGCCGCCGTCGCCGCGACGGGTGCCGAGACCAGCGCGCTCCTCGCGGACCTGTCCCGCTCGGGCGAGCCCCGCTCCGACCGGTCTCACCAGGGCCGCTCCGACTCCGGCCCGTCCCGTTCCGACGCGTCCCGCTCGGGCGAGCCCCGCTCCGACCGGTCTCACCCGGGCCGCTCCGACTCCGGTCCGTCCGGTTCCGACGCGTCCCGCTCGGGGCGGGAGCCGCTCATCGCCGATCTGGCGGCCCTGCGCACCGGGCTGCGTGCCAGGCTCGCCGCCCACCCGCTGTCTCCGGCCTGGTTTCGTCGCCGCGCCCGGCCTCCTCGGCGACGCGCCGGGCTGGCTGGAGTGGTGGCAGCGGGGCCCCGGCGGAGCCGTCAGGCCGCTCCTGCTCGACCTGGATCCCGAGCACTCCGCTTACTCCGACTACACCCACTGGGACTGGTACACCCTGCCCCGCGAGACCGGCAGCCGCGCCGTCACCGGGCCGTACGTCGACTGCCTCTGTTCCGACGAGTACGGCCTCACGCTCTCCGCGCCGGTCACCCTCGGCGGCCGCTTCGTGGGGGTGGCCGCAGCCGACGTCTACCTCCGCCACTTCGAGGCGGCCGTGCTCCCCGCGCTCCAGCGACTGCCGGCACCGGCCCGGCTCGTCAACGCGCGCGGCCGGGTCGCCGCCTCCACCGACCCGGCCCATCTCGTCGGATCCCTCACCAAGGGGCCCGACTTCGGCGCCGTTCTCGCGGGGCCGCCGGCCGGCCGGCGCGCCGACGGGCTGCGCCTGCTGCCCTGCACGGGCACCCCGCTCGTCCTGGTCACCGCCGAGGGCTGAGAGCGGGGCGGGGCCCGTTCCGGGCCTCGCCCCGAACCCGCCCCCCTACCGGTACTCGACCGTCAGGGTCACCGGCGTGTCCCGGTTCACGAACAGGTACGCCGTCCCGGCGGGCGCCGACGCGAAGCCGAGCCTGAACTGCGTGACCCCGCCACGGTTCAGCGCCGAGAGCGCCTCCGCCGACAGATCGGTCGACACCGCGCTCCCGGACGAGAACGCGTCGATCCGTGCGGCGCCCGCCACCGAGGCCGCCGCCGACCAGTCCGCGGGCTCCACCGCGCATCCCCCGAAGCAGCCCGTGCGCAGGGCCACCAGGAGCCGGTTGCCCGCGGGGGACGCCCAGGGATCGCCCGAGCCGCTCGACCGGGTGACCGTCAGCCAGGCCCGGGTGATCTCCTTGCCGGCCGGGATCCCGGAGGTGTCGAAGGAGACGAGGGACCGGTTCACCTTGCCGTCCGTGCCCCGGCCGAGCGCGAGCCCGGACAGGTCCTCCAGGGTGCCGAGGGCCGCCCCCGAGCCGTCCGCCGCCGCCTTCACGTACCCGTCCTCGGCGTCCGTACTGGACAGGACCGTACGACCGGACGTGGGCGGCGGTGTCCCGGTGTCGCCGCCGCCCAGCGCCCGCACCATGCCCATGACCGCCTCGATCTGCTTCCCGCCGTGCCGCGCGTACGCCGTGTCGCCGAGGTAGCCCCACCAGTTCCAGCAGCCGTTCGGGTTCTCCAGGGTCGCGGTCGGTGCCGCCTGCGGATAGAGCACGATCGTGTCGTTCGTGTCGGCGTACTCGTTGAGGTACGCGTTCTCGACGAACCGGGTCCCGAAGCCCTGGTACGCGTACCCCTGCTTGCAGCCGTGCAGTGCCACGAGCAGTCGGCAGCGCGCCCCCTCGGCGCAGGACGACGGCACGTACGCGAAGCCCTCCCCGCCCATCGAGAGCGCCGCCGCCGAACCACCCGGCGCGTACAGGTTCTGGTCGAAGCGGATCAGCGAGCCGCCCGTGCCGGACCCGGGCGCCGCGACCGACCCGAGGAGGTGGCCGAGAAGCGCTCCCTCCGTGTCGATCCCGCAGTTGTTCAGATACGGACTCTGCGTCACCGTGCAGGAGTTGGGGCCGAGCGGGGTGATCCACGCGTGCCCCGCCGCCGTCGACCTGTCGTACCGGACGCGTGCGCCGAAACGCCCGTAGTAGTCCGCGAGCGCGTCCACGACCGGCCGCTTCACCGTCGAGTCGCCCGCGCCGCTGAAGACGTACACCGGGTCACCGGCCAGGTTCGCCACCGGGTCGACCTGCCCCTGCGCCGACCGGTCGCGGGTGGTCTGTTCCAGAGTGGCGAGCTGGAGGTTCTGTGTCGTGTCCATACAGGCGTTGAGCGCCGTGGCGAGCTGCCCGCGGGCGCAGTCGTACGGCCCGGAGGCGAACACGGCGGAGCCCTCGAACGTGCTTGAGTACGCCACGTGCAGCTGGGTGGCCATGTAGCCGCCGGACGACACGCCCGCACTGAACACGGAGTCGATGTCGTACGCCTGGAGCGTGCCCGGCACGGGCGGGGGAGCGGTGGCCCCGGCCGGGACCGCGGTCGGGAACAGGGCCGCGGCGGCGCACAGCAGCAGCGCCGCGAACCGGCGTGGCCCGCGGAGGCGGGCGGGACGGGGCAGGCGGGATGGACGGGATGGACTGGGTGAACGCATGGGGGCTCCCGGGCGGCTCGTTCCTGACGGAGGGTCGGCCGGGACGCTACGGGTGGTACGGGACCGTGCTCCATGGGCGAGGACGCCACAAACAGGCCCGCCCGGTATGGCGGCCCGTCACCTGGCAGGCACGGTCGGGCCACCGGCGACGAGCCTTGAGGACGCGAGCGTCAGTCGTTCACCGCGGTAAGGAGCACCACCGAGTCCTCCAGGGCGCTGAGCCCGTGCCGCTCCTTGGGGATCATCCGCAGCGTGCCCGCCGCGAGCTCCTCGGCCCATCCGGCCGCCGTCAGGTTCACCCGGCCCCGCAGCACCTGGAGGCTCGCGGCCGGGGGCGCGTTGTGCTCGTCGAGGGACGTGCCGGAGGTCATGGCGATGACGGTCTGCCGGAGCACCCCGTCGTGCACCACCAGATGGGCGCTGCGCCCGTGCGGCGCCGTGCGGGCCGCGGCCAGGTGCTCGTCGGCGAGGGCGGTGAGATCGAGCTGCATGTCTCTCCCTGCGGGTGCGCGGGCGGATACCACCAGCCTCCCGTGTGGCGTCCGGCGCGCAACTCGAAGGCCGGTCAGTCGGCGGCCCGGGGCACCAGGGTCCCCGCCAGATGGTCGTACGCCACGTGCGCTTGCAGCCGGACACCCGTGACGAGGGTGTCGTCGTCCGCGTAGAAGTGCGGATTGTGGTTGGTCACCAGGCCGCGGCCGCCCGGCACGGGCACCGGCCGCCCGGACGCGTCCAGGGTCGCGTCCTGGACGCCGAGCATCACGTACATGCCGCCGAACCTGCTCACGAACTCGGAGACGTCGTCGTACCCGAGCGTCCCGCCCGTCTCCACCACCCGCTCCTCGCCCACCACCCGGCGGAAGGTGGGGAGCCCCGCCTCCACCCACGGCCCGCTGTTGTGCACGGGAGGGACGGACTGCAGGTACTCCACCGTGGCCGTCGCCCCGTACGCCGCCGCCGAGTGCTCCGCGAGCGTCGTCAGGCGATCCTTGACCCGCGCCATGTCGGACTCCACGGCACAGCGGACGGTGCCCCACAGCGTCACCGTCTGCCCCACGATGTTGAAGCGGCCGACGTCCTCGACGTGCCCGATCGACACCGTGACCGGATCGAAGGCCGAGACCTGCCGGTACAGCTGGCCGATGCCCGTCAGGACCGCGCCCACCGCGGGCATCGGGTCCACGCCCTCCCACGGCGTGGAACCGTGGGTCTGCTTGCCGGTGACGACGATACGGACGAGGGTAGAGGCGCCGTACTGATTGCCGACCCTGTATCCCACGTAGCCCTTGGGATGGGGCGTCACGTGCAGCCCGAAGGCCATCGTCGGCACGGGGTCGGCGAAGGCGCCCGCCTCGACCATCGCCCGGGCCCCGCCCTGCTCGGTCACCGGAGGGCCCTCCTCGGCCGGCTGGAAGACGAAGAGCACGGTGCCCGGCAGCCGGTCGCGGGCGCCCGCGAGCACCGTCGCCGCGCCGAGCAGCGCCGCCGTGTGGCAGTCGTGGCCGCAGGCGTGCGAGACGGGGAACGGGCCGCCCGGATAGTCCGAGTCGACCGTCTCGGCCGCGAACTCCGTCCCGCACAGGTCCCGCACCGGCAGCGCGTCCATGTCCGCCCGCAGCGCCACGACCCGCTCGCCCGCCCGCGCACCGCGCAGGACCCCCACGACGCCGTGCCCGGCGATGCCCGTACGGACCTCGTCGAGGCCGAGGGCCCGCAGCCGGTCCGCCACCAGGCGCGCCGTGTTCACCTCGCGGTTGGACAGCTCCGGGTGGCGGTGCAGGTGGCGGCGCCAGGCCACCACCTGATCCGCCACCTCGGCCGCCCGCCGGTCCAGTTCGTCGTGGATCGCCTCGCCGCCCAACGGATTCCCCTTCGTCCCGGCCGGAGCCGTGCTCACGGAACACGTGCTCCCTCAGGCTCGCATCCGGAGCCGGAATCCGTCACTCGGCGAGGTGCCCCCTGAAGCCGGCCGAGGGACAGGTCCTGGGGCCTCTCGTTCGGATCATGCCGGGCTCGCGGGGTCCGGCACCGCGCCTCGCCGCGTTGTCGTCGGTCGCCATGGCTCCGCCATGGCGCCCTCCTCCGCCTCGCGAGGCGTCCCCCAGGCCCTGCGGGCCTGGGGAGA